>JAHEBQ010000080.1 GCA_024642205.1 Planctomycetaceae bacterium | reverse complement strand
CGTTGCGACATATTGCCGGAAGGAAAACGGATTGGTGCACTGGAATTCCAACGGGATTACCGAGTGCCGAATCGTGGTTTTCCTCCTAAAAACGCGACCTCAAGGAAACTTAGGTTCATCACATTGGAATCTGCTGTGGCCCTGCTTAATTGCTGTGACGAAATGTCAATACTTATATGACCTCAAATACATTGAAGTACTCTCCGCTATGAATCAGCTGGGCATTTGGGGGTACCGTCACCTCATTCTCCCCGCCCGGCGGGGCATTGGGACTGCTGCTTCTTGGACGTGGTCCAGGCCCTTCATTCCTCGTTGGTCGTCTGTGGCGTTCGCCGAAATCCCGTTTTGGCATTACTATCAGCACCCTGTCGTACGAGCCGCGCTGCGCTGGGACTGAACCTGACCTAGCTTGTGTATGCATCATCATGCCCGCCCAGAATTCAACTCCGTGCGGCGCAACAACCAGAGTTTCAGCGGGCTTGTCGATTTGATCTCTTAAACCAGTCAATTCGTCGGCCGCAGCCCGCGTAATGACGGGACCTTGCATGAAAAACGGTGCTACCAGGACTAGCAGAAATGCCGATACTGCCAGCCACTTGGGCTGCCATCGCGCTGTTTGAGTCACGGCAAGTCGCGACATATAAAAAGCCAGTAATATGGTGCCAGGAATGGGTGTCATCAACTGAAATCGCATCGCCCACGTCCTCTCCAACATTGGAATCATTAACACGGCCAAACCTGCGACGCAACCGATTGCAACAGCTGCATCAAACGAGTCCAGGCGAAGTCGATTCATCCAGATCCAACGAAGAAATACTGCTAGACCGGAATAAACTGCCAACGATAACCCAGCGGAGACCGGCGAAACACGGTCGTCAATCAGCGTCAATGCCCTCGCAGGTAGATCAAGCAGGCGACGCGACCACTCAGGTGTGATCCAGTAAACCAGCAACATCATGATCGATCCGCTCACCATGATTACCACGAGTAGGCCAACTTGTTTTGGAGTTGGACGCACCGATTCGGTTAATAGGCTATATCCGATCAGCGAGCCTCCAAGCATGACAAATGTCACGCCAAACGCACCGATGTGAGTCAACGCGGCAAGCAAGAAAAGCACCGCCACGATTGCCCATCGGAGAACGCTGTTCCTTTTGGCCAAGGCTTCGCAGACCGCCCACATCGCAAAAGCCATCCAGACAAGACCGACAGAATTCTTTTGAAAATCAGAGGCCATTCGCATGACGGGGGGAGACATCACCGCCAAAACCGCAGCCGTACTGCAACCAATTAGTGCATCGCGTCTTCCGCGCGACCATCGGTACCCAAGCATCATGATTGGCAAGGCCGCCCAAGGGTGAAGCAGGCCATCGACCAGCCGCGCCGACAACATGCACGCATCGTCCAGTTGCATGCCTGTCGAATATTGAATAATCTTCGTGAGCAAAGTATTGAGCCAGAAGATCAGTGGTGGTGCGTTACTCATTAACTCACCATGTTCAATCAGCCAACGCGTCTGCAATGGATAATAGGCAGCGTCCATGCCGGGTGCCAGGGAATGACGCAGGTTGAGCCCCAGCCGGAGGCAGGTTGCCGCAATGATGATTACCAGGGAAGTACCCATCCATAGCCGTAGTGAAGAACCGTGAGATGAATGGGATTTCGGCAAAGACGGTTCTGCGATTAGCTTCGTAGTTGGCGATTCCAAACGGCTGTTCCTATGGCGGATAACGGCAACGATCACCGAGCCAGCGTGAATGATCCAAACTTCAAATCACGTCGGCGGCGGCTTCGCGTGCATCGGAATGTAATTCCAACCGCGTCGGAATTCAGCCGGGTTGGGAAGCGGAAGCGTCAAAGCGCACGTCTCTCCGTTCGCCGACAATTGTCTCACGGCCAGCTTTTAAATCAAGACGCTCTCCAGGAACCGCTTTGACCGGTCAGCGTACATTCTTAGTAAAAGTCACTGCCACTAGAGAACCGCACATCCACACAGATAGTCGCTGAATTGGGGACAGGCGTCAGCGGTCGTCAGTGTTCATTGGCGGGGCCAACACGTACGGCACGCAAACAGGAAAACTAGGATTCAAACCGAACTACGGTTGAGATGCCCCAGGTGTTTCATGAGCAATCCCTCGGATTGCACCGTCAGAGAACGATTGAATCCGGAGTTTCGGCAATGGATTATGATGAAATAACCGCCGGAAAAACCGAGTGTCGGTGATTGTTTGTCCTTTTCCAAATCACGAACCAATCGGAACATTAAGTCATCTGTTTGTTATCCTGCTTGGCATTGCGGGTGGCGCGTAACCAAGTCCACACCGAAAATCACAGCCAACATTTTCAAAACTGGCGAGATTGCGATCGCAAATACGGCTGCGCAAGGACCGGCCGTCGGACCCATTCCAGAAACAGTCGTCTGGCTGCTGAACAGCACGAGTTGAATCATGGCTGGTATCACAATCGAAAATCCGAGTAATATCGTGGCAATTCGGAACTTGGTCACACTCCGTATTCGATCCGGATCGGCCAAAGCTGCCCAAGAAAGTCCGAATAGCAGAGCAGCATCGAGCCAACCATGCCCTACGCCACCTCCAAACATCATACTCAAGCAGTCCATCGCGAATCCCTTTGGTTAACACGCATCATGGTTGAGTTCACCGAGCCGGAACCAGAAATGTCAACATTGGAAAACAATCGCAATCCCGGCGATGCGTGCATCAGTGCGCCCGACATGGGCGTGTACTTTCGGAGTGCAGGTCCACTGCGAAATATCGAGCTGATTTGTTAGGGCAGGATACCGGATGTAAATCGAAAGATCATAAGTTCGAGTCGAGAGCAGCGGCGAAAGGTCAAGCGATGAGCCAAGTCTTCCGAAAGCTGGAGATATCGGAGCAGACATATTAAAAGTGGCGACCAGCATGCCGTGGGATGCGAACCGATCACGCCAGGCGTCTGAAGTAGCATGAACGTGAGAACGCACGCTTAATGAATCTGGTTGCGGATCAGGTTCTGGACAACTCGATTTTGAGCGAAGCTATTTCGGGAAACCACCGGGCCTGTCGAGTGATCGGTCAGCTTCTGAGAGGGGTGATGGCCTTTGAAGACTTTGGATCTCGTCGATCATATATAGGTATTGTTCGTCTAGCTTGGCCAGCTTTATGTTTTGATGGTTAACCAACTCCATTTGACCAGTTTTAATTACTGGTTCCATTTTCAATGCGATGGGACTGAACTATCGAAGCGTTCCATCATGGCTCGTTCTTCAGTCTCAACTTTTTGCGCGTCACGTTCGCCTGAAATGATGAACGTAACCATGAAATTGGAAGCAACTCGAAACAACCTGCATGTTTCCCAATGGGCTTTCGGCAGGTGTCTTTCTAAGTCGCGCGTGATATCGATGGCGGTAACCGAGCCTCCGCGAACAACGAGGAATTCAACCAAGCACGTGAACGGCGGCTTCGGTTAACCGATTTGTCATCCCGCAAAGTGCAGTCCAGGATTGCGCATACTGTTACACTTGATGTCATTCTCAAGAGTTGTCCTCGAAGTCGCCATCTGGCCGTCAACCCAAATTGACAGAAATGTGAGAGCGGCAAGTGTGCTTGCATACCCTCGGAGATACCCCGGGAGATTCGAATCTGCAAACACGCCCGCAATACCGACCACTGTTCCAATCAATGCCAAACACGAATCGTAGTTGATTGGCTTTCGTGCAGCCAGTCGCCCGACCGCGACTCTACCGAGTATCGAAACCACGGCTCGCTACGCAATTGAAGCCATGAACATCCAAGTGGTGAAAGCCTACCGATCTGTTGGATCAACCCGGCGCCTTTCAAGATCGTGTCGATGACACCGGAAAGAACCACGATGACCATAAAGCCGGCTAGGATAGCGCCGTTACCTTTGAGTATGTTCATTTAGTTAATTGCATGGGTGACTTGAGAGATTTTGTTGGAGCCGGATAATGACCAAGGTAACCCGGCGGCCAGAAACGTTCGACTTGTAAATCCCTCCGATTCCACGCGCGGGTTGACCGCCTTGTTATCCACAGCTTTAAATTTTTAGTCGGAAATCACCCGACGATCACCTTGAAACCGCCATGCGCCATGCGCTTGAAGTCGAATATTGGATTGACTTGATCCATAAGACAGGCAATACGCGGATCAGACATGATTTTTTCGTTCGCTGTATCCCGAGATTCGCGTGATTCAAAGACGGCCCATGCGAAAATCACTGTTTCGTCCTCAGCCGCATTTGCCATTTCGGTAAAAGAACGCACGCCTTCACCGTTCAGATCGTCGCCAACGCATTCGCAGTACTCAATCGCCCCATTGTCCTTCCAAATCTTTGAGGCAGATTCGGCGATCGCTTGGTACTCCGCAACTCGGTGTTTAGGAACCGGAATGATAAATCCGTCAACATATCGTGACATTGTGGCGCCTGTAGTGAAAGGAAGATCGGTAGCCTTTTTCAGGCGAATAGCGATTGAGATGACCGAGCAGCGACGGTCATTATAACTCCAATTTCATTTGGACTCGCCGCGTCGATCAATCGGAATGTTAATGGGCGATCAGGTTGACGAGGTTCCTTAGTTTACGGGTTTGGAAAGGTGAGGTCCAGAATGCCTGTCGATTGTATTACCTTGAAACAAGTCGTTCATTTGGCAATCGTTTTGCCTTGTATGCCCTACGGCGCACCCAGTCGGTAATCGCCTTACAAAACAAGCCTGTCAACATCGGGCGAAACGCTTGGGTGATATTGAGAATGCCGTCTTTCAACCGCGATCTAGACATGTAAGTGATATTGTGAATTTTCAAATCCCGGTCTGGAAACTCGTCGATTACCTCGGCCTGAATCACGCGGTGGGGCATGTGGATTGATCCGAATCCGGGCGCCCAAGGTATTTCGAATGCACGCCACCACGCAATCAGGAGCAAGATAACCAAGGCCAGGGCAAACAATTGTTTTAAAGAGAATCGAAACATTGTGCCCATCCTGGAATCGAGAAGGAGCAACCAATCCTCCACGATTTACGAGCGCGTCTTGTGGTTGGTTCAGATCGTCGGGTGAAGGAAACAGATGTCCGGGGAGACCGCGGAATCCGCAATTCAGCTGGATAACATCCGGCGTCACCAGGCCGCGACGAGTGATTGTCCAGTTCAAAACACCCGGCCTCGGGGTTCCGGTGACTCGCATGGTTGACCATAGTTTTCCGAACTAGGGAGTCCGCAGGATCTTTTCCATCTTGCGTCCTTTCGCGAGCTCATCCACCAATTTATCCAAGTACCTGACCTGTTGGGTCAATGGTGTCTCAATTTCTTCCACTCGATAGCCACAAATTGTACCGGTGATCAGGCTCGCATTCGGGTTAATCGTGGCCTCAGCAAAGAACTGTTCAAACGTCGCACCATTCTTGATCAGCCGCTGCATGTCTTTCGTTTTGAAGCCAGTCAGCCATGAAATGACTTGATGTAGTTCTTCTACGGTTCGATCTTTCTTTTCGACTTTCGAAACATAGTGGGGATAAACAGAGGCGAACGTCATTTTCGCAATACGCTCGTCGTGATTTTTGGTGGTCTTCATGTTGACTTTTGTGATCGCTTACGCAGCGAGCAACGATAGAGGTAGGGGATGTCAGTTCGGATAACGTCGCGATAGCCTGGTCACAGTAGTTGATTGTCCATTTCCAAGTTGCCCCGTTCCGCGACTTCGATTTATCGCATTGATGTCCAGCAATTGGCGTCCTCGCCCAACACTCGGATTTTCAATCAAGCCTGATGAACGCAGTTATCAATCCGTTGAATTGGGATTCAGAACAATTTTGGTGCGGATGAAAAAACAAAAGCACCCAATCAAACTGCCCATTATTGTCACAGGGATTAATAAATAAAAGAAGGCAATCATAGGCGCATAGAAAAGTCCGTGCAGAATCCCGTCACCATCGAAAAGTATAGGATTGGTCTCGTCCACCAGACAACGACAAACGTCGCTTACGATGCCGAACACCAAAGCGATTGTAAAACCAAAAACCGCACCAAGTACGCCTTTGAGCATACATCCTTTTTGAGCATGGGTTAATGCAAAGACAGCTGAATATAAAGCGGAAACGATGATGTAAGAACCCAGGGAATGGCCATGACCAAAAACGACTCCAAACGCGACAGCAGCGAGAATGCACTGAGTTAGAAATGTTCCGAGACTGAATTTCAAGGTGCAATCACATTACATCAGGCTGAGCGGTTACCGACCAAAATCACCGAGATAACGGGATATCGGGTAAAATCTCAATCAAGTGGAAAGTTTAATTCGTGGAAAAATCGTTGTCAAATAGTAATGTGATCCAGCGTTAGTGCATCGGATTGGTATGCAATCGAAATGAGCGGTGATCAACAGACGGGTCAATCACGACTGCAGAACGCTACCAGCGACCAGTCACACTTTACCGCGTTCCTGATGTGGATAAAGTCGAAGATATCCGAATTGCGGGTGTTGATTGTCCAATGGGAAACCGGCGCACTACCGCGACCCAGGTTGATCGAGTTGCTGTGAGCCGTTTTTGGTGCCGAGCGAACGGCCCGTGGAATTACGGAAGAATATCTGGCTGGTTTTCAGTGAATTCAAAAACCTAACGGCTACATTTTAAACACGGCATGTAAACACCAACGATACAGGTGTTTACCAATCAAAGAAGCGCTCGATCGCAGCAATCGCTGTCATGGCATTAAAAGCAAATCCCGAAATTGCGCCGAATAGCACCGCAGGCCAAATCTTGAGTTCGGTATGCATTCGAACGATGAAGCAATAAACAATGCTAAACGCCAGGCAAGAGAAGAAACTGGGTAGCGTGGTTAACAGGATAAATACCATCTCCAGTACATCAGGCGGACTGGTTCTTCTTTGGCCGGGAGGTGTGGAGCTGAAAAGCACGAACAGCCAAATCGGGACCACGGTGATGGCAACCGCTAGACTGGTGAAGTATGAGTAATTGAAAACTTTCGTAGCTTTTTCGCGAAAAATCCCCGTTAAACCAGTGAATTGTTGTTCATTGTTTGGGGTCTGATAAGGATTGTTCTCGGATTCCATGGTTCATCTTTCAGGGTCTGAAACGGCTGGTTCTCGGATTCACATGTTACGCTCAGTTCATCGCGCAACGTCGGGGGATTGATGAGTTCGTGGGGCAATGTTCGTCCGTCGGAATGAGCGTCAGGCAGTTTCATCGAGGCACATGACGTACAAGTTGAGCGAATCGTTGGACAAGCCGGAATTACGATTGATTAAAGGACCCTGCGCACCGAATTGCCGGATTCGATCCAACGTTTTGTCAATCGGCGTTTTTCGTTATCGGAGTGCGTCCATGGATATCAATAACGAGCCGCGCAATGGACAGGTACCGGGCAGCAAGCTATTCGTCGCCCTTTTCCGATCCAGGTCCTTTGCAAATGCCAACGGAACCAAATACGATCCTAACGACATGCCAAGCGCCAACCAGATCGCCAAGTTATCTGTGGCCACGCCGGCAGCCGTGCCGTTCGCGATTCCAATGGCGATGCCAGCGCCTTGTGCACGGATCGACCTGGACGTTTTTTCGTAATCGTTCCTCCAGTTCTCATCTGATCAGTTCCCTCAATCTGCAGCAGTTCGCTGCGCCCCGAATATTCCAGGTTGGTCAGCTGCCATCAAATATCGGCGATACAACGAAGAAGATCGGACCTGGCAGGATAAAGGGCCCATGCACGCCCGAAGTCGTTGGAGTGGTTTCTCTGGTAACGGCCCGTGGCTGTAACTGGCACCACGCTGTCACACCCCAAACCCACGGAGCAAGCCATGAATATTCTCGCCACCGACCTCGGTAGGTTTACGTCAATTTACTGCGTTTTCGATACCGGTACCAACCACAACCCCGGTTCCAGCTGGTGCTCTCTATTTTGTGCCAACCATCAGACCGGCCGTTTGAGCTCGTGGAAAGGTCCCTGCACTTCATCCAGCACGATCGTCAAGGTATGGGTAGGGCCGGAACATAGAAACAAACAACTTGCGCGGTGCGCTGTGAGAAAGGGCGGAATATTTCATGGCGCTAGCGTCCAGGTTAACCGAACCTACGGAGGACGTTTTTCACCAAAGGTCGGAGTGAGAACCAGTCAAAAACCCTCCACAAACTGATATCGCGACCAGCCGAACGCTGAGGCTACACCGTTTAGCTTCAACGTTTTGATAAACTGCAAATTGACTGCCGAGTGTCGCGTCAATTGTCTAATAGTTCTGGATGAAAAAATACCCTATGTCATCTGGTGATTGGGAAACGTAACTGCCAATCACGCGACGCCCGGTTTCATCCATCATTGCGGTGTAGTCAACAATTTGAGTTCCAGCAGTCGCCTTAAATTTTAGTTTACCGCGTGGGCCTGGAATATTGTTTTCGGAGATACCTGCCGAAGTCGATGAATCGGGTGAAAAATTTCCAACGAATTCCATTTTTACGAATTGGCCCGTTTTCCAAACACTGTAAATCGGGTAATAGACTAACGCCTCCGCCAGGAAATCCTCGTTTGCAGGAAGAGGATCAGGGAGGCTAACGAGTAGTCGTCCTTTCAGTCCATATTGCTGCGTCTTCCAGGTTCCGGACCAGTTAGCATTGGTGAATCGCAAGGGAACCTGAGTTCGGTACCATCCGTAATCGGCGACCAATAACACAACGGCAAACGCAAGCAGGATCAACGCCCATTTCGTTAAACCATGCAACCAAAATGTAGACCTGCGATCAGATGTTGAAACTGGGTCACCCATGAAGACAGCTCGAATCAGGCATGATATTGGTTACGATCACCGAGCCGGGAAAGTTGATCTTCCATGCCAAATGCACAAGCAAGCCCGGCTTTGCGAGAATTGTTACTTTGTTTGAGCACGTTGCCTACCGGCGGCTTAATTATCGTTTGTTTCTCGTACGGCTGCAATCTGATCGACCGCCGATTTATATCTGAGCCAAAACACATCCTGACCGATTATCATTGCATCAAGTCCATCACGAAAATCTTCCAATGATTTATACTAATGGGTGCGGCCTCCTGATTCCGCTTCAATGGACCGTTCCCGGCCCAATTTGTGGTGCCCAGAAAGTATTCGAACATGTTTATTTTCTCTACCCTTCGCGAAGCAACTGAATCGCTCGTCGGCTTTCAACAGGAGGAAAGAATGATTCCAGGTCAGCGAGTATTGCTGGTGCTTCGTATTTGAAGCCAGGCTCGTTCTCAAGGCATTGCCCGCATCCAGTGACTCCGGCAAACGCGATTGTTGCAAGCAAGACGAGATGCCAGGACATTGATTCGCCCGAATAACATCACCATTCGCCGGGTCGCGACAAACGACATCGATCCCAGTTTCCGCGCGATCTGCGGATCCTGCTGCAACGTTTTGTTATCTGCGTTGTGGTGACCCTTCAAGATCATGTCTCTGTTTGCGCAATGCGGGTGCCCGTACCCTTCGGTTTTTCAGGTTTGGCAGCTTGTCGAGGTGCTTGAGGCCTTCTGCGGTGAAATGATCTGATTCGATCGATAGCGACTTCAATTTTTTGCACCGCTCGGCAATAAATCGGAGTGATTCGTCGGTCAGTTCCGGTGATCCAAGCATTAACTCCTCGAGATTTGGCATTGCCCTGGTGATCTTGTCGATGAAATTGTCCGTGAATGGACCATTGTAAATCCGCAATTCTCGGAGCGTTTTGGCCCAGCTCAAGTGATCGGCGCACCGTTCCGTGCATCCGTCCTCTCCATTAGAGGCGTTGAATTCAAGCTCGCGGATCTTGGGCAATGAGGCGATGAACTTGAGGTCGTCATCCACGATTCCGTCTTTGTTCAAATGGACGACTTCCAGGTTGTTCAATCGGCCCAGCCCGAGGAGATCACCTTCAATCGTGACGTATTCGGAATTTACTCCTGCAAATCCCATGTATATCTGCGCGATACTATCAAAGCCGGAAAGCCTTGCGATATCCTCGCCCGTCAATTCGGTTCCGTATTCGAAATTCACGGTCTCGGGTTTTCCGTTTTTGCAGGTCCAACTTCCCTTCGACATGGGCTTTTCTATAACCGGTCCGATGATGACATCGACGATCCGGAGATGGTCCGCCGATGCCGGATAGTGAAATCGAAACTCCTGACAATTCTCGCGCCTTGTCGCGATGTGAGTACTAACCGCTTCTCGTCCTGCCATTGTCGGGATGGCAATTGTAAGTTGCACTTGGTCCTTCACCTCGGCATGCTCCCAGCGCCCTTCCTTCCTGGCCAGGCAGATCGGCGTAAAGATGATTTGATTGGCACTCTCACTAAACATCGATTCTTTGAGCAAGGGTGCTTTGCGATCGGTTTGCGCGCCTGCAATGACGACGTGGTATCGCGGCGCACACGCGTTCGTTTTGGTGTCGATTTGCTGCGGAAGGGCGACGGATTGCAGGCAAAGCAAGGACCCTGAGAGGAAAAGCAGGCCAGGTAGTTGTTTCACGGTAAGAACCATCTCTCTTTTGCCAGATAACGCCAACGTGCAGCGGGAGCGATCTAAACTCTAAAACACACCTTTGGCGGATTCGAGGGATTGTATTGTTATCGATCGTCCGGGACTATGGCATCCACCTCGATCTCCACCAACCATTCGGGGTTTATGAATTGGGAAACCTGCACGACCGTATCAACAGGTCTAATTTCAGAGAAATACTCGCCGCGTACTCTTGCGATTGAATTCCAATCGTCAATTCGAGTCAAAAGCATGCGTGTCCGAACGACGTCTTGCATCGAACTGCCAGCCTCAGTTAGCGCAGCCTTGATCGTTTCGAGACATTGGCGAGTCTGAGCAGCGGGATCATCGACACCAACTGTATTCCCGTCGGCATCAATCGGGGCTGTACCACCAACAGCGACGAAATTGCCAACGCGAACTGCACGAGAGAATCCAACGATTGGTGCGTACGGACTGGAACTGGGTACGAGGGTTCGCTTCATGTTTTCCATCCGCGCCCTCAAGAGGCATATCGCAACAAAAACCAAGCCGACGGTTGACGTGAATCGCCTGGAGACCCGGTGCGATTCATTAGACCAAAATGGGCTCGAGTCGTCAAAATGTTTACCAACTCAGAATTCTGGCAAAAAGCCGAACGGACCGACCTTGCCGGCATGGGGCCGACATCATGCTATTCGTGCTCATCCTCATGCAAGGCGTTGGCATGGAAACACAACTCGGCATCGGCCTGCATTGCAGCGTCGGACTAAAAGACACCGATCCCCAAGGCACCGGATTTGCCGGTCATCCGCCAACGAATCTACACCTGTAAGACATTGTCTTTTGTAACCGCTGATCGAGGCTCAGGAACACGGATTTTATTGGTTACAACTGTTAGTCATCGGAGAAAACTCAAAACGAATAACGGCAACGATCAACCAGCCGGAACAACAGATCTGAATATCAAAAGGCACGCGCAGATCCGGCATCGCGTGCATCGGTTTGCGATTCGGCGTTTGGTGCCTTGCCCACTGGTGAAGCCGCCCATCGATTATTTCGATTTGTTGGCGAGAATCAGATAGGTTAACAGACCAAAAGACGAAAGCACCAGCAGAAACGGTTGGAGATCGTTCACGTAAAGCATCACTCGCATCATCGAATGCCGCATTGTTCGGCAGTGAATCACTCAATTCGACAGTCATGGCTTTCCGCGTCGAGATGGATGATGTCAATAGAGCAAACCGTTTGTCGCTTTCAAAAAGGGAAGTGAGTTCTGTCCGCATGGCGCATTCGTAGTCGATTGAGTCAATCGTGTATTGAAAATCGGGTGAGATCCAATTTTGATCCAGATTCATCGCAAGGACGAACAACGCGAAACACGTTGCGATCGTGCGTTTTAGATACCAAAAACTTTGCTGGTTCGAAAACGCATCCCAAAAGAAAAACTGAAAACGCCAGACAAGCGCCCAGCAGTATTCCGGCAGGCTATCCAAGTAGCATGGCCCCTCGATGTCCACCAAGCAGGAAGGCAACAATTGACCCAATGGTAACCGGTTTGATATGTGAATCACTCATTGCAATTCGCCGAATCGCGACGGCCGTAACGGGGCCGCCGCCAGAAATCTCTGATTCAAAGAAGCGCCTCGCCGGCAGCTCCCATTTATCGGATTGGTCGCGGGCATGGGTCGATGTACCAAACAGCAATCATTGTTCGAGCGCCGTTGAGAACGTCTTCATTAACCGCCGGTTGATGATTCGCAGAGGCAGCCCAAAAGGCGCCTCCTGACGCTCGGCAAGAGCCAGCAGATCATTGAACGTCACGCGAATGGTTTCGTCTTCGCCCTGCCATATCAACAGCTTTTGACAAAACGCATCAAGTCCCAACGTTGGTGTATTCGCCATTGCCTTGCCCCCGGGGCCGGGACCGCCGAAAAGAATCATGCGTATTGGATGAGTCGATACACCGTGCATTTTCGAACGCTCAGCGAAATCGACCGTACCAAAAACGACAGTATCACCTTGTGATCTTATTGCATCCATGACACGTTGCACTGTTTCATCAATGCTATAAGGGCTCGCAAGCGTGATTAACCCTGAACTCGGCATTGTATCCGAACGAAATACGGCAATGCTTTCATCTGGAATTCCTTTCAAAGCCGCGGCGATCGCGGCCATGTAACGTGTGCGAATTGCGTCATCATCCGACAAACCGTGGCGTTTGGCTATGAAATCATAACTATTGGTGATGAACTTGGCATTCCCCGACTCCGGGTCCTCGTACACCAGAACCCTAAGCGGCAGGTCGATTGCCGCAATGGGATTTTTCTCGATGATGGCAGCGTCCAGCAACGGATCGGAGTAGATCAGAACATGCGACGGTGGCATCGGTGACCCCGCTTCGGCGCCAAGTCGAGAATGATCAATGTCGACGATCACGTCCAACTCTTCATGACTGCGGATATTTGTCTCCATTTCACGGAAAATACGGTCCGTTTCCACGTAACGATATGCGGAAATCGGTTCGGGCTTCCGCAGAAACAGGAAGCACGCCGAAACTACGAACACTGCCAATACAACCAATCCGAGGTTGCGAATAGTCTTAATACTCACTGAATACCTCGCGCTTCTACGCCTGAACCTGTATCCTGTAGCGGTGAACGTCCGCGATAACCGAGTGGCGGGTGTTGATCGTCCATTTCACAGCCGCCCAGTTCCGCGACTTCGATTCAACGCTTTGTTATAAGATACCGGCACCTTATCTAGGGATCCAGCTGCCTTCTTGTTTCCGTCCCTGGCCACTTTCCAACAATTGAGGTTTTCCATCGCCGGATGCCAAAATCGCAAATAAATCAATATTTTCGTTTTCAGCATTGTTTGCAGCAGCCGAATAAACCAGCCAATTCCCGTCAGGAGACCATCTTGGATACCAATTCTGACCATTTGCCACGACGGTCCGTCTCTCCGACCCATCGATCCGCATCACAACGATCACCGAATTTTTGCCGTCATCAGAATAGAACGCCAGGAATTTCCCGTTTGGAGAAAACTCTGGAGATCTGTTGTAAATGCCATTTTCCGCGTCTTTCGTTATTCTTCGTTCGTTGCTTCCATCGCGCGCTGCAATGAATATATCCGTGCCATCCTGACCGGCGAGCTTTTTGTTATAAATAATCAGCTGTCCATTTGGCGACTATGATGCTCCCGCGGATGTTCCAAGAGATTTTGCCAAAAGTCGATGCTAATTACTGCCATCGGCGTCCATAATGTAAATGTAAGGAACTTGTTCATCGTCCCCCTCGCCATTCCGGCGAGAAGTGTAGCAAATGAATTTTCCATCCGGCGACCAAGATGGAAGGTAATCGTGTCCTGAATGATCAGTAAGCTGCTTCTGATTCGAGCCGTCGGAATCCATGATCCAAATGTTTAGATTGCCGGCCCGATTACTTTGAAATACAACCTGCTTTCCATCAGGCGACCATCTTGGCCAGTTGTCGCCCGACAAGCGGTTAGTCAAATTTGACCTGCCCCCTCATAACGAGTCCAGGACAAGATTTAGGATTTTGTTACCATATGGATTCTGAAAGGGAGGCAAGTGATGGGACGAAAACGTCATACGGCAGAGCAAATTATTTCAAAACTTCGGATTGCGGAAGTGGAAACGGCGAAAGGTCAATCGATCGGCCAAGTCTGCCGAAAGCTGGAGATATCGGAGCAGACGTACAACAAGTGGCGACGAGAATACGGCGGGATGCGAACTGACCAGGCCAAGCTTCTGAAAGAGCTTGAACGTGAGAACGCTCGGTTAAAGAAGCTCGTTGCTGATCAGGCTCTGGATAACTCGATTCTGAAGGAAGCCATTTCGGGAAACTAGTGAGCCCGGCCAAGCGACGACTGGCCTTCGAGCACGTTCGCAACACGCTTGGCCGGGGTAATGTTTCTGAGCGCCGGGCCTGCCGAGTGATTGGTCAGCCTCGTTCGACACAGCGGCGGCAACGCCATGTTCCAGACGACGAACCGAAACTGCTCAAACGCATCGTAGATTTGGCGACAGAATATGGCAGATACGGCTACCGTCGGGTAACGGCGTTACTTCACCGAGAAGGCTGGAACGTGAATCACAGGCGAGTTGAACGCCTTTGGCGTCAAGAAGGGCTCAAAGTGCCAAAAAGACAACCCAAACGACGAAGACTATGGTTGAACCATGGCAGCTGCATTCGCCTTCGGCCCCGGCGTCTTGATCACTTGTGGAGTTATGATTTTGTTCACGATCAGACAAGCGATGGGCGTCCGATTCGAATGTTGACCTTGATCGACCAACATACCCGCGAATGTTTGACCATCGACGTCAAACGGCGGCTTAACAGCGAGGACGTGATTGACCGCTTGACCCAGCTGTTTTGTAGCCGAGGCACGCCCGACTACATCCGCAGCGATAACGGAGCGGAATTTACATCTCACAAAGTTCGAGGCTGGCTTCAATAAGTCAACGTGAAGACTTTGTTCATTACCCCGGGCAGCCCTTGGGAGAACGGATACATCGAATCGTTCAACGGAAAGCTGAGAGACGAACTATTGAAACTGGAATTGTTTGATACGTTGACCGAAGCCCAGGTGCGGATCGAACGCTGGAGAAGACACTACAACCAGGTGCGGCCGCATAGCTCATTAGGATACCGCTCGCCCGCACCCGAAACGATCGTGCCAAGCCGTTTTTCAAATTTCGCTACGCTCAATTTAAAAAACGGCTTGTTTGAGGAAGTGGATACCCTAAGTTAAAGACTGGTATCGTTCGTGGGGGCAAGTCAGTCCAAATCAGTTCACTAAACTTAAGCTGCAAAAGTACTTCCTGTGTAACTCAAGAATGAAAAACAATTCGCCGATGAGTGCTGCGAGTTGCCCTTGAACAGCTTGGAGTGCACGGATGCAGCGACCTCTACTCTCCGCTCGTGAGTGAACGGACGAAAGCCGTTCCCAAGAACCTCGAGTTCCAAGTAAATCCCCAGCCACAACGTATTGCCGATTTGAGGATCGGATATGTAATAGCCGGTTTCCACGACCGGGTAGCCACGAGAAGTCAGTGACGCCCAGAATTCACCAATCGCCTCAGCGGCGAAGTGAGTAAACCCGGCATTACGACATAATGGCGACGCGGCACTAATCACCTCACGATGTTTGGGCACGAAATGATCTTCCATGATCGTGACGATCCGATGCTCCAAAGCAAACCGTTCAAGACCTTTACGGCACGATACTCAACTCCAGCTTCTTCATATCCACGTCCACAGGTGGCAGGTCAAGTTGAGGATGAAAATCCAGTCGGCGGACGTCGTCGTCGCGACCGAGAATCGAAAGATTCCAGCCAATTGGTTGAACGCTGTGCTTGTAAACGCTTTCGTTCTCGATCTAAACGACAGACTGTAGTAATTCCCATTTTGCGGCATGTCCTCCCATACAGAACCGACAAGCCAGCCTCGTGGCAATCAAGACTGCCGCCAATAAGACGAGAGCGACCCGCCGGATTCGTCGTCTCAGTCTTGAATTCATCATGTGTTTTGCCTTGCACCAGAACGGAGCCCGTCACCGGGCCGGGTGAAAACAGTCAACCAGTGGCAATTCGCTCGCAAGACCGGTTCCGGTGCGCGGGATGGTTCGTCGTCCTTGATTATTCCAGAAAAACCCATCTTTGTCATTTTTGCAACCACACATTGTTTTACCATTCTTAGGAACAGAATCCTGGTGGAGGTGGCCACAACGAATGGTCGCGACATCATTCGGGGTTGTGATCGCCAATCGCCGGTTGGTGAATGATCGTCAGTGCGCGTCGTACGCCAGTTCTCCATACAGAATTCGACCAGCTCCGGGGTCGTCGACGCCAACCCGCAGGTCACACAGCAATTCCACACGTTCGGTACGCGATAGATCGGTGTGAGATGCCATCGCATCAACGACCCGATTCAAAAATCGAACAGCCTGTTCGGTCTTTCCGGTTTGGAATCGGTCATCATTCATGCACGGGGCGCCTATCGGTTAGTTCAACGAATCAGGATCTCCGATTTAGATTTAAAGACCCTGTCGATTCATCACGGCTTGATCAATTATCGTGACAGCAATTCTTCGATGGGAATCTCGACCTGAACCGTCCAACGCTTCAACGAGAAGCGCTTGCTGTCTCGGATCGCGTTTAGTAGATCGAGCGTGGATTTTGATGAATCGATTGTAACAGTCAGCTCAGCAATCGTGCCGATGTCAAAAGGAAGCTCGCCCCTGTGGATGACCTCAGACGCCCCAACATGGCTCTTGCCAGGATTGCGAACTTTCTCCGTGTTGCGAATGTTTACACTGTGGATCCAGCCGTGTTTGCCCTGCAGATGCTCTTTCAATGAATCATGAAAGCGTCCATAGCAGGAGACGTTTGGAACCATGATCACGACTTGGGTGGCATCGACTTTTGCGGTTTGTTCGGTGTCGGCGGTTTGGGGAACCGCCGTCTGTGCGAATGTCGTGCTGGCGATGGCGAAAGGCAGGCTGAGAAGTACGCACCAGAACCTAACAATAGGCACTCGCGGTTTCCTTTTAATGAGTCTCCAACCGGTGACTGCAAGAGAGGTTACGAAAAGTCTGCTTGTTGATTGCATTTCATTGACTCCAATGGTGAGAAGTTCCGTAATCCGACGATCGGGAAAAATCATTTAGCCGCCGGGGTAATCTATCTTTCAAAACACGTACCGTCGGCAGCATCAAATTGTCATATCCATAAACGTAGTATACAACTCAAGAGTAGTAAACATCGCAATTGCTCTCAAACAACTACCCCGCGCCAAGATAGAGCAAGACAAAGCGCAGCGTGTTGATCAATCCATGGCCAATGATGCTTATCCATAAGTTGCGTTCGCTGCGCAGATATATCCAGCCAAAAAGCACGCCAAATGCTCCGTTACTGAGGATACCGATCGGCCCTTCGGCAAAGTGAACGACGCCGAAAATGAAGCCGGCGATGAGGACGGCTGACGCCGGCTTGATCGAGGTGAAGTCGACCAGACGAGTGATGAGAAAGGACCGGTAGAACATCTCTTCACCGAACGCAATCGTCGTCCATGCCAGAATGATCAGCAAGATGAAAAATGGCAGATTGCCTTCAATTGCGTTGAAGCGGCTTTGATCAACCCCGGTAGGAACCAGGCCCACTGCTGTGACCAAGTACACCGAGATATTTTGCGTGATTACGAATACCAATACCGCCGCAACGAAGGCCATGATGCCAAACAACAGCGTTCTTGGCAGACTTTTCGGTTGGCCCAGCCCTATTTCTCGCCAACTGCTGCCTTGGCATTTGAGGAGGACCCCCCCAAGTATGATCATTAGCACGTAACCGACATTGATGATCGCGCCGCCACCCAATGTGCTGAGGCCGACTACGTTGCCCAATGTCCCCAGTAAAACGATCGGACAACCGGCAATGAGCATGTCGCGAAACGCCTGCGGTCGAGCAAAGCGATTGCAGGATTCTGGATCGAATTGAGGTGTCGAGTTTACCATTCATGTGGTTCCCTACGGTTCCCGTTCTCTAGTCGGAATGCAGTCGATATAACGCCGGACGTAACCGAGCATGGCGATAACGCGAGTCAGTGATTCCCGCCGGATACCCTTCCCCGTTCTCACAAACGTCAACTGCCGCGTTGTTCTGACAGGCAGGCAAATGGCGACAAGAAGTCTATCACGTCCCCTCCCAGTGACCAAACATTTCGCCTGAAACGTCAATCAACTGCCCGTAGGGGCAATGGGGCCAGTCGCTGAACATCGACCAGCCTCACGCCTCGAAAACCAGGTTCGAGAGTTGGCCGGCGCAGGACACCAGAGGCACATACCTGGCCATTCAGTCGAGTGCCAGCCATTATTCCCGACACGTAAATCTAGAACGAGAGATCAATGCATCAGCTGGCCAGCGGCAGCAATTCTGGTGAAGCTTGCGACGCATCTCCCAAGCGCTTAGCCCTCAACCAGACATCGGACGAACAGGGTCGGCGGTTCACCTAAACCACGAGAGACCGCGGATCAAATTCAATTTGAAGGAACCAGGTTTCAACTGTCAAAAATAGCTCAAGGACATTTTGATGGCATCAAAAGCCAAGCAATCATGCTTCTACGGCTTCGCGTCCATCGAATAGTCTTACAGCCAACTCGCGAATTCGTCGATTTTTGACAGTATCTGAGTTGGTACGCTCGCGGGCAATTCAGCATCAGAAAACGCCGGGAACGACTATGAGCCAAATCGGTACCGAGGTGAAAGCCATGTTTACGGCTAATCCGCCCCGCTCACTAAAATCCAGAGGCATTGCTATGAAAACTATCCCTGAGATATCTACAAGGGCAGGTGTAAATACGGATGTCCATGAAAGCCATTTACAAAGGGAATTCGATGGGTCGGGATCACAAAGTGGGATTGTTAAATTAGCATCCAACGATGGCGATCCAAACAACAGCAGTCCCTACCAGCATTGACGCAAACATCAACAAGGAATACTCGCCATCTGGGTCGCTTCGGATCTTGATCCTCAATTGGACGTTTTGCAGAGCGGGAAAACGTCAGCGAACACCGGGCCGCCGGAGTGATCGTACCATACAACACGCGGTCGGCGTCCACGCGAGCATGGTTTTGGCATGCCTTCCTTTAGAGCTTTCGCAGGTTTTGCGAGTCTTTCGAAGACAGTATGTATTGTAGTCCTCCGCCCAAACGCGCCACACGGTCTGCCGGGTGAAACTTGATTCCAGAAGCAAACGATACAAGCGCCGGCACCGACGATGGTGTCTCATACAGCTCGTATACCGATTCCCTGAAGCTCGTTCCAGTACGGAACTGTGACGTTCCGGGCTTGGTGAAGTACACGAATGGTTTAGGACGAGCGGCCCCGGTGCTTTTGTGCCGGGACAGCCGTGTTCCGGAGGCTATGCGTTGACGCCGCACCTGCTTGTGAAAATCGATTCCACGGATGTAGTCGCACCACTCGAACGGGTCGGTCCGCAGAACATCACGGAAAAACTCCATTGTCGCCCTGATTCCAGATTTAACGATTAACGCATCCGGAAGGCCGAGCCTCTCGCACATTCTCAGAACATCAGCATCAGTCATCAAAGCACCTCGGAGTTTGTCGCCTAATGATTGAGATGACCACGCCGACGGGTCATCATGAACTACCAAGAGATTCAAGGGCCAGACGGGATCGGCTTCTCGGCTGTAGTTCATCGTCTTGTATTCATGCCAGCCGCACGATCACGCGATGCTGCCAGGTTTCGGTTGGAAGCGGGCGTGCTATTTCTCACATGCTCCGTCCCCGTCGGCTACATTATCAACCGCAAGTGGGCCTGAATCAAGCCTGTCAGCTGTGAGCAGGATGTTCGCTGGCGAGCTGGGGAAGGTCTGAATTGCCCAATTCACTTCGTGTCAAAAGTTCACGTACAAATTTTACCCAAACGATTCGTCAGCGGAACATTGGTGGGTGAATACTTGAACCGCGAAAAATACGAAAGACACGAAACAACGTTACCAGCACATTGGGGATTGGAATCCGAAAAAAGGAACCGGTTAACAGGAAACCCAGCACGACGCGTCGGCGAATCAACACGGAAGCACGTCGCGAGCGCATGATTTGACCGCTCGTTTTCCCTGATTCTGACATGGCACCGTCGGCGATGACCGGGCCGCCGAAATCGATCGGCTATAACACGAGCTGTCGGCGGTGCCGTAGTCATCGCTTGGTTCTGCTATTCTTGCTACCAAACGAATGTCAACGGTAGCTCTGGCAAAAAACAGTGTCGCTGCCCCATGGATCCATTATCGAATCCAATTTCCATATGCGGAGGTCCACCTCCGACGAAATCAACGCAGCTGGATTGCTGTGCAGCAAGTGCAGCTGAGGAAAGGTCGTTAAGGTTTGGCTGGGTAATGCGTACGGAAGTAAGCTCCTCGAAACCTCGACGGTGATGCAGAGGTTGGCGTTTCGACGCGTCCGCAGAGTCTCTGCGAATGGCAAAAGAGAGGAAGAACCACAGTGGTTCAGCCAGAGGCGTTGCCGACCCAATATCGATACTGAGGTCATCCGGTAGATAGGTCGGCCGATAGCGCCAGGATGGGAACGGCGGATCAAGCTGGGTGGCGTCGGTGGGGCGAAAGCAAACCCCGAACGGCGAGATATCATTGGCCGATTGCGTGAGCCGTTCATATAGTGTCGTTGGCCCGGTCAGATCGCTCTGGGCCTCAATTGCGTTGGTCAGCCACAGCAATTCTATAAACGCATTGTGGAAAAAGAATCTACGGTTCGAGGTTCCTTGTCCGGGATGCTGGTTGCGGCTGCCTTCAGTCAATCCAAATCGCGTCAGCTCGTCTGCCTCCGGCGCGCCGGGTGTCGTGCAGATAAAAACATGATCAACTTCCATCGGCGCAGTCACCGCCTTTTGTGACAGAACGACCCAGTGGACCGGGCCGCCCAGTCAACGTGAATTACCATTTGTGCGAAGGACCCATCGCATTGGAATGAAGGACGTAACCTGACGGACCGCCTATTGTCTGGCTTAGTACTTACCCCAAGCAAGGAGAACCGATGAATCGGTATCAAACTCAGCACCCATTCTACTGCGGTATCGACTTGCACGCAAAGCAAATGTATGCCTGAGTCGTCGACCAGGCTGGAACAATGTAACCTGATCGCAATTAAAAAACACGGCTAAGGGACAAGTTCTTTGCCGACATTGAGCCCTTTGGTAGCGGAGTCGTCGCTGGCTGCGAATCGATCTTCAACTGGCATTGGCTATCGGATACTTGCCGCCAAAAACAGATCCCATTCGTGCTTGGCCACGCGCTCTACCTAAAAGCCATTCATGGAGGCAAAGTTAAAAACGACAAACTCGACTCAGAGAAGCTTGCTCCGCCGCTGCGAGGCGGCAACTTCGCCATTGCTTACGCCTACCTCAAAGAACTGCGGGCGACGCGACCCCAGCACAAACATGGGTATACCGCCCCCAAGTGGGTCTGCCAGTTTACTATTGATGGCAGACCTGACAACTAGATGTCTCCCGCAGACGCAAGCCAACAGAAAGGTCACGGCAAGTAACGCCAAAACAAGCCACACCGGAATCCGATTTCGGTAACCTAACGATGCTGTGCTGGTCCATGGCGCTTCCAAGTCTTAACCTCGAAATGAGTGTGAAAACGCCAGCCATAACCGGGCGGAGACGAAAGTCTGTCCATTTCAAAACCACCCGACTTCGCCGCACCGGTTCACGCCATTGTTCTCGGCCGATAACGCAGTCGCAACTCAGTTCTTCCTTTTCGCAGCCTATACGAGAAAAAGGAACAATACAGCAAGCCTACGACGGCCAGAAACAAAAAGGCAGAAGGCTCCGGAACGACATTCATCATCATCGAGTCCGCGTTCATGCCGGAGCCCCACGACCAAGTGTAAGTGCCAGGGCTAATTCCCAGCGTACTAAACGACTGCCCGGAAAATATCGAAGTCGCAGAAATGCTGCCGCCAGTGAAACCATCGGGCACAAAGAGACGGCCGGAAACGAAGCCCAAAGGGCCACCCGTTCCTGATGTTCCCAGCGATAAGCCGCCGGTCCCGAACGCTCCCGGTGTCGAGAATACTCCATTGTACGTGTCGTTGGAATCGGCCCCAGCAGTATCAAGAGTGAACTCACCTTTTATCGGCTCGACAAATGGTCGAAGGATTGTTCCTCCACCAACCAAACTGAGGTCAGTTAGGTTCAGAGAGCCGGTCGCATTGAATTCGACGTTCCCGCCTGTTTCGCTAACGGTGATTACAAGGTCGCCATTGCAGGTATGGGCAATGATTAAACACAGGAGAATGGTTGTGGGGATCGAAATTGGGGTTTTCATACTGGTGCTTTCCCAAGAAAATGTTCTCATCGACAAGGGGCGATACTCGCCAAACACGTTAGATTCTCTCCGTCTGCATTTTCGCCGAAGTTAATCGACTTTATCTGACGATGAACCTCCCCAAGTTTGGTAGACAGTGAGTCACCTTATGTCATGATAGTGACGAAGGAGGATTCATGAGTCAGAAACGTCGAACATTCAGCCGGGAATTCAAATTGGCAGCGGTCAAAAAAGTCGTGGAACAGGGCCTGTCTTGTCGCCAGGTGGCCCGCGATCTGGAGAGATCAGTGACAACCTGATTCGCAACTGGCGGAGGGCATTCGAGGCCGACGGGACGCTCGAGGCCGACGTCAACGACACCCCATCTGTAGAGGCGGAACTGAAGCGTCTGCGCGAGGAGAATCGGCAGCTCAAGTTGGAACGCGACATTTTAAAAAAAGCGACGGCCTTCTTTGCCAAAGAAAACGGCTGAGGCTGAAATTTATCTCGGAGCACCGACATCGCTGGCCGATTTCGGTGCTGTGCCGAGTCCTGGAAGTGACCCGAGCCGCGTTTTACAAGTGGCTTGGCCGCAAACCGTCCAACACCGAGAAGCGACAGAAGCGAATCGTGAACGAAATAAAACGAATTCATACCTTGCCCCGGCACCAAGACTACGGCAGTCCGCGGATCCACCGGGAACTGGTTCGCCAAGGTACAAAATGCTCACGCAATACGGTTGCCAAACTGATGAAACAGGAAGGGATTCGTGCCCGAACGGGACCCCGGTTTCGAGTCATGACGACTGATTCCAAGCATGATCTACCGATTGCACCCAACCGACTGGGCCAACGATTTACCGCCTCAAAGCCGAACCTGGCATGGCTGACCGATTTCACTTACCTGCCCATCGCTGAGGGCTTCAGCTATCTGTGTACGTTTCAGGATCTCTGTTCGCGACGGATCGTGGGTTGGGCCGCCAGCCGCCGAATCAACGCGGAACTTGCCCTGGCCGCACTGAATCAGGCGATTGCCCTACGTCCGCCACAACCAGGATTGATCGTAAGCGCACGATGAAGCACATGTTGACTTCGATAGTAAACTTCAAATTTTTGGAGTTTCGAGATGGCGACACGATATTCTGAGCAGCAGTGGCGGGAGTGGTTTGATGAATTTGAACGG
>JAHEBQ010000079.1 GCA_024642205.1 Planctomycetaceae bacterium | reverse complement strand
AGCCAGAACCGCTTCATTGATCTCTGAGAGTTCCTCTTTGGTTGCATCCGACGACCGCTGGATCATATCAACGAAATGCTCGATTTCATTTGGCAGGGCAGGGCAGCCAATGTTATTCCCATCGGCATCATTGGAAGTCACCAGCTCCTTGCCATCTCCATCGAGAATGACCATCCAGGGCAACCCGCCCTGACGTTCCTTTTTCAATTCGTTCATCACTTCTTCGCCTCCCTCCATCTTGTCGGTGGCGATTGCGACAAAGTGATAATCATCGGCGAACAACGAGTCATTGGCGTCGAGGAACTCCTCGAGTTTATGACACCAGCCTCACCATTCGGCGGTAAAATGGACGAACAGGGCTTTGTTTTCGGACCTGGCGACTGCGAGCGCGTCATTCAACGCGTTTTTGGCATTCAGCTTTGCAGATGTTTCCGTTTTCTCTGGAGCACCGGCGTCGCCATCCTTGTTGTCATCATCGACTTTCGGGGAACCTTCAGGTTTGACCTTTTCGTCTGATTCGTTTCCAGCATCCTTCGGTTTGTCATTTTCCACGCCACCGGCCTCGGGTATACCGACACTTTGCCTCGGGGCTTTATTGGATTTTTCGACCGCAGCTCGTATTTGCTCCAGCCTGGCCGCGTCCGCCGGGTCTTCTGCCACTTTCTTGTTGCAACCGGTGGCAAACACCAGCAACGCCAAAACGATCATCCAGTGTTTCTTCATAACTTTTCCTTGATTGAAAATTGGTAATTGAATTTCGCTTGAATCGGTTCAGCCAACGGGGCGGCCGAAATCGCGAAAATTAATATACCAGTTTTCGCGTCACATTCACGTTTATCTTGGCAACCTTGCCAAACTCCTGTTGTTTGTCGAGATGACTTTGCCGGAATTGCGATTCGATTTGATCTTGTCCGCCCGGTTATTCGGGTTTAGATCGATTGGAATCCGACTGTTTCTCAGCCTGGAAAACCTGGATTTTGGAACGGGACTTCCTCCAATCCTCAACATTCGATGTCGACCCCTGGCTCAGCTTTTCAATTTGCGCATCGCCACAACGGCCAGCGGCAAAAAGATCGCCAGCGGTAGCCAGGCCGCCATCGCCGCGGGTCGGATAATGCTGGTCGCACCCAGCGCATGACAGGCGATTGTTGTCAGCTGAACGGATCCAACGATCCAAAAACAGATGGCCGCCGAAACAAAGACATTGCGTTCGACTCCGCCAACGACCATCGGCAATCCCAGCATCAGCAATGTCAGGTCGAGAAATGGTTTGAGCAGTCGCGAATGAACGCCAACCTGGAGCCGGTTGCCAAACCATTTTCTTGGTTTATGAAGTTCCGCGATCATCTGCGGGGTCGTTTGATAGTTGGCCAGTTTGGTGCCATAAGCCATTTGCCCAACATCGAAGTCACAGGCAACGAAGCACTGATCCGGGCCCAACCACTGATGGTCCCGTGGAGTGAACAGAATTGTTTGGCCTTCGTCAGTGGTCAACGAAGGAATTGTTGCCAGGTTCTCCGGTTTGACCACCCGATGAAACCATAGACCCGCCGGGTGTTCGTCGGTTGCCGGTTCGACGATCGCCCAGTCTGAAATAACGCGGGGGACCTGCGAGCTGAACGACCTCGGCAGTTGCACTTCGGCTTCCGACACCCGATTTTCGGCCAAAAACAGGTATTCGCCTCGCAACACAACGCCGGAGGCAAGATCTTCCTGGACCATTATCGGGACTTGCCCATCGTCGTTCCACGTGGAGGGTTCACGGACCAAGCTGTCTTTGACCTGGGGTATCCAGACTTCCCGGTTGACGATAGTCACGCCGATAATGATCAATGCCATTATGAAAATCGGCCTCAGTATTCTGGCCTTGGTGATCCCCGCTGCTTCGATGGCAGTCATTTCGCGGCTGCGCTGCAGCAAGCTGACAGAAAAAATCGCGGCAACCAAAATCAGAATGGCTGCCGTTTTGTCAAACAGCTGGGCAACCCGCGGAAGATAAAATTCGTAGAAAACGGTCGGCCATCCATCGACTTTGCTGAGCTCAATCAGTTCGTCCAGATTACTGAACACGTGGATGACGATATACAGGCCAGAGAAACTAAGAAAGCAAATCAGGAACGTCCTGATGAAGAGCGACAATAGATAGCGATCAACAATCGTCATCCTGACCTGACCGGTTGAGAACGAATTGGGGAAGGGCGTGACGCAGCGCATCCTGCGCTGGAAAACGTCCATTATAATTCGACGGTTCGAATCGACCGACAGCAACTTGAGTGTTGTCCGTGAATTAACCGCCTTCGCTCCTTTGCTGCTAGCGGAGAGCGGATCGGATGGGAGAGGTTGGCACGCCGAATCACCGACGGGAAAACCAATCCCAAGACGTTGTTCCCGCAGACAAACCAGCACGGTGACTGCCGACCGAGGCGACCGGGCGATTAGGTGTGGGGAATTTCCAAACGGGATCAATTCAACCAGTGCGATCCGTTGAGGGTCCAGCCGCCGGATCGCCAGAAAGCCCGCGGTCAACGGCGGAACTTTCGTGACAATACGGAATCAATTCGCAATCTGATTGACAGCACCGTCGTTGTGCCCGAAAATCTGCGTCCTTGGAGATCGACGGCGTGTGATTAATTCGCTGGCGTATTGCCGGCAATTGGTGCACTGCGACGCCTCAGGCCGACCGAATTGGAATTGCGAGAGACGGATTCATTTATGTCAGAAGATCTAAGTTCATTGAAACGTCGACCCTGGGGAATGACGCTGCGTCAGGACACTTGGTGGATCGTTCCACTGGTCGTTTTTCTGGTTTTGACATCATTTGTCGTATATGCCACCTGGGCCGCGTTTCAAAACGAGCATTATGTTCATCGGAACTATCTCTCGCCATTTTATTCACCGTTGTTATTCACCGGCGGTGACATGGGAATATCGGGCGACGGTCATCAGCACGGTTTGTTTGGTGACAAACCTGGATGGTGGTTGCTTCCGTTTTTTTCACCTGCGCTCCTGATCCTGCCGTTTCCCGCCGGGTTCCGAATGACCTGTTACTACTATCGGGGCGCTTATTACAAGGCGTTTTGGGCGGACCCTTCGGCATGTGCTGTTGGGGAACCGCGCAACAACTACCTTGGTGAAAACTCCCTGCCGTTGATTCTGCAAAATATCCACAGGTATTTTTTGTACTTTGCAATCCTGTTTCTGTTCATCCTGGCTTACGACGCATTTAGTGCCTTCTTTTTTGATAACGATGGTGATGGAAAATTCACCAATTTTGGCGTCGGTGTTGGCACGCTGGTGCTCTGCATGAACGTCTTTTTGTTAACGGGCTACACATTCGGTTGCCATTCACTGAGACATCTCGTCGGCGGTTGGATGGACATATTCTCCAGCACCCCCGCGAAAACAAAATGCTACGACTGTGTGAGCTGCTTGAATCGACAGCATATGGTCTGGGCCTGGTGCAGTTTACTGTGGGTGGCTTTTTCCGACGTATATGTGCGGCTCTGTTCCATGGGCATCTGGACCGACGTTTACTTTACTTTTACCTGAAACCCGGCCGAATACTCTCGAACAGGAATCTCGCTGATCGAAAGCCAATCAACGATCGCTGTCTGGAATTCGAACGAACGCGCAAAGTTAATCACAATGGCAGAATACGAAACAATCGAATTTGATGTGCTGATCATTGGAGCCGGGGGCGCTGGCCTGCGAGCTGCGATTGAAGCCTCCTCGACGGGCATTTCCGTCGGCCTGGTTTGCAAATCACTGCTGGGCAAGGCGCACACGGTCATGGCCGAAGGCGGAATGGCCGCAGCGCTTGCCAACGTGGACGAACGAGATTCCTGGAAGACGCACTTCGCCGACACCATGCGGGGCGGCTATTACATCAACAATTGGCGAATGGCCCAATTGCACGCACAACAGGCGCCCGACCGCGTGCGGGAGCTTGAGGCATGGGGCGCGGTCTTCGATCGAACCCGCGAAGGCAAGATCATGCAACGCAATTTCGGCGGACACGCCCATCCGAGGTTGGCTCATGTCGGTGACCGAACGGGGCTCGAGATGATTCGAACCCTTCAGGATCATGGAATTCACCAAGGCATTGATGTGCATATGGAGTGCACGGTTACAAGCTTGTTGATGGATGGCGATCGGGTTGCCGGCGCGTTTGCTTACGCGCGCGAGCTGGGAAAATTCAAACTATTCAAAGCCAAAGCGATCGTCATGGCGACTGGTGGCATCGGACGAGCATACAAGATTACCAGTAACTCCTGGGAATACACGGGCGATGGACAATCACTGGCCTATCATGCCGGTGCCGATCTGATTGACATGGAGTTCGTTCAATTTCATCCAACCGGTATGGTCTGGCCGCCAAGCGTCCGTGGGATCCTGGTTACTGAAGGAGTTCGCGGAGAAGGCGGCGTCCTCAAAAACAGCAGCGGTGAACGTTTCATGTTCGGTGACATTCCCGACAATTACAAAAGTTCAACGGCCGACAACCCCGAAGAAGGTTGGCGATACGTAACCAAAACAGATCGCAATGCCCGGCGTCCACCGGAGTTGTTGACCCGCGATCATGTAGCTCGATGCATTTTGAAAGAGGTCAAAGCCGGACGGGGATCGCCTCACGGCGGAGCATTTCTGGACATTTCCTGGATCAAGGAAAAAATTCCGAACGCCGAGGCCCACATCAAGAAGAAACTTCCCAGCATGTACCACCAGTTCAAGGAATTGGCGGGTATCGATATCACCACCGAACCCATGGAAGTCGGCCCGACCACGCACTACGTGATGGGTGGGATTCGCGTCGATGGCGAAACCCAGATGTCGACGGTTCCTGGTTTGTTCGCAGCAGGTGAATGTGCCGCCGGACTGCATGGTGCCAATCGACTGGGCGGAAACTCATTGTCGGATTTGATCGTGTTCGGAAAACTTGCCGGCGAACACGCTGCCAGATTCGCTCAGGAAAACGGGAAACCTGCCATTTCCGACGCCGACGTGAATTCCGCGCTCCTGGAGGCCCTCGCTCCTTTGGACAGCAGCCGCGCAACAAACGCCGGCGGCGCGTACCAGATTCAGTATGATCTACAGGAAATGATGCAATCCAATGTCGGCATCATTCGGCAGGAAGACGAAATGCTGGAGGCGGTTCAGGGCATCGAAGCTCTCAAACAGCGTGCAGCCAACGTCGCCGCGCCTGGGAACCGTCAGTACAACCCGGGCTGGCACACAGCACTTGACCTGAAGTCCCTGCTGCTGGCTGCCGAAGCAGTCGCCCGATCTGCGATTGTCCGAAAGGAAAGCCGCGGAGCCCATACAAGAGATGACTACAAGAACAAGGAAGAGAAATTCGACTCGGTCAACACGATCGTACGGATGGGCAAAGACGGCCAGATGCAAGTCACACTGGAGTCGATTCCGAAGATCCCCGCCGAACTGAAACAGATCATCGACGACCACAAGTAACTCACGAATCTCCTCACTCGCGGGAGAAAAACTGTCCAGCAATCCTTCACCTAAAATGTGCAAATGGCCCGAGTAACTTTCAAAATCTGGCGTGGCGACAAACAGGCCGGTGAGTTCAAGGAATACAATACCGAAGTCTCTGAGGGGATGGTGGTCCTGGACGCCGTTCACCAGATCCAGGCCGAAAGTGCCAACGACCTGGCTTGCCGCTGGAATTGCAAAGCAGGAAAATGCGGTAGCTGTTCGGCTGAAATCAACGGGATGCCCAGGTTGATGTGCATGACCCGTTTGAACGACATGAACCTGGACGAACCCGTTTCGATTGAGCCGATGCGGGCATTCCCCGTCATGAAGGATCTGGTCACAGATGTCTCTTGGAACTATCGAGTCAAAAAGAAGATCAAGCCGTTCAAACCGCGCCTTCCCGACAACGATGACGGCAGCTGGAACATGCAGCAACAGGATGTCGAGCGCGTCCAGGAGTTTCGCAAGTGCATTGAGTGCTTTCTTTGCCAGGACGTTTGCCATGTCCTGCGCGATCATCATAAACATGACGAGTTTATTGGACCACGATATTTCGTCTACAACGCCGCGCTCGAAATGCATCCGTTGGATGAGGAGGACCGCCTGGCTGACCTCAAGAAATCACAGGGAATCGGATACTGCAACATCACAAAATGCTGCACCAAGGTTTGCCCGGAAAACATCACCATTACGGATAACGCCATCATTCCGTTGAAAGAGCGGGTCGTCGACGAATTTTATGACCCGTTGACAAAGCTATTCCGAATCTTCAAACCCAGAAAGTAAAAGGAATGAACGATGGAACCGCTGAAACTGCTCCACAGGAACGCGATTGAGCGCGCGTTCGAAAAGGCCAAGCATTACCGACTGTTGAACGACCCCGAAAACGCGGAAAGCATTTGCCTGGACATCCTGGAAATCGACAAAGACAACCAGGAAGCGATCATCGTACTGATTCTCGCAATTGTCGATCAATTTGACGGAGGCTCAAAACGCGTCAAAGACGCCGAGTCCCATGTTGCCCGACTGACCAACGCATTCCACCAGTGTTACTACACCGGGATCATCCGCGAGCGTTTCGCGCGTTCCGTCTTAAAACGCGGTCGACCGGGAGCCAAATACGTCGCGTACGATTATTTCAAAGCGGCGATGCAGCACTTCGAACATGCCGAGTCGCTGACCGACGAACAAAACGACGATGCGATCCTGCGCTGGAACAGCTGCGCCCGGTCAATCAATTCAAAACAACTCGAACCCCGGCAGGACGATAACTTTGTTGCCTATGGGGATGGCTAACCGTGTCGCGAGCTTTGAGCCCCATGGATTGGAATTCTAATATCGTGACACTGTGCTTCCCGCCACGTTGCCTCGGTTGCGGCCAGGAAATATCGCCATTCCAACCAGTGCACGATCGGGCCGCGTCGCTCAGGCAAAACCATCCCAACGTCCATTTCGACCCTGGCCAGGTCCTGACCCCGTTACGATTCGACTTTGATGCCGCCTTCGCCGAACATTGGTGCTCCGACTGCTGGCGCCAATTGACGGTCGGTGCTCCGTTTCAATGCCGACGATGTGGTGCGAGTTTCTACCGTGAAATCCCGTTGCCAGGTGCCTGTTCGCTCTGTCACGGCACGGAATTGCGTTTTGAACGAGCGGTTTCGTCAGGCAACTACCGGGGACTTCTGCAGGACCTGGTTATCCGCATGAAGAACCAGCATGATGAACAAATCGCGGTCCAACTGGGCCATCTCCTGGCTTTTGAATTGATCGGCGCCGACTTTGTTGACGAGATCAACCTGGTCGTGCCGGCACCCACTCACTGGTGGCGGCGGGTTCGCCGGGGTTTTCAGGCAGCGGAAGTGGTTTCCGAGACGATCGCCAGTGGATGTGACCTCCCATACGCTGGGCAAATCATGCGTTGTCTTCGCGGAACAAGAAAGCAGGGCACATTGTCAACACCAGCACGATTCAAGAATGTTCGCGGTGCTTTCGACGTCCGCCCCAACGTCCGCGTCGATGGTCTGAATATTCTGCTGGTGGACGATGTGATGACATCCGGTGCAACGGCGAGTGAATTGGCTCGCATGCTGATCGCCCGGGGGGCCGCGAAAGTTTACGCAGGTGTCATCGCGAGAGGTGCTCGAGTTAGCTAAACTGAGTGGCCTGGTGGGACCTGTACTCGGGTTCCCGGCCTCATCAGGATAATGGGCGGTCCGGCCTGAATTCGTTATTGGCGAAACTGCATGAAATCTGACAACGATCCGAACAACGACGCAGAAATCGAATCAGAGCCGCCCCGCGCGCCCGAAAAAAAGTCCAGCTGGTTTCGGCAGTCGTTCAATCCGTTTCGGATCGCGACGCTGCGGGGTCTGGCGGTCCTGCTGCCGCCACTGTTAACCATCATGCTGTTTGCGTGGGCCTGGAATACGATTGACCGGGTGGTCCTGCGACCGGTTGAAATACTTTCCGAAAACGCTGTTGCGTTTTCGATTGAGGACATCCGCGAAAACTCCGAGATCGAAACGGAGCTGACCGAGCGGCCGGATTTGGCAGAACGATTGAAAACCGTCTCCCCCAATGGCCCAACCTTGTACACCGCCAAAGACGGCACCCCGCTGGTCCTGTTCAACAACCAGTGGCTCCCCCAGGAAGTCGTCATTCTGGTGGATTCCAATCGAGGCGACGCGAAAATTGCTTCCGCTCACGATTACTACAAACGCTACGTGCAGTTACGCTACCTGAAACGTCACCTGGTCATTCCAGCTTTCCTGGCGATATTCCTGGCGGTCATGTACCTTGTCGGCAAGCTGCTGGCGGCCGGAATCGGTCGTTTTTTCTGGCATCAGTTCGAAGGATTGATTAACCGCCTGCCGATCATTCGCAATGTTTATTCGTCGGTCAAGCAGGTCACGGATTTTGCGTTTAGTGAAAGCGAGATCCAGTTTACGCGTGTTGTCGCCGTGGAGTATCCTCGCAAGGGGCTGTGGTCGATGGGATTTGTGACCGGAGAAAGCATGCTTGACATTCGTCGGGCCGCCGGCGAACCGATGTTGAGTGTTTTGATGCCGACCAGCCCAATGCCCGCCACTGGCTTTACCATCTCGGTACCCAAAAGCGAGACCATTGATTTGAACATCACGATCGATCAGGCGATTCAGTTTTGCGTCAGCTGCGGCGTTGTTGTTCCCGACCATCAATCCGCCAAACTCGCAATTGAAGGAGACGTCCGTCGACGATCTGGTTCCCCGTCGCTACCGGCTCGACGTGGTCCTGACCACCCTGACGGCGATGAGAAATTGGAGAAAGAATAATTGAATGTCGAATCCAGATTCCCTCGCCTCTGACTCGCCCCCAATCCTCCGTCTTGGTACACGCAGCAGCAAATTGGCGATGTGGCAGAGCCATTGGGTCAAAGCCGAATTGGAAAAGACCGGAACTGGCGTTGAGTTGATCCAGATCAAGACCACGGGTGACATCCAAGTCGGCCCACTCGCACAGATTGGTGGACAGGGAATCTTCACAAAGCGTCTGCAAATCGCGCTACTCGAAAACGAAATTGACCTGGCAGTTCACAGCCTGAAAGACCTGCCGACCGCCGACCACCCAGAACTTCGCATTGCCGCGGTGCCGGTACGGGAAACGACTGCTGACGCAATGGTCAGCAATCGTTACGCCGACGTTCAGTCGCTTCCGGCTGGCGCCGTGATCGGTACCGGCAGTATTCGTCGCGCCGCCCAGATGTTGCATTTAAGACGTGATTTGACGATCAAGGACATTCGAGGCAATGTCGATACGAGATTGCAAAAACTCGACGACGGCGAATTCGATGCAATCGTTTTGGCGTGCGCCGGTTTGATCCGTCTGGGATTCAAAGACCGAATCGCTTACGAATTTTCACCAGATGAACTCATGCCTGCGGTCGGACAAGGGGCGTTGGGACTGGAAACCCGAGCGGGGGACACGGAGACCATCCGCCTGGTTTCGCGACTCAATGACAAAAAGAGTTTTCACCGAGTGATCGCCGAACGCGCCCTGCTACGCACCCTGTTTGCCGGTTGCCTCTCACCCGTGGGTGCCAACACATCCATCGAAGGCGACAGACTTGACCTGGAAAGTGTCGTGCTGAGCCGGGACGGGAGCCAGAAAGTGCATTACCGTGAGTCAGGATCGGTAGAGCAATCGGCGGAGCTCGGAGAATCGGTTGCATCGCGTTTGATCGCAGCCGGTGCCGGTGCGTTTCTAAGACGTTCATAGGGCGATCAGGCATGGCACTTGCAGCCCACCGGACGCGAATTCGCAGTAGAGAACCCGATGCGACATCCGACTCGTCCACGGAGTGGACATTCACTTTTTCAGCGCGGTACTTTTCCCGCGAATCAACGCTATGATTCAGTCAGGAAAATAACCGACTTACAAAAGCAAATTCGAACCATGCCCGAATCAAAACAACTGGAATCCAAGCAGCGTGATTATGCCGAGATTGCCAAACGCAGCGGTGTTGATCTGGCCGATGTCAAACCACTTTCCCTGGAAGAACGGATTGAAACACTGGAGTCGGAATTACACCGTACCGACGTACCTTATCCGATCGCTGCCGCGAAACGAGAGCCCTATATCGAAGCTTTGAGGTCGGGAAATCCGTTTCGCATGGGTGATTTCAGCGGCGAAACTGTCGACCTGGGGAAATATGCTTGCCAGCAGTTTTACGAAAACTATTCCTTTGAAGAGCACCTGAGTTGGGCCTGCCTGGTGGCCCAGCAACAAAAAACCAAACATCAGTTCGCGTGTCGCCAGTATCAGGAAGGTGAGAGGCTTTTCGAGATCCGCGGCGGTGTCATCCCGGATTTCTATTTGCTCAATGCGCGGATTTATCAACAAACGGCATGGCAACTGGCCGCCGTCAGCGAGATCATTCCGGCTGAGCTCTTTTTTACGTGTCATAGCCGACGGTTCTTTCCCGTGACCACGTTCATGCGTCCCCTGGGCACCGACTACCTGGAAGAACCGGATATCGGGCACGACGTTGCCGGTCACGTGGCGACGTTTACGATTCGCGCCGTAGCCGACGTGATGAAGAATCATGGAGAGGCCCGTAACATGATTTACGCCGAACGCGATGCAATGATCGCCGACGCGGGTGAGGATGCCGCCGCGATCGAAGCCATCAAAACCCACGCGGACGATCTGCTCATGTACGCGGGTCGGATATACTGGTTTACCGTGGAATTTGGCCTGGTAATGGAAGATGGTGAGATTCGGGATTTCGGGGCAGGTATCCTCTCATCCCCGGGAGAAACCGTTTATAGCATTGGCAGTCCGGAATCGAATCGGATTTTAATTGACCCCTCGGACGATGCAGACTTGATGCGTCTGGCGAATACGGACTATTTGATCAGTGAGTTTCAGAAAACGTATTTCATTTCGGAGAGTTTTGATCTGCTACATTCGCTTACGCCGGAGCGAATTCTTGATGCGAGCAAGAGAGCGATGTCGCTTCCCGATTACACATGGCGCGAGATCGTCCCAGGCGACCGAGTCGTAAATGTCGGTACCGTAATGACCAGCCCCAACGAAAAATACTACCGGTTGATGGCTGGGCAGAAAATGGATGAATGTCTCAGGCGAACTGCCATCAAAAATTTGCGCATGCACCGCGATGGAATCAGTGACGAATTGCTGGCTCAGTTTCGAGCGTTACCCCCCGTGATTCCACAGGAAGTCATGGATTGGTTTTGCCAGAATGACTAGATCGACCACTGCCCGGGAACTCTTGACAACACGACCCCCTTTTTTCCGGCTCGTCCTGGTTGACTCAGTCGACGAATCGATTACCGGACTTTTCTGCCAACGCTTGGTCGTCAGTCAAAGCTAATAATAAGGCCAGGTCGTCATGGACGAGGCTTTGAGTCCTGGCATTTTCTGGATCAATAGGACTCGTGGCCTCGTCCACCTCCCAAAAATCAAATCTTGACGCTGCCACGGGCCTTTATAAAACGTGACGTACCCGTTGTTTTGGCGATTTTTCCAGGCGCATCAGGAGTATCACAACTCGGAGCGTTCGCTGGAGACTGCATCGGATGTTGAGAAGGTGGTCGGATTCAGCATTAGGCTGAACCAGTTGAAACAGAAGAACGTTGCGATTGACTTGCTTCGCCTGCTCAGGCTTTGTGGCCATCGGATGAATCAACCTGATGTCGCCACAGGAAATCGCCTGCTGTCGCTCGGTAAATTCATAATGAACGTTGCTGGCTTTAAGCTCCGGACTTTGCCTTCCACTGGGTGGTGTGGCCAATCGTTTTCGATGTTCCGCTTGCGAATCCGAAATTGTTATCGAATTCTGGTGTTCACACGAATTCCCTCCGTGATGTGAGTTTGTTATGGGTTGCCGCTTAACAAACGCACAAAATCGCCGAAGGTTTTCGAGTTTTTTGTACGGCGTTTTTCCCCAAACAAAACAGTGGTGGTTAATACAACGAGCCATCAGCGATTGGTCATGTCTTCCCGATAACATGAATCACCGACACGGGACGAACTTGAATCCGGGCGAAAAGCCAAAAAAAAATTCTCAAGATTCCTTATCTCGGTTCGTAGCCCACAAACTGCAGTCTAAGGTTTGCATCAGGCCACAATCAGGTCAGGTCAACGGAAACCAGGACCAGTTGGCTCGGTAAAATCGGGATGTCGCCTGCGTTTTGCGGCTTGGAATTGACTTTGGAACGACGGTAAATAGAATCTGGGGATCATGCACAACCTGATCAAAAACGTCTTCAATCATCCACTCGGACGCTGTGCGGAGCGATCCGTTCCAACGGTCCTGTGTTTGATTGCCATCCTTCTGGCAGGGAATGTCTCCCAATAGATGCGAGAAGTTTCGGGGTCTGACTCAAAGCTTCAACGGCTCGCACCGATTTGCGAGCCGTTTTTTTTTGACGCGTTCAACACCATTCACTCCCACAAAACTGAAGAAACCTGGAGCTCAACCATGGCTACAATGTATTTCGAATCCGACATCAACATTCGCGCGTTGGATAACCTCTGCGTCGCCATGATCGGCTATGGCAGCCAGGGACGCGGTCAGGCGATGAACTTGCGCGACAGTGGCGTTAATGTCGTGGTCGGGCTTCGAAAAGGCGGTAAAAGCTGGCAGCAGGCCGTATCCGAAGGTTGGGATCCGCTCACGATGGAAGAAGCCGCGACGCAGGCCGATGTTGTTTGCATGATGTGTCCTGATATGGCACAGCCAAAAGTTTACAAAGAAGTCATTGAGCCAAACTTGAAACCCGGTTCAACGGTACTTTTCTCTCATGGATTCTGTATTCATTACGGAGCCATCAAGGTGGCCCCGGAAAACAACGTCGTCATGATCGCTCCCAAAGGCCCCGGCGGTATGGTCAGGCGGCAATACGAAGAAGGGAGTGGCGTTCCCGGACTGGTGGCCATTCATCAGGACGCGACCGGAAACGCGATGGAAATAGCACTGGCCTACGGCTGGGCCATCGGAGCGGCTCGCGCTGGAATCATTGAAACGACCTTTCCCGAAGAGACCGAAACTGATTTGTTCGGCGAACAAGCTGTGCTGTGCGGCGGATTGACTGAATTAATTACTGCCGGTTGGGAAACGCTGGTCAACGCAGGATACCAGCCCGAAGTCGCCTACTTTGAGTGCCTTCACGAAGTCAAGTTGATTGTGGACTTGATATACGAAGGGGGCATTGCCCGAATGCACGAGTTCATCAGCGATACGGCCGCTTACGGAGACCTGGTCAGCGGCAAACGGATCATCACCGCCGAGACGCGCGAAAACATGAAAGCCGTTTTAAAGGACATTCAGGACGGGACTTTTGCCAGACGATGGCAGGAAGAAGCGGCGGCAGGATCGACCAACTTTAAACGCATGATGGAAGAGGACATCGCTCACCCGATCGAAAAATGCGGGAAAGAACTTCGCAAACAGTTTTCCTGGTTGAAGCAAAAACAGGAGCAAGCCAGCTAGGAATCCCGGATGCGCTGACGAACTTCGGGCATTGGCACGGACCGGAAACGGAGGCAAAATTGCGATCCTGGCTGGATCGACGTTGACGACCGGTGTTCACCAATCGATCCTCTAGGGAATTGCGTCGGACTACGGAAGACGGTTCCGTTGCAGCCCAGCGACGAATTGGAATTCAAAGCAAATCCCACACCGCCAGATCGCATCGTTCGGAAAATTTTCACATGCCCGAATCAAACCAAGCATCCGATTTGAATGCTGAGCCAGCAGATCGCGAACTCCTCCGCCAATTGGAAATGGAAACCCAAGCCGCGCTGGCACGTGTATACCAGCTCGACGACCCGACACCGCTGGAAAGCATTGAGCTTGAAAGCGGGTGCAAGTTGGTGCTCAAGCGGGAAGATCTTTCGAAAGTCCACAGCTACAAATGGCGGGGTTCATTCAACAAAATTGCATCGATGCATCGACAAGGATTCTCGGGCAAATTGGTCGCAGCTTCGGCCGGCAACCACGCCCAGGGCGTTGCGGTCGTGGCCAACCGCATGAAACTGCCTGCGACGATATTCATGCCACGTTCAACACCGCACCTCAAACAGGAATCCGTCAAGGCTTTTGGCGGTGAATTTGTTGACATTCGACTGTTTGGCGACTCATTCGATGAAGCCGCCTCCGAAGCTGGAAGATTCGCCGCGGAATCCGGCGGTACCATGATCCCACCCTATGACGACCTTCAAGTCATCGCTGGGCAATCGACGATCGGTGAAGAAATCGCTGATTGTCTGGCTCAACCGCCAACACATGTTTTTCTGGAGGTCGGAGGTGGCGGGATGGCCGCTGGAGTTGCATCGGTGATCAAACGCCGGTTCCCCGGCGCCAAACTTATCATTGTAGAAGCTGTGGATCAGAACTGCATGGGCGTTTCGATGCTCAATGGCAAGCCGACGACGATTGACGTGCTGGATCGATTTTGTGATGGAACCGCGGTTGCTTGCCCTGGCGATTTGCCATTTCGAATATGTCGTCAGTTGATTGATGAGTGTGTCACGGTGACCAACGATCAGGTCTGTGAAGCGATTCAGTACCTCTGGCAAAAGAAAAGAATCATCGTCGAACCGTCGGCAGCACTTGGCGTGGCGGCCGCGATTCAGTACGCGTTGAAACCGGCCGACAGACCCGCGACGATCCTCTCCGGTTCCAACGTCGATTTCATGATGCTTCCCAAAATCGCGCGCCGAGGCCAGGCACGTCGTCCGGAAACGCGTTACTACGCGTTTGAAATCAGCGAAAAACCCGGGGCCATGGCCGGTTTGCTGGATAACTTTTTCGCCAACATGAATATCATCGATTTTCAATATGGCAAAGTCTCCCACCACAACGCTTATCCAGTGATTGGAATCGAAGTTCCCCACAATGAAATCGAACTACTGGAAAAATTCCTGATTGACCCGAACGTGCCACCACACCATGACGTCACGGGGTCGCCGGCATCGGACTTCCGTGTGATCCCGTTTAATATGGACATTATCTCGTTGCCCTTTTTTGCCGTGATCGAATTTGCCAACCGACCCGGTGCGCTCCGTGACTTCATGCGTTTCGCCAGTGAACTGTCAAACGTCTGTTACATGAATTACACCGACACTGGCCAAACCGAGGGCCAGGCACTCATGGGATTCGAGTTTGACAATATCGGGCACCAATCCGAATTCCTTGATTGGCTTCAAAAAACGACGAAATTTCAAGTCGTTCCCACGGACGTCGTACGGCATTTTAACCCGTCGGACGACTCCAGTACTCGTTGGCAGACCCTCCGAGAAAGGTAAGGTCGTCAGCCGAGATCGAAACCGCCTGGACACTAATCCGCTCTTCCAGGTTGGGTCGCGATAATTGCAAACTCAAATGACTGCCATTGACTTCAAAATCCGCAAAATACGTCTCGCCATCAGAACGCAATACCGCCGACGTGGAAGTCAATTGAATGACCTGAAATGACTGGCCGGAAGGCTGCAAAATCCACTCGAGTTCGAGTATTTCGAGCGCGCGAATACCGTCGTTGTTTACGACAGTTGTTTCGTTGACCAGCACGGATTCGATCGCCCAGTCTCCGTAAGGGATGGAAATCATAAGGAACTCCAGAAAACAATTAGGGAATAAATAGAATGCCGGAATCGAATGCATTTTTTGAGCCGAGTGGCAATTGCCGGGATTTGTCGATATTTCCGACTTTCTTTCGCTCTCAATTTGAGAACGACGTCTCAATCCGATTTTCAATGCGCGGTGTTCCTGATGGGTCCGCGCCATTCCAGAGGTTTGGCATTCCCAATGAAGAAAGCTTGCTGTTTGGCCTCCATGGCTTGTACGATTAGTTCCATTCGGTTGACCCTCGTTTTTCTGTTTCAAGAGCCTTGCCATGCATTTGCCTGTTCTGAAGTTCACGTTTGTGACATCCATCTTGATTTGCTTGCTGGCAATGGAAACCAGCTATGCCGACCAGGCAGGGGCGTCTCAGCAGGGAGTCGAACCAAATATTATCCTGGTCATGGCGGACGACCAGGGTTGGGGACAGACGGGTTATAACAACAACCCGATTTTGAAAACACCAAACCTGGACCGGATGGCCAGTTCAGGTCTGCGATTCGATCGGTTTTACGCTGCCGCTCCGGTTTGCTCCCCCACCCGGGCCAGCGTTCTGACAGGCCGAACCAACCGCCGAACGGGGGTCGAAAGCCACGGATACGCGCTGCGCCTTCAGGAGAAAACAATCGCCATGGCCCTGAAAGACGCCGGTTACGCGACAGGCCACTTTGGCAAGTGGCACCTAAACGGAATGCGCGGCCCGGGCGTACCTATTTTTGCTGCCGATACCCATAACCCGGGCACCTTCGGCTTCCAAACCTGGCTTTCGGTGACCAATTTTTTTGACCGCAATCCGATTATGAGTCGCGTTGGCAAATTCGAGTCATTTATCGGTGACTCGTCGGAAGTAATCGTCGAAGAGGCGATCAAGTTCATTCAGCAACAAGCCGGGATTCAGAAGCCATCGTTCACCGTCATTTGGTTCGGAACACCCCACAATCCGTTCATGGCATCGGAAGAGGATGCGAAACCCTTCTCCCAGCTCGACAGGAATTCCCAGGACCAGCACGGCGAACTGGTTGCCATGGACCGCAGCATCGGGACGCTGCGTAATTCGCTTCGGGAACTCGGAATCGCAGACAATACGATTCTCTGGTTCACCAGTGACAACGGCGGTTTGCCGAAAATCAAACCCAGCACGGTCGGTGGCTTGCGCGGGTTCAAGGGGAGCGTCTACGAGGGCGGGTTGAGAGTTCCCGCAATTGTGGAATGGCCATCCGTGATCCGGCCCAGAATCACGAAATACCCGGCGGTCTCGATGGACATCTTCCCCACGCTTGCCGAAATCGTCGGTCTGTCGGAATCAACGAGGCTCTTGCCTCAGGACGGATTGAGCTTGCGCAGGCTGTTTGATCAAGAAATCGGCAAGCGAGAAAAACCAATTCCGTTCGATTGTCTGGGAAACAAGGCGCTGATCGACAATGACTGGAAACTGATCGGCCTCGGCAGACCGAAAGGAAAACAGACGTACGAGTTATACAACCTGGCCGACGATCCCCAAGAGGCAAACGACCTTTTTGCTACGCCCGGCCCGGAACGCGATCGAATGCTGCACCTGATGGAATTGTCGGATTCGTCGATTCAACGAAGCATGGAAGGACTGGACTATCCGGAAAAGAAAGTCACTCCAGGCAATCCCGAGCCCAGGTTCTGGACAGACGTTGAAGCCTACAAACCCTATTTCGAACAATGGATCGATCGTCCCGAGTATTCATCGCGAATCAAAGCGAAACTGCAGGAAAAATAGGCGTGGAAGGTTTCGTGCATCTGTAACACCGGTAATCCCGCGAATACCGGAATAGGTAAATCTCCGTATACCCGGTTATCCAGCTGGTCCACTACACGAACGACTTACCCGGCCCAGGTGAAGCGACGTCGTTCGAGAGCTCTGGTTGGTTCCACGAACCATGTTCGGCCAAGTCCAACGGCAACGCCCATCTGTCGTCCCGTTCGTTCAATAGCGAAGAAAGAATTCATATTCGACGTTTGGTTTGAAACAATCGCCTGGTTTGATCGTCGATTTCCAGCTAACGACGCAGCTGTTGTTGATCGAGTCACCTTGACGATTGCTCCAATCTTCTGCCCGGAACGCTTCGAGTGTTGACTTGCCGTTGTCGGAGGCTTTTTGAGACTTGCCGCCGAATCTCAGATTGACCTCAACCGGTACGGCTTCCGTCTTGTTGTTGGCCAATTCGATTTCAATTTTTCCATGCACCCGGGCGTAACTGTTACGTCGCCAGTTCAATGCATCGAGTTCGCGGTTTGTTTCCTGATCTTGCACTCGTCCTTTCAGGTCGACGGACACGGTCACCGGGACGCGGCAGATACTTCCCGGGGAAGTGTAGGTTAAGAGTTCCTGGGCCAGTGGCTGGAAACCGTCGACCAGCATTGCGGCTCCGGTCGTCCAGGGAATATCCGTATCGTTGATAATCTCAACTTGCCGCCAGATCTTGTTGGTTGTCAGAACCAACGGTGACGCAGTGTCGGCTGCCGTCGCGGCGTAACTTTCCGCGTGAGTGACTTCAACGTCCCAGGTGTAGATATCGCGGTAGGCAACCTCGGTTCTGAGAATCGGTACCGTTGCGCGCTCGCCTTTCTTCAATGTCATGTTGTCCAACTTGTAGACGTACAAATCATTGCCGCCCTTGCCGGATAATTCTTCTGGCAGATCGACAGTCACCCGTTCTTCACTTTCCACGGATCGATTACTTCGAAACTCGCTGCTGCGCTGGGCATACAATGCGTTACTAAACTGGTTTTGCATTGCTGCTCCCTGACCGCCCATGATCTGAGGAGCGGCCTGGGCCAGCAGGTTGCGCAGGCTTGATTCCAGGATCATCGGACTAGGCACCGTTCGGAACCGAAAATTGGGCACACCGACGACAACATGAAACGGAACGTCGATCAAGTCTTCGGCTTCGTTGAGCAATTCGCCTTGCATGAAAATCTCGGCCGCTTTCGTGGCAATTGCGGGCGTCACTGGTTTTAGCTTGTTGGGCTGCCGGACAAACGGTCTGTCCGTCAAGTTGATTCGATAGGTTGGAATCCAGCGCACATCAGGACGAAAATACATCAGATTGACCTCAACCACTTGATGGGGTTTGCCAAAGCTCAACGAAAGTCGTTTTCGCCGCGATGATTCCTTGATGGTTTGCTCGATCGTGCTTTCCATACGATCGATCGTGAGTTTTTGGATCGTATCGACCGCCAGCATCACGTCGCCTGACGGTGTTCGCAGGATGAAATGCGTCCCGGTTGTACCACTGATCGAAATGACGGACTCAATCGAACTCCCCGCTGACACGGGATCGATTCGAGTCGATTGAGTCGAGTTGTGGGATGAGCTCACTCCCGTCCTCGGATCAACCAGTTCGTCATTCGAGAGCAGCTTGAGCAGCGTGCCATTGAGGATTTCATCTTCTTTTCCGGCGATCCTCAAACTGCATTGCTTGCCAAGGTTGGCCTTGATGACTTCCACGACTTTGGTGCAGTTGATTTTTCGCGTGGATTCCGATTCCGTTTTGACCCAACCGGCCACCATCGATTTGATCGTGCCTTTGGCAGGGACAGCCCAGAACGAGCCAAGAATTGCTGAATCCGGGACTTCGTCGGTGAAGACGACTCCTTGGTCGTCAGTGGTAGCGGTCCCTTTCTTGACGATCAGACAATAACCGTCTTTGAATACGATGACACGTTCGGTTGACAGCTGAAGTTCCGCAGAATCGAGATCGAGCAAATCCGATTCAGCCGCGTGGGAGCAGCTCGCAAGAAAAACGGCGATTGCCAGGATGCGAAACGTTTTATGCAAAGTTGGATTCATGACAGCCTCCCGGGTTGTTGAATAGCCAGTATTTCAATTCAATCATATTCAAATCGCGACGGGTACCCGGTAACAAGTTGGTAACAATCTGAAAGACCCCTCCAGGCTGTGGATCGTCTTCGGAGGCTCCCCGAAAAGGCACACCTTCACGAATCGTACGGACACGTTGCCGTGTAGCCACCAGGTGTGGGTTTTAAATCAGCGTGATGGTGACTTCGCGATTGGCAACTCGAAAACGAATATTGCTCCAGTTGCGCCACCCGGATAGGTCGCAGATCCATCCTCGTGGAAGAGACGTCCGCCCAGCGATGCAGCCATTCGCCGGCATAGCGCCAGCCCCAACCCAACGCCCGAGGCAGAATTAGCGGCGTCTTGATCGGATTTGCAAAACGGCTGAAACATCCGTTTTTTGTACTGGGGCGCAACACCCGGTCCATAGTCACGAACCCGAACTCGCAGCTGACTGCCGCGTTTATCACAATTGACCTCGATACGCCGTTCCTGACTGGGCTGGGCATATTTGCATGCGTTGTCCACGAGGTTGAAAATAATCTGTTCGATCGTCGAAGGCTGGGTCGTCATCGACACGTTAGCGATCGCATTGTCGATACAGAGACGGAGCTCCATTTCGGCTTCGCTTGCCCGCTCATGCAAACGCGATTCAAACCGTGCAAACAGGTCATTCACTCGGATTTTTTCGGTTCCATTGAGCCCACTTCCGCGTTCGAGTCGAGCAAACTGCAGGACGTTTTCGACAAGGTGCGACAAGCGGTCGGCCTGGACTCGCAACGTGTTTGCATATTCCTGCTGTTTCCCCTCGGGCACCATTTTCTCAGCCAGCATTTCGGCGTACATCCGAAAAGTCGTCAGTGGTGTTCGCAATTCGTGGGTTACCGCGGAAACAAACGCCGCCCGCCGTTCGCTCAATCGAATCACGCCGTAGAGTAGCATTGCGGAGGCCAGTGCCGCCAATGCCAGCCCCAACCAGGCGACCCACAGGGACATGCGTAGACCCGAGGTCGGCAGTGAATCGTAATCCGTATCGATAGCAAGGGTCGAAAGCAGATTTGAACTGTCGACGACCAGCTGAACGGGAATGGTGGTCAAGGCTGTCCCAATTTTCAAATCCGAATCGACACGGATCGGTTGAAACTGGACGTTGGGCAAAAGGTCGGCTACCTCGGCTTTCAATGCGACCTGTATTGCCGGCCAGTCCAACCAGCAGCCTTGCACCAACGAAAATTTGTTTCCATCGATGCGGCGAAGCAGAACCAGGTTGTCACCAACCCAGCGTGGTTGCATCACGCCTTCGCGAATCCCGATCGTACCAGCGTCTTTTGATGGCCGTGTTTTTTCATTCCCAATCCCGACCGGATTGTCATAGGCGTTGTTGGACGCCCACTGTTGATCGGCAAATTCCTTGGTCGAATCCAGACGGCGGTTGAATTCCGTGTTGACGCGGCTTTCTCCCCTCGAACGCTGGACTTGTGATTTATTGCCGCGCTGCGTCTGAGCAGGCAGCGATTCCAATTCCGAATCAGAAATCTGATTCTGGTTCAATAGTTGGCTCAGTTTTTCGATCGCCGGAACATTGTAGACGCTTTGCCGGATATCCAGGTTTTCCGCTTTTGTTTCGTCAGTTTCCGACAGTTCCACGCTGGAGCACTCGGCCAACAATGAATCGTATTTGAAGAATTGCGAGGCTTGCCTCAATCGTATCTCATTTGCATCGACGGCCGCCCGGGAGACTCCGTAATTCGTCTGTGCCAAATCGTTGGCGAGTCCGACTGGACGCTGTGGTGAAGAGATCTCCTGATGGGGTCCGATTTGAAAATGTAACAGCACGTACTCAGGGGGAGCAAATAACAGGGGAGAGGGAATGCTCTCGACCCCAGAATCTGTCGCTTCAGCCAGTTCACTCAATCCGCCCAGGCCTTCGGAGCTTGCCTCCAAACCGCCGTAGCTGCCTCCCCGGTTGCGTCCACCAGGGCCCAACCCGTTTCCCTGTCCGATCCCGATGGCCGGATTCGATACTCGGTAAAACGAATCGTAAAAATAATAGGGTCGCGCGGCTTCCTGGGCGACCAGTGGCAGCATCTTCAAATCCATTCGGTAAAGCGCGCTGCTGATTCGTTCCTGGAGTTCCGCCTCCCGCCGTGCCAATTCGGTTTCCACGCGGTCGGTTTCCCGCAGCGAGTCGAGTTGGATCGTCTTCACGCTCAGCCAACCCATCGCGGGAATCACCGCGGCAAGGGCCAGCAGGAATACGAGCCAGATCTGCCAGGGCTTTCTCATGATAAACCGTCTGTCCGGTTGTTGGCCCACATGTAGCCCTTGCCACGCACCGTCAACAACGTCATTGGATTGAGTCGGTTATCACGAAGTTTCTCTCGTAGCCGCGCAATGTGCATGTCAATCGTCCGCGTCGAAATTCCCTTGGGGCTCAGTCGCCAAACGCTGGACAGCAGTTCTTCCCTTGAAATCGCCCTGCCGGAATTCGAGACAAGATATTGAACCAATTCGGCTTCCTTTTCCGAAAGTTCAACACGAAGCCCGTCGCCGTGACTTTTTCCCACAGTAGAATCGGCGTTTCCGGCCACTTCCGCAAACCGAATTTCCCGTCGTTCGAAATCGATCGTTCCACCGGCAAAACTCGCAAGCTCAATATTCGAAGGACGCTCCGGCGTCCGGCGAAGCACCGCTTCGACCCGGGCCAGGAGTTCCTTGATACTGAAAGGTTTGACAACGTAGTCATCCGCACCATCCTGAAGACCACGTACACGATCCTGTTCATCACCTTTAGCCGTCAGGATAATCACCGGTTGCGTCGGACGGACTTTACGAACTTGACGGAGGATTTCGAGACCCGGAATTCCGGGGAGCGCCAAATCGAGCAGCAGTAAGTCATATTCGGCTTCCGTCGCCTTGGCCATTCCGGTCGCTCCGTCGGCGGCTTCCAGGGCCTGATAGCCACTGTATTGAAGCGCATCGACGATTCCTCGTCGAATCGCCGGATCGTCTTCGATCGTCAGAATAGCGGATCGCGTCATCTCAGTATTCCGTCGGATGTTGTCCGGTCATCGCTTTCAATGCGGTTTGTTGCCCATGACCTATTCTATGATGCAATTTGGCCCGGATGGTAACAAACATGTAACGGGCTTGACGACGCTTTCGTATGGGGCTCGACCTGTTGCAGAGTACCCGGTCGGTTCCCATTTTTCGCGGCCACAGGACCGGAGCGCGCCGCTTTGGGCGAAATACGTGCCGGTATACTTACTTGTTCGATTTCACTCGTTCCTTGATCAAATCCTGTTCGGCCAACACCATATCGTAGTAACCGATCATCATTTCGTCCCAGGTCTGATCTCCCCAATAAACCGGCTCGTGAGGTTTGGGATTGGCAAAATTCTCCTCCGAGTTGTCAAAGTGGGCGACACACTCGATCACGGTGCCAGCCGGAATCAATTTGGGGGTCTCGAATTGATAGCCCGTTTGCCAGTTGAAATCGTAGCGTGGAATATCCAGCAGGATCTCCGGTTCGCGATTTTTATCAGCAAAAAAGGCAGTGTACCGGAATGACTTGCCCCTCAAATGCATGTGGGGAAACATCGCCAGCAACAAGGTGTCCTCATCAATTTCGCGTTTGCCTTTAATCTCGAAGTTACCATCATCCGCAGGGATTTTGATCTGATGTTCGATAAATTCCTTGTTCACAATCTGACGCGTCCCAACAACCTTGCGCACTTTTTCTGGATCCGCGAATTTGAAACCTACTGAGCTGATATCCGTTTGAGCTGTTCCGTTCGGTGTGTAGTGCATTTGGAACATCAGTTTGGATCCCGCGGGGATGACCTTGGCATAGCCTTGAGGCAAATCCAATGGCAACGAACCGGGTGCGGCAGCGGTAATCCATTCAGATTCAATCTCCCCATGAACGGTTTTCCTGTTTTTGTCGTGAACCGCAACAATGACGTGGTGCACGACTGCCCGGTTGCCGATTCGGATCTCGGCGGCCTGGATCCACTTGTCCTCCTTGAATCCGGGGTCGACAACAAAGTGCTCATAATCAACGATTCCGGTCGCCGGAACCTGATACGGACGTTTCCTGGCCGGGATCACCACGTCGGGAATTCCGATTCGCCAGCCTTCGACAAACTTGGGCGGTTCTGGCAGGTCCTGGGGA
>JAHEBQ010000135.1 GCA_024642205.1 Planctomycetaceae bacterium | reverse complement strand
TTGCAAGGTTGCTTAACTGCTGCGCAAAGATGTTGGCGGCATTCCAATTGTCGAAGTCCGTTGTGAGGGCAATTGCCCGACGCAAATACATTTCGGATTCATCATAATTTCGATCGAAGTAAGCAATTCGCGAGAGCCGCCTGCAAAGCTCAAGGTTGGCGTCCGCGACAGGTCGTTGCTGCGCGAAATCCGGTGGAACATTTTGAAGGGATGCATATGCTTCTAACAAGAGATCCTTAACCCCGGGAAACGTGCTGCCATTGACCGGCGGCCTTTTCGGTAGCTTCGCTCCAGCGATAATCGCTCCAGCAAGAAGTCCGATACACCGACAACGATTGCCAATAATTTCCGGATAGGGACCATACCTGGATTCAACTTCACCCCAGATGTCTGCTGCTTTGCGGAATTCAATCTGTGCCATTTCCAAATCGGCTAATTCGGCCTTCACGAGTCCCAGACCTTCATGGCGACGCGCAACCGAAACGTACTGCCAGGCATTGCGCGTATCAATTTCGATCCGTTTTTCGAGAATTTTGAGTGCGTGATCAAGAACGGTTTTCGCTTTGTCCAATTTTCCTTGTCGTTGGTAGACGATCGCCAAAGCATGTGCTGATCTTGAAAGGCCTTCTTGATAGTCGTGATTATTGGGGAAAAACCGACACATCTCCTCCGAGTTTTTCGTCGCCTGAACGAGAAGCTCTTCCGATTCTTCAATCGTCGACCGGCGCGTACTCTTCAGCTTGCCCAACATGCGTTGAGCAAGGGCCAATCGCCTACGCAGGCCGTGGTCCGTCAGTTCAGGTGAAGTCAGCTTATCTGGAATCATGTCCAGAAGTTGCTGGTAAGTTCTATCTAACAAGCTGGTTGCTAGTTCCGGTTCTCCGACTTCAATTTGAATCCTCCCCGTCAATAGATTCACATCCCAAATCGCGTGCTGAATTTGATCATCGCTGGGCATTTCGCGTTGGCAGTGCAACAGTTGCCCGGCAGACTCTTCGAGCAGTTCGAGTGCCCTGATTGGTTTTCCCTGAAAGGACAGCACCATCGCAATCGCGCGATCTGTTTTTGATTTCAAAAAGACCGAACTTGCATCAAATTTGGGAGATTTCGAAAGCCCTTGCCAAAGCTCGCTTGCCTGATACAGAGTATCCAGAGCTTCGGGATCAGCAAGGTCGAACTGACATTGCCCCATTCCGTGCAACGCCCGCGCTTTCATAGTCAACGAATAATCTGGCGACACATCGTTGAAGTCACTCTCATCACAAAAGGCGATCGCTTGTCGATACAAAACTAAGGCGTTGTCTATTGTGTCGATCCGGCGGTGAAGGTCTGCTGAATTGACAAGAAGTTGGACCAGTTCCGTTCTGGTTTCAGACTGACCTTCCATGCGTTTGCAAAGCCGGGACGTCGTTTCAAGACTACTAAGCAATGCGTTTCTTTGAGATTCTGAAATCGAAGTCGACGACTCCATGTCACGTGCGATCAGGTATGCCGATTGTAATCCGTCAACTGCGAGGCGTAGACTCTCTCTGATTTCGTGTTGATTCAAGACTTCACGAAAGTAGCCTCCGACCAAAGTTGCAACTCCGATCAGGACGGCAAGCCCAATCGCAAAGGCAACGGAAACGGCTCCTCGTTTACGTTGAATCAACTTTCTTATTCGATACAACACTGAGGGTGGACATGCCATAATTGGTTCGTTCGCCAAGTACCGCCCTACATCGTCCGCCAACTCATTCGCCGTCTCGTACCGCCGAGTTCGATCCTTCTCCAGCGCCTTCATCACGATCCAGTCGAGTTCGCCCTTCAGCGTCCGGTCCAGACTTCGCGAATCCATGCGCTGTCGACGATTGACCGTCGAGTTGATTCCCGCCTTCAGCGTGCTTACCCGCTCGCTGGGTCGCGGTGGGTCGACTTCGCGGATCCAACGACGGGCCTCATCCAAACCCGCCTCCGACATCTGGTCGGAAGAAAAGGGTGTCGTGCCGGTCAACATTTCGTACAACAACACGCCAAGAGAATAGATGTCGCTGCGGGTGTCGATGTCCAACCCCGACAACTCGGCTTGCTCGGGGCTCATGTAGGCGGGTGTCCCCAGCAGTTGCCAAACAGCCGTGTAGACCGATCCCTCGCTCAACCGCTGGTCGACCGCTTTGGCCACCCCGAAGTCGATCACTTTGGGGACAGGCTCGCCGTCGTGCAGCGTCACCAACACGTTGCCCGGCTTGATGTCGCGGTGGATGATCCCTTTTTGATGGGCGTGTTGAACAGCACGGCAGACCTGTTGAAACAGCTTCAATCTTTCTTCGAGCAAGAGCTGGTTTTCATCGCAGTAGCGGGTGATTTTGTGTCCGCGGACCAACTCCATCACGAAATACGGGTGTCCCGATTCGGTCGCACCGGCATCCAAAACGCGGGCGATATGGGGATGATCCATCATCGCCAGGGCCTGCCGTTCGGCCTCGAAACGCGAAATCACCTCACGCGTATCCATTCCTGGCTTGATGATTTTAAGGGCAACTTTGCGCCGAACCGGCGATTCCTGCTCCGCCGCATAAACCAAACCCATCCCGCCAGCTCCGATCAACTCGCGGAGCGTGTACGGGCCGATCTGTGTTCCGATCCGATCGGTGGGCGTATCGTGAGACGGATACGGGTCCACGGCAGGTTGGTCCAGAAATGTAGGGGATAACAGCTGATGAGATTCCAACAGTTCCGCGATGCGTTGTAGCCGCGGGAGATCGTCACCGCAGGCTTGATCGAGATACGCGGCCCGATCGGCCGGATCTTTCAGCTGCAACGCGATGCCAAAAACAGATTCGTCGTCCATCAACCGGTCATTCCTGTTTGAAAACGTGGTTCCCCGACCTGTAACGCGAAATTTCACGGCCGATCACGTCAGGGATCTTGAGAATTTTCGGAATTTGGTGACAAATCGCCCCGGCCGCTGATCTGTTGCCCCAACCATGCTCGAGCGAAAGCCCATTTGCGATCCACCGAGCTGGGAGAAATCCCCAGCGCTTCGGCTGCTTCCTGCACCGTCATACCGACGAAATAACGCAGCTTCACCAGCTCTGCCTTAACTGGATCCTCCAAGGCCAGCTGCTGCAGCGCCTCGTCGAGGGCCAGGATTTCCTCGTCGGGACGGCGACTGGCAAGCGATTGTAGTTCCACGTCCTGCCGCTGATACTTGCCGCCCCGTTTGAGCGATTTTTTGTGTCGCGCGTTCTCGACCAGTATCCGTCGTATCGCTTCGGCAGCTGCAGAGAAAAATTGACGGCGCCCGTGCCATGGCTCTTGGCGATCCTCACGGGCCAACCGCAGCCAAGCTTCATGCACCAGCGCCGTGGCCTGCAAAGTCTGCCCCGGTTTTTCGTGAGCCAGTTTTTGGCGGGCCAACCTCCTCAGCTCCTCGTATACCAGTGGGAACAACTGATCGGAAGCGGAGGGGTCGCCGTCTTGAATCGCATTGAGGATTTGAGTCACGTCGGTCATGAGCAACATCATAACCGACGAATTCGCGACTTGCTATTATTGAGTTGAGGCCGATTCAAACCGATCAATAAACCTTCGATTGATGGGGACAAAAATGGCTGAAATGGCCAAATCGACGATTGGCTGTCCCAAGAACCGGATTCGGACGTTTGATGGGAGGCCATCCTCCTGGATGCCAGATCGCAACGCAAAAACTACCGACTACCAATAGATAGATTACTATTCCCAGCCGACCTGCAAACTGGGTTTTTGGAACAGCCACCATCAGCATTGCCGCCATTCCCAACGGAGTCGTCAGTCCGATGACGAGGCTAAGAAAAAACATCTCTTCGCCGTAGGAATCTAAATCCCAGATCAATGGAATGACGAGGCAATAGACCACAATCACCGAAGCCATCCCTAGATCGCGTTTTCCTTAAGTGTAGCGATAGCCAGCGTGCCTGAAGTAGTTTCGGAATTCCGATTCGTTGAATTTGTCGAGCACTTTGCCACAGGTCTCCCACAGTGAGTCGATCGTTCTGTTTTTGGCTGACCGGATGAGTCTCTTGAGTTTTGAGAAGGCCAGTTCGATTGGATTGAAATCCGGGCTGTAGGGTGGCAAGTAAAGCACTTGGGCCTTTGCTGACTCGACTGCGTCGACCACTCCTTTTACCTTGTGACTGCTCAGGTTGTCCATGATGACGATGTCACCAGGCCGATGCGATTTTACAAGGTGTTGCTCGACCCAACCAAGAAAAAGTTTTCCGTTAATCGCGCCATCGATAACCAGAGGCGCGAGCCAACCGCTGGCTCTAGTGCATAGAAAACGCTGGCCGATTTCAATCATGTGCCGCGTATTTCAAGTGACGCGTGCGGCGTTTTACAAGTGGCTCGGCCGAACACCGTCGACAACTCAGCAGAGACAAAAACAGATCGTGAACGAGATCAAACGCATTCATACCTTGTGGGTGGATTCCGAGAGAACCAAGAACGTACTTTTTACCCAGTTGTTAACACTGATTCACTGTCAACTTTTCTTGGGGAATTCCAGACCGAACCATTGGACTCCAGGAAAATATGATCGTAGCCACCGTAGGCATCGGCTCGGAGGTAGCCTTTAAATTCTCCCAGGAACTTGGTGGGCCCATCACGGGCGCGACTCCACGTAAAATCATAAACCGAATAGGGCTGCTGCTGTCATCACCTTCGGAACGGCTCCGCCGCCGGTCGCGAAATATGATGGTCCCACGGACCGCGAACACCTTAAATCATTGGCCGAAGAGGCCAAACGAAAAAATGCCGAGTCGGAAGGTTCCGACCCGGCAAAATTACTTGTTACCGGCGAAGAAGCCGGCTCGTTAGGCTCTAAAAGTCGGGCTGACTGGATTCGAACCAGCGACCTCTACACCCCCAGTGTAGCGCGCTACCAGACTACGCTACAGCCCGATTGAATCCTGATTTTACGTTGATTCTGCCTCCATGACAACGGACCCAACTCAAACTATTGTGCCAGTGTTTCTGACTGCAGTTTTCTGTTATCAATAGTGCTAAACCATCGAATCTGAATGTCTACAAGGGGGCGCGCGATTTCACTCCTTCGCCTAACTCCCGGCAGGACAACCTGGGAAGCAATTGAGGATAAATGGCGCCGTCAGTGGCACGGCGCCCACAGTCACCGCATTCGGCGCTTTCGAAACCAAATCATTCCGTTTATCAAGATCCATTCATGCCAGGCCACCATTCACATCACTTTGCTGACCGCCTGATTCGCGCGATTCGCGTCAAACAGACGCCTTTAATCGTTGGGCTCGATCCCCGAATCGATCACCTGCCGGACGGGCTGGCCGTCAACAAGCAGGCCGATTTCGCGAAACTCGCCAATGCCTGTTCAAGATTTTGCTGTGAAATTATCGACGTCGTTGCCGACCTGGTTCCTGCCGTCAAACCGCAGGCCGCTTTTTTTGAACAACTCGGGCCGCATGGAATGGTCGCGCTTGCCGAAATCGTTGACCACGCGCGGACCGCCGGGTTGATGATCATCATGGATGCCAAACGAGGTGACATAGGTTCGACCGCCACTGCCTATGCGAAGGCTTATCTGGGTCTCAAGCCGTTGAGTGCCTGGGGTTGCGATGCGTTGACAGTTAATCCCTATCTCGGTGACGACAGCCTCGAGCCATTTGTTACGGTCGCCAACGAAACCGGCAGCGGTATCTTTATCCTGGCCAAAACATCCAACCCCGGCAGTCACTCGATCCAGGAAAGGATGGTTGAAGGCCGGTCAGTTTATTCCCTGGTCGCTGAACAAATCGAAGGTCTGTCATCGCAAAACACCGGGTCGTCCGGTTATGGGAATGTAGGTGCCGTGATCGGAGCAACGTACCCTGAACAGTTGAGTGAGCTGCGCACTCAGATGCCGACAACGCTTTTTCTGATTCCCGGGTTTGGGGCCCAGGGCGGAACCGCTACCGATGTTGCCGGCGGGCTGGATGAAAATGGCCTGGGAGGAATCGTCAACAGCTCGCGGGCGATCATTTTTGCATTTGAAAACGACGCATATGCCGGCTCTTCGAGCTGGCAAGCGGCGGTTGAACAGGCGACGATCGATACGATTGATCAACTGGCCGAAGGGACTTCGGCCTCGCGACTGCGGGCCTGTTGAGAACAGCTTCAAGAGCTGAGCAGGAGGCTTTCGTCGTACAAACGGAACGCTTCGTGGGTTCAGACTCTGCGAAAGGCCA
>JAHEBQ010000024.1 GCA_024642205.1 Planctomycetaceae bacterium | reverse complement strand
GTCGGTAATCTTCAGCCCACCGTCGAATTACCGCTTCAGAAAGTCGTGACACGCGAATTGAGAATAGTCGGGTCTTGCGGATCGAGCGGAGAGTATCCTCGCTGCATCGAGTTGATGACTTCAGGTGAAATCCAGGTGGCCCCATTAATCAGTGAAATTGTCTCGCTGGAACGGGGCCCCGAATTCTTTGATCGGCTCTATCACCAAGAGCCTAAACTGATGAAAGTTGTATTGCAGCCAAATGCCAGTTAGCTCTCCGGACTTGCGGCAATATTGTATTTGCAGGAACACACGACGCAATTTCGGAGTCCATGATAATGTTTGACCTATCCAACAAGATTGCTCTGGTGACCGGTGCCAGCCGTGGCCTCGGACTCGGCTTTGCCAAAACCCTGGCCCGAGCTGGCGCAGATGTCGCGATGACAAGTCGATCACTTGACTCTCTGAGCGACCCTGTGCATCAAGTGGAATCGCTGGGGGCCCGCGCAGCCAAATTTGCGCTTGACGTGCGAAACCATCAAAGCATCAAGGACACGGTTGCGGCAGTCATTGACCGGTTCGGAAGAATCGACATCCTGGTCAACAATGCGGGCTGTAATGTCAGAAAGCCGGCATTGGAAGTCCAGTGGGATGACTGGAATCTCGTCTTGGACACGAATTTACGCGGCGTCTTTTTCGTTGCGCAAGAAGTTGCCCGCCATATGAAAACACGAAACTATGGCCGAATCATCAATATTGGCTCGGTCACTTGCGTGGCCGGGTATGCCGGACTCGGGCCCTATGGGGCCAGTCGAGGCGGCACAAAACAGCTGACAATGAGCCTCGCCCATGACTGGGGTGCTGCGGGAATCACCGTCAACTGCCTGGCGCCGGGATGGTTCAAAACCGACCAGAACAAAGTCATGTACGAACAGGAAGGGTGGGTTGAATACTTGTGCGAGCGAATTCCGCTGGGCCGTCCTGGTGCACCTGGCGATCTGGACGGTGCATTGTTGCTACTGGCTTCGGATGCCAGTCAGTACATTACCGGCCAAACGCTGTTAGTCGATGGAGGTATTTCCGTTAACGCGGTGAGGGCGACCGTCGTTAAGCCCGAGTAACCCGCCGAAAAAAGGGGCTGATTTGATATCTCACCAGGAATCAATTCATGGAGGTAAGTAATGCGTGGCCGCGAAGAAAATCAAGATCACCTTTATTTTTCGATCAATGTTGAATCCCGTATTCGAGCAGATCATCCGCTGCGTTCGCGAAAGCAGCGGGTGGATTCGTCCTTATTACGATGGATGAGTTTTGTTCGTCGGCTCAAAGCAAATTTGGACGACCCAGCATGCCACCGGAACGTTGCTCAATGCGTTGCGATTGATGGCGATTTATTCGATTCGAAGTGAACGCCGTCTGGCCGTACCAATTGATACAAATCTGATGTTCTGGTGGTTTCTGGACATGAATCCCGAGGAAGAGGTCTTCGATGCGATGGTTCTAACGAATCATCGTCCGCGGACGGAACAACCTGGAATCATCAGCACGATTTATTGATGGAGTGCCTCAAGCATCGATTGAAGTCGGATCATGCATTGGCGACCATTTCACCGTTGACGGAATGATGATCGAAACCCTGGTATCGATGAAGAGCTTTCGCCCGGAGATGAATCAGACGATGTCTCGCAAGATTCCAACGGGTTCAAGGCTCGTGATCCTGATGTCGATTTCATAGTTCCACAGCGCAGTAGCGGAACTTCCGAATGCGAGGCCGCACTTGCGATGGTTGATCGAAACCAAACCAAACACGGAAAACCCCCAACGACCTTGAGTGCAGACAAGGGTCCCAACACGGGCCCGATGTTAACCTCGCTGGAAACCAGGAAGCTATGCTTCACATCGCGATGATAACAACTCAGCCTGCCAATCCTCAAACAGGCAAGGCGGATCGCAAAGCCAACATCGAAGAAAGGCCTCGAACGAAAGATCGTCAGAAAACGACAGGCTATTTCATTGGTCTGCGCATTGGCAAAAAAGTAGATGAGTGCTTCAGTTAACGCAAAACGATTGCCGTGATGGACCATAGTCGCAGGGCGCAATGATGGAAACGAAAACAACAATCCGAGCCCAACGCCGCCAGCTTAAAATCTGTCGCGGCTGGGCAAGCTCCAACCTGCATGAGAAAGCCAAAATGAAAATGTGCTGGGTAGTGAGCGTTGCCCAACCCAACTGGATTCACAATCTCCCCAAAGGAAAAACTGACCCACGATTGCAAAAATCGAATCGACGGCCAATGTTTTGCAATCGACAGGGCGGATTCCTGTTTGGCGAATTTCAATGTTCGGTCGGGGGAGCTTGCGCCCGGCCCTTGTCCGAGACAGCTCGTTACCTGCCGTTTTGAGGCGCGATGTCGGGTTCAACCAATTGCCGTTCCGCCAGGTCAAAGATCGAGCCCGATTCCAGTGCCAGAAAGTCATCCTGACCTGGGATCAGTGGTTGGCTACGATCGTAGAAATGAACCTTGCCGCGCCCCAGCACTTCGGCGCGGGACTTCTGAACCAGGATTGCCGTAGCCTCGTCGAGTCCAATTCCCAGGAGCTGCGGATATCGATTGACCAGTTGGGTCATGTCTTTTTGCCGGCCCCGTTGGGAAAAATGCTGGTCGATTGCGACGCCACTGATGAACCCGAGGCCCCGTTCGTATCCGGGGGCCATGATGTCGAAATTTGCGACCGGGTTGGCGCGGCACATGTAGCGTGCCTGAATCGACGCCCCTGCTGACGATCCTCCAATGACGCCGCCGCGCTCAAGCACCTGCTTCATTAACCTGTGGGCCTGGGTTCCATAATAGGAGTCGGATAAATTCCACTGTCGGCCACCACCAAACCAGATTCCCGTGGCGTTTTTCAACGGAGCCAGAAAAGCATCATCCGAATTGGCCTGAGTTCGGCTCTTGGTGTGCACAAACGTCGCCGATTCGACTCCCATTTTTTTCCACTGTTCCACCATCGCCAGCGGCCCGGAGATTTTGTCATCTTCACTGCATGGTACATATACCATTCGGGCGTTTTCGCCGCCTGCCAGTTCGACCATCCTCTCCATTAATCCGTCGGGCATCCCACCGCCACCGACGATCATCAGTGTTCCGTGCTCCACAACAGGCAGAGGCGGTTGAGCCTCGGGAAATGGAGCAACTGTTCGCTCGATCGCGTCGCGCCGCCAAGCCGTCAAATCGACGATCGTTTCATAGGGATTCGCGCGACGAGTCGGTGCCCGTTTGACATGTTGTACGCGCAGGGGTAAATGTTCGTTGGCCATCAGGCAAAAAGTCGCCACCCCATCGCCAAGTACACGGATTTGACGTCCGCGCAGTACGATGGCAGTGTTTTCTTCGATCCCGATTCCGACGCATCGGGGATTTGCGGCGAGGATGCTGAGCAATTGACCGCGACGAATGGGATCCACATACGAACCAAGAATAACGGTATCCGGAATCAGGTTGGCGGCATCTTGAATCGTCCTCAAATTGGTTTGCGATACCGGTTGAAACCGACCGATCCACTCGGCGGTCGGCCCGTTGACGCAAATCGTCGCACCCTTTTCGACCGCGCAACTGGCCGAAGCGAGTATCTGAATCAAAAGCCTGGCTTGTGGTTCGTTGAGTTTTCCCTCCGCCTGGATCCAAATCGCTTTTGAATTCGAAATTGATTTGATTTTGTCACTCGAAACGACCTCCTCTTCGGTCGAGACCGTGATAACCTGGCTTCCCGGGATTGCCTTAATCGACTCCGCGAAATCGTTTCCGATTGTCACTTTCGCCGCCTCCCAACCTACGATGACGGGTTTGGCTCCTTCCTGTCTGGCGATTTCAAGAAAAAAATCCACCGCGTCGGCGGGCATCGTGCCCCCTCCTCCTGCGATGACCGTTCCATTGATCTTCAGTTGCACTGGCCAGAGATCGAATTGCTCGTCGATGGGTTGGGCTGCGACGAAACGATGACCGTTCCAAACCACCATGGCGGCTAACAACGCAAAGCGAAAAAAGTTCATTCGATCAGTCCTGCGGATTCTGGATGAATCCAATCTAGATGTGCGCAGGGGTCCATTCCAGCCGGTCGATTCCCTTTTTTTGCGGGAACATGGAGCCGGAACCCCTGCAAAGGGGCTCGGTTTGGGGGTCTTTTGACGGTCGCTTTGGAAAGCATTCCGAAATGACAATGCCAAGAATGGGTACCCAGAGGATGGTTGGGTTTCCCAAAAATGCGTCAGATCTTACTTGACATTCAATATATCGCTCGGCTATATATAGAGGTGCGATGGTCGTTCGTTCCCGGACAGCGAATTCGCAACTGCGAGCCAAAGGCGTCCCGGGTCGAGCGTCAAGCCTGACATGCGTTCCGATGATACTGCGGCAGAAGTGCGCCCGTGGCACCAACTTTTCGGTGCGGTACCAGACATGATCCCAACATTACCAGGTAATCCTCCATGCAGGATTGAAATCCCCTCATGACAGAAAAATTCGAGAGTGACTTGTTGCGCGGAAGCCTCGACTTGATGGTGCTTTCTGTGTTGGCTGATGAATCGCAATACGGATACTCAATTCAAAAGCGGCTCAATGTTGCTTCGTTGGGCAAAGTCAAATTGCCTGCTGGAACACTTTATCCGCTGCTGCACCGACTCGAGTCGGACAAGCTCATCAAAAGCAAATGGGATGACTCGACCGGCCGAAAACGAAAATGGTACGAGTTGACTGCCAAAGGCAAGAAACGCTTGAGCGCACAAGCCAGCCAATGGCAACAATATGCCGCCTGCATGACCAGCCTGATCGGTAACTTCGTCAGCAAGCCGGAACCCTCCGGTTGAGGTTGGGCGACGTCCCGTCCGATTCTGCATCGCGTTTTCACTTCTACACCCTGTTCGTTTTTTTGCCTTCGTTTCCAATGATTCGCGTCCGACGCTTCACTTCCATCACGTTTAAAAAAATATTGGAGAACCGACATGTCAAACGAAGAATTTGAGAACTACGTGGCGTTGATGGGTAAGCTGTTGCATTTGACGTCCGAGCAACGGGATCAGATCTCGGGCGAATTGCAAGATCACATGCAGATGCGCGTCGCGGATTTAATGGGTGAGGGAATTGCCAAACCCGATGCGATCAGCCAGGCGCTTGAAGAGTTTGGCGACGCGGCGGCGATGGCGAAGAATTTTCAAACAGTCCTTGAACTCAAGCGGCGGAGGTGGATGATGCGATTCGCAACGTATTCAATGGCAGGTACATTTCTGGCCGCGGTATTGACGATGGCAATGTGGCCAGACAATGCACGGTTTGGATCACCGGACAAATTACTGGCTCAAGCCGGTGAAGCCGTCGAATCGGGACACCACGATTCTGACGATGTCGGCGTTGAGGTCTCCAACGCGACGCTCCGGACCCTTCGCGCCGAGGAGGCACTCAGAAAAGTCGTGAGTCTCGAATACTCGGATATTCCGTTTGGGGTTGTCAAGACAGATCTGGCGGAAATCGCCGGCTTGAATTTCCTGTTGCATACTTCAGCCATGGATGATTCCCTGACTTTGGAGGAACCGATTACTTTCAGTCTGAAAGAAATGCCGCTAAATAAAGCACTTGGCTTGATGCTGGAAACCAAAAACGCGACTTATGTGATCGACGAAGGTGTAATTGTGATCATCTCACTCGACGATGCAGAAGACGCGAAATGGTTCCGACGGAAGATGTATGATTGCCGCGAATTGGTGAAAGCACTTGCGGATTATCAGGTTCTGCAAAAATTGACGGAATCCATTAAGTCTCAAGTTGAGAAAGGCAAGTCCGTCCCGTCCAGCGAACAAACGCTACTCGATTTGGTGCAAAGCCTGATACAGCCGGAAAGCTGGCAAGACACCGGCCAGGGACTGGGCCAGGTCAAGGTTGTCAACGGAATTCTGGTAGTCCTCCAAACGGAAGAGATCTTGCAAGAGGTTGAAAACTTTGTGGCCGACCTGGAAGGAAACGTCCTCCAGAGGCACAAACGCTCAGCGGATGTTCATCGACCGTCATCGAACAATGTCGAGCATTCAAACGTCGCAACCGGTGATCCATTGGGATCTGAGAATCCGTTCGGATCTGAGAACCCGCTCGGAACCGACGGCCGATCGGGGGAGAGGGATCCATTTGGCAAGTAGCGTCTGGCCGTCAAAGTTCATCTGGTTTGGCGGCGATCTGCGATTTTCCGGAATCGGATTGAGTGTTCGTCTTGAACAGGGTGCCCGCCGATTGAATCAATGGGAACAGGGACGTGGCAAGGCGGGAAGTCGGGCCGCGCAGGGCGACCACGAGGCTTTGGAAGCGAACTCGATCGGGCCAAACGCGATTGATCATCGAGTGATCCGGGTCGGCACAGGAGTCAACAAATTCAACTGCCGACTCGTGGAGATGTCGGATGTTCGCAAGCTCGCCGATCAGGCCAGGTGAAAATTCGCTCAGTGATTCGTCAAATGCAATTTTGAAATGGGCGGCCTGTTCCCGGTGTTTGAGATCACAATGCATGCTGATCGGGTGGTCATTCAATGAGGTGCGCGAAATGACCATTTTCTGCTTGTCCAGCATTCGCCTGGTCATTTCGCGGAAAAAACCACTTGTCGATTGATCGGATGCAATCGCGGTTCCCGTTTGCCCTTTCCATCCGGCGGATTCCAACGCAAGAAACTCTTCAATCCACGCAGGGTTGTGATGCGTTGAGAATTCAGTCGCCAATTCTCCGCGTGTCGACAGCTTGCGGCTTAGTCGTTGTGTGCCTTTTCGCGTGCTTTTCGAGACTTTCGAATTGATGAACGTTTCCGCGTCTTCCATCGGTCGAAAACAGGATCGCGTGAACTCATCGCGGTGGAAAACGGTTCGGGAGTTTCGATAGAAATTGTCGGACAACAGGTTGGCAAATATTCCCTCTCCGACCACGGTGTTCATGCTGAACAAGCTCGTGTTCAGCCGCCGTCCGAGGTCTGCAAATATGAACTCGACGACTTCGTCAGCGCAATCATATCGAATTAACGGCGTGCAATCAAAACACTGGTCGTGCTTCCAGATTTCCAGGCAACTCATTGGAAATCCATAGAAATGTTTTTTGGTGACAGGAAACAGACTGCAAATCACACGCTCGCCTTCCGAGTTCATGCGTTGAGGTGCATCCACGACGAAGACCGAGACATTGCCATCGCTCAAATGTCGCATGGCTGGAATCAGAAAGTCCGGATCAAAAAACGAATTCGGTCGAACGGAAACCTCCATCAGGCGACTCCATGGCTCGAAAATTGCTTCGAGTTCGTCGGGATGTTGAATCAATCGCGCGCGATACGAATTTTCGGGTATATCGATCTCGGAAACACGATAGTGTTTTTGCGCTATTTTTTTTGTCACCGGAGTCGTGGGTGACGTTGTCGCGGGTGACGTTTCAACCCTTGATAATTTTTTGATCATGCAGTTGCCATCTAGACGGACGTGTTCATTTTGATTGCGAAAATTGTTGGGAAATTTTTGTGTTCGCGTTTGCGGCCAAACCGGAAAAATCTGGGTTCCCACCCCAACGCTGGCCGTCATCGGTTCAGGCAGACGCGACAACCGGACGTCAATTCAGTTCACCACGCTGGAGCGGGGGGAAAGACACAGAAAAAGATTCTCTGGAACGAGGCTGAAGGATCGATAATTCCGTAGGCCGGACGGCCGGATGTCGTTTCAGAATCTACTTCACACTCGGTGCCAGGGCGTCAGGAAAATCGTACGCAGGGGCCGGGCCGCTTCAGGCCGGCGGTGGTTCATCCAGTTGGCGGTGCCCAAATCGTCATTCGACTCATAATACGGATAATCGTCTCCCGGATCATTTTTGGGATTTGCGTGACTGAATCGGTTTCCGTGACGTAAGGTTGGGCGTTACATCGCCACGACTATTCCCTTCGTTAAGATCTTCTGCAGAAGCAATGCAGGATTTCAGCGGAGTTGCATCGATCAAGGGCCCGCGACACACCATGACTCTTCGTATCGTTTCAACGACGAAACAGCTGATCGAACTCAAGTCGGCTTGGCAGAGCCTGACACAGGAGCCATTGCGTAGCTTCGATTGGAATTTGTCCTGGTGGATGAATTTTGGTGATTCTGGCGAACTGCGAACGTATTGTTTCGAACAAGAGGGCCGGATCTTGGGGATCGCCCCGTTTTTCATCGACCGATGGATGGGTCAGCAGCGATTACGCTTTCTGGGCAGTGGAACGACCTGTTCCGACTATGCCGAAATTATCGCAACGCCCGAGGCACGTAGTGATTTTGTGGCTGCGATTGTTGCGGACATCCAGAGCTCTCGTTCCATTGGGATGGTGGAATTGGAGGGGATTCGGGGTGTTCCGACCGATGAGTTGGTATGGGAGTCAATTGGCCAACCCATCCGTGGAGAGCCGTTTTGGCAATACGCCTGCGAATTGGAGCCGACGTGGGTCCTGGGTATGCCCGCAAGCTGGGAACAGTTCTTGAGTTGTTCCAATAAATCCCTGCGGCGAAAAGTCCGCAAGGCGGTAAAGCGACTGGATGTTGGTGAGTTGGTCGTACGCTCAACACTTGATGGATTGAATTTCGAGTCGGCATTTGATGCGCTCGTCGATTTACACCAACAACGATTCGTCAGCAAAGGCCAACCTGGAGTTTTCAGTGATGTCAGGTTCACCCGTTTTTTGAAAAGCGCACTCGATTCACTTCGCAAAATGCAACGCGCCGAAATCCTGGTTGGCTATGCGGCTGGGGAACCGATTGTTGCGCAGTTATATCTGATCAGCGATACAGGACCGCAGCTTTACCAATCCGGTGTAAGAACCGACCAATTGAAGCTGGAGCCAGGCCACACGCTTTTTGCGTACGCCATCCGGAGAGCGATTGGCCAAGGGTATCCTGTCTTTGACTTCCTGCGGGGAAGCGAATCCTACAAGCCTTATTGGGGGGCCGTACCGCAGCGGTTGCTGAAAGTCAGATGTGTTTCCAGGCAGCTCGGTCCAACCGTCATCAACCAGACCTATCGATTTCTTCGAACTTTGAAACACCGTTGCGTGAACCTGCTGAGCGAGGCCACGCCCAGTCCGTAGGACCGCGACGCGACGAGTAACATGATACATGTTTACGGATTCGAACGGTGGAGTTGGATTGTGATCCTGGGCTCGATGCCCTGCGCTACCGAATTTTCTGAGAAACATCAAAGATACAAGGCCAAGGTGCAATGCGATGTCCCAACTGACTGTCACCAAAATCGATCGACTTGATGCGCTCGTTGAGTACCGCGAACAGTATCAATCGCTTCTAAACTCGCTTGAACGCGCCGAAACGCTCTATTTTGATCTGGATTACATGACGTCGTTGAGTCCCTGTGTTCTGGTGGACGACGCAAGTGGTGGAAACAGGGCATTCTGTTTTCTGCTGGCGTTTCGGGGTCAGGAGCTGGTCGGAGTGGCACCGTTGATGCGCGAAAAGAAAAAGTTGACGCGATTTGGGGTCAAGCGGATTTACCATTTCGGTGAAACCAACAATTCATTGATGGTTTCGTTTCCGCAATGCCTGGCCCTTCCACACGAAAAGCCCGACTGCATCGCCGCCTTTGTTCAATATCTGAAAACTCATTCTCACAACTGGGATATCGTCGACTTGGGATATCTCTTCCTGCCAGACGAAATTGAGTTGTACAAGGAATATGTGCCTGACTGTTTCATCGAACGAGAACGGATGAAATGTCATGCGACCGATATACGAAATGGATTTGAGGCCTACAGACAGACATTTTCTCCGAAACATCGTCGGAATTTTCGGCGTAGCCGCGAGAAGCTGGAATCAGTTCACCGTAACGTCCGCTTTATAAGAACCGCAAGACTCACGCAAACCCAGCGGCTGGAAATCGAAGCGTTGCATGTCCGCCGGCAACAGACATTGCGACAGGCTGGAATCGACCGGGATTCGCTTTTCGAGGTCCCTTCGCAAAAGAAGGCATTTTGGGATTGCGATGATGCATTGCGGAGAAAACAGTCCCTGAGCCATTACCTGCTCTACGCCGATGACCGTCTGATCGCATTCCAGCTCTGTTATCGTAACCGGGGCGCAACCTACTTCCAGCTGATCGCAATGGACGACGACTTCCGCCAATACTCGCCGGCAAAACTGCTGGTGCTCTATGCCTACGAACAGGAATCGAAAGAAGGTGTCAGCGAAATCAACCTGCTGTTGGGAACGAATCCTCTGAAGGCACAATTTGGCAAACAGGAAACCATCCATTTCCGCGTGGGTTGGGAGAGTCCGAGAGTTTTATCGCGCTTCCGGATTCGGCTTTGGAGGGCGACACAGAAATTCAAAGCCAGGTTCGGACAATGGCGGAAGCACAACCAGCCGCCTGCGGACGAATTGCCTGCCCCGGGTTCCGCCAGGATGAATGGAACGAACCAGGCCATGTGCGAAGCCCAATCTCCGACGACCTCCAGCTCGGAGCAATCGTGTACCCCAGGAACTGTCGGTCAATCCCTGCCCCGTTGCATCGTGGAAATTGAGTCGCCTGCCTCGAAAGAGTCCGTGATGACGACCGGCGCTGGTTGATCCCTTGACGACCAATAACCGCTGTCGCAACCAAATCAACGTCTGTCATGGATCGGCGTTGTAAGTTCTACAGAATCGAAAGCCCATATAGTTGTTTCGATTTCCCGGTTTGTCGTTGGGGCGGAATGCACAACGAAAATATGAGAATGAATCGTTAAACGACCCACCCCGCTGTGGTCGGCTATCGGCATCGATGACCATTTTTGTGTCTTCGCGATCCAGCGCAACCGAATCCAAATCGCTCCCGTAATTACTAAAAAAACGTTCCTGACACCATTCCCAGGAATTGCCATGCATGTCAAACAGTCCAAACTCATTTGGTTTGAGCAATCCGACGCCTTGCGTCCGACGTTGGGAATTTGACGTCGACCAGGCGTATTGATCCAATAATTCATCCGTTTGGCCATAGTACCTGGAGGTGAAAGCCTGCGCCCGACAGGCGTACTCCCACTCGGCTTCACTGGGAAGACGAAATCCTGTACGGCTAAGATAATCCTCCGGCATCTGCATGCCCGCCTTGATCTCGGTAATCGCCGGATAGCACATTTGGTCTTCCGTGAAACCCTCCTGTTCACTCAGCCAGCGACAAAACGCTGCCGCTTCGTACCAGGTAACCGACGTTTGCGGACAGTTGGGCTCGGGAGATTTTGGTTCATCATAGGTGTGTTCAAGGCCTGGCGCGGAACGCAGGAATTCCTGAAACTGTTGGACGGTCACCTCCGTCGTCGAGATTGCAAAGCTGCGGCCGATTCGCACTCGATGCAGCTGTTCGTTCGTGGCGCGTTCTAATTCATCACTGGGCGACCCCATCATGAATTCGATTGGACCAGGCAATTTGGTCATTGTGTGTTGTTGGGTCCCGGTTACAAACCAGTCACGCTTTTCCACATTGTCGCCAGTCGCGAGCGCCTTGATCGCTTCTGTCCACTCTGCCTCTCGCCCCCATTGCCGCAAAACCCAACCGATCGCTCCATGAATGCCCGGGTCGGGGTCCGTTTTGAACCAGCCGATAAGCTTCCGGGTGACTGATTCTCGCTCGAATCGACTGGAATCAGCGGCGTTTCCAAGGATCAGAATCAACGCTCTACGAATCGTAACATCCGTTTCTGTCGCCAATCGCTCCACAATGGCATCATAGGGCGCGTCCAGGAGAGCAAAGCGGTTGATGATCCACGAGCGGAGTCTCGGGTCCGGACTATGTTTAAGCAACGGCCATACCCCGTCCGCTTGACCCATCCGCAAAGCTGCAATCGCCGCATTGGCTTGTCGTTGCGCCAATGTTTCTTTTTCGAGATCCGTTCCATCGGAACCGAGTCGCCGATTCAGTTCGGCGTTCACTTTGGAAAGGGCCTCCTCTCTGTTCGCAGCAAATTCATGAAACAGCTCCGCAAACTGCTCGGGCCGGGCATCAAAGATCAATTCCGCCATGGTGCCGGTGTCTTCGGCAGCATATTTCGCCAGCACGGTAGTCGCCAATGCGATTTCCGATTGCGGGCGATTGCCATGCACGTCATTGTAAATCGCGTTTAGTGGACGAAGGAGGACGTGTCGAACGGGTTCGAGGGTTTTCACCCAAACAGCCGCGTGAAGCGAGTTCTCGATGACCATCGTATCAACGACTCGCTGCGCCACTCCCGTCCATTTCTCCTGATTGTCTGGATCGTAAACAGCCAGGGCGCTTGCCGCACGCAAAAGTTGATTTTGCTGTTCCGGTTTCGGGGCCTCGACGATCTCCCACAAGCCAGCAACCAGTTCCCACTGGTGTTTTTGCAGCAAGGAAACGAGCGTTGCCACTTGTTCCGGTTTTGCGGTCAGCAGCCGATTCCTGAGATGGGGTAGTTGCCCGGAATCGACCGGAAGTAATCCCAGGCTGATATTCAGACTTTCACTGGACCCAGGGTCAGATTTCTGCAGCTCTTCTTCCAGCGCGGGATCCGCCCATTTACGGAAATCGGTCAATTTTTCGATCGCTGCCGGAACTTGGTCCAGTTGGGCTTGGACCAATCCGTTCACAAGCAGTTTTGCTCGCGTTTCCGACATGTGATTGCGAATCAGCAGTCCGCCAAAAATCATGCTCGCGAGAATCACCATTACCGCTGCGAACCAGGTCCCATGCAGTCGTCCAGCAGCGTTCATCATTTTCTGTTCGGTGTCGGTCCATTTTTTCCGGCTGGTAAACACCCGGATATTTAGGTCCTCCCACCAGGACGGAAGGAACCGGCTTTCCGGTTTCGAGTTCCAGGTTTCGGAACGTTCTGCCAGTTTCAATTCTGCCCGTCCGCGCAGGGTTTCTTTTTGCTTGCCGGTCAGCCATTCACGCAGCGAATGTACCAAGTAATCGTGTGTTAGTTGGTAATACTTCTGCTCCGAACTGCTTTGCGTAACGGAGTCGTCGACGGACTCTTTTCCTTCGGGATCAGTTGGTGTAATGAGCCGGATTTCGCTATCGAGGATTCGGATAAGTTCATCGAAATCCCTGGTTTTGATGTCGTAACCGGAGGCTTCCAGCAACTCGGCATGGGAGCGCATATAACCTTTGATGTCCGTCCCCAATCCGGGTAGCAGATCCTTCAGAACCGCTCGCGCCGCTTTTTGGTGGTAGCGATGTTGGGGGGGTGACGTAGAGGCGCTAAACGTGTCTTCCAGGAAAGTGACGCCGATTCCCCGGGTTCCGCCGACGGCCCTGAGCGTCGCAAGTGTCCATGACTTTCCTTTCATCATTTCAGCGAACAGCGCCAAGCGAACACAAATCACCTTGCCTTCCTCGGACAGACCGTTGACCGATTGTTTGATAAAGGACTTCTGCTCTTTGCTGAGGTCACCGAGGTTTTCCGGCAGGGACCCGAAAGCCTGACCAAATGCCGTCAGCACTTTCTCGGCATGACGGATCGGAAACAAATCGACCGCAGCGGAGTTTTGTGCTTCGACGAGCCTGATCTCCAATTCTCGCATGAACCGGGTTGCGGCCATCCAGAAATCATCCCGAACCAGAACAATACACTGGACGCGTCCACCGTCACATTGCCGTAAGGCCTGAACCAGTTCTGAGTTTTCATGTTCCCTGGTCGCGTGTAGCCATTGCTCGAACTGGTCAAGGACGATCAGGACCTTTCGGCCAACTGGCAGGCCCCTCCCCTGGCGCAACGATGCCAGCGATTCCTGGAGGTTCAGGTGAAGTTCCAAATCCGGGCAACTCTTTCGTAGTCCATGCAGCAGCCGGGTTTCGGTTTCTGCCGGCGTTGCCTCAAGATAGACCGGGTTCACTTCCTCGCCAAGCAATGGCAAAAGCCCTGCCTTGACCATTGACGACTTGCCGCAGCCAGATGGCCCATAAATCAACCCTACCGCAAACGTATTGTCGCCATCTAATTCATCAATGCGTGATTTCCAGAATCTCAACCCGTCCGGGAGCCCTTTGCGATCTCTTGGGCCCGGCAGAAGTTCCAGAAAAAAGTCCGCATCTTGAGCATCAAACGAACGCAAGCCTTTGGGTACGATTTTGATTGGGTGCCTGTCGGATGACGAGTCTGTTTGATGCGACGATGGAAACGCGGTCACGGAGCCAGACGGTGTTGACACGGGCTTGGCACCGTCCAGTTCGGATTCCATGGGACCCATTGTCCCACTTGTGCGCAGGGACAGTTCGGCCAAAAAGTGCCGAAGATCTTCGGCGAAGTCCTTCGCCGTTGAATACCTGTCCGAGACTCGTTTGGCCATCGCTTTTTGGCAGATCCGTTCCAACTCTTTGGGGATCCGGTCATCGTATTGCCTCGGTGGACGCGGTTCGAAAGTTTTTACCTCCTGGAGGAGTTCTGAATGGGTCACGGCGCGAAACGGCCGACGGCCAACCAGCAATTCGTAAAAGACCACTCCCAAACTGAATACGTCGCTGCGCCCGTCCACCCGGTGCCCTTCGCCACGCGCTTGTTCCGGCGACATGTAGGCTGGTGTACCTGCGTACCTCGGCCCCGAGCCGATATTCTCTTCCCGCAATGCCAACCCAAAATCAACCACGTACGGCTGATCGTCTTTGCCGATCAGGATGTTTCCCGGCTTTACATCCCGATGCACGATGTCCTGTTTGTGGGCGTAGTGCAAGGCTTCGGCGATCGTGGCCACAAGTTCGGCGGATTCCCGATGTGTCAGACGCTTCCGTTTGAGTTTGGTCGAAAGGTCGCTGCCTTCAATATATTTCGAGACAACGTAGCAGGGGAATTCATCGGTACGACCGACATCGTGTACGGTGACAATGCCAGGATGATCGAGACTGGCAACCATGCGTGCTTCCGTCAAATAAGCATCTGCATCGGCCGGCTTGGTAATCAGCTCCGCATGTGGAACCTTGATTGCGACCAATCGGTCCAGTTCATCGTCGCGAGCCAGGTATACGAGTCCGAATCCGCCTTTTCCCAGTACGCTTTCGATCCGGTAACGCCCGATTGACTGAGGAAGTACCGAAGTTTCAACGCCATCCTTCGAAATGGCGCCATCGATCTGATCGCGAGTCACATCGTCGGGATCGAAACTCTTCACACTTGCCGTCGCCTTCCTGGAGTTTACCGGTGATTTTCACTGCCTTGGGACGATCACTAGTTCTAACAAATCGCATGTGGCCAAACAACTGTTTTTGATGACAGTTTCTCGCTACGGCTCAAACGACTTTTGTTTCCGGGCGCATTCGTAAACATGCGTTGTGTCGAGGCCAAACAAGAAATGCGGTAGCGTCATTCAGGGAATCGGCCGTACTCCTCGAATTCACGACGCCGATCCACACCATGGTTCCTGGGTCGTGGATGCCCGGATTGGAATTGTGGAACTGCGAACATTCCGAAGTCAGAACGAATGCTCATCACCAGGAAACTCGTTTTCTCGAACCTCGTTGCACCATTGGGCAGCGGCAGCTTGAATCGTTTCCTTGAGATTCGCATAGGCCTTGACGAAACTTGGAACATAGCCGCTCGTCAGACCCAACAGATCGTTGATCACAAGAACCTGGCCATCACAATGCGGGCCTGCTCCGATTCCAATCGTGGGAATCTGCAAGGATTCACTCAGTTCCTTTCCAATTTCAGCGGGTATGCATTCCAGTACAATTGCAAACGCACCGGCTTCCTGAGCGGTCGTCGCGTCGAGCATCAACTGCTCACGATTCCGTTGGACCTTGTATCCCCCCATCGTATGAACCGCTTGTGGACGCAAGCCAACATGAGCCATCACGGGAATCCCGGCCGTAACCAGCGCCTTGATCACATCCGCCTGCTCGGCTCCACCTTCAAGCTTGACTGCCTGGCATCGGGTTTCTTTCAAGATTCGGCCGGAGGCCCTGACCGCCTCGTGGATTCCCTGGTGGTTGATCGGAAACGGGAGGTCCACGACAACTAGCGCGTGACTGGCTGCCCGCCCCACCATTTCGGCATGGTAAATGATCTCATCGAGTGTCACGGGCAGCGTGTTTTCATGCCCCTGTACAACCATCGCCATGCTATCACCCACCAGCAGGGTGTCGACACCGGAAGCGTCCAAAAGCGCAGCCATCGTGTAATCGTACGCAGTCAGCATCGTGATCTTTTCGCCGCGGCGTTTTTTTTCGATCAATTGGGGGACCGTCACACGCTTGCGCGACTTCTTTTTTGATTCGGGAGAGGGGTTCATGCGAAGCTCGCTTTCGGAGACCAGCGGTCGATGAAACGATTTTCGCAGTGCAACCATATCGGGACAAGGCCGCAGCCGTCGCTAGTTCCACCAAATCCACCGACTTGCAGGCCGAAACCCAGGCATTTCACAGGTACTTCGGTTACCGGTGTGAACCCGTCTTTTCCCCACCATGCGGTTTCAGACGGCTCCTCGTCGGGGTTGACGAAACGGTTGGCGAATCGAAGTGACGGTACAAACTGAGTCGCCTTGTCGATCTAGAGAAATCGAACCTGGTTTGACTTCTTCCTCACGGTGGTCAGCTGCAAAGCCGCGAATTGATTTGAAGCCGACGACCGCCTAAACAGGGGCCTGATTTCGCCGGCATGATGTTCCCCCAGGGATGCCTTCGTTTCGGCCAGGTTGGCTTCCAACCTGGACCGTTCACAAAACGAAGCTACAGATTTCGACAGATCCCAAACTTACAGGCCATTTCCGCCCGTAGCAATCGAATCAGCGTTTCTCGCTGGTCCCAGTTGGCCTGGATGCGTTGGCATTCGAATCGAATCTGTTCTGGCGTGGGGATCACCACTTCGGTTTCCCTCCACTCACCCAAGACCGAATCCTCCGATTGGGGCAACATCGTGGGCTGGGTGAGTTCCTCAATTTCACGATGGTAAATCGTCAACCTGTCAATATTCATGTCTTCCCATCTTCGTAAAACAAGGGACGGGGTTCTCACAAGTCGAAGATCAATGCCGTAATTGAACCCCGGTCCCTATTCAACCATTTGACGGTAGGTCATTGTTGAGTTTTCTGTGAAGTTGGCGTGAAGGAAGCGTTGTTATTGCGTTAATTCAAGATCTGAATTGGAACGAGCAAAGCGGGTTGCCAGGCGTTTGATACCGGTCGATCCGGACTCGCGTCGGGATTTTGGAATTCAATCGAATTTCGCAGCCACGATTGTCAATCACCGCCAAATCGAACTTGGGAATTGAATGCAACCTACGGCTGTTGTATTTTCCTGCGAAAATTCGCCGGCGTATCGGAGGTTGCGTTTCGAAATTGCCGTGTAAGTGCGCTTTGGTCCGTAAAGCCGCACGCCAGCGCAATATCGGAAACAGAAATGCTCGTGGAGGCGAGTTGCCTGGAGGCCTTCTCAAGACGGCACTTCATGATGAATTTCTTGGTTGACAGTCGAAATACCCGTTTCATGCGGCGGTCAAGCTGAACCGCCGAAAGTGAGAATTTTTTCGCCAGCTGTTCGGTTCGCAGCGGTTGGTCCAGGTTGTCTTTGATGAATTCGACGATCGATTTCAAGTTTGCCATTTCCAGGTTGCTGTCACTCGGCCAATCAAGGTCCTGCGAAATTCCAACCAGGCCAACGACCTTTTGTTCGGCATCAAAAATCGGAAACTTGCTGGCGAGGTACCAGCCAATGCTCCCGTTCGAGTTGGTGATTCTTTCCAGTTGATCCCGAATCGGTCGTCCGGTCTCAAAAACGGCTTTGTCCTGGAGCTCAAATCCGCTGGCAAGTGATTCAGTGAACAACTGCGCAGCCGACTTGCCGATCAGCTCTGATTTGTCGTTCCCATGAACCCGATCCACAAAAGCGAGATTTACCGCTTGGTAAATTCCCAAGCGGTCTTTGACGCAAAAAACAACATCGCCCAGCCCGTCGAAAATCTGTTCGACAAAACTCAATTCGAATGGATGCAAGGTTCAGACCTCCTAAACTCGTCCCGTCCCCACGGCGTCGGCGACCGAATGGAAGTCGTATCGGTGCAACTGGCTGGCCAGATACCGATTGATGTCTCGGACCGACGAGAGACCTCCGTAAATAAACCCCGTATAGATCTGGACCAACGAAGCCCCGGCAAGAATCATTTGCCAGGCATCTTCGCCACACATGATACCACCCACGCCAATGATGGGAATTTCGCCACGAAGTTGATCGTGCAGTTGCCTGACGACCTGTCGGCTTCGTTGGGTCAATGGCGCCCCCGACAAACCGCCGGCGCCAATCGCGTCGACGACTTCACCGGGTGTCTTTAAATCGGACCTTGACACCGTCGTGTTCGTTGCGATCACACCATCGAGTTTCACTTCCTGGAGAATCGAAACAATATCGGCCAGTTGCGGATCGGTCACATCAGGCGCAATTTTGAGTAATACGGGCTTGGGATCGCATTCGTGATCAACGGCCAACGTCTGATTGAGTTCCGTGATCGACGTCAGTAATTCAACCAACGGTTCATGATTTTGAAGCGTGCGCAATCCGGGAGTGTTGGGAGAGCTGACATTCACCGTGAAGTAGTCGGCGTAGCCAAACAGCCGTTCGAAGCTGATCAAATAATCCCTGGTGGCTGCTTCGACGGGAACCAATTTGGTTTTTCCAATATTGACCCCCAACACATCGGTCGGTCTGGATTTGCGAGTCGCAGCCAGGCGTCGCGCTGCGGCGTCACTGCCGGCGTTGTTGAATCCCATTCGGTTAATGAGCGCATGGTCGGCTGGCAGTCGAAAGAGCCGTGGCTTTGGGTTTCCAGGTTGAGCCTGGCCGGTGATCGTTCCAACTTCGACGTGGCCAAATCCAAGACTCGCCAGTTCCGGAAACCAACGTGCGTCTTTGTCGAAGCCAGCGGCGAGCCCAACCGGGTTTCTGAAATCGATTCCAAATACGCTGGTTTCGAGTGCCGGGTCAGCAACGTCGAAGTGTTTTCGAAATAACGGACCCAAACCAGGCCAGAGCATCAGTTTAAACGCACCCATGGCGACATAGTGAGCACGTTCGGCAGGCAAACAAAATAGAATCGGACGAGCGATGGTTTGCCAGAACATGAATGTCTCGATTGAGGATATTCGATCGAAGGGGATCAACTGTCAGGAGCCTGGCCTCACGCCTTCAACCCAATTGGGTTTGGGGTCCTCGTTTTCTCCGGTCCCGGGCGAAACAATACACGACTGCCAAGTCCACCGAAACCTACCAATTAAGTCCAATTCCCTCGCCCCCGGATCGGCGATCGGTACCACCTTTCAGAGGTTCACCGCTGGCAGGCACGGCCAATTCACGAGCGGGTTCTTCGACTTCCGGAGCCTGTTCCTTTGCGCCCGCGACGGGTTTGGGAGCAGGCGGCGCAAGGCAGGCTTTGTGGGACAGTGAAATCTTTTGAGATTCAGGATCGATTGACTGAATTTTGACTTCGAGTTCCTGCCCTTCATTCACAACGCTGGTTACTTTTGCAATTCGTTGATAGGCGAGCTCGGAAATATGGACCAGGCCTTCGATGCCCGGTGCAATTTTCACGAATGCGCCAAAATCCGTTGTCTTCGTGACCGTGCCTTTGACGATGTCATTGACGGCAAACTGGTTTTCGACCGATTTCCAGGGATGCTCCATCGTATCGCGATGCGAGAGGGAAATTCGATTCGAGTCAGCATCGATCTTCTCGACCTTGACCCGTACCTTTTCACCGACCGCCAGTACTTCGCTTGGATGTTTGACGCGCGACCAGCTGAGTTTGCTGATGTGAATCAAGCCCTCCAAACCTCCGAGATCGACAAATGCGCCGAAGTCCATCAGCTTGGTCACGATTCCATCTCGCAACTGCCCCGGTTCGAGTTCGGTCAACAACTGTTGACGCTTTTCTTCGTTTTCCCGGTCGAGAACGGCGCGTCGACTGAGGACGAGCTTGCGTTTTTCTGGGTTGACTTCAACAACGACACACGTCAGTTTCTGATTGATATACGCGGCCAAGTCCTCGACCCGGAAACGATCGATCTGACTGGCAGGGATAAAGCCCCGAATCGAGTTGAGAGAGGCTTCCAGTCCGCCCGTATTGGATCCGGTTACCAGGGCGTCGACCACGGCCCCTTCGGTGATGTCGTCCCAATCAGAAACACCGATGCTCGCGCCAGGAACGGCCAATTCGTAAAGCCCATCTTCTTTGTTGAGGCCACGAACAATCACTTCGACCAAGTCGCCCTCTTTCGGCGCTTCTTTGAAATGATGAAGCGTCGCGATTCCCTCGTACTGGCCGGAAAGCTTTACAAATACATTGTCTTCGTGAATTTTCGTAACGGCTGCCTTGACACGCGTGTTGGGTTCGATCTCGTCATTGGCGGCGTCGGTGGTGGCAACAACGTCATCCATCGAAATATCGCCCAAGGCGGCAGCGATCTCGGCCTCAATGTCGTCGCTGAATCCTGCATTGGACTTGATTGCGACCATAGGTGCCGGAGCAGGAATCGGTTCTCCGGAAAGATTGATTGGATTGGCAACGGCCGCTTGAACCGCTTTCGGCTGGCTGGGTGAAAGCGATTTATCGGCAGGGTCCCGCTGTGAACCGATGGCAACTTTGCGTGCCGGTTGCGTGCCTTCACCTGGCGTTGCGGCCGGTTCAGGAGGAACGGTTGCGGCCGGCGGAGCCAAGGCTGCATTCAAATCCACAACCGGCGCAGTTCCGTCCACCCCGGCTCCCGATTCATCGGACGGGGCATCCGTGGCAGCACTCGGACTGGCTGGCGCCGCGGGTACGGGAGTCGGCAATTCGCTGGGAATCGGTGTTTCCAAGCCAGATGTCGTTTCGACTACAGCGGGCGTCTCGGTTTCGGCGGGTGTTTTCGCCACGTCGGCCTGGGATTCGGGCTTTACCGGGTTGGCAGGGTCTGGAATTGGATTGTTCGGTTCGGAACTCATGACAGAAATCTGTAAAGAAATGTAAGCAAAGCAATGGGATTACCATAGAAACGGTGGCTCAAGCTACTCGAGCGCACACAACAGAAATAATTTAGCAACTTTAGCCGTTGTCATGTCAAATAAACACAAGCGACAGCATCAAATATCTAGAAATCGCGTCCCTCGGAGATCAAAGTGAAATCATCCGTTCGAAATGGCGAAGCGGGTAAACCATCTGAGTTGACGAGATTCGGCTGGGCGGTATCGCTCCAGGCAAACCGGACATGAATCGGGTTCTTGACCTCAGGCGAACTGACTTCCACACGCTGTCCGTCAATTTTTGCCACCGCGGGAACGAATTTCTTGTCTTCGCCGCAGATCAGGAAACAGGTCAATTCGGGATCGTCGTTCGCAATCCGGAGCCCGTCATGGACGTGCTTGAACGTGATTCGGATTCGATCCTGGTCAATGGACATCGTGTCGTAAATCGGGCCGCTATAACCAGGTTTCTCGGTGCCAGTTGGCAGTTGGCCCGCGTAAACATCAGCCAAAGCGGCCAAGGCCAACCGGCGTCCGACTTCCTGCTTGTTTTTCGGATTGAGTTCAAGCAGATTGCCAATGTCGGTGGTTACTACCATTCGCGTATTTGGGACAGATTTTAACGTATTCAGCTGGGCGTCCCAGATTTCGGCCAGCGATTCAGCCGACTTTTGATTGTACCGGTACGGAGCGAGCTGAACGAAATAAAACGGGATTTCACCCAGCCCGAAATTCTTTCGCCAGTCCTTGATCAACGTCGGAAACAAAGTTGCGTATTGGGCTCCTCGCTCCACGTTGGCCTCACCTTGATACCAGATGATACCGCGAATTGGAAACCGTGTGATCGGCGCGATCATCCCGTTGTACAGCAGTCCAGGTCTATTGGGACTCGTTAGTTGATTCGCTGTTTCGTCCCAGTGCTTCAGCAGCGGCACCAATTGAGAGACATTTTCCATTGACTCCCGGGATGTCCACGCTTCACAGACGGTTCCACCCCAGGAAGCATCGATCAATCCAATCGGCACGCATCTATGATCCTCGCCTGAAAGCTGTCTACTAATCTCACGTCCGAAGAAATAAGCGGTCGCGGAAAAATCCTTGACCGTTTCCGGAGAGCATACACTCCACGGAACAACCTTGTGAAAATCACTCAAGGGTTGTGCCGTCGCATGATCACCAACCGCAAACAGGCGAATGTAGGGAAAGTTCTTCGACTGTTCAATTTCCGTTTGCGCGTTGAGCGATTCGGAAACCTTTAATTCCATGTTGTCCTGTCCCGAGCACAACCAGACATCGCCGACAAGCACATCGCTGAAAACGACTTTGGGTCCGCCTCCATCGGCGGTAACTTCCAGTTCGAACGGCCCTCCCGCGCCAGGCGTGGTGATGTTGACACTCCACTCACCCTCAGTCGACGCCGTCGCTTTGCATTCCTTGCCCGAAAATTTTACCGTTAATTGTTGACCAGGGTCCGCCGTTCCCCAAACTCGGACGCGAGAATCACGTTGCAACACCATGTGATCCGAAAAGATCTTGGGCAATGATATGTCAGCATGCAGAACCGCGGCGCCATCCAGACTGGCCGCAATGTAACAGGCCCACGCAACGGTGATTCGCTTCAGATTCTGCGGATTCATACATGGCCTTGTTAGTGTATTTTCTCAAACCCCGTTATGCGCTTGAGACCGTGGCAGTGATCGTCTTTCGTGCAATATGCCGTATCGACCGTCGTTCCGGATCAAGCGGGCAGGATTCGGTCAGAACCGCTCGACACACAACAAGGTCGAATCAGTTTGAGTGAAACAACGACCAATATGATCTTAGACGAACTGAACTCCCTCCTCTAGCAGCAACGTCTCGATTCAGGAAAGTTTTGGAATTCCAGTACTGATGACGACCACGTCATCATGAGCTTGGAATTTGTAGTTTTTCGGGTTCACGACCGTTTCATTACCGGCAGAATGAACTGCCACCAAGATCACATTGGAAGATTGTTTGATATCCGTCAGTTTTCTGTCAAATGACTCGCCAATCCACGAAACGGGAATTGGCATCCGGTAGAACTCGTTCCCGTGTTGATAGGTTAACAGCTCGCTGAGAACGCCGATCAGCCCCTTGTTCATGGCGGCCTGGGCCAGCATGTGAGCGCCGTATTCGCCGCTGACGACAAAATCATTGACCTTTCCCGCCTCCAAATGCGTGGCGTAGCTTCGATTAACCAACTCGGCGCACGTATAAACCGATTCATTGATTTTTTCGACGGTCAATGCCGCCAGGATCGTCCTCGCGTCGGCGTCCTGTTCGCTTCGACCCCCGGTCGTGTCTGTCAATACAAGACAGGTCGTTGCACTGGCGATCCCGGCTCGTTTCAGCGCGCTGACCTTTGTGAAATCATCGTGCAGAATATAGACGTTTGCCATTTCGGCGCAATCGTCGTCCAGCTGATCCCGGTCAAGCTCAGTGATCACCACGATCGGAGTCCTGCGAGTTTTGGCACTGGCTCGATACTCGTTGATGATCGTTCTTGTTTTTGGAGTCCAGCCACAAATCACAATGTGGTTTTCCAGCGCATCCCATTCCACAATTCTGCCCTCCACTCGCATTCGATCTACCATGAATGCCGAAACGGTTCCTGCAAAAATGGCAAAAATGGTTAAACCCATAAACATCAAGAACACCGATACAATTTTGCCGTTTAATGTCTGCGGCGTGCGCGGCACCGGTTCGCCCGCAAACAGCGTGTAAATGCTAAACCAGAACGAATGGTTCAAGTCAAACTGGTCTTCGTTTTCCTCATCATCGGCCGATGCCGACGCGGCAGCCGGATCGCGACCCGCGCCGAATGCCGCCGACGCGGTTGCGCCCCGAGCGTTCTTCCGGCCATTGGTTTCGAAATGCGTGATCGCTAACGTACCAAACAGGACCGTCAACGCGAGCAGCCCACAAATCATCAGAAAGTCGACAGCCCCCCGCCGAAACATCGCCGGGAAGTGCCCAGAGAGACGCGACATCACGCCATAGAGACGCAACATCCTAACAAGACGCAACAAGCGTAACGCGCGGGCGAAACGAAAAACACGGAACAGCGGTATCGTGGCTACAATGTCCAGCCAGAATTCGGAGAAAAACCGGCGTTTTGAACTGGCCGCCAGAAACCGGAGTGTAAGCTCAATGGCGAATATCAGCGTGATCAGGTCGTTGGCGAGCACCATCCAATTCAGCTGAGCCGATCCGAATGTTCCTATCAACGTGGAAACCGACGTTGTCCCCTGCTCGAATTTGAACTCCAGCCAAAACTCGGCCAGCGTCATCAACACTGACACAATGACCAATACGCCGATCGAGATTTCAACCCAGGCCTGATGAAAGAACCGGCGCAACGTCAATTGCCACGGTCGATCCGGCTTGTGGGTAAGTTCGTTGAGGGTTTCGGCGTTGGGCATTTAGGGACGAAAAACCTGTCGGAAAGGTAATTTGAAATACAGGGCCATGTCGCTGGGTATCCTCCTTTTGGGGTCACTCGTTCCTCGGCAATCCTTTCAAAAATCAACCGGGATCGATCCCGGTCGATCGGATTGATGATTCGGTTTCAAACAGGTTGATAAGGTGAAAATGGTATTTGCCGAGCTTGCCGCCATAGTTTCCGGCGCTGATTGCCACCACTCCAGGCCCTGCGGCAGCCAGAATTCCCATCCGGATCGCGGCAGCCACCGATTCAAAATCTGTTCCGTCAATCACGATTTCGTACACGCAATTTACGTTTTCCGGAAGCGCCGTTTCAACGCGACCCCGCAACGTGGGGCAAAATGCGTCGGACGTGGATGCTTTCAGGGCTGCATATCGCGAACCGACCTTGCTGCCACTTCTGACTACTCCTCCGGGAAACGGAGTTATGACGTTGTCGAGATCGGCGATGGCGTCGACGGCCCGTTCGGCTGCACTCAATCCGAGGAGCTGATCGTTAGCCAGAATCAGAAAATTTCCTCCCGCGACACCCTTTGCAACTCCCAGGGTATCTTCCACGACAAATTCGCCATCCATGACTGGTATTCGCCAAAATCTCCGACCGCCGATCAGTTTGCTTTTTTGAAAACCGTCCCCGAAAAAACGAAGGTGTTTGCCCAGCGGAACGGTCTCGATCTTGGGAGTGGATCCGTTTCCGAAGGCACCCACACGCGGAGTGTCGAGTTCTTCCGCTCTCAGTCCGTTGAAAACTGCGGTTGTTGGGCACGTCATCAGACACTGACCCGTTCGGTTGGTGATCGCTGCCTGGACCGCGTCGTTGGTAAATCCAAACACCAGCAGGCTTGCGCCCGGCCGTCCATCGATCGTCTCCGCTGGAGGAATTCGTTTTTCGAGTCCGACTTCCGCATCGCATCCAATCACCGAGCTTCCATATCCGCTGAATTCCCTGATCGCGGCGTCGATCCAACGCTCATTGATCGCGGTGACGACAATCCGGCTATACCTCATCGAAAATGCTTCCGCGAACGTATCTTCGATAATCGTTGGTCCAATTTTCAAATTTCGCCATCCATCCTGAGAAGACCCGTTCCGCCGCCTTCGATGGGCGACAATCCTGATTCGTTGATTTATAGTTTAAGGGGAACGGTTTTGCTGTCGACAACCACGATCCCGGCTTTTATCCGCTTGGGTCGATTTTGGGTGGCTCGTGAAGCCGAACCGATCTGTTCGATGTTTGTATTCACTTGCGGTCTTTTTTGACCTACCCCATTCTCACAGCCCTGAAGCGACATGTCCGCTGAGCGAAAACGAAGAAGGCCTCCTTTGGTCTCACTGAGCCAATCGGCAACCCGCTGGTTCTTTCGAGTTCTGTTGACGCTTGTGTATCGGATCCGCGTTTACGGCCTTGAAGATTTTCCGAAAGAAGACGGGCTGTTGATTTGCTGTAACCATCAGAGCTATCTCGATCCACTGATTATCGGTGTCGTTTGCCCCCGGCCTGTCAACTACCTGGGGCGAAAGACGTTACTCAATTTCCCCCCGCTGGCCTGGTTCTTGCAATGGAATGACATGATTGCGATTGACCGCGAAGCCACCGGGATTGGCGGAATGAAAGAAACGCTGCGAAGGATCAAGCGAGGTGAATCGGTCGTTATTTTTCCGGAAGGTACACGAACTCACAATGGTGAACTGCTTCCGTTAATGCCCGGCTTTTGTGCCGTTGCCAAACGAACGAAATCAACCCTCGTGCCCGTTGGTTTCGACGGCTCGTTCCAGGCGTTCCCCCGGGAAAAAAAACTTCCGAAACCGGGTCGCATCCATGTCGTAATCGGAAAACCGATTTTGTTTGAAGAATACATGTCGTTGACTGATCAGGAGACAACCGATCTGCTGGCGACTCGAATCCGCTCAAACTTCGAAAACGCCCGCCGGCACTGGAAGCGTTCTCAGCCTCAATAGGTTGAAGCCGGACCGCGTGATGTCCATGATTGCGGGACAACGAACGGGCATGGCGTTGGTGTGGCACGCCGCGCTGTGCTACATTCGACGTTTGAACGTCCAGGTGTTGTTGCTGACCTGGACGAGTTCCCACCCCCGGCCACCAACGACGTTCAAGAGATTAACAACGGATGTGCGTTGATTTCCTCCAAGCCGGCGGTACGTCGCGTCGAGGGTATCCACTCGCGGAACATCGTTGCCACCTTCATCCCATGTCACCTGCTCATTGCCCTGGATTGTGAGCTGCGCGTAGGCGAATACTCCGACTTGTTGCTGCGGAATCCTGATCGACTGTTGCGATAACGCAGGGGTCGCCAGCGAATAAACGGACAATCCAGCGGCGGACAGAACAACTGCCAGGACAAAAACTCTTCGCAATCGTGATTTCGTGTTCATGGTGGTTCCAGGGATAAGTAAAATGGAGCTCGAAAACCTGCGCCGAGCCAGACAACGTAGTCAGGTCTGGAATTATTTGAGGCGTGCGCGACGGGTGCGAATGTCTCCGGATTTTCCCAGTCTATTGCATCGGTCGCGGATGTCCAAACCGATTCACCCATTCAAAAGAAAAACAGCCCTGCCTTGACTTGTGAAAGACAAAGCAGAGCTGTTGTGAAAGCTGAGCGATACGGTCCGAAACCAATCCAGTCGCCGGCTTGTTTCCCCTAGCTCACGATCTCCAGCAATTCGATGTCGAATATCAGGATCGAATTTGGCGGAATTGAGCCGGATCCCGTTCCCGATGGTCCATAGGCCAGGTCAGATGGAATCAACAACTGGCCGATTCCACCTGTCTTGAATGCTGGAATACCCAGTCGCCAGCCTTGAATCACGCTGGTCAGAGCAAACGTGATTCCCGAGTCTGAACTGAAGTCAAATGACGCACCTTCCACGAGTTTGTTTTGATCGTTGAGTTCGATGAATTTGCCGTTGTACTTCACGCGAACTCTCGAGTTGATCGTCGGATTCTGCCCGGTTCCTGGCTCATCGATAACCGCGAACAGCCCGTTGCCAAGATGTTGCGCGTCAAGGTTGTTGTCGGCGATAAACTTCGTGAGGATCTGGGAGTCGATCAGTACTTGCGAAGTTTCGATACTCAGATCGATCGCAGCGTTGGCTGTTGAGCGATCGACTGGCAATCCGGAATCCGCGATTTCAATGTTGACCGAACGGTTGGTCGCTGAAACAACATCGGCGTCATTAAAGTAGGTCAGGGTTCGGAGGACAGCCTGGTATTCCAGTGCCGTTGCGGAACCAGTCAATACCAACTCGTTGGTGGTTGAATCGTAGGCGGCAACCTCGATTTTCTCGGCCCCGCTTCCATCGGTCGGAATTGATGCGCTGCTGACCGATACGATTTCGTTGGCTCCATCAACAGCACCATTGAGCGTCACAATGACCGAAGTCAGGTTCGAATCGGTCGGATGCGAAAGGACGATGCTTGTGGCAATTGGCTGCGCTCCGGCGCCGGGGAAATAAACGGCCTCGCCGTCAATTCCATCGGCATCACCGTTGATGTCGACCACCAATGTGGCTGCACTGATTTTGAAAAGCTGGATGTTGTCAAGAAGCGGACCTGAGCCATCGCCAGTGACACCACCTGGTTCCAGGAACATTAAATTCGTGGTATCCGAGTCCGCCGTAAGGACCAGGCCGTAGGATTCCCATTGATTGGTTCCAAAGACCGTACCGGCCCAACTTTCATTCCAACGAACCCGCAATTCATCGGGGCTGACCGTCTGCTCGCCATCGGTACGCATGTCGAACGTGAGGTAGTACGTTGCTCCCGCCTCGGTAGCAATTTCGCGGTACACGATGTCCCGGTTCTCGACTGTTGTATCCAGGTTCAAGTATTGCTTGCCTTCGGATGCGCCTGTCTCCACAATTTGCAACCATTGATCACCAACGTCTGCTGCAATGACGGACCAGCCCTCGACCTCCTCTGGACGGAAGAAAACTCCATCGCCGACTTCGGTGGTTTCAAATCCCCCATTGCTGATCGCGACGGGATCGGATTTGACGACGCGGATGTTGTCAAGCAGGGCACCCCGTCCGTCCCCAAATGGCGCGCCGGATTCCTCGATTTCGCAAAACAGCAATTCCGTCGTCGCCAGACTGCTACTGGTAACCTGGAAGACGGCCGTGTTCCAATGGTCTCCGCCGGTGAGTCGTTCGACCAGGCTTCCATTCCACCAGAATTCAAAATCATGGGTGAATTCGGACGCATCGGGATCAAACGTCGGATGTGCTCGATAGTCGAATGCAACCAGATACTCGGTAGCGGATTCAGTGGAAACGTTCTGGAAGACCCGGTCATAGTCAGTCGTGGTTGAGTCAAGATCGAGCACGTTGTCAAAACCAGCAACGTTCCAGGTCATGATGTTGAGTTCCGCGGCGTCCATCGCCTGCCAGCCCGGAACTTCGCTTTCGGTAAAGAACCTGTCTTCCCCATCGGTAAATGTCTCAAAATCTCCGTTGACCACGATGTTGGCACCATCGGGCAGGAACCCTGCGGCCTGGTGAGGTCCGATCATGTCGCCGGCGAGAAGTTGTCTTGGTTCAAGTCGTTGAAAATCGAGTTTGTTCGTCTTGTTGCGGCGTCGGATTCTTGAACGTCGTTTCATCATAAACCTGCGGTGAGAAATGGAGCTTGGTTGATAAGAAAAAGGGTGTGCCGGAATCGGGTTAGCCAATCCTAAGGTTCAAGTTGAATGGGCGCGGTCCACCAACCATTGATAGCTGCGCCGCCGCCGGGGTTCCCGCGGGTCACGCAAAATTGGCCTGATTTCAAAATTAGTCCGAGTCAAAAGCGTTCGAAAGCCCGTAATTGTAAGCAAACGTCAACTTTGACCGATCATCCCGTAGTTTTTAACGGTTGGATAATCATTGCTGGATGATGCCCAAAAGCAACATCTGGTTGATCTTGAAAAACCGGGATTGTCGGCCGGTTAACCACCCTAAGCCGTTTATTTCCGACGTATGACGAAACCCCAATTCAATAATTCTACCCCTAAAAACATCCTTGATAAAGGGTATGCTTGGACAATTAGCCGCATTCGAAACCGGGAAAATCAGATGCAAATCGTTACTTCCAGACCTTCCTTTTTTCTTGTCGTTGTCGCGATACTCTTGGATGCCACTTTCGGAATCGCCAGCGATGGTGGAAACTCCGCCAGGACCTCGGTTCAATCCGTGCCTCGGAGCAGGATCCTTGAGATCAGCGAGCAGATTGATAAACGGGTTCAGGCTCAATTGACTGCGAACAACGAGAATCTGAACGCGCTGTCGTCCGACGAAGTATTTCTTCGTCGAGCCTACCTCGACATCATCGGCCGAATTCCAAGCATTGCCGAAACACGGACGTTTCTTAAGTCGGGCAGCAAAACCAAGCGGGAAGATTTGATCGATGATTTGCTGGACTCGTACGGATACGTCAGTCGCCAATTCAACTTTTTTGCTGACCTGTTGAGGATCAAGTCGCGCCTGCCGGGCCAACTGGATGGGATTTCGTATATCGATTTTGTCAAAGACTCGCTCCAGGAGAACAAACCCTATGATCAATTTGTCCGGGAGATGATTGTTTCAGAAGGTCCGAATCTTCAGCGGGGTAACGGTGCCGTCGGCTACTATTTGCGAGATCGCAACATGCCCGAAGACAACATGTCAAACACGATTCGGATATTCCTCGGAACGCGTCTTGAATGTGCACAGTGTCATGATCATCCATTCGACAAATGGAAACAGCGACAGTACTTCGAAATGGTCGCGTTCACTGGCGGGATTCGTTATCGAACCGATGATATGGGTTCAACTTATCAACAGATACGTGCGCTGTATAAGGACGGTGAGATTTCTGCCACTCAGAAACCGATCCTCAACCGGCTTTCGCAAAGCCTGAGCTACGGCATTGCCGGATCAGGCACCGGCTTGGCCAGACTGCCGGAAGGATTTCTGGGAGAGGATGGCTACGAAGGAGAAATCGTCGTCGGAAAAACAATGTTTGAAGGGGAGAAATTGGTTGACGCCAAAGTTCCTTCTGCGACCAGGAAACCGGTTCGAAAAGCCAAAAACAACGCGCAACAGGCTTCCATACCCGGAGCAAAACAGCTTGGCTCGCGCGAGGCCTATGCCGATTGGTTGACGGACAAGGAAAATCCCAGGTTTGCCAATGTCATCGCCAATCGGTTGTGGAAACAGGCCCTGGGACTGGGTTTGATTGAACCGGTCGACATCCTTGAAGACAATACCGTCGCATCCAATCCGGACCTGATGGAATTCCTGACCGACACGATGATCGAACTCGATTTCGATATGAAACAGTTTTTGCGAGCCATCTACAATTCCAAAACGTACCAGGCGGAGGCGTATGACAAGGACATAACCGATCCAGCTACATTCAATTTTTGCGGCCCAGTCGTTCGGCGAATGTCAGCGGAGCAGATTTGGGATTCGCTCTTGGTGTTGACGGTTCCTGATACTGACCATCGTGCAACCGGTTTGACGACGCGATATCGGAGTTTCCTTTCTGATAACCCCTATGATTCCTATGAACGTCTCAAAAACATGAACATTGGCGAGATCAAGGAGTTGGTCGGAGAAATTGCTGACAAAGGTTACAACAGCAAGAAGAAGTCCAGCGTGAAAGAAAACCCCGTGTACAAGAGAATGGTCGCCGAGCGAAACCAGATTGCTCAAAAGATCAAAACGGCACGGAAAAAGAGGAATACGGAACTTGTGCGCACGTTGCTGATTGAGCAAGCCAAAATCGTCGCGGAGTTCCGCAAAAAGAGTAACTCGGGTGCGTTTCTAAGGGCCTCCGAAATGCCGGCCCCGGCTCCGGCTGGCCACTTCCTGCGAGAGTTTGGTCAATCCGACCGTGAGCAGATTGAAAACTCCAATACGGACCCGGCCGTGACCCAGGTTCTGGCAATGATGAACGGCTATGTCGAAGAAAAAATCGCTCGTGATGCCAGTAGCGTTTTGATGCAGGCAGCGTTGGACGCGAAATCGGGAAAGGAATGTACGGAGTCAGTTTTTCTGGCAATGCTCAGTCGCGAACCCAACCGATCGGAATCCCGAGTTTGGGAAAAAGATTTTGACGATGCGGCAAGTCAGAAAGATCAGGAAAAAATCAAGGAAATCTACGGTGACTTGATCTGGACGCTCGCCAATTCCAATGAATTCATTTTCGTGAAATAGGCGATCCGCGGATTCACTCCGTTTTACTGACAACAGCAATTGTCACCGATTAAAAAAACAGGACCGAGGCAAGACATTCAATGAACCAGATTCGAAATGAAAATGACCCGCTTACTCGTCGCGCATTTGTGGCAGGCGCCGCGAAGACACTGCTCGGTGTCGGAGCCATGCCAGCGTTGAGCTGTCTTGCCAATGCTGCTTCGGCAGCCGGCCTGCCTGGGAATGAAGACGCCAAAGCCAGATCCGTTATTTATCTGTACATGAGCGGCGGGATGAGCCATCTCGACACGTTTGATACTAAACCGGGAGCAGAAACACAGGGGCCGGTTGAGTCGATCAAGACGAGTGCCGACGGAGTTCAGATCAGCGAGTATTTCCCCAAATTGGCCAGCCAGATGCACAACGTGGCGGTCATCAACTCGATGAACTCGACTCAGGGCGCCCACGCCCAGGGTAATTATTTCATGCACACCAGTTACTTTTTGCGAGGCACGATCAAGCACCCCGACATGGGTGCCTGGTCAGCAAAATTCCTTGGCAAAATCAACCCGGGCCTGCCGGCGAATGTCAAAATTGGTGGCAATAGCAACGGGTTGGGCGCCGGATTTCTGGAATCGGAATATGCGGCGCTACCCATCGGAAATCCGGAGTCCGGACTTCAGTACAGCAAACTTGTGGACGGTGTTACCGACAGTCGATTCAGTGCAAGAATGAAACGGCTCAAGGCAATGAACAATTCGTTTTCGTCCAAATACGATACGAAGGAAGCGCGCGCCTACGCGTCGATGTACGACGAAGCAGTGTCGTTGATGAAGAGCAAGGACTTGACGGCGTTTGACTTGAACCAGGAAGCTGATGTTGTCCGGGATCGCTACGGACGTAACCCGTTCGGTCAAGCTTGCCTGCTGGCCAAACGGCTGGTCCAAAATGGCGTCCGTTTCATCGAAGTCGACGATGGAGGTTGGGATACGCACGGAGACAACTTCGGTCGAGTCGCTGAAAAAGGTGCGATTCTTGACCAGGCGCTGGCTTCGCTCCTGGCTGACCTCGACGCGACCGGAATGCTGAATTCAACATTGGTTGTACTGGCAACCGAATTTGGTCGCACGCCCCAGATTTTTGCCGATCGCGACAATGGCCGTAACCATTATCCACAAGCATTTACTTGCCTGATGGCTGGTGGTGGAATCAAAGGTGGAATCAAATATGGTATGACCGATAAAGAGGGTCGCGAAGTCGTGGAAAATATGGTCGTCGTTCCCGAGTTCAACGCCACCATTGCACACGCCCTGGGGATTCCGCTCGACAAGAAAACGATGTCGCCTTCAATGAGACCGTTCACCGTGGCGGATAAAGGCCAGCCCGTCATGGACCTGTTCGCCTAAAATGGCACTTGTCGGCTTGAAGCTATTTCAAAAAAGGCATTTCGAGAATTGACGTTGTGACGTTTGCCCTGGACCAGCCGCACTTTGCTGGACATCGACGGGTCGTTCTGGACCGAGGGTCAGGCTTTCGACAAACGAATACGTCCAGATCCAATTTTGAAAATCCCGCTGAATCCCTTGACCAGGTAATACGAGCGAAAGTTTTCGAGGGCTAGGTCACATCCCGTTTTCGCGTGGGCTAGCAAAGGTCGTGGCTTGCATCCACCGTATTTATCCACCTTGAGGGCCGGGAAAACTGATCGAGTGACTGGCGTTCCGGGATCTCGAAGGGGCCGCACGGTTGGATGTCGCCGGGGAAAGCCAGCGAAGTAGCGAAGTCCATTCATCGCCCGAGGCGGTTCCTGGTCGAATGCTCAGGCCCAAAATTCACCGTGATCTGCAGATTCCCAGTCTTTTGCCAACAAAAACTCGTAAAAGCTGGAAGTTCGACTAGAATTTATATGGGGTCCTGGCTTTTTTATGTGCTCCCTAAAGACCAGAAGACGATTAATGGGAAACACGGTCAAGCTTGACCCGAACTGAATTCGTACACCCGCGGCTTGCCTTTTCACAGGTTCAACATGTCACGTCATTTTGAAAATCAACGAGCGGGATTTCATTCGGGCAATCGCTCCATACCCGCCAACAGCGAACAGGATTCCACATCCATGTTTTCCCAATTTGCTTGCGGATTGAAGCGTTACTGGTTTGTCGCGTTGCCAGCCATCATGCTGAATGTCGGAATCACTCTCGACCACGTGATCGCCAGGAACAACGAAAACGTCATTCGAGTCCGGGTCAAGGAACTGGCTTTGGAGGCTTGGGAAGCTACGAATTTGCAGGACGATGCTCCGTTGAGTGAAACGTTGCAGGCGCATTGGATTACGGCCAACCAGGATGGAAATCTGGAAGGTCGAATTTCCGCCATCGAGCCGAGTCCCTCGTCGACCGTTCCAATCGAGAAACTGGACGTCGCGCTGTTGAAGAAAGGCGAAAAAATCAGCAAGGCCACGACCGACAACGATGGAAAATTTACACTCAAGAATGTCGAGCCCGGGGTCTATACGTTGATCGCGGCCGGGCAAAATGGATTCCTGGCATATGGTGTCCACGTGCTACCCAAGATCCAGGCGTTCGACGCACTTGAAAAAAATTCCGACGTTGATTCAAAAATATTGAAGCAAGCGTACTACGTTTCGCACTTCAACGTTCCGCAAGACAGCGTTGTCGTTGACAATCTGCAGATCGATGCGGCTGCGGTGCCGCCTGAATTCAGCACCCTGCAGCGGATCAGTCAGAACTATCTTCCATCGGCAGCGGCCCTTTCCACGGCTCGCGACCAGGATGACGCCAAAGCCATTGGGAAGGCAACGAAAATTCGAAGCGGTTTCAAGCATCCTCTTTCTGCCGATGGCAGCTTTGAAGGTCGCATTCAACCGATTGCCAGTAATGGTGGCAAGGCCGCCAAGTTGTCGGAGATGAATATCTTCCTGATTCAGGACGACATTGAAGCCGCGCGAGTGAATGTCGAGGAAAATGGAAAGTTCAAGGTCGAAGACGTCGATCCCGGCGTATATTCGTTGGTCGCTGCCGGAAAAGACGGATTCGCGGCACTTTCCGTAGAACTCGAGGCTGCGGACCAAAGTACAACTTCAACGACGGAAAAAGCGAAAGCCCATTACGTTTCTACTCATGCTCCGGTATCGACGGTCGTGGAATCATTGGGAATCGCGATTGTCACCGATCCTGACGATGTGCAGACGATCAAACAGGAAATCGATCGGATTTTCAAAGAACGTCAACAGAACAAGTTCATAATGCAGGGTGATCAGGGCCAGTTTCCCCCGGGTGATATTGCCCAGTTTCCGCCGGGAGTGCCAGGCGGAATTTCGGGTGGCTCGGGCTTTCCGTCGGGTGGCGGCGGTTCGGGGCCGGTTTATGGCGGCTTCGGAGGCGGCGGTTCGGGCGGCGGCGTCTTTACGGGAAATCGGGGAGGACTTGGCGGGTTGATTGCATTAAGTCTCGGAATCACCGCATTGGCCACCAACGATTCTGGTGAAAATCCACCTTCGATGTCTCCAGTTTTTCCTGAACCTCCGCCTTCATCGTCGAATCCGCCAATCGAGAATCTGCCTCCGGCTGGTCCGCCTGCCGACAACCCGCTCGATCCAACTCAAAATGTCAACTAATTGGTGGCGGCGGAAATTGAAATCTGGATAATAAGTTCATTTGTGGCCGTTAGCCGCCAACGCTTTGTAATTTTCCAGAACGTCAGTTTGCTATCATGGGTGCCCATCCCAACCAGCCCGGATCGAGTGACGGTAGTCGTTCAAACGATGATCTTCCTTCGACCATCGACAACAAAAGCGAAATCACTTCCGGTGATTCGAACGATCCAAACGCGACCATTAACTCGGTCGTTTATCCGGTCTCTGAGCCTGATCCCAATCAGGATGGGAAATCCGCCGCTACCGTTGAAAACACGTTAGATTCGATCACTACTGGTCAGGATGCCAAACGGGAACCGGTCCAACCTCCCAGCTCGTCAACCGTTAGCCGGATTGAAGATACGCTTCCTGGACCACTCCCAGCCCAACCGGTCTCTGGCGATCAGACACGGCGGGAGAAAATGAGTTTGGAATTGCGCCAGGCTGCTGTCACACGAACAGATCGTGGTCAGCAGACGGAGGGCCAGGTCGAAGCGACGCTGAACAGCGTTCCCGATCTCACCCAAGACTGCGGCGACAAAGACCAGTTGCAGATTCATTCATCCCAGGCCCAGCCACGGCTTCCCAGCCACGTAGGTCGTTACGAGATCAAACGGCTGCTGGGAGAAGGCACTTTCGGAAAAGTCTATGAGGCTCGTGATCCTCAGCTCGATCGAATCGTTGCCGTCAAGGTCGCAAAAGCGATCTCGGGACGGATGCAAGTCAAGCGCTTTCTCCGTGAGGCCCAGGCGGCGGCCAAGCTTCGCCATCCGAACATCATCCCGGTTTATGAATATGGCCAGGTAAATGGAGAGAACATCATTGTATACGAATTCGTTGCTGGTGAGACACTCAAATCGTATCTGCAAAAGAACAGTCTGTTGCCGCTGGAAGAGTCGATCGAAATCGTCCGTGAAATCGCCGACGGACTGAACTACGCCCATGAGCAGGGCATTATTCATCGCGACATGAAACCGGACAATGTCATGATCGATTCCTCGGGCCGACCGCATATTGCCGATTTTGGGTGCGCGCGTTCCATCGAGGATAAGACCAGTCTGACGATTGACGGTTCCATTCTCGGCACACCGATGTACATGAGTCCAGAACAGGCGGGTGGTAAATCGAACCTCGCTGATGGTCGGACGGATATTTGGAGCCTGGGTGTAATGCTCTACGAGATGGCTTCGGGAACGAGGCCATTCTACGGTCAGTTGTCGGATCTCCTGTTTTCGATCTGCAACAAAGACGCCAGTCCGTTGCGAAAAGTTCGCCCTGAAGTACCCCTCGATATTGAGACGATCTGCAGCAAATGCCTGACGCGTGATATCGACAAACGATTTGCGACCGCGAAAGATCTGGTCGATGAGTTGGACCGTTACCAACGCGGAGAACCAATCGAGTCCCGTCGAGTCGGTACGATCCAACGAACGTGGATGTGGGCCAAACGCAATCAAGCCGTTGCCAGCCTGATGGCGGCGGTCGCGATCACTTTGGTGATTGGTACCATCGTCTCGTCCACTTTCGCGATCCAGGCCTATCTTGAAAAACAAAAGCGTGCGAACACGCAAATGAACGCACTGACAACCTCAGAGGCCATTTCGCTGCCAGGCATTTTTGAATCGTTGACCGATTTTCGTGCTTCAATCCTGCCGAAGCTCTACGAAAAATTGGAGGCCAACGAGGCAAGTTCGCAGGAAAAGCGACGTTTACGGATGGCCATCGTTGAACTCGAAAAAGATCCTGACTTGCGCAAGCGGATGGCGGATGAGATGTTCGACGATCTTCTGGTTGCTGACCCCGAAGACTTTATCGTCTCCCGTAAATGCCTTGAGTTTCGAAAACCGGAATTGATCAGCAAATTGTGGGAGGCTGCGGGAAACCTCGGCGAATCAAGTTCCAGTGGTAAGAGGTTTCGCGCCGTTGCTGCCTTGGCGCTTTATGATCCCGATTCCCCCAATTGGGTATCGATTGCACCCAATGCCGCGGGCTACCTGACATCGGTGAATGAAGTGGAAATGTCCTACTGGTTACCGGCGTTGCGACCGATTCGCGATTCGTTGAAACCAACGTTGGTCGCAGCCTATTTGGATCAACGCGACGATCTCGACACCACACCCCAAAGGGCTGCCGCGATCCTGTCACGCCTGTTCAACGATGACCTAGCCTTTCTCGTCAGTTTGGTGCCCGATGCGAAGCCCCAGCAAATCCCCTACCTGACCGCCGCACTCATACCCCATCAATCCGCAGCCGTCGATCAACTTCAGGCCGAATTGGAACAACAACCCGGTCCAGAATCATTGAAAACGGCGGTTGAAATTCGGAAGTGCAATTTTGTGACCGTGCTAATTCAATTGGCCGATCAAACCCAATGGCGGCAGTTTGCTGGGGGACCGGACATGTCGGTTGCTACCGAGTTAATCGAACGACTTGGTCCTGCATCTACTTCATTTGAATCGTTGGCCGCACAATTCAATCAGTGGAAATCGGTCGACCCGGATGTATTGTCGGGGATCCTGCTTGCGCTGGGTCAATACAAACAGAATCAGGTGCTCGATGCTCAGAAAAATCGGCTGCAACCGGTTTTATTAAGTGTCTTTTCCGAGCACTCCGATTCGCGAGTTCATTCGTGTGCGAGGTGGCTATTGCAGGAATGGGGGTTCAGTTCAGTACTGAAAAGTCGCGAGGATGAGCTTCGCAGGGCGCAGCCTGATCCCAGCCTGAACTGGCACATCGACCTGGCAGGTAATACGTTTGCTTTGTTTGGTCCGATAAACCGATTCGATATGGGCCTGAACAAAGAGGTGGCCACTACATCAGGATTCGATACGACACAGGTTGTCGATGAGCCGAGACACCGGAAGACGATCCCGCGGAGATTTGGAATTTGCATTCATGAAGTAACCGTTGGGGAATTCCTGGAGTTTGAAGAAGACATCGCCAAGCGATACCAGCAGCGGCTGGAGAAACTTGATCAGGAAATCGCCGGGTTGGCTGGTTCCACGGACGAGGAAGCGAAGCAACGAAGTGTCGAATTGTCGAAAGAGCGTTCCGCAGTCAGGATCAGGGCCAAGGCAGCCGAGCGGGAGCGTAATCGGCGGGTCGAACTGGACCACGAACTTCCAGCCGGGAATGTCGATTTTTTCACGTCGTTGGCCTATTGCCGCTGGCTCAGTGAGCGGGGAAATCTGGAATGCGGGCTGCCTACGGTCGAAGAACTCCAAGAGCTCTACCTGAATTATCCAAAATCAGACATCCTGTTGTCGCAGTCAAAGATGGATCGTTTGGGTTATCGCCTGCCGACGGCCACCGAATGGGAATACGCCTGTCGAGGTCGCAGTGAGACACTGTTTCCTTTCGGCGGCATGGCCTCGGCTGCCAGGGATTACGCCTGGTTTGCCACCAATTCTGATGCAAAAATTCACCGGGTCGCTCAATTGAAACCGGGCAATACCGGGTTGTTTGATGTTTTGGGAAATGTGAGCGAATGGTGTCTTGATTGGTACCGTGAAGAACTTCCTGAACCGGCGAACATCGAACATTCCGAGAGTTATGTTGACTTCGGACCGGAATTTGAGAAACACCGCAGTCTTGTCCGGGAATACCGTGGCGGTTGCTACAGCAACGAAGTCATTGATATTCGTTCGACAAAGCGTTTTTCGATGTCACCGAACCAGGGATATCCGTATCTCGGTTTTCGATTGGCCAGAACCTACGAAGGGTCCGACGGCTCCAAGGCGTCGACGGCAATAACTGAATCTCAGTAAACGTCGTCCGCGCGACCGAATCAAGCCTTCCACTGGCCCGCGTAGTCCGCAGGATAGGGCGCTCCGTCTCGGACATTCATTTCGAACAGGCGTTTGGCCAGTTGGCGCAAGTGAAGCTGATCGTGGGCTGCCCAGCTCGCCATCAATCGACCGGCCAGGATGGGGCCGATGCTTGGATGCTCGTAGGTAGAGTCCCAATCTGGATTGACAACTTGCTTGAGCCAGTCAACCGACACATTTCGTTCCCGCACGAATCTCCGGGCGGCTTCCGTAAGGTCCTGCTCGTTATACCGTCGCGCAATGGCGACGCCCTCCGGATCGATCCGTGGCCAGGGTGTCGTTGGATCCGCAAGAGTCAATTGGACCCGCTGCCGAAAGTCCTCCACCTCTTCGTCCGCAAGATGACAAACAATTTCGAGAATCGACCACTCGCCCGACTCGGGTTTCCACTTTGCGTCCGATTCGGAAACACCCGCAACGAGCACTGGCAGGATTCGGCTGAAACGATCAAGCGATGCAATCAGTTTTTCAAATTCCATGTTGACTTCCTTCAGGATTCTGATTCGACGTTCGCCGTCGAGTCTTTCGAACGGAAAAATTTCTGATACGCCAACGCGGCGAGCCCCATTAACGCCACCGAAGCAATCCACCGAACAATTCCCGATGCAAACACGACCGTTCCGTTGATGGCGATAAAAATCAGGAATCCGTAGACCAACCCGTTGATCCATCGGGCCCGTTTTTCATAAGACCCGGATGCGGCAATCCACCACAGCGCATCGGCAAGCCAGATTGACACAAACGCATAGTTGAAATACAGGCCGATGCCAACTGGGAAGCCCAACAGGGACTTCGTCTGTCGAGCCGTGTCCGCCAATGCCAGCGAGTGGTTCCATTGATGGTAAAACGCCATGGCTGCCATTGCATGTAAAAGCGAAAAGAACCCCCCCAGCAACCACAGGTTCTTCGCCCCCAACATCCACACAGAATGACGGTCGCCGTTTTCAATTGTCGACGTGCATGGTCGGGGCGCCTGCAGTCGGAGCGTTAAAGCCCCGGCCAGGCAAATCATGGACAATCGAATCGTCCAAATCGTAACCTCGGTAGCCAGGTAATCGGACTCCAGCCAGACCATCAAAACCATGTTCTCAATGCAATGTCTGTCACGTCGGGGAAAACCGTCATTGTAACCAAGGGTGCCCTGCAAGTAGAATCGAAGTCCAATCAGGCGTCGACCGAAGGGCTGACGCATTGGTCCAGGATTTATTAATTACACCCCGAGCCCACCAGCCTTTTTTCCATGCCACTTGTCACGATTCGCGATCTTACCATTGGATTTCGCGGCCCTGCTCTTCTCGATTCCGTTCACTGCCAGATTGAACCCGGCCAGCGTATTGGCCTGTTGGGACGAAACGGAGCCGGCAAAACGACGTTGATGAAGTTGCTTTGCGGCGAAATTCAGCCCGACAGTGGCAGTATTATTGTCTCCCCGGATGTTCACATCGCAAAACTCTCTCAGGACGTGCCGCAGAATACCACGGGAACGATCCACGCGATTGTCGCCGCTGGTATGCGGGATGAAGAGCTTCCGGAAGAAGAGCAATGGCGACGGGAAAACGACGTCGAACAAATACTGTCACGGATGGAATTGGATGGTGCGGAAAGATTTGAAACGCTGTCCTCCGGAATGAAACGGCGCGTGCTTCTCGCCCAGGCGCTGGTTTCAAAACCCGACCTGCTGCTGCTGGACGAGCCGACGAACCACCTCGACATCGACGCGATCGACTGGTTGGAAAGTTTCCTGCTCAAATATAATGCTGCCCTCATGTTCGTAACGCACGATCGGATGTTCCTGAGAAAACTTGCGACGAGGATTCTCGAAATTGACCGCGGCAGGATTTTTGACTGGTCCTGCGACTACGAGACCTTTCTCCAGCGAAAAGAAGATGCGCTGGCGGCCGAAGAAAAACAAAACGCGCTTTTTGATAAACGACTCGCCGAGGAAGAAGTCTGGATTCGAAAAGGAATCAAGGCTCGTCGAACCCGCAATGAAGGCCGCGTGAGGGCTCTCAAAGCGATGCGGGCCGAACGCGGTGAGCGCCGACAGAAACTCGGAACGTCCAACCTGCAAATTCAGGAGGCCGGACGGAGTGGGGCACTCGTCATTGATGCCGAGGATATCTCTTTTTCCTACGACGGCGATCCGGTTTTTGCGGATTTCACGACGTCCATTATTCGTGAAGACAAAGTTGGTATCATTGGACGCAATGGAGCCGGCAAAACGACATTACTCAAGGTCTTGCTGGGCAAGCTCGAACCGACCTCCGGCAAGGTAAAGCTCGGAACGAATCTTGAGATCGCCTATTTCGACCAGTTACGGCAGCAGCTCGACGAAGAAGCCACGGTTCAGGAAAACGTTGGTGGTGGCTCGGATTCGATCTTGATCAACGACACAAAAAAGCACGTGCTGGGGTATTTGCAGGATTTCCTGTTTGCGCCCGATCGGGCCCGGACCCAGATCAAGTTCCTTTCGGGAGGCGAACGCAATCGAATCCTGTTGGCCAAACTGTTCGCCAAACCTGCCAACGTGATCGTGTTGGATGAACCGACCAACGATCTGGACGCAGAGACACTTGAATTGTTGGAGGAACGACTGGTTCAATTCAAAGGCACCGTCTTGATGGTCAGTCACGACCGAGCGTTTCTCAACAACGTGGTTACCAGCACGATCGTTTTTGAAGAAGACGGATTGCACGAATACGTCGGTGGTTACGACGACTGGCAAAGGCAGTGGGAACAAAGAAGACAAAATGGCGTTCCAATGACGGCACAGGCGAGTTCCACCAGCTCGGCAAAAGGGAAGCTTAAGCCGGACGAAAAGCCGCGCAAATTGAAGTTCAACGAAAAACGGGAGCTTGATCACCTGCCAGCCCGGATCGAAGAGCTCGAATCCAGAATTGAAGCCTGTCATACCGCCATGGCAGCCCCGGAGTTTTACCAGAAACCCGGCTCGGAAATCGCGGCAGCCCAGTCAAGTCTCAAGCAACTGGAAACAGAACTTGCAACTGCCTATGCACGCTGGGAAGAACTTGAGCATGTCTCATCTGCTTGAAGCACTGCCACAAGACCTGAAGGGGCACGAGCGGTCGTCTGGTGCGCTAATCAGCGGGGCAAGACAATCCTCAAACCCGGATTACGCAATAACTTCGCGCCGTGGCTCGGGCAAGTTGAACCATGCGACAAGGTCTGCTGGTGTGGAATGACAGACAGGGAACGAGATTCAGGAATTTCACGCATCCCGAAACGCAAATTGCCTTAACGCTGGATCATCTGCCTGGTATTGCTATCATTAAGGCCCTGGTTGGGAATCCAGGAATCTGGGCCGCAGGAAACGAAACAAACGGAGACTTTCTGGTTGTCGCAGGCGCGTTTCTTTGACATGCAAGAGTCGTGTGCGATAACGAACGGGACAGCATCCGAGGCATTCGCTGTTTCGATGGACTGTTTTTTACCCAATTCATGCTTTTGATTCGGCCGATGGTCGCATCTCGAGTTTGTATGACCTCTGTCCCGAACGTTGATCGCAGCTCGTGGTTTTCGTCTGGATTCTCGATGACCGCATCGTTACGCGGTCCAACAACCGAAATTTAAGCACAAAGGCATTATTCATGTTGAATCGAATTTCAGCCCCAATTCTAGGTTTCGTCGTTTGCCTGTTTGCCAATCAAACAGCGATCGGCCAGGAGTCAACGTCGGACAAACCTGTGGAAATTACCCGGTACGCTACCGTCAAACTGGAATCCGATCTCAGTCATTTGAATGACAACCAACGCAAGATGATTCCGCTGTTGATCGAGGCCGCCGAACAAATTGACAAGGCGTTTTGGAAGCAAGCTTATGGCGGAGATCCGGCTGGCCTGAAGCTCCGTAGGCACAGCTCGCGGAAAGAGTCCGATATCTGGGCCCGACAGGTCGACATCAACTATGGGCCGTGGGATCGACTGCAGGGAAATCGGCCATTCCTTGAGGGTGTCGGTCCCAAACCGGCGGGAGCCAATTTCTATCCTCAGGACATGACAAAAGAGGAATTCGAAAAACAGGTCAAGCAACATCCGGAATTGAAAAGTTTGTACACGATGGTTCGCTGGGCCGACGAGGACAAGACGTCGCTGTCGGCAATTCCATACAGCGATTTCTTTCAAACCGAATTCTCGGTGGCGGCAGAAAAACTCCGGGCAGCCGCAGCACTTGCCGAGGATGCCGGATTCAAGGATTACCTGCTGGCACGCGCTGATGCTCTGCTGAGCAACGACTATCAGGCCAGCGATTTTGCCTGGATGGACATGAAGTCGAACCCGATCGACATCGTGATTGGGCCGATCGAGACCTATGAAGACCAGCTGTTTGGTTATAAGGCCGCCTGTGAAAGTTACGTGCTGATCAAGGACATGGCCTGGAGTGAACGGTTGACCAAGTACGCGGCAATGTTGCCGGATCTTCAAAAGGGATTACCGGTGGACGAGAAATACAAACAGGAAACGCCCGGGACCAACTCGGATCTAAACGCCTACGATGTGATTTATTACGCCGGAGATTGTAATGCCGGATCCAAGACAATTGCGATTAATCTGCCTAACGATGAGCATGTCCAATTGGAAAAGGGCTCCCGGCGGTTGCAGTTGAAGAATTCGATGCGGGCGAAGTATGACCAAATTCTGGTTCCGGTTGCCGATCTGTTAATTGTTCCCGAGCAGCGTGAGCACATCACTTTCAATGCCTTCTTTTCCAATACGATGTTTCACGAGGTCGCCCATGGACTGGGAATCAAAAACACGATTACCGGCAAAGGCACGGTCCGCGGAGCGCTCCAGGAAGTATCCAGTGCACTTGAAGAAGGTAAGGCGGATATCTTGGGGATTTACATGGTGTCGCGATTGCTCGAGCAGGGAGAAATTACCGAGGGCACGCTGGAGGATTTCTATGTCACCTTCATGGCCAGTATCTTCCGTAGCGTTCGGTTTGGCGCGAGCAGTGCCCACGGGAAAGCCAACATGATTCGGTTCAATTATTTCAAGGATCGTGGTGCCTTCACGCGCACCGAAGACGGTCAATACAGGATCAATATGGACAAAATGAATGCTGCGATTACCCAGCTGTCAAACCAGATTTTAAAATTGCAAGGCGACGGTGATTATGAAGCGGCCCGCAAGTTTGCCGACGAAATGGGATTTATTGCGGAAGACCTGAAAGCCGATCTCGCCCGAGTCAATCAACGCGGCATCCCGACGGATATTGTCTTCGAGCAAGGTGTTCAAGCCCTGGGGCTGAAATAGGGCCCGATTGATTGTTCGACGATCGCAAGGCAGTGCTGGCTCCACGGAGCGGTAAACGGCGCTTGCTTTCCGGGAATATTCGACCGGATTCGACTTGAATTCCACTCGAATCAGGGCGCGTCCAGGGGTTTCCAGAAGCAAGCATCAAGGCCAGGATTGTCGATGATCGGGCTGCGGGAAGGGACGGACCTGCCGAATTCAACCACCGGTGGTTGAAACCTGCGAAAGTCGACCGGAGCAGCGAACCGAAACGTTGGCCTTGAACCGGTTTCATGGATGCAGTGTTTTTTGACAGTTGAATCGCGGTGTGATCTAATTCCCGGTTCGTCGACCGAAGGCTTTCCTTTTGGTTTTTCCGAAGGCGTTCGAAAGCCTGGGTTTGGGTCGATCCTCCGGTGGTTCAGAGTGGGCAACATGGAAGAAATCTCAACCGATTACACTTGGGCCGACGCCTGGTTCCTGCTGGCGGTGTCCTACCTCTCATCCAAAGGGGAATCGGTTCAGCTTTCGGATGTGATCGGAGCTGCGGACTATATCAATCATGAAATTCTTTCGGTTGCGGAAATCAAATCGGCGACGTTCAAGCTATCGCGGGACGGTTGGATAACGTATCGCACGGGCACGTACTCAGCGACCGAAAGGATGATTGAGATGTTCGCAGGATTGCCAGCCAAATCCCCCATGGCTCAGCTGGAAATCGTGGAGTCGTGGTTGGACGCGGAGGGCTATGACGACGGCTACGACCCCGACCTGTTAACCGCACCTGACGTCGTTGCAATTACCGAAGAGATGGTCGATCTGGCCACCTCCCAATACAAGAATCAGGGCCGCCGCAATTAAAGGTGCCAGGAACCTTTTTTGCCCTGCACCTTGTTTGAGCCTACCAGTTCGGGAAGTTGTAGGCTTTGTTGCTGGCGTCGAAATCTTCGTCGGTCAGGCCGATGTTGAGTTTGACGTCGGTGTAGTAGTACTTTTCCAAGAGTGGCGCAGGTTCGCCCTCCTTATCCGGCCACAAGTACCCTTCGTAGGCAATTGGAATGTTTCGTGCGTCGTCGATATAAATCCTGGCGATATGAAAATCGAAATGATCTCGCTGGTACGGGTGCGCGGCCTGAATCCGCGTGCAGGTACATCCGTTGATTTCGACGTTGCGTTGAATCTTCACGATGCACTCGCCGTGTTGCCGGTCTTTTTCGCCAAACTCCCTCATTTTGACGATCAAGTTACGCATCCCGATGTCGCCTATCGGGTAACGATTTCCTTCCATCGCGATCGATCCATCAGGGTCAAGGTAAAATCGTTTAACATTCAGGAGCCCTGTTGTATGAGCAACAATATTGCCATCGTTTTGTCCAGCCACCCAGATCACTTCCTGACCAACATTCTCTTTCGGTTTCAGGAAACAAGTGTAGACGGAAAAGGGCGTCTGTATTCCGTCACGTGTGTTGGCGTGACGAATCTTGACTTTGAGGTATTTCTCCGGTTGGAGTTTTCCATCAACAAACACCTGGCTAACAAGGGTGGCCGTGTAATCGCGAATGTTCCTGTCAATGGAATCGATGCTGTCATCAGCCAATTTCAACAAGGGATCAAACGGGTGATCAGCCGAATCAATGACCTGTTGGGTGATCGAAGCAGTAATAGCGCCATCGGGCAAGCTGGACAATTCCGTGTCGTTCGATGAGATTTTGATATGGCTGGGCGCTGAGACGACAACCGGTCTCGTTTTGTCGGGGTCGACGTCGATCCGGACCAGGGGGTGAACGAAATAGGCACCCATGGCAAAGATCAGAATCAGGCCGATGCCTGTTAACAGACAGCCCGGGATCAGTCGGCGTGAAGTGGGGTTTTTGTTGTACATGGACGGGCTACTCGGCAAGGGTCGCCATCGGGTGGATGAGCCTGAGTGGTTTGGAAAACAGGAACAATCACATGGAGAAAAAACAGTCGAGTAACAGGATTTTCAGATTGAAAAACATCGGCGATATGATTTGGTGAACGCGTCGATCGGGTAACGCACTCCCATTGAACCTGCTCAACGCGAAGCAAACTGCTCGGCGAACTGGAGTATCCATTTGTCAATCATTTGTTCCAACGAGTCCTGCTTGGCTTCCAGGATATCCTCGAAGTGATTCCAGGTGAATATTTCCTTATCCCGAATTGTAGCCTTGCCCGTAATGTTGACCACGTTGAATTCGTTTTGGGGACGAACCGTCAATTCGATTCGGCTGAAAAAGGACCCGGCTTTTCCGTCTGGGCCACGATCAATATCGTTGCGGGAAAGAGCTCCGCCCCAGCCTTTGGTACCGTATAGCGTCTCGTAATCAAATCCCGGGAAATGCAGGGCCAGTTGCTTGAGGCAGGTTTCAATGTGTTCCGACACATTCAACCGAAACGCGTTGTGAAGATTGCGGATTTCTTCTTTGCTCGTTTCCGCCTGTTTTTTGGCAGAGCTGCGAGCGGCGGTGCGTTCCTGGCCACGTTGAATGGCTTTCTGGAGTTGGTCTTCAAAATCCATTATTGTTTATTCTGAAACTTCGGTCGGTTGAGTTATAACATTGATCCTGGAACAACGATTGGACGAACCGACCTCATAATTCGAATGAACTCGTTCAGCCTGGGATTCCGAAATCGCTGGCAGGGGTTCAGGACGGAGAATCCTTGTCCGTTTTTCCTGTTTTCTTGTCCTTGGGCTTCTTGTTGACAAATTGAGCCAGATCCGAAAACGAACGCATTGGCTCGACACCTTTGAGCATGCCGTCGGTGATCGGTTTGACTTCTTTTGGCTGAGACTTTCGAACATGACTTTTGTAAGGAGTATCGCTTTTCCCATAACTGGGACGCTGAGCTGATTTTCCTTTGGGTCGACCGCCATACTTATTGCCGTACTTGCCAGGCTTGCGAGCGGGCGGAGTCGAACTTCGTGATTCGCTGGAGCCGGTGGTAATGCGTGGATTGGTGGAGGATGCGGAGGAATCTTTGCCGCCTGTACTTCGAGCGCGTCGGCTTGGCGGTTTCTTGCTTCCGGGGCGAACCGCCGTTAACTTGACCCGCCTACGTTCAGCGTCAATTTCAGAGACCCAAACTTTCAACACGTCGCCGACGGAATAGAATCGATGAGGATCGCGGATGAAGTGATTGGAAAGCTGGCTTACATGGACCAGTGAGCTTTCTCCCAATCCGATGTCCACAAATACGCCGAAATCGACGACATTGACGACTTGCCCGTCCAGCTGCATATTCGGTTTCAGGTCGTCCGCTTTGATAATACCGCGCCGAAAAATTGGTTTACTGACTTTGTCCCGCGGATCCCACTTGGGTCGTTTTAGCGCCATCAAGATATCTTTTACCAGCAATCTCCCCGCGGAATGATGCAAGGCCAAGTCATCGACATTGAGATCGCTGATCTTTTTCAAGATCTCTTTGCGATTGGCCGAGTTTTCGCCCCATTCATCCGCTTGAGCGGGTGACGTCGCGTGAGATACGTTGGTTGCTGCCTGAGTTGTCGCCGGTCCAACTGTGGAATCTGGCGTTGGGGCTGACATTTCAGTGCTTATTGGTTCCGTTGGTCGTGCGGGTTCTGGGACGGCATTGGAAGCTGCGTCGATGGACGCCGGTTCGGAACCGGGTTCGACGTTACCTGACTCAGGGGATTCATCGACGACGGTTTTGGGTATCTCTTCGGATTGACGTGATTCGCTGGAAAGACCTGCCTCGGTTCCGGGGACCGTCCCAGATTCGGATTGAGTTGCCGGCAATGGAGGGGGTATGGACGCCGTCGAGTCCTTTGATGATTCGACATTGGGTGAACCTCCACTGAGCGTGGAATCTTCCAGGGGAGCGGGGATCGAAGGTGGTGCGACGGACTCCAACGCACTCAGTTCTTTTGGAAAGAAGTCTTCCGCCGAGACGTCGATCCGTTTCAGGATGTCGTTGGCGATGTCGTAACTTTCCGGGTGAATGGAAGTGCAATCCAGCGGCGAGTCCCCGCCGTGAATACGCAAAAAGCCAGCAGACTGAACGAACGTCGCATCGCCAAATCCGCTGATTTCCTTGAGCTGGTTGCGGTTTCTGAATCGACCATTGGTTTGTCGATGTTCAACGACCCGACGAGCCGTTAATGAATTCAGCCCCGAAACGTATTTCAACAAGGAAGGGCTGGCCGTGTTGACGTCGACTCCAACCTGGTTCACACAAAAACGGACCACCTCATCGAGCGACTCGCTCAGGTGTTTTGCCTTGACGTCATGTTGATACATCCCGACGCCGATATTTGCGGGGCTGATTTTGACCAGTTCGGAAAGCGGATCCTGCAGGCGGCGCCCGATGGAGATCGCGCTACGAATGGATGGCGAAGCATGAGGCAGTTCGGAGCGCCCGATTTCACTGGTCGAATAAGTACTGGCTCCAGCCTCGTTGACCATGACGTAGGTTGTCTGCAGGTCACCGAGTTGTTCTGCGATCGTGTCGGAGACCATTTGTTCGGTTTGACGACAGGCGGCACCGTTGCCAATTGCGATCACATCGGCTTTGTGTTTCTTGACCCAGGCCGCAATCATCTGTTTGCTTTCGTCCCGACGGGACTGATTACCGACAACAAAAACGTGTCCCGAATCAAGAACGTTGCCAAATGGGTCAAGGACCGCGACCGAACAACCACGCTTGAAACCGGGATCAATTGCGAGCACCGTGCGATTGCGAATCGGAGGTTGCAGCAACAGATTGCGAAGGTTGTTGGCAAAGACCTCGACCGCATGTTTTTCTGCGGCCTCGGTCAGTTCACGGCGGATCTCGCGTTCGAGGCTGGGAGCGATCATCCGGTTGAGGGCGTCGGATGCGCATTTCTGCATGAACTCGCGAAATGGATGTTCGGCAGGCACCAACGCGGCCAGGGATGCCTCGGACAGTTTGTTGCCATCGACGCTGATCTTGACTTTCAGTTGGCCGGCACGTTCACCTCGATTAATTGCCAGGATACGGTGGTTGGGCACTTGCCGGATCGGCTGCTTGAAGTTCTTAAAGTCTTTGAACGGGTCTTCGGTCGGCTTCTTTTTCTTCTTTTTCTTCTTTTTTGATTTGGTCGGGTCCGCATTCAAAGGTGCTGCGTTCGGTTCCTGTGCGATCGGTACCGGGGTGACTGACGATTCCGTGGTGGCAATTGCATCACTGGCAACCGATTCGCTGACCGGGGGCGGGGCATCATTCGTCTCATTGATGTCGGGCGCGGAATCGGATGAACGACTTTCGACTGTGGGTGAGTTTTGAACTGGGCCAGGCGCGTCCACAGGTTCTGTTGCGGTTGATTCGATAATCGCCGATTGACAGACTTCGTCTACGACTGCGCCGGACGAACTGCCGCTCGAATGCGTTTCGATTGGCAGAGATCCGGCTGGCGTCGCGGGTGAATCGACGGACGATTCCGATTTGAGCTCTTTCAATGCCTGGGGTGCAGGGTCGTTCGAAACTTTGTCAAGTTTGGCCGGCAGGATTTCGGCAACGGGCGCAGCCGTTGGCCCCATGGGATCGGAAGTCGTTGTTCGCTTGGTTGCTGAATTCGGCTCGCCGGTATTACCCGATTCGGTCGATGTCGCGGTATTCGAGGAACCGTCGCCCGTTGATTCGCCTGGCGCGGGACCTGGGTCAGCAGCCGTTTCTTGAATGACAAGCGATTGCGTGGTTAGTTTTCCATCGGTCCACATGATCTTGCGAAGTGTGCTGCGCAATTCATCATTTTCGCTGAATCGTTCTGCCAATAGATCGCCAACACCTTTGATAACATCGTCGACAGAATTCAGTCCTTTGTCGACGCGAACGAATTCGGTAGCTCGTGTCGCGATATCCACATCGGGTGATGTTGCGAGGAAGATATCGTCGGCCAATGGTTCCAATCCCCGTTGTCGTGCGATTGAGGCGCGGGATTGCTTCTTGGGCTTGAATGGCAGATACAAATCTTCCAGCCGTCGACTGGTCGTTGCAATTTTGATCTGGGTCTTGAGTTCGCCGGTCAGTTTGCCTTGTGACTCAATTGACTTGAGCACAAAAGACTTTCGCTCTGATAGCGCGCGGAGCTGCGCAACTCGCTGTTTGATGGCGAGGATTTGTTGCTCGTTGAGACCGCCGGTAAGATCTTTTCGAAAGCGGGTGATGAAGGGGATCGTATTTCCCGCATCCAACAGCTCGACGGTCTTTTCAATCTTTTCGGGAGGGAGTTTCAAATCCCGGGCGACGATGGCAAGATCAATTTTCATGGGATCATCCATCGATGGATCATCCGAAGTAGAAATCTTTGGCAAACTTTTGGCCTATGAACAAGAAATCGATATGGCAAATCTGCCACAACCAAATACACCGTAAAGTTTATCATGCCCGGGTGAGCAGTGAACAGGGGCAAACGCTTGTTCATCGGAAAGCTGTCATCAATCAGTGTTTCGGCCAAGTCGATGGTTGTCGATGGAGTACTTGTCTGGTCCTTGAAATTCGCTGTCAGCTTCAAGCCGACGGCTGCGATATCTTCGAAAGGAAGTTTGTGTGGCGAGCGTCACGCCAGGATGAGATTTGGGTCTGGATCACCGGAAAGTGGGCTGTGGCCCGTTTGGATATACCGAATTGCTCCCATTTTGGATCCCTATTTCGCAATTTCCCATCGAATTGCCTGCTCAATCTGCATTCGATGCGATCGGAATAACCTGCATCATACCAACATTCTCACTTTGTTCTGCTGGAGAGGGCTTCAATTTTCCAGCTTGCCGGCCGTTTGGACGTTTGGCGAGAATTAATAACCAACATTTGTGAACAGATTCCGAACACGTAGAAAACGATAAACGACACATGGCGACGGCAAACACTCAATCGAGCGATTCCCTGTTTGAGCCACGGAAAAACGGGAGTGTCGAACGAGGGTTTGTTTCCGATTCGATTGCCGCGGGAGTCATTTTTGCGCTGGTCTTGACGGTCGGCCAGCGGTTCATCGGATTCGGACGCGGCGTGCTTTTTTGCCGGTTGATGACCGAGCAGGAACTCGGCCAATGGTCGATGGTCTGGAGTTATTTGATGCTCCTGGCTCCGCTGACCGTGCTCGGTTTGCCCGGATGTTTTGGGAAGTTTACCGAACACTATCGCCAACGCGGCCAACTGAAGACATTCATTGGTCGGATCGCTGCGATCAGCTTCGCCATGACTTGTCTGATGTCGGGCTTGATTGTTATTTTTCCGACCCAGATCTCCTGGATTCTGTTTCGCGACACAAGCCAATCCGGATTAGTTCAATTGCTCGGCGGAGCGCTGATCGTCGTCAGTGCATCAAATTTTCTGGCTTCGTTGATGGAGTCGCTATGTCAGGTTCGCACGGTCACGATCATGCGTTTCATTACGGGAACGATGTTCGCAATCGTCGGCACTGGAATCCTGATGGTCTGGGATGATGGAGCCTCTGCGGCAACACTCGCGTTCGCAATCAGCTGTCTCGCAGGAATGCTTCCTGCATGTTGGGTAATGTGGAAGTGTCGCGCCGGAATTCGAAACGGAGGTGATCTGTTAACACAATCGACGATGTGGAAACGGGTTGCACCATTCGCAATGTGGATGTGGGCGACCAATCTTGTCAGTAATCTGATCGAAGTATCCGACCGTTACATGTTACTTCACTGGTCAAACCTCAGCCCGGATCTCGCCCAGGGTTCAGTGGGGCAATACCATAGCGGACGAGTCGTTCCGCTGTTGATGGTAAGCGTGGCCACCATGGTGGCCGGAGTGTTGATTCCATACCTTAGTCGCGCCTGGGAGGCGGGAAACAAGCCGAAGCTGACCAAGCAATTGAACTGGACGGTCAAGATTGTCTCGATCGGTTTTACGACCGGAGGGATCCTCGTACTGCTGCTTTCCCCGTTGTTGTTCAATGTAATTCTGCAAGGCCGTTACAACGGGGGGCTTTCCGTTTTGCCGTTGACTCTGGTTTACTGTATTTGGTTCGGACTGTCGACTGTCGCGCAGGACTACCTGTGGGTCGCGGAAAAAGGAAAATGGGCGACTCTCATCGGCGTAGCTGGCCTGGTGGTGAACATACTCCTGAACATGATCCTGATTCCATTGATTGGCCTTCCAGGGGCGGTGATCGGGACCGCATGCGGAAACGCCACACTGGTCGTTTTGGTCATTGGTTTGAATCATCGATTTGGGTGTCGGTCCGACACCGGAATCTGGTTGTGCGCCGCAATTCCACTGATTTTGCTGCTGAATACTCCGTTGGCGGTTTTGGCGATGGTTGCCGTGTTGGTGTTCTGCGTTTTCTCCGATTGGATTTTGAGCGTAGAAGAAAAATCGGATTTGAAGCTCATCTTTCGGAAAAATGTTGGCAAATTCCTTCCGGTCAAATGAGTCAACGAGGGCAAGTCACTTGCTGCGTCAGTTCGAGCTGTCGGGGTCCTAGGGAAAAACGCCGGATTTTGATCGCTGGACTTTCGCCCGACTGCCTGCAATCTGGCTTTATTCTTGCGCGAAACGCCAATTACGCGCTGCTTAGGTTGCCATGGTTTCAGCAGCGGTTTTTGCTTCGATCGCATCGGGTTGATTGCAAAAAAATGAAAACACTCCAAGCGAGACCAACTTCAGTACAGGTTTGGATCAGAATGACCGTCTTGCCGCCCGTTTTTTACCGACAAGGGCTTTGAAATTCTGGCAATTCGAAGTTCTAATACGCGAATCAAATGCCGGAGCGTGATAATGAACCGGTGACCGTTGCCATTCGTCCGTATTGAATCTCACCTTTGACTCGAAGGTTCTCTGTCCACCTCCCGGGCTAGAAATTCCGACGTCCCCGTAACTTGATAACTACCCTTACCAGAATATTTTTGGAGTTTGAAGATGTCGAAGTACCTTTTGTTTGGACTGTTGGTTGTTGGCGTTGTGGTCGGCACCTATATCGGTTGCGGTCCCCGCATGGGAGTCGCGAAAGATGCGGCGGTCAAGAAGATTGACGACCTGCTGGGCCCATTGAATGTAAAACAGAAAGAGGTCGAAATGGCCTATGACAAACTCAAGAATGCGAGCGGCGGGTTGCGGGACAAGCGGATCGAGGCACAGGTCCGACTGAAGGCCTTGAATGAGAAAAAGGCCGAAACCGCAAAGGAGAAAGCAAAATTGGTCGGTGATTTGACCAAGCTTCGCCAATACCTATCCGATGCGGAAGCCAGCGGATCGATCACGGTCGGCGACAAGGAGGTTTCGATTGAGAAACTCAAATCGGCGGCAGATCAAACGACAAAAAAATTGCGATTGGTCAAAGATCAAATTGCAAAAAATGACGTGATCGCGGCCGCCTGGGCCAAAAACCTGGATGTGCTGAAAAAGAACGAAGACACTTCCGAGGCACAGTTGGCGAGACTCGATAGCCAGTTGGACGAGATTCGATCCAAGAAATCCGCGCTCGATGCCATGAAAGAAGCAGCTACGATTGCCGGTCCAGGTGCCTCAATCAGCGACAAGTTCAACGAATTGAACGCCAGCGTTGAGGAATTGATGATCAACATTGACACCGAATTCGCGATCGAAGAAGCGAAACTTGACGACCGAATCGTTGAACTTGAGCAAGCCAATACGCTCAGCTTGGAAGAACTCTTGAGTGACAAACCAGATGTCAGTGTCACCTTGAGTGAAATCGACGACTTGTTGAAAGAGGAAGATGGACAAAAGTAGTTGAGTCCAAGGAAGATTCCGGGCCAGTCATTGGATTCTTGGGAGCTGTGGCTGGCCTTTTTTTGGGCGTTTGTTTGTCCCGGTCCCCGGTTGCTTCGAGTTGGTGATGGCAAAAAAAGAGACCTTCCACTGGTTGTTTACGTTTGTTTTGTTGGCTGTTCTCGGCGGTATTGCAGTACTCTGGGCTACCGGAAAACTGAATTCCCGGGCCGGGGTAGCCAGCGATATCGTCGGCAGTGGTTCAGCGGTTCTCAACACGGAATCCCAGTTTCGGGACAAGTTGACCGAGTTGCGAATGCAACGCTACAAGGCCGACCTGGGGGTTAAACAACTGGAAAAATTCAAAGCCGAAAATATCCGCAAACTCAAGGAAATGGGAATCGAGTCCGGTGAGGAATTCCTGAAGTCAGCGGACCAGGGGGTCAAGCTCGCCGTTATAAACCTCAAAGGCTGGGTCACGCAAATAGAAAAAATCAAGAAAGACCTTGCCTATTACGACGATGCGATCGCGAATGTCGAAGCCATGCTGGCCAAAATTAATAGCGACAGAATTGGCGATTCCGTTGCCCTCAGTGAAGAAGAATACATCGACCTTCAAAAGATCATCGTCGACCTCAACGAACGGTTGAATGTCGAGACGGATATTCTCGAAGACGAAGAATTAAAGAAAATGCTTGATTTGGAAATGACTGGAGCTGTCGGAAAATAACTTCGGCTTGATCGATTCGATTGCGGCTCCAATTCTAAAGGGGGATCTGAGTTGCTTTCTCCCCTTCGGTTCCTGTTGATGTTCTTTTGGCGGGATGAAGCCGTCGTCCGTTCCCAGAACTTTTCGACTGTTTCGTCGGGAAAACGCAAGTCGCGAATGCCCTCGTCCCAGGCTTTCAAACACCATTCGGCGGCTTTGATTTCGTCACCGCTGAAGTTAACGTCATGTTGGATGATACGGCGGTAGAGCGTATCCCGATCGTCCATCAACCAATTGCGTCCTTTTTCAATTGGATCCTTTTTCTGAAGCAGGATCCGGTATTGAGCAATTGCTTTCATCTGTTGTTTCGTGTCATTCGAATCCCACATTTGGTGAGCCCGTTCCAAGGCAGTGTCCGGTGAGTAATACTGGCGGTAAAGAAACCATCCGCCAATCATGACTCCCACCAACAGGAGGGGAAACATGATCATTCCTCGACGAGAGCCAAAAAGAACCTGCATGCTGGCAATCAGATGAATCAAACGTTCGAATTCGGTTAATCCGCCGTTGTTACGCCGGCCACCAGGAAAGTGTTGCCCGTGGCGATACTCCCTGGGTCCACCGTAACCAATTCTATGACGCATTGCTCACCTGTCAGTCGTTCGTCGCGGCGGTCCAAGACTTCGCCTCATTCGTACCATTATGTTTCAATCCTCGATCACAATAAAGAGAGGCCCTGAGTCCGTACGAAATAGCGTATTTTGTTTGTCAATGTATCAGGCAGAAACCTGGTTGAATGGGTGAAGCGATTCCAACCGGAAACAATTCAGGTTTGGCAAATCAGGGTGTTTGGAATTGCCGCTATGGCTTGCGCTCGCTGGATCGGTCGATTGCTTACGACTTTTGACCAGTATGATAGCAGCCATAACTGACAGGATGGCGTCACAAACTCTGGCCGAATAGGTTTCAAATCCGTGGCAATTGTCGGTACAACTGTGCCAAATCGCCTTTTCCGGCTAATAGAAAGGCTGACCGCAGGCTGCCTATGTTACCTGGTTGAATTGTTTTGATTTAATTGTCAAAGGGGCAAGTACCGAAGGGGAGCGGAACTGACAGTGGGTTTCAATCGTCGTATTTACATGGTGCTGGGTCCCTGCTATTTCCGATAATACCGAACGGTAACTGAGTAGGTTTATCGACCAAGTGTCAAAAGTTCATGGAATCTGACTTTTTCGGCGAACCTGCCCTGGATTTGATCACTCATGTCGTCAGGCCTACGACAGTGGCTGTCGAGGGAATTCGCCATTTGGCCAGTCGTAAACGATTACTATCAAATAACTTATGAATAAAACCGAGAATGCTGGCAACATCGGCATCAATTATGCGTATTACTAAATGAAGGAAAGACGTGAAAAGGATGACCCGATCCAGAACACGTAAGCAGAAAAGTGGTGCGACCATGTACAAAACAAGCCAACCCAACCCTGAAAAATCCCAGAATGATCGAGGTATCGTCGACTTCAGCAAGGCTGAGCCTCAGTTTGAAACGATTGTGGATTTCTCAGAATGGATCGAGGAGCAACTTTCGAAGCTCGAATTGAGACATCAGAGGTTTTCAACCTCCGATTCAGTTCGCCTATTTTTTAAACGGGATTAGTTGTCAAAAGCCATATCGGTAGTGGTTGTCGGTTCGGTATCACTTTGACGTTCTTTCGTCAAATCGTCTCATAAATTCAGCGGTCATTTGCTTTCCCAACACGCCCACCAGATTCACATAGGGGCGCAACCCGAGGACTTTGCTTTTTCGTTGCCCAACTGGGTTTCCAGTCCTTCCACACGCGGTACAGTTTTGCCGTCCGACTGGTGGCATTTCAAATTTGCAGTCTGGGCAATGGGCGGCCAACGTCCACGTTCGACCGTCCGAAATGCCGGGTGGAATCAATTCGACGTGAAATTTCAGACGATGTTCGATACATCGCTTGAGCGCATTCCGAAGCAGGATCAAATCCGCAATCTCGTCTGGATGAGCCCCTTCATTGAGGCATTGGGTTGTCCCGGATTCGAGTATTTCATAGAGCAAATTGAGCTGTTCGCAATTCAGGATCATATTCTGCCAGAGTCCGTACCAGCGCGGGGTCGTCGTAGTGAAAACGCTCCGGGTACGACTTAAATCCAAGTTTTGGATCACATTTTCAAGGATCGCGACAAAGTCGAAGCGACCAGGCCGATATGCCAGTTGCTCGTCAAGCCTGTTCAGGTTGACTCCGTTTCTCAAAAACGAGTCAAAGCTAAAGCCGCTGGTTGCGGGAAGCCAGCCGTAGCAGCCGGCCCATGTCCCGGGATGACTATCGCTCAAGGCGTTGGCGGGGCAAGATTGGCAGCAGCGCTGAACCGATGCAGCATCGCCGACGGCATCAAGGACGTCGTCCGCATTGAACCCGCGAGCCTGTGTCGTATCTTCAGATGAAGACGCTGGATGGACGCAAATGTTTTCGAATACGCGATTTTCGATCAGACCCCTGGAGAATTCTCGTAAGCAACGGAGCTGTTGAAACGTCCGATCGGGCAGATTATCAACATCGGTTTCCCGCAACGGACAGGGTTGATCAATCGCCCAGCGGACGAACTGGGGAGTGGGGCCAAAGATCGCGACGCTGCGTTTCATTGATTCCTCCCGGGGCCCGGGAACGGTACGAGCCCGGAGATTCCATGGCCAGGTCTGAAAGCCCTGGACGAGACGATCTTGTTAATGCCGGAAATGCCGATGGCCGGTAAATACCATGGCGATACCATGCTGGTCACAAGCATCGGTTACTTCCTGGTCACGAACACTGCCTCCGGGTTGAATAATCGCCGTCACTCCTGCGGCTGCCGCCGCTTCGATCGAATCTGCAAATGGGAAAAATGCATCTGATGAAAGCACCGATCCCCGGGATCGCTCTGCGGCTTTCTTGATGGCAATTTCCACGGCATCCACACGGCTCATTTGCCCTGCCCCGACCCCGACCAGCGACAGGTCTTTTGACAAACAGATTGCGTTGGACTTGATAAATCGAACCATGTCCCAGCCGAATTTCAATTCGTTCAAAGTCGAATCGTCCGGTTGCATTTTCGTGACGACTTTCCAGATCGATTCATCATCCGGTTGATTATCAACGTCTTGAATCAGCATTCCCCCCAACAGGTACCGCAATTCCCAGGCAGGTTTGGCAGCGGCAAGTTCACCGACTTTCAACAACCGCACGTTTTTTTTCCATTTCGGTCTGGTCGTCAGTATCTTTTGAGCTTCCGATGTGAAATCCGGGGCAACGATGGCCTCGACAAAGAAGTCCCCGGTCGCCAGAAATTCCGCCGTGTCGACTTCCAGGGCTCGGTTGATTCCAACAACACTACCAAAAGCGCTCAGGGGATCACCGGCAAAGGCCTTGTGGCAGGCACTGACCAGCGTATCGGCAACGGCCGCACCGCAGGGGTTATTGTGCTTGATAACGGAGCACGCGGGTTTGGGCTGTGCACGCACGATCGCGAGTGCGCTGTCGAGGTCCAGGAGGTTGTTGTAGGAAAGCTCTTTACCGTTAAGCTGTCTGGCATTTACCAGATTCGCGTCGCGGCAATTGCCGACGCTGTACAATGCCGCTTTCTGGTGACTGTTTTCGCCGTATCGCAAGTTGTGTTTGCGGCGCAACAGGATCTGATGCGTCGCCGGGAAAACCTCACCTTCCGTTTGTCCAGAGAAGTACTCCGAGATCGTCTTGTCGTAGTCAGCGGTATGCTGGAACGCATGGGCCATCAAGCTTCGACGTAGCCCAGTTGACGTACTTCCGTCACGGACAATTTCATCAAGAATCGCGCTGTACTGATCCGGGCTGCTGGCAACGGTGACAAAATCGCTGTTCTTGGCTGCAGCACGAATCAAGCTCGGACCGCCAATGTCGATCTGCTCGATCGCTTCGTGGAGGAGCACGTTGGGCCGCGCAATGGTTGCCGCAAAAGGATAAAGGTTGACCACGACCAATTCGAAGGTCCTGATGTCGTGTGCTTCCAAAGCCTCCAAATCGGATGCAAGGCTCTGTCGACACAAAATTCCGGCAAAGATTTTCGGATGGAGAGTTTTGACTCGACCATCCATCATTTCAGGGAATTGGGTGTACTCGGCAACATCAATTACAGGAACGCCGGATTGCTCAAGGTGGCGCCGAGTTCCACCCGTGCTGTAAATCTCTACGCCGGCTTTGATGAGCCCTTGCGCGAAGTCGACAATTCCGAGTTTATTGCTGACACTGATCAAAGCGCGTTTTATTTTTGGAGAATTCATTAAATCCGTTGGTCTGTTAAAAGTGAATCCGAGTCACTTGTTTCAATGGAATTGGAAAGATTACGCGAGGTGAATGTCAGGCCATGCCAAGCAGCTCCGTACGCCTTGTTCAAGAACCGGTGTTGCCCATTTGAAAAGCCATCCCGCTCCAAGCCCGTCAATTGTGAAAAACCAACTGGCCTTTATCAACCGGTCGATGCCCGGGAGCCTAGCCAATCCAGGCGACCGGGTGGATGTCGCTGATCGAAGCACCGGCATTTCAAGGGCGGAAAACCAAGTCAGGGTTTTCCGGTTTCCAGGAATTAGTTTTGCCGGTCCAATATCCAAACCTGGCCGAGATGACGCCGAACCAACGTGAAATTTGACGATTCCAATCACGTCAGCTGTGAAAGCAGTAGTTCAATAACCCGACTGGCCGCTTCATGTTGACGGTCAACCCTGGACTTCGCCGTTAATCGGTAGGTGTCAGCGCTTACAATATTGTTGGCGTCGCCATCCCTTTTCGCGATGACCACGAACACCGTCCCATCCACGTCGGGCGGGGCGGCCGGTCCCAGGTGACCTGTTACCGCAGCCGAAAATGTCGCTTCGTCCGTTTTTTTCAATACGCCGGTTGCCATCTCCGAGGTTGTCGCGAGCGATTCTGCCGAACACTGCTCAAGCGTTTGGCCGGAAACGCCCAACCATGAAGTCTTAACCGATTCGCGGTACGTTACGGCCGATCCACAGAGCCAATTGGAAATCCCAGGTACCTGCCCCAATAACGCTGCGATCAGCCCGGCAGTGCAACTTTCGGCAAACACCACGCGTTCGACACCAAGTCGTTCGAGGCGGGCGGCCAATGCCTCTGCCGATTTTTTGGCTGCGGCGGCGAATTTCGGGTTCGAAGTCATGTCAGCTTATTTCTTCAGTCGCTGAACTTCGCGTCGAAGATCGTCAACCTGTCGTGAAAGCAGGTCGATTCGACCCATCATTCCGTGCATCATCGCTTCGAAGTGCTGCCCTCTACGTACATTCAGCTCATGTTCGATTGTATTGCTTTGTTCCTCAACACGCTCGGCAATTTCGTGCAGTCCGGATGCATGCAAATGTTCGATTGCCCGGTGCATATGTTCAAGTTGAAACCCCAAATCGTCCGAGTCACGTTTTTCGTTGCCACCGTTTTGAACTTCCCTGCGGTCCACTTCGTGTTCACGTGCACCGAAGTCCCGCTCGTGCGCATCATCGTCGGGATCTTGAACGCGTCGATCATCGTTGCCCCAGAGCGAAGGCAGATCAGCAGTTCTTTGTTCGATTTCACGGATGATTCTTTGCGATTCGCGGTTCAAATGTCTGGCGTCTTCTTCGGACACGCCTTTTTGAAGCTCGGATTTCAGTCGCCCAAGTACGCTGCCTAATTCCGCGATCTCAGCCGCAGTTCTTGAGGCCCTTTCCCGCTGTTTGGCCTTTAATTTCAGGTCCACGGCCGTTTTCCTGGCTGCCGCTGCGTCATCATCGCGTCCGGATTCGGCAAGCCGGGTTGCTTCCATTTCAAGTAACTCTGCTCGTTTCATGAGGCTCTCCTGAGCGGATGCACTGCCCAATGTCACGATGAGAATCACGGTGATCCAAGTGACGAGGAGTGTTTTGCGGTGCGACATGACGGTCTCTCCATGCAGGGGTTGGTTCAACGAAGCTGAATTTACGCGACACGATAACATTTGGACAAGTTCCATCCCGGGTTTCCGTTGCCCATCTTACAAATCCATGCCGTGATTCCACGTTTCCGTGGTCAAGACGGATGGTCGCTGAAATCTTCGCCGGTTTGACAAGCCATGGTGATCAGTCCAGCCACGATCAACATCAGGATCGATGCTGTGATATAGGGCAGGAAGACAAACGCCTTCAACATTGGAATTCCCAGGGCAGAACCGAATATTCGGGCCATCGCACTGACACTTTGACTGACTCCGAGTGCTTTGCCTTGCTTGCCTGGATCCGACCAGCGTGAAATCAGTGAATACAGGCTTGGCTGCATGCAGCTATATCCCGTGACAATCACCGCCAACGCCCCGAACAACCAACCAACCGAACCGAGTTTGACCGCGTAGGACAGGACCCCGAAACCGGCGACTTCGATGAGTGCTCCGCCTACGGCCAGGTTCCTTTCCGAGACCTTCTTCGAAAGCCTCCTGACGATTCCGCCCTGTACGACGGCAACCATGAAGCCGATCAGCGCGAACGTCAAGCAAACCTGTTTGAAGGAAAAATTGAACGGCGCGTTGTCAAAGGATTTGGATCCCTTGATCAACATACTTAACGTAGTTTCGAAATTGGCAAATGAAAAAATGCAAACAAAGAAACCCGTCAACAGGAACACCATTGCCCTGCTGCTGATTGCCGTCTTCCAGGCACTGCCGTCAAACCACTTCCGAGTCTGGCTCGAGGAAGCGGTCCCCGGCCGATGTGATTCAGGAAGCAAAAAGATCGCCAGACAAAGTGCAATCGCCGATAGCCCGGCGGCCACGAATCCAGGGCCGGCGCCCGGGTCACCCAGGACAACCCCTGCCCCGTCAGCGCCTTCCGGAGCTGCGATCGTAGGGACGGAGAAATAGGCAAACAGCGGACCGAGTGTAAAACCCAACCCAAATGCCATCCCGATCAGGGCCATTCCCCGGGCACGGTTTTCCTTCGTCGTGGTATCGGCAATATAGGCCTGAGCGGTCGGAATCGTTGCGCCGGCAATACCCGCTCCGATCCGTGTAATGAACAGCCCGAGCAGGCTGTGGTACATCGCTGCCATGGCAAACATGGTGTAGAAGACAACGCTGCCGATCAGTCCGATTATGATCACGGGTCGTCGGCCAATTCGGTCCGAGATCGATCCCCAGATTGGCGCGAAAATGAATTGCATGATCGAGAAACTGGCCATCAACATCCCGATCACAAAACCGCTCGGGTCAGTTCCAAAGATGTCCGCGTACAACGGGAGCAGCGGCAACACGATCCCGAAACCCAGCAGGTCGATAAACACCGTCAAGAAGATAACAAGCAGCGAACCCTTGCTTGCCTCATTGGGCTTGTTTCCGGTTTTCCGGACCGTGGCAGGGTGTTCGTCAGATGATTTGTCGAGGTTTGACATGAAGGTTCGCAATCTGAGGCATTACGTAAGCAATCAACAATAGCGAACAAACGGGAAATTGCGAAGTAGCTGCCGAATGGGTGGTACCCCGGTTTTGTTCGGTTTCAGGAATTTCATCCAACAGGACTGGCTCAGATTCCCATGGTTGGAGCCCGCGAAGTTGAGATCGTCAATTCAATGGCCGAACCAACAACATCAGGATCCAGGCCTGGAGCACACTTCCGGGAATCGACCCGGTAGTACCGTCATTGTACGGGAGTAAGTGGTGCCACCGTGAAACTGTCAATTAACCTCGGCTTGAACGAGGTCGGGTGAACAAGCAAATCCTGGTTGAGGGTTGGGCAACGCATCAGGAATTGATCGACATACCGCCGGCACTTTTGACAAAAACCACTCGAGACAAGTTGCCAGCCAGACTTGACATCCGTTGATAAAATTCGTCCGCATGTTCGTCGTCTGGCAATGCCATTCCGAGGAACACAAGTGCGGCCGAGCGGGACGTCCGCTGAATGCCTTCGGCGGCATTGTCGGAGACGACGACATGTGGTGTCGCGTTGATCCGAGACTGTACGATCAAACCCTCAAGGTGTTTTTGAACTTCCGCGCGGCCAGCTTCGTTCTCAATCATTCGCAACAGCCGAATGGGTCGCGACCGCCATTCCGGGTTCTGTGCCAACAAGTGTGCCAGCAGCAACATTAATTCGCCGTTTTGATGTCCGCGCCACCACACATCAATCGTGCCCAGCGGAACAGCCCGAGAGTCGCCTTCAAGCGCCGATTCGCCGAATCGCATGGCGACGACGCTGCGTTCGAGTGAGGCGATACTGCGGAGCGTGGCGGAAAACGCGGCAACCTTCCTGGGGTCGGTGGGCCAGCCAATCAGAACCGTATTGGGTCTCAGCGCGCCGAGCCCATGGATTTGCACCAGGGACTCCATGCCTGCGGGAATCGTGGGAGCCACAACGACCGCTGGAAATGCTTCCAGTTTTTGGTCTTGAATGAACGAGTAGAGAATCCGCTCCTGGCTGACCAGCCTTTCCAGTCGATTTTCGACCTCTCCCTGGATCACGTAGCCCAGCGTGAGGACGCCATGTCCTGCGGTAAACCAGTGCCCGTACACCGCCAGGTGCGGTCGTTCCCACGAAGCGCCGCTGAGCGCGAGAATAATCGGTCGCCAGTTCTTGGGGTGGTGCAGTTCCCTTTCGAGTTTGAGCAGGTTTTTTCTGGTTCGTTCAAACAACAACCCGCGCTGCAAATCGCCCCAACGTGTTTCGACCTGTTTCTGACTGATGTAAAAGTACAGCACCCCCATTCCGATAATCGCAACACTAGCCCAAATCCAATCCATCAGGAACATCACACCGAGACAACCAAGTGCTCCTGCCAGCGACGTTACCCAGTGACTGTAACGGAAGCGTGGCCGGTAGCTGGGGTTTTTGGTGATCGCTTCGTAAAACGTCGCCAGATTTAACAATCCGTAGGTCAGCATGAAGAACATCGTGATCAGCGGTGCAATTGAATTCAGATCGGCGACCAGAAATACCGCGGCTTGCGAAAAAACAAACGTCAGCACGGTGGCGCGGCGCGGTTCATTCGTAAATCCGGAGCCGAACGAAAATGGCCTCAGTGCTGGAAAAACATTGTCCTTGGCAAACGCCTGCAATATTCGGGGCGCGCCCATCATGCTCCCAAGAGCAGACGATAGCGTGGCCGCGATCACACCCGCAGTAATCAGAAACGGGATCGCCGAGACGTCCGCGATCACCAGTGAGTTGCCGTCAATGTTGGCAAGCACGTCTGACGTTCGAACGCCTCCCATCAACAATGCCAAACTCAGATAGATTGAACCGGTGAACAGGATTGACAGTAGTGTCCCAGTCGGAATCGATCGGGCCGGATCCTTAAGATCACCTGACATGTTGGCTCCCGCCATGATGCCGGTGACCGCCGGGAAAAATAATGCAAATATCGTGAAAAACGTTTCGCCGTCAAAACTGCTTGACAGATTCGCTTGAAACAAAGCCGGGTCAAACGCCGGGATAGCCCCAAAGTAAAACGAGGCCAGCGAAGCCAGCAGGATCGCGAGGATGACATATTGTAGGCGAATCGTCCAACCGGCTCCGATGTAAACGCAAGCGAAGACAAAGATGTTGCACGTCGTTGCGACGACCCTCGTTGAGACACCCGGCAAGATCGAAGCAACCAACGCTTCGGCAAAGCCGATCACGTACATGGCAACGGATATGGCTTGAGCCAGGAAAAACACCAGGCCAATCGCGCCGCCGAATTCGACACCCAGGCTGCGACTAATCAAAAAGTAGGCGCCACCACCTTTGACTTCAGTATTGGTCGCGATGGCGGACAGCGACAGCGTGGTCAGCAGCGTGATCAGGGTGGAGATCACGATGATGATCACCGCATTAATAACACCGGCCTGGCCCACGACATAGCCCAGCCGTAAAAACATGATCACACCGAGAATCGTCAACGTGCACGGCGTGAAAACGCCACCAAACATGCCGAAACCGGACTTTGAGTTTTCTAGTTTGTCGTTAACGGAACTATTCCAATGGAGATGGGACCAGAATTTAAACCGATCTTCAGATTCGAGCAAACCGCAAATTCGATCGGATCCCAATTTTCGCCTGAATCCGATTCCGGAAACTGTTAAAAAGAAAGGAAACCTGAGATGAATTTTAACCGATTGGGAATGGAAATTCGTCGCTGGCAAGGCGACTGCTATCGGCTTACAGTAATACCGCAAGTTTTGCCCCTCGTCGACGATCGGGATCCGGTTTCATCGCAGGCATGGGCCGGGGTGCAGTGGCCCGACGGAGATCGCTGCAATCGACGAACCAGTGTTTTCATCCAAACCGAATCCCGACGCGGTCCATGCAGATCCTCAATAGCCTCGTTCCAATCTTTGCCGTCATTGCCCTGGGGATCCTGCTCCGTCGTAACAGCGCCTTGACCGGCGAGACGACCCAGGCGTTCAATCGATTTGCCTATTATTTCGCTTTACCGATGTTCTTGTTTTATAAACTCGGAGGCGCGCCTTCGGGGACCGGTTTGGCAAACCGGTTCATGTTGACCCTGTTCGGAGCCTCTCTCGCGACGGCGATTGTCAGTTGGCTGGTGACCGTCGCGGCCAATACACGATTCAGTTCTCGCGGCGCACTGATCCAGGCAGGATTTCGTGGCAACCTGGCGTTCATTGGATTACCGCTGATCCTGTTCACCACGTTTGAGTTGCCTTACGAACAGAGAGCTTTACTGGAAGCCGCGGTTCTGGTGGCTTTGACCCCCGTCGCAATTTTTTACAATGGTGCGTCGGTGTTGGTTTTAGCGATCTACAACCAGCGAACCGAGTCGTCATTTTCTTGGAAATCCATTTTTTTCAATATTGTCACCAACCCGTTGTTACTTGCCTGTCTTGCCGGACTACTGGTCCAGTCATCCGGACTGAGGATTCCGACGGCAGTGGCAAGAACCTGTGAAGTTGTCGGCGCGTCGGCGTTTCCAATGGCACTGGTCGGCATTGGAAGCCAGTTGGCATCGATATCGGTCGCGACGCGATGGACGGAGTTGTTGATCACCACCGGCTTGAAAAACGTGTTCTGTCCGGTGATCGGCTGGCTGATCGGTCGATCCGTAGGTCTGCAAGGAATGGAGCTGTTGGTGATTCTGATCCTGTGTGCTGTTCCGACCGCGGTATCCAGTTATGTCCTGACCGATCAAATGGACGGGGATACAGAATTGGCAGCAAGTTCGGTAGTGATAGGTACGGCATGTTCAATGGTCACTTTGTCGGTCCTGCTGGCTCTGCCGTTTTAACCTCCGCGGGCCGCAGTCATTTGGATCCGGGCCAAAAATAGTGAGTCGAAGCAACTCGAAGCAACTCGAATCTCCACCCCGAGGTTTTTCCGAAATGCCCACTGATGTGGATGGCAGGAACCTGCGAAGCAAAAGTTGGAGCTGATTTTCCAGATCGACGATTCCAACCAACCCAAGACGATCGAAAACGAATTGCCAATTTTCGCTGACGCAACTCGGAATTGGACTCTCAGGCAGATACCAGAAGAAGCTCAGCCCTGGACATTGAGCTTTTGATCATGTTTTTTGACGTGTCACCAAACGAGCGTCGACGGAATATGGCGCCGCGATTACTTGAACGGGTCGTCCTCGTCCGGTATAGAGCCTGCGGCCCCTTTGTTGCCACTTCCGGCGGGGTCCGGTTTCACGCCACCAAAAGGATCATCGGGATCTCCTGCAGCAGGGTCCGGTTTCACTCCGCCGAACGGATCGTCGGCATTGAAACCAGGCGCGGCGGGTTTTTTGACGCCGGTACCAAATGGATCGTCAAGATCCACCTCTCCCGGTTTCAGCTGGCCTTGGTCGTCTGACCCAGGTTGACGATTGGCCGGATCGACTTCGACCGCGACAAACTCGTTGGAATGAAAATACGGGATCGGACTTCCAATCTCACGGATACATTGAATCGTGCCGTGTTTGCTGACGACATACAGTCGGTCACTTTCGAGGTTCGGCAGAATACTCTTGACGGAACCGATTTCGACTGTGCTCAATTTGGAGCCCGTATCCTGGCTCATCACCACTAGGTTGCCAAACACATCAATCAGGTACAGGTTTTCTTTTCCTGCGCCAATGTAGCGGGCAATATTAATTCGAGGTTCTTCCCAGCCGGCAGCTTCACGTCCCGTTTTAGCATCGATCTTGAACAGTTGATTCAAGCCATTGATGACAAAGATGTAATTTCCCAGGGCAACCGGGGCTTGCGAGATACTGGAACCGGTCGCAAGTTGCCAAACGATAACACCGCGTTCCTCTTCAACTGCATACACGAATCCGTCCAGCGAACTTACATAAAACATCCCCTCTTTGAAGGCAGGTGTGCTGACAATCGCATTGTCTGATCGAAGCTGGTAAGCAACTCCACTTTTTTCGCCGTATTTCGCCGCGACATTCATATCTCCCGTGGAAGTCGGCCAGGCTACCGTTTTTTCGGTAACCAATGGCCTGGCTGTCCCTCGTCCCTTGGAGACAAAGGCATAGGAACTTTGGCCATTTTTTGCCAACTCAAATGCCTCCAAACGTCCGTTGAACAAAGGCACATAGATTTTTTCATCCGAAACGGTGGGTGCGGCACTGACCGCATATCGACACTTTGCCGACCATTTTATTTTTCCATTTTTTGAATCAAGGCAATAAAGTCTCGAACCATTTACAGCAGCGACATAATCGTCGTTCGAGCCGAGACCGATGCTGGGCAAACTGGGATCGCCGATCTGCGACGTCCATTTGATTTCGCCGGAGTCGCCATCGATCGCCTTGACAATGGAATTACTGGTCAACACGTACACGGTCGTTTGCGGAAGCGTATATTCGCTCACCTTGATATCTGGGTCTTTGATCCCATCGTTTTCAAATTCGGCTTTGAGAATTTCGACCCGAAGACCTGCGTAATCACGCGCTCCCTCAATGCCGAAAGGCTTGCCAAATGAGTTCAACGTGTTTTGTGAGAACTTCTCCTGGTACTCGCCGGAATGAATCGTAAAGAAAGTCGTTGGTTTGTTTTCGTCAACATTAATATTCCAATCCACCAACCGACCGGAAACGCCGGCGCCGGTATGGGTATACCAGTCAACCGTCAGTCCCGCCCGATGAATGACCGCGTTTGAGGTTATCCCGTCGTTGGCACCGCTGGTGCTGGCGAAACAGACCAATAGTGCTACGATCGATAGCATCCGTCCTGCCGGTCCCGTCGAGAAGCCGGTTTTGCCAGTCGAAAATCTCATTCTAATAAACTCCAGGTCATCTTGATCTTGTTACGGTACGCCTCTTGTTGCCCAAATCTTCGCCAAGCCTGGCTCTACCTATTCTATCAGGCGAAATCACCGGTGGGCGTGAATTTTGCCCGCCGTTTTTGCCCAAGATCGGAATCTCATTGCCCGATCAGTATCGTTCAACGAACCGATTCATCCAGTCAAAATAACCCGGATTATCCGTTTGATTGTCCAGAGTAGAGGCATTCCATCGGCCGATGGCCGGATTGCCCGGGGAAATCGTCTTTTTTGCGGTGATTCGTTGTCGCGGGAATTTCACCCGCCGTTTCGTCTCGGCCTGTCGGAGTTGATCGGTAAGCAATCAGGGGTTCAGCAGTGACGATTGCTTCCCATTCGCAGGGCGTCAGTTCGTGTCGCGTTGGCCGGTCACGGTCACCGTGAACGTTTCAAGGGAAAATTCTGCCTGGCAAAATGCGTTGAAAACCCAATCAAGGCTAGACCATTAACGCCGCGATTTTTACGATGAGGCAGCAAAATGGCTGAATTCTAATTTGAGCACGATGGACGGAAACCTGGATGGGTTTGCCAGAATCAGAACAACAATTCCAAGCGATTCTCGACCAGATTCTGGGGTACTTGAATTTCTCGTCGGGCAATCATGACGCCAAGTTCTTGGCTAACTTGAATTGCCTGTTTGGTTATTTTGCCAGTCAAACCGATGCCAAGACATCGAGTCCGACCTCGGACAAAGTCAATTCTCTGGCTGCGGCCAATGACCACCTGGTCGCCCAACGTGTCGGGAAGATTCTGTCGGAGCGTTTGGAAACGATCGCGGCAGAAAATCCGACCTTTCGAGACGCGACGCAATCCCGGGCGGTCATCGAACTGACCTTTACCAAGGTCTTGTCGGCTTATCGAAAACACCACCGTGATTTGCTATTCCATCAATCCGACGAGTTCCTGTTTAATTCTTTCTTTGTCGGTCGGACAATCGAAGCTGTCCTGCGGCGCGAAGCCCCCTGGAGCCAAACGGAAGAAATTGTCAAATCCGTGCTGGACCAACTGAACAACTACCTGGGGCATCGCCCTGTTGCGACGCTTGAATCGCAAAAAATTGAACCTTATTCGCACGAATGGATCCGGCCGGTTCCTATTTACATTCGCGATGCCGGTGTTGCGGTGGGTCGCTATCAATCGATCACCGAAAAAGCGATTGAGATTCTCAGGCAAACCGATCCGCATATTCTCCGTGCTGCGCATTTTGATCCGGAAAAGATGGACGAATTGGCCATCGATCCTCGTGCATTTGATTTTGATCATCCGATCAATCAACGCCCGAATCATCATTTCGGCCAGTGGGATGAGCATTCCATCGATGGCAACGGTTTTTTTCGACGCTTCATCGTCCACCAGGTAACGCTGGATGCTTTGGTTGAGCGGGCCGAGTTGATTGCCCGCGACGAAAGCGATCCGGTCTGTTACGACGAAGCGATCATGGAGGCCAGTGCGGTCATGGCCGGCACGATGTTGATGGCATCGGGGATTTCAGGAAGTGGTCCCGGCACCTATGATTCAAACACAACGTTGGCGACTTTGCTGCCGATCATCGCCGGGTATCGCGATCAGTTTTACGTGGACTTGATGAATCGACTGCCAACAGGACATCGCGTCCGACTGGAAGAGGAATCGAGGTTACGGCATCAGCCTTTTGGCGGCGTGCGTCAGGACCTGAACGCGAGATTGGCTCAACGACGGGCTTCACAGCTGGTAAACTGCCGCTTGGCCGCGATCTTTGCCCGGATGGGATACCCGATGGCTGCCGAGGAGCAGTCAAAGGTCGTTCCGGTCGCCGCGGCTCGGATCAATTGTCAAATTGATTGCCTTTTGAGTGCCGCCAACGAAGCGACGTTTCGGGGTGAACTCGATGAAGCATTCGTGGCGATCCCGAAAATCATGTCGCGGCTCAAACGGGGTATCCACTGTGGTGCGATCGTGGATCCGTGGAATATCCTCGGGTTCGACGCAAACTACAGCTTGTTTCCGGCCGTTGAAAACTCGGTTCGCGATCACCGCATTTTCGAACTGGTCGATGTGATGGAGCGGATTTTTGCCCTCTGTTCACGGTTGTGGAGTGAGGCCGCCGCCAGCAATCGCAAGGCCATGTGCGAATCGATCCGGAAGGAATTCTTGTCGATCGTTACCTGGTGGCGAAAGTATGCGGCTCACGAAGTCATGGCGGTGGACGCTGTGGATGCGGACGATATTTTTCAAGCCGCCGAGCTGGTCGCTGAAGCCCTCAGCCTTTGGCAGGAAGGGGGGGCCGCCACCGGCGACATTGAATTCTGGGCACAGCATGCCGAACTGTTCGATTCTCCCAAGGCCTATGCACTTGTCGTCGATGCTCTGATGCAGCGAGCGGACTATCATACTTCCATGGCTTTGCTGGTGCATTGGATGAGCCAGGCCGAGTACATTCCACTTCAACTGGGGGACAGCTCGTTCCACAATCTGGTGTACCGCTGGATAGCCGAACAACGAAATCTTCTGCGAACACGCGAACCCGAGGATACGCCGCCGGAAGAGGTCTGGAACCTAATTCGCAAGTTCTATGACTTCATGGAAGCCAACGCTGATTACTACTGGGACGTTCCCACGTTTGAGATCAATCGAAAAGTGACCCGGGCGGATTTGCCTCCGGGTTTCTTTGACGATGCGGATGATGAGGACAATGAATTTGACGAACCGGGGGATGATGAAAGCGAAGAAGAGCTGTTTCACCATGCCTACGATGATGTCACGTACATCGATACAACCGACGATGGGAATGAAGGTGAAGTCTTTGATTTCAGCCTCTCTTCGGATGATGCGCTGGAAGCCGAAGTTGACCGGGTGCTGGATCGCCTTGAGTTTCTCAGCACCATCTCGGAGTACTGGGGAGTTGCCGCCACCATCCCTCTACCGGTTGTCACAGCAGACCAACTGACAGACAAGATCACAGAGCGATTGAAAAAACGTCGCGAAATCATTCACGGTTGGGTCAAGCAGGCGGCCCGGAACCGGGAATCATTGCTTGAATTGCTCCAGTCGATTAACCAGTATTCGATTCCAGCTAATGGTTCAGATCATGAAGCCATGCTGCTTTACGATCAGCATCGACTTTACAAGGATTCACTGCTTGATCAAACCATCAATACTTGCATCGAAACTGAAAATGCGATACGGATGCTCGTCGCCGTGATCCAATCGGTTGATTACCTGGTTGACGGGCTGCCGTTGCCAAAGCGCGAACCAACCAAGATTGGGCTTGCGACCGTCGATTCCGAAGGCGCGGATGATGTGATTGCCGAATCGAAACCAGGAATTCCGGCTGCCACACAGGTTTCCAGTTATGTCAACGGCGGTGCGCCAGTCGTTTGCGTTTACTCAGCATTGTTGATGCAAAATCCTCAATTGGTTGTCGAGAATTTTGCCAATCTGACTCAGTATCTGAAAAACGAGTCACTGTTGTATGTGCCGCTTTCAAAGGGGGGGGATCCCGCAGAGATCGTTCGCGCCCGTGTGGTGCAGACCGCGATTCTCGATCTGTTGCAGAGAATGCCCGAGTTGGGGTTGATTACCGAGACGTACGAACTGACCCGCGCGACGTTGGCGATGGAGCGTGACAATCCGATCGGGCGGGGAGCCGTAACCGAATTCGATGAAATTTTCGAAGTCGCCTTCACTTCCATGGTTCACGTTTTGGTTCAGTCGACCGCCAAACTCAGGGAAAAACGAACCGAGGAAGGGCTCGAAAAGAAGGACATCGCAGACGAAACCCAATCGGTCCTGTTTGACTGCATCGAGATGTTGACGGAAACGATGCTGATGTTGTGGCTGGACCATAGTCGGACGCTTCGCTTGAGCGTATTGGAGAAAGTTCATGACAAACAGTCCTGGGAGCGAATCGTTGAATTTGTCCAAAACTACGGTCGTGGACTGTTTACGCAGCAGTTCTTGCATCTCGGAAACATTCGGGCAATTCTGCACCAGGGAGTCGACCGTTGGTTGACCCAGGCCCAGCAATCGACGACGCTTCCGGATTTGCGTTTGTTTGACGAATTGGGTGCGGTGTTGCCGCGCCAAAAAGCGGTTCGCTATCTAACACTGGTTCTCGAAAGCGTAATTGAAAATTACAACGAGTATCGCGACTACAACACGACGACGACCCAATCCGACAGCGGCGATTCGCTGTATACATTTCTGGATTTCCTTCGCCTTCGTAGTCGATACGATCGCGTGTGCTGGAATCTCAAACCTGTCGTTTGGGCTCACCAGATACTCGTGACCGATCAGGAAAATGGCGTCGCGAGGATGTGGCGTCGATCCTTGACGGAACGAGTAGGCCCCGAAGCCGAGAAGTATCTTGACATGCTTCAGAAGCTTCGCGACAAGTATTCGATTCGGATGGAATCGGTGGCCCGTCGATTGGAGGGTCGATTTGGCCATCAAATGCAGATTGACCGGCTCAAAGCCCTGGTCAGTCCAGCGATGGAGGACCCGCACAGTCGCAAGTCTGCCCGCGTGTTTGAGTTGCTGCAACACGAGGCACAGGCATTCTCCCGCTCAACGATCGGTGTGGGTGTCGACTTGCCGGCGTGGTTGGCGGCCCTGGAAAATGAAGTCCACCTCAATCTTATTCCGCCACAAATGCGAGAGCATTCGAACAGCCTGATGATCGAACCGCCGATACCGTCGATTGCCGATCTTCGCGGGCAACTCGAACAATTGACGCAGCGGGAAGACTAAACGCCAAAAATTGTATTTCCGGGTGCCGTCGAGCGTTCGTCAAGAGGGTTTTCGCGTGAGAATGGGAACCTTTTTCGATAGACTGGAAACGAAATCATTTTTCCTTACCGGGAGTTCAGCCATGCAACCCGTCAAGTCTGTATTTATCGCAACGTTGTTTGTTGCATGCTGGTCGGCAGCAACCGTTGGACTGGCCGAGAAACCGAATGTGATTTTCATTCTCGCCGACGACTCGGGTTATTCGGACCTCGGATGCTACGGAAGTGAAATCGCAACTCCCAATCTCGATCGGCTCGCGGATAACGGATTGCGATTCACGCAGTTCTACAACACCGGCAGATGCTGGCCAACGCGGGCCGCAATGATGACTGGCTACTATCCGCATATGGTTCACCGCGACGCACTTCCTGGGCTTGGCGGCGGAGGGGGTAACCGTGGCATTCGACAAAATTGGGCGAGGCTTTTGCCTGACTTCCTTAAACCTCATGGCTACCGGAACTACCACAGCGGTAAATGGCATCTTGACGGCAAGGTATTACCTGCCGGGTTTGATCGCTCCCTGGACATGCGTAACCAGGGTAATTTTTTTACCGCGAAGAGCAACTTGATCGACGATGAACCGGTCAAGATCACGGGCGATGAAGCAGGTTACTACGCGACCACGGCAACCGCCGATCACGCCATCGCTTGCCTGAAAGAGCACGCCGAGAAACATGCGGACAAGCCGTTTTTTCAATACGTCGCATTTATCGCACCGCATTTTCCACTCCAGGCTCCGGCGGAAGACATCCAGCGGTATGCTGACAACTACCTCGGCGGCTGGGATAAAATGCGCGAACAGCGGTTTGCAAAGCAGAAAAAGATTGGGCTGCATTCGACGACACTTTCCCAGCTCGAAACGGAAGTCGGGCCGCCGTATGATTTTCCCGATGCTTTCAAGATACTTGGCCCGGGAGAGATCAATCGGCCGTTGCCCTGGAATGACCTGGGTCCGGAACAGAAGCGGTTCCAGGCAACCAAGATGGCGATTCATGCCGCGATGGTAGACCGCATGGACCACGAGATTGGGCGAATCCTGGAACAGCTCAGGACAATGGGTGTGCTTGACAACACGTTGATCTTTTTTGCGTCAGACAATGGTGCGAGTGCCGAAATCATGGTTCGTAACGGTGGACACGACCCGACGGCCGCGCCTGGCAGTTCGGCTTCCTATCTTTGCCTTGGACCGGGATTCTCAAGCGCCTGCAACACTCCCTTTCGACGCCACAAAACATGGGTTCATGAAGGGGGGATCAGTACGCCGCTGGTCGTGCATTGGCCGGCCGGAATCAGTGCCCGGGGTGAATTGCGTCACACGCCATCGCACATGATTGACATTGTCCCCACGATTCTCGACGTCATCGGTGTTGAAAAGCCTACAACCTGGGAGGGCGAACAAATTCCACCTCCCCCCGGCAAAAGTCTGGCCTCGGCCTTTGAAAAAGACGTGACGATCGAACGTGAATTCCTGTGGTGGTTCCATGAAGGCAATCGCGCCATTCGCGTGGGTGACATGAAACTGGTCGCCGCCAAAAATGAACCGTGGGAGTTGTACGATTTGAAAACCGACCGGGCGGAGTCGACCAACCTCATTTCCTCGCAACCCGAAACCGCGAAAATGCTGGAGGACCTCTGGAATCGTCAGCTCAAGAGGGCAAGCGACGTCGCGGCCCAAACCATGTCGGAACAGCCCGGACCGCGACAGAAGAAAAAAAAGACCAATCCGGATTCCAAGTAGCAGAGCATGCGGTGCAAGTTCGATCTTCGCAAGCCGCCGTTCATCCAATCGTCGATAGGTCGCAGGCGGTGGCCGGTTGCTGGCGGAACGGAATGAGTAGGCCAGATCATTACCGAATGAAGACCTCGCCACGACCGCCCTTGAGCCAGTCGCCGTGATACATTTGAAATGACGATTCCAGGGCCTCGTTCAGGAAGTCGAATTGTTGTGCACGCAGCCATTGGGCGATCATTGACAACATCGGGACTGGGGCTTTTCCACCGCCCGTAAACGTGGGAAGCAAAGGGTATTCGTATCCCCCCGCTAAAACGATTGATCCACGTGTCATTTCTGCGCCTGCGAGAGGACCACATTGACCGAAAACGATGATGGTTCCGGCAAGCATATTCCAGCCGACCAATTCGCCGGCGTCGCCCCCGATCACAATGGTTCCGCGACGCATTCCTTGGCCGATTCCCTTGCCGACATGTCCACTGACAAAAATCGAACCGCGATTCATCCCGGATCTTGATCCCGGCAAGGAGCCGCCCACCGAGTCTCCGGCATTTCCCGAAACCCGAATCATTCCACCAGTCATTTCAGTGCCCAGGGAATCCGAAACGTTGCCTTGGGCAATGATCTCGCCTCCCGACATCTGGTTGCCGACATGGCACCCCGCGTCCGACTCGATGTAAATTGTCCCCGATTTCATTCCCGCACCGATCCAGTGGACGGGATTGAGGTTGCCCTGAAATACGATGGTATTTTCATCGCCAGATGAAATCGAGACCTGGAACAGTTCGGCCAAGTCAAGCTGTTTTCGGCCGTGCCAGAGTGAGAGTTTTTCGACTTCACTTTTGGATTTTTCGATCAATCGGTCGGGCGTAATCCCGGTCGCATCGATCGGGATCTCAGTTTCGACTTGCTGGTTAAGAACAAGAGCCATAGGATGCTCGGACTTGAAACGCTGCGACCAATCGCTGCGATTGGTAAACCCCAAGTGTAACGTAAACTCAATCCCGGAATCAGGCGACGTCCGTGCCCGCAGAAGAAAACAAGGGTCCTGGTCAACTACTTGGAGCCGTCGTGCTTTGCGGCGGTAAAAGTACCCGACTCGGTATCGACAAGACTCAATTGATATTCCAAGGTCAGACGTTTCTCGAACGAGTTGTGGAAATGGTCCAACGGGTCTCTGCGCGAATTGTATTGGTTGGCGATACCGATTTCTCCAGGCACAACCTGCCCGACAACGTCGTGATTACGGGCGACCAGCAGATCGGTAAAGGGCCTTTGGAGGGAATACGCGTCGGACTTCAGCAGCTGGAAAGACAGGTTCCCTATGCGTTCGTGACCAGTTGCGACGTTCCCCTGATCAAAACCGAGTTGATTCGGTACTTGTTTCACCAAATTGGCGATTACCAGGGAGTTGTCCCAGTAAACAAGTCCCGTGTGTTCGGAATGACGGCGATCTACCGAACGGAACTGCATCCGGCGATTGGCCAGCGAATTGCCAAAGAACAATTGCGGGTGTCTGATCTCGCGACGGCTTTTTTCGTCAATCGGATTGATGTTGAATCGCTGAAAGTCGTTGATCCAGACCTGGATTCGCTGACCAACGTTAACTCCGCCCGGGATTATGTCGAATTGTTACAGCGATTTGGGCTGGACTGTCCGGAGCAATTTACCGACAGACTGGGTTGACCGCGCCGGCACGCAAACATCCGAATCACGTCGGCGCACAAAAAACCGCAACGCTGATAACAGCGTTGCGGAATGTAAAAGATACTCCGAATGAAGATAGCGATGGGAGTCGCTGGGAGAAAGATGTAAGTCGGACGTGCTAAGCACAAGCCACTAATTGACCTAGATCTACCCTATAATTGGTCCCTCAGCCGTCAAGTTTCGGAGATATCCTGTATCGTTGCATTGTTCAGGTCTAATCGTAAATGGCAAACCGAAACAACAACCTATTTATCAAGCATAGTTTGCAAACCAAATTTGCGTCGATGTTTTTTCATCGACCGATTTCAATCTAATGATCTCAAGAAATTTTCAAAAATCAAGCCAAGAGGGTGGAAGTTGAAAACGACCGAACCGGTTAGATGTTGTGCAGCGATTTATAGGAGAGCGCTGACAGGGTGTCGATAGGGAACACGACATTACACTCAAATTCGGCACAAATAAAAAACTCAAAAAACATTGGGGAAATTTATTCGGGTTCAAGTTGTTTGGGCGCACGGTTTGCTGGAGATGAAACCGCATTTCCAGGATTCAGGTTGGGCAAGTCCGTTCTTGGAAAATTGATCCGTTTCAGAATGACTTCAAACATCAAAATGGGCAACATCCAACTGAGCCAGGCATTCTGGCGGTATGTAAAAACGGAATCGAGGTTCCAACCGGCAAACCAGTCGAAACGAATCGAAGCAAAGGTGAGCACAACAGGAGGAAACTTCTCAAGGCCCACTGACGGTGAGAAACAAATTGCTTCTTCATGGCCTGAATTGCAGCCATGATTGTGCAACCCGCTGTCCAAACGGCAAGCATGTCAAATCCCCACCCGGCAAGCGGGCCGGTCAACGCCTGACGTGCCATCACGGTTCCGCCCGGCAGGACCCCAGGCTGACAATTACCGCAAGCACTCTGCCAAGCCAGCGATCGATCGGGAAATGCCGTCTCCACGACATGCATGCATGCTTGGCTAAACCTTGCAGCTCAAACCGCCGGCAGCCGGGACGTAACACGTTCGTGTATAATCCATCACCATCCGGTCCGAACTGAATCGCCAGGCAAGCGTGCTGATCGAATTGATCATACGGCGAATCCACTCGCGAGGCAAACCATCGACATCCCGGTGATAGAACATGGGTACGACTTCGTTTTCCAACACTTCGTAGAGGTACTGGCCGTCGCGTTCGTCGGAAACTTCGTCGGAAACGTGAGACGTTCCTTTTCCAATCGCAAAGCCGTTTGCACCGTCGTAGGCTTCCGCCCACCAGCCGTCAAGAATCGACAGGTTGAGACCGCCGTTAAGAACGACCTTTTCGCCGCTGGTTCCGGAGGCTTCCAGCGGACGTCGCGGATTGTTTAACCAGACGTCGACTCCCTGGATCAGGTGTCGACAAACGTTGATGTCATAATCCTCGACGAACGCGACTCGATGGCTGAACCGCGGATCCTTGCGGAGATTCGCCAGCGATTGGATAAAGTGCTTTCCCGGTTCGTCTTTGGGGTGCGCTTTTCCCGAGTACACGATTTGAACGGGGCGATTGGGATGGTTAAGGATTTGATCAATGCGATCCAGGTCGGAAAAAATCAGATTCGCCCGTTTGTACGTCGCGAATCGACGCGCGAATCCGATTGTCAAAATATTCGGATCGAGTACGGTGCGGGAAAGCTCGATCGATGTTTCGTCTTCACCACGGCGCCGGCATTGGCTGGTCAGGCGACGGCGAACGAACGAGATCATCATCCCTTTCAGGGTGTTGTGAATCTCCCACAATTCACCGGGATCGACGTCATGGATGTTTTCCCAGACTTCTGGTTCGCCCACGCGATCCATCCACCTCAAGGGAAAGTGTTTGTCGAACAGCGTTTGGATTTGTGGTGCAAGCCACGATTGCGAATGAACACCGTTGGTGATGTGTCCAATCGGGCATTCTTCTTCGGCCCGCCAGGGCCACAAATGCGACCACATCCGACGGGAGACACAGCCGTGAAGCTGGCTGACAGCATTCGCGGTGCGTGACATTTTCAGGCCAATCACGGTCATGCAAAACGACTCGTCATTGTTCTGTGGATCAATTCGACCCAGGCTCATCAATTGTTCATACGATAGTCCAAGCTGATCTCGGAGCGGTCCGAGATGTTCTTCCACCAGATCGGGCTCAAACCGATCATGGCCAGCAGGGACAGGCGTGTGTGTCGTGAAAACGGTTTGCGCCGCGACATCTCGAAGCGCGTTCTCAAACGTCAGGCCGTCCTCTTCCATTCGTTGACGCACGACTTCCAAAGGTCCAAAGCCGCTATGTCCTTCATTCAAGTGATACACACCGGGATCGATCCCGATCGCATGCAGGGCTTTTACGCCGCCAACTCCCAACACCAGCTCCTGGCGAATTCGGGTCCGCTCATCGCCACCATAGAGGCGGCTGGTAAGCTGCCTGTCTTCTGGCGTGTTCCCTTCAACATTCGAGTCGAGCAAAAACAGTCGCACCCTTCCAACCTGCATTTCCCAGACTTTGGCCAGCAACGATCCATCACGTGTCTCGAGTTTGATCATGACGGCCTCACCGTCGGGCTTCCTGGCTTCCTGGATCGGAAGATCGTCGACTTTTGTATCGATGTACTCCTCGCTTTGATGGCCATCAATATTCAAGTGTTGGCGGAAATAGCCCTGGGCGTAGAATAAACCCATCGCAACCAGGGGCAGTCCCAGGCTACTGGCGCTTTTAATATGATCCCCCGACAATACCCCCAGACCTCCTGAATAAATTGGGAGTGATTCGTGAATTCCAAACTCGGCCGAAAAGTAGGCAACCGGTTTCGCGCCCAGGACTCCGGCGTTGTTCGCCGCCCAGGTCTGGCGGGAGTTCATATACTCTTTGAGCAATCGATAGGATTGGTTGATTCGCGTAAACAAAACCATTTCGTTTGCGCGTTCATACAACCTCTCCGGAGTGAATTCCTTCAATAGTGCGATCGGATTGTGGTCCAATTGGCGCCAACGAACCGGATCGAGGTCGCGAAACAGATGTTGAATCTCTGGAACCCATGACCACCAGAGATTACTGGCCAGAGACGTGCACTTGTCGTACATCTCGTCGACCGCCATTGTTTCGTTGACCTGTATTTTTTGTTTCGATGATGGGGGCACTGAATCGAGGGTGCTCATGAATCCGATTTTCAATTAAAAAAAAGATCGACAGGTAACAATTCCGTCGTAAGGTAATCCGAGTATCTTAAAAACCAATACTTCAAACGAAAAGGCCGACTTGGGCGTTTCCCTAAAGGGGGACTATTTCTTCTCAAGGATCGCCCAAAGGAAGCAGAAAAGGCATTGTGAGATTGCCAGCTGACCTGAACATCGGCCCTGGTTATATTCCGGCCGGGATGCAATTGTTAGCTCAAAACAAAGTCCATACGCCTTGTCGACCCATTTTTTCGCTGTTCCACTGTTAATCTCCTCGTTTCGGATTAGCGCGGATGCGTCGATCAGCCTGTCCGAAACACATAAACTGAACCATAATGTTGCGAGCCCCGGTGAACTTCTCAGAATACGCCGAGGCCAATCATGAAAACGTTCATCGAACTGCGCATCGCTTCCGCCATGAACCCGGACAATGAATTTATCGATTCGCCCGAAAGCCATGCGTTGGATCGGCTTTGCGGCCAGTTACGCGAGCTTTCAGCGGTAAACGGCAGCCACGTTGACGTCTCGGGTTTGACAAGCTCTGAAATGCAAGATGATTGGCCGGCGATGCAACTTGAACGGGTCAGCCAGGCCGGCGTTTATCGCTGGTTTGTCCCGGAGTCGCTTGGTGGGATGGGTTGGAGTGGAAGGAACATTGTTTCCGGTTACATCCAATTGGCGGCAGCCTGTTTGACAACCACATTCATCGTCACTCAACGAGTCGCAGCCATTGCGAGAATCTGTTCGTCTGGAAACGAGACGTTACGCGACCAGTTGATACCCGGCTTACTAACCGGCGATCAACCCGCAACGGTTGGAATCTCGCATCTCACTACGAGCCGGCAACATGTTCGCGAGCCAGCTCTCAGGGCAGTCGCAACGGATTCGGGGTTTACGATCAATGGCTACAGCCCTTGGGTGACGGGAGCCTCAGGGGCTGCCCATATCGTAATGGGTGCTGAACTGAATGACTGCCGCCAAATCCTGTTTGTCGTCCCGGTTGATGCACCCGGCGTTACAATTGAGCCCGGTTTTGATTTGGTAGCACTTTCCGGCAGCCGAACCGGCCCGATAAAATGCGTTGACGTCTCGCTCGATCAAGGAACCGTTCTGGCTGGACCGGTCGAGAGTGTGCTTTCCAGGAGTTCGGTTGCTTCGACCGGGAGTTTTCAATCTTCCGCATTGGCGATGGGACTGACTCAGTCCGCTATCGATTTCATTCGAAACGAATCACATCAACGTTCCGACTTGAAATCGAACCTGATGGCCCTGGAGGATCAGCAGGCGAGTATCCAGGACCGACTGTACAGGCTGGCAGCAGGCCTGCCAATTTGCTCCACCGAGGAACTGCGGGCGAACGCCAACAGTCTGGTCCTGCGAGCGACTCAATCCGCGATGGTGGCCGCCAAGGGGGCTGGCTTTGTCAAAGGGCATCCGGTCGGGCGCTGGTGTCAGGAAGCGTTGTTCTTTTTGGTTTGGAGTTGCCCGCAAGCGGTACTTGATGCGAACCTGTGTGAGTTTGCCGGGATCGAAGGATAGTGTTGGTTGCTCAGGTTCGGCGTCTCAAAAAGGACATCGGAGATAAAGCCATTGGTTTCGCGGACCAAGTATCCACAACCGATTTCTGCGTCAGAAGCCTCAAAGCTGTCTGCCGGAAACTTGCTGAATTCCGAACCCTGAAACTTTTTACTTCAACACGGCCTACCAAATACGGGAAACCGAATCTCGATGACAGACAAGACCTTCGTTACCTGGCATGATCACGCCGTCGATCGACCGCGCGGATGCGTCGTCTGGTTTACGGGCCTCAGTGGAAGTGGCAAGAGCACAGTGGCCAATTGTGTTGACGCAAAACTCCACGAGTTGGGTCAGCAGAGTTTTGTGCTGGACGGTGACAATATTCGGCATGGCTTGAACGCAAGTCCGGAGATCCTGGAACCCGATCATGGCATCGAATTCGCGCAACGATTTGGGCTGGGGTTTGGACCGCAGGATCGGGCAGAGAATATTCGTCGGATTGGCTGCGTAGCTGAGATTTTCTGCTCGGCCGGGCTGATCGCGTTGACCGCCTTCGTCAGCCCTTATCGCGTCGATCGTGATCGAGTCAGAATCGCAGTCACCGCTGGCGGAACTGCCTGTGATTTTGTTGAAGTATTTGTTGACACGCCAATTGAATTGTGCGAACAACGCGATCCCAAAGGGCTGTATGCGAAAGCTCGTGCTGGTGAAATCAAGGGGTTTACCGGAATCGACGCTCCGTACGAACCGCCGGAACAACCCGAAGTTCACCTCGATGGCACTGCCCCCGTGGAACTAATTGCGGATCAAGTGATCAGTCATTTGCGACAGAATGGCAAGTTTCGGTGAGCCGAATTCAGCCGAAGCATCGTCCATCCACTGGCGTGGGTTATGGTTAAGGAGTTGGCTTCAATGTCTACGGATCAGGCGGATCAACGAATCGATCATGGCGTTACTATGCCAATTTGACGGTGTGCGTATTGACGATTTACGTCATCAGGTTCACGATGCTTGAATCGTCCACCCGGCGATTCCCGTGACAAAAAACTCGCCACTCGGGAAAGCCGGAAATCGGAAACCACTGGAGACTCGGTTTTCCGTACTGTTCTTGAATTTTCGGCGATGCCTGATCGCTTGCAGGAAGTTCAAAAGGTGGGATATCACTTTAAAAATGCTCTTCCCGCAAAAAACAGTAATGATGGAGAGAACTGCTTTTTGGCACTCCGTGAGCCAACGGAAACATTTTCAATCTTCCAGGGTTGGCGATATCGGTGGCGATTGACGGCAGATCAGGATCGTGTTGCCAAGAAGTTGGCCGGCGCCTTGAAGCCACGCCGGTTTTCGATAAAGAAAACAACAGGGTGAAACTCGCCCGTGACGTTCGGGATTATCGGACGGTTAAAGAAATCGATCCATTGTTGAAACAACTTGAATCACGATCATATGCTGTCCGACAATCGGCGATCGAGCAACTGAGGTAGATGGACGCCGTTGACAAACTGACGCTTGAGCATGCGGCAGTCCATCACGGCTCCGAAATCGACCGTGGTTCCCGGGAGATAATGAAACTGTTTGCGGATGGGGATCGACAAGCACATTCCACCGGAAATAGCCGAACTTGTTTTGTATTTCCACTCCGGTGAGCAGAGCATTCGCGTCGAGATTTCCCCGAGTCTGGTTGTCCAAGGGAGTTTCGGCGCTTGTTTGAACTCCTGGGTCGAGTCGAGACGGACAACGAGCAAAGCCAGCTCGACAAAGTCCCGGATTTCGATGATACGCTGACGGGATTGGTATGAAACAATCGCTGGGATGACTTTGAGTTAATTCTGAGCTATCCAATTACATTTAGGTGCCGCGCACCCGCTTACGTGTAGGCGTACCTGACCGAAGGTACGCTTGCCACCGTAGCACAGCGTTTGCAAACAGAGATTCGAAACGAAGCGCGAAACGGATTTGCCGTCGTGACGTTTGCGCTGTTTCGGTAGATCGGGGTTTTACGGTTTCAAGACGATATCCAGCAGTCGTTGGCCGACACAGACAAGATCATCGAAAATGAACAGCGCAGCAGAGTTTGTGATCAGCTGTTGTTGAAGCAAAGTAACGGAAAGTCAATTGCCAAAAAAATGGTAGCTTCGGAAAATAGTCCTGGGTTGGGCGGCAGACAGATTGTGGTCAGCTTCTCCGGCGCAATTTGAGCAGGATCCGGTTCTCAGCGAAATCAATCTTCAACTGGCATTGTTCAAAGTGGCTGCCGGTGTCGCTGGATTGCAAACGATTGCGATTTGATCGGAAAGCCGCAAACAGACCAACTTCGCTCTGGCCAAAGCGAGAATTATTCGCGTTGACTTTACCGGTGCGCTTCAATTACTACAGAGGTACAATGAATTCTGCCTTGGCGACCCGGATGTGGGCGAGCAATTTATCACCGAGTTTGATCAAGCCGGCGCGACTGGACACGCTGATTTGCGGTTTGAGAAGCTGACCGATCCTTTTTTCGAAGCCCTTTCACGATAACCCGACAGATCGGTGCACCACAATGGACATGCCTGGATTTGCGTGTGTGGAAACCGACGTACACAACACATGTTACGGCACAGTCAAAACGCCGGTGACGAACGACTGGATTCTCCTATGTTCAAACTCTTTTTTTCAAAAATATGCGGCCGAGATCGATTTCCTGCCTTGCGAAAGAGCAAGGGCAATTGCACTTTGTTGACGCTGCCTCGAAATTTATCTGTAGAGACGGCATGTTCGTCAGCAGCTAAGGCGGTTCAAGGCCGTGCCCCGGCAGCGAGGGCCGTTTGACCGGCAGCCACTGGCTCCTCGGTCGGGTCAAACAAATGAAAAAAGCGGCTGGCCAAGACTGGACCAACCGCTTCTGTTTTCAGTTAGACTTTCATTGAGCTTGCCAATCTCAACGACCCCAAAATCAATATCCGATGGTGGGCGGATTGGCCATCAAGAAATCCCGCGGACCACGAGTCGTATAATACGGGTACATGTACTGTGGGGCTTGCCCCGCCTGCCCGGCCATTCCAGCCGAAGGATCAGTGTGGGGAATTTCGCCAGCGTAGGGACGGTTACGAAGACGGCACTTGTCGCAGACTCCACAACGTCCGCTTGCACATCCCGAACCCAAATGATGGCCCAAGCCGGCCCTTGCACGGCATGTCAAGCAAAGCTTGCCGTCTCGGCCGCATCCGAAACGACCGCAACCTCCAACATCACCGCCTTGCATCCGGCCAGCGATTCTACCCTGCATTCCAGTCTGCATACCATCTTGCATCCCACCAAACATTCCACGCAACATTCCGCCTTGCATTCCATTTACTGGAACATCAGACATTCCGCTCAGCATGCCTCCCTGCATGCCATTTGCGATGCCGCCCTGCATGCCATTTGCCATGCCGCCCTGCATGCCATTTGCCATGCCGCCCTGCATGCCATTTGCCATGCCATTGGACATTTCTGTTGACATTCCGCTCTGCACGCCGGTTGTCATTCCGCCCTGCATTCCCGATGACATTCCACCCTGAAAACGATTCGGCAACAGACCGCCTGAGCTACCCATGGTTTTGACTCGGCCTAGCAGTCCGCCCTGTGTGGAAACCAATCCGGAATTGCCACAGTCTCCACCACAGTCTCCACCACAGTCTCCACCACACTCAGCACCACATTCGGATCCGCGGTCGAATAATCCGAGCCCCAAATTAGGTCGGGATCGGCCGCATTGACCGTTGCAG
>JAHEBQ010000134.1 GCA_024642205.1 Planctomycetaceae bacterium | reverse complement strand
ATCAGCGGGTTGAACTCGGCGGATTCGAGCCAGGAACATGACTTTCCGGCTGACGATTCGGACTCAGGGCAGTTAGCTGGTGCAAATGACGACCCCTTGAGTGAGATTTCGATCCAGAAAGTCGAATCGCCACTCGACGACATCAACCCTTTACAAGGTGAGGATCCGTTCCAGGTCGACCCGGACGCCCCTCTCAAAATCGATGGGATGGGAGACATTTTTGACCATGCGGATGTTTACGGAATCAAGTGCGATATCTGCGATACTCGAATCCACGTTCGGCCCGACCAGGCGAACACGTACGTCGAATGCCCGGAATGTTTTTCCAAGGTCCTGGTGAGGCCGCCTGAAGAAAAACCACCGGCACCCCAACGCTGGGTCAAGGAAGGCCGAGACAAATCATCGAAAAAGGAAGAAGTTGATGATGAGCTAAAACTTAGCGCACCGGTCATCCGACCAAAAATCGATTTTGACGAATCCTTCGGACTTGAATCCCCTGCCGAAGACCTGCTGGCTCCCAAACCGAAACCAACCCCCGACCGGCGCGAAGATTACAACCAGGAATTTATCGATGATCCGGAACGCAAACCAGCCACAACAACTACCGGGCAGTCCAAAGATGCCCGCACTCCACCGGCTCGGCCGGGTTCAGACCTATCCAGTTCACCTTCGTCGCGTTCACCCGGGTCTGGTCGCGGGAAGTCTCGGAGGGAACTTTATGAAGAGGCACAGCGGCGGCAGCAGGCCGCAGAAACGGGGAACGTTTATCACCCCGTTGAACCCTCCACCGGAACAACCTCGACTGACTTTCCCGATGTCGAATTTGGAAGCCTGCTGGGTGCCGCGTATGAAATGTTGAAAAGCCGGGGATTGTTTTGGCGAATCTCGATTGCGATCACCTTGATGTGTTTCGGTACGATTGCGATGGAGTGGTACCGTCGCTCGTCGCTGGCTGTTGTGAGCCACGGAAATGGAAGTACCGTGATTGAAAGCTTGACGCAGGGTGCGGCCTGGTTGATCGTGGGCGTCCTGCCTTACTTGCTGGGCCTTGCGACGCTGTGGTTTGCGAGCGCCTATGTTTACCGGGACGCTGCGCTCGGGCAGCGTCAGGTCAAATCATGGAAAAACGCCGGGCGGTCGGAAGTCAGCGCAACATTCTTGATATTCAGTTTCGGATATTTCGTTGGCGGCTTGTTTGTGCCGCCCGTTGGCATTTTCCAGTACCTGATTTTGCCGTTGAGAATGTTCATCGCTCCGTTGTTTTTGCTCAGTTCGTGGTATGGCCGTTCTCCATTCTTGATCGTCAGTATTGATGCGTTTCAACAATTCCAAAAGCAAAAGGGGCTCTGGATCGAATTCTACAAATTCATGACAGTACTTGCTTGCGTCAGCTTGATCGCCGGTCTATTTTTCTGGATTCGGGGAATGCTACCTGGGTCGGCCTTCGGTTTGATTGCAATGGTTTCGGTGATCGGAGTCATGATGATCACCGGTATCACGTTGCTGTTTGCTGCCGTTTGTGGTTGGCATTGCGGACGGGTTGTGCAAGGATTGCAAGAGTCAGACTAGTGCAGCGTCAGGATTGGTTATTGGGTAATGGACAAGGTCACGAGACTTTTTGATCAAGCAAACGCAAAAACTCCCGGTCTCGTCCACAACGAAAAACCCCTTGTTTCTTGCTTTGACACTGCACTGGGCTCCCGACGCGAATTCGTTTTGGGAAGTGAACTGAGTGTAATTTCCTTTGGTTTTCCAACCAGCGGATCAGGCCGAGTGTAAGGCTTTTGGCAAGCAGGTTGATTGAATCGATCCGCCGTTCAATTCGCGGTCGTTGGCAGGGACGCGACGGAGAATCGCGACAATGAGTAAGAGTAAGACTGAGATTAACCAAATCAATAAAACATGACTGAGACCCACGACGCTCAACCCAATCACATGTCACCAAAAAAGCTACAAGCCATCATCAGCCACCTTACTGCCATGGTAATTTCGTGCGGCCTGTTGATGTGGAGTGTGTTCAACCTATGGCTCAACGTTTTGGCCTATCGGGCGAATGAAAAACCCGATCAGGCCTGGGGAACGGCCGCCGTGATGGTCTTCATAACCTGCGTCGTGCCGTTCTTGATTGGACTGTGGTTGCTTTTTCGGACGCTTGGCAGTCCCCAGAATTCCCAACGCGGTGCAGATGGCGATTCGTAATCGGCAATTCACTCGCCGGTAAAACTCGGGATCGTTTCCCTTCTCACCCCGGTGACGGAGGCTCCCTGGGAATGATCACTCCCAAAGGGTAAGGCCCTTTAACGGCTTTCTCTTACCGGGAATTGCCAGGCTTGCTATGTACCCGATGACATAGCAGACTGCGATTCCGACGAATGCGTACAGGTAACCGTTGACTTGATAAATCCGGGTTCCGATCAACTCGAAAATCCCACGGAAACCGAAACCCAGGATTGTCTTGTCTTGGGCGGCAAACACGATGCTCACCATCAATCCAATGGCAGCCGCAGCCCCGATCAAACTACCCGGACCATTTGCCCGCCGTGTCGTAGCACCCAGAGCAAACAAACCCGCCAATACACCAAGGAACATTCCCAGGATGCCGACAAACTGATCAAACAGACTTTTGATACTCGGGTCAATGAAAAGCAAGCCAGCAGCCGTTCCGAGAATTCCCATCGTCAACGTGACCCAGCGAGCCAGCCACAAACAGGCCTTGTCGGACTTGACAATCCCCAGGGGCTTGACAAAATCCGTCACGATCGTCGTTGCACCGGAATTCATGCTCGTCGAAACCGTCGACTGGGCTGCCGCGAAGATCCCGGCAACCACCAGACCTGCAAGTCCAACCGGAAGCTCCTGGCTGATAAAATGTGGCATGATTCGGTCGGACGCCATGGTTGGATCCAGCTTGTCGGGATGGGAACGGTAGAACATCCAGAATGCCGTTCCCATTCCGAAGAAAATCACGGCCGCTGGCAATGCCATGAATCCATTGAGCCAAATCGAACGAGCCGCCATCGTTTCATCCGGAGTCGTCATGTAACGCTGAACGACCGCCTGATCTGCCGTGTAGCTCGCCAGGTTCTGCCCAAAACCGCCAATCACGACAACCCAGATCGCCATGGTCATGAACGAAGTCGAACCGAAATCGAGGTTGGCCAGATGAAATTTCCCGGAGTCGAATGCGGCGATAATGCTGCCAGGATCAGAACCCTGGAACGCAAACACCAGACACGCCAGCGCTCCTCCCAACAGAATGAATGTTTGAATCGTGTCGGTCCAAATGACCGCTTCAATCCCGCCAAGGGTACAGTAAATGATCGATAGCAAACCCATGACGATCACACATTGCACAGGATCGAGTGGCGTGACACTGGCAAGCGCGAGTGCTGCCAACGCCAGCACGACACCCATTCGGAAGATATGAAACAGACTGAAGCTTCCCGATCCGATCAGGCGAGCCGTTCGGTTAAATCGCTTTTCCAGGTATTCATATGCGCTCGTAGCATCGATCCGGCGAAAAAACGGAAGTGCGACATAAATCGCGATCGGCGCCACAAACAGGATCAACAGGTTACCCATCGAGTAAACCCAATCCTGAGCGAAGGCTTTCGCAGGTACTGCCATATAGGTAATTGAACTGAGCATTGTGGCAAAAATACTGCAACCTGCCGCCCACCAGGGAACGCTTTTTCCTCCGCGAAAGTAATCATCCGTCGAGTTGTTTCGAAACGTAAAGAACACGCCAATTCCGACCATCGCCAGGAGGTAGACAACGACCACGGTCATATTGAACACGCCAAAAGGTCGTTTGTCTTCGCGGACGTTGATCCGCCAAACCTGGTTGGATCGAACGCGTGGGCTGATTTCCCCGCTGACCAACAAGATGTCGTCTCCCCAACGGACCGCTGGCGTCGTTACCTGGTTGACCGGTATCGCGCCAAACTCGGTCCAGGTGTCGGTAATCGTATGATAGGCATAAGCCAATCTGGGAAACCCGGGGTGAACAAAATCCTTCATCTCAAGGCCGGAGTCCAATTGTTGTTTCAAGATCTCGCCAGTTGCATAGCCCGGAACAATCACGTGAGCCGGTCCAATAGCGATGGCTGTACCCGCAGTAAGCGGAACCGGAGCATCCGCAATTCGTTTCCAGGGGTTGGCAAGGTTCGGTTTCCCGTTTACGACATCCCCCTTCACGGCATCAAAACTGGATGGATCAAAAGACCAACAATCAACTCCAAATTTCAGATTGTTCGCATCGCTTGCGTCAGAGCCTTCAGGGAAATGCCGGCCACCGAAAACAAACAATCGGTTGGTAAATCCGTCGTGTTGCGCAGTGACCAGTGGGAACATTCGAGGCGGACCTTCGATAGGCCAACTGACGACTTGTTCCCAGCGCGCGTCCTGATCATTAACGTCGGTTTCAGAAGCCAAATCGATGGTGGTCAGATCAAACCGCCAAACGATCCGGCTGGCAACAACGTTGCCATGTTCATTCTGGACTTCGCCTGCAACGAGGTACACGTGATCACCGATCACCGCCGCCCCGCCCCCTTTGCAGCGTAACGGAAGATCGGGTACTTCCAGGTCGTACTCGGTCGCAGCCCATCCCAGCGATTTCGTGTGATTGTTGACGTCGAGAAGATAAACGCGATTCGTAAGCCCGTTTTCGTTTTCGCCACCCATCACCAAAATGCCATGCCTGCTATCGACGACCGCCGAATAGGCAACTGGCCGACTGAGTCGCAATTTATCTGGATCCAAGCTCCACTGAACATTTTTGTTCGTTTGATCCTCTGTTCGCTCCAGGACCCAGATGTGGTCAAGGAATTTTTTGGGTTCGTCCCATAGTCGCGGCTCATTTGCGGGGGCAAAATTGGCGCCACCGGCAACGATCAACGAATCAAATCGAACTCCGACGATCGGGCCGGCGACACCAATCGGATCGGGCAGTGCCGGTAGGGATGAAAAAATCAGCCTTTGATTGGCAGGATCGACTTGATCCTGAGCGTGTAAAGTTGAAATGCAACGCAGTACGATCAGGATGGAAAACAGGCATTTCCATGACCCTGAACAGTGGGTAGAGTCCGCCCCTTTGGCCCTCAGACGCATATTGAAAAAAGGTTCAGGCATCGTTCCTTTCCAGCACACCCAATTCGTCAAGTCGACTCGCAAGCGTCTGGTATTCTTCTTCGGTAATTGGACCGTAGGGCGCGCGGGAGAACCCACAATCGAAGCCGATATATTTCATGATCGCTTTCCAGAACGAGAAATTCTCGTACTGGATCATCAGGTCGGTCACCTTGTTGATTTCCGCCTGAAGCCGCGCTGCCTCGGCGATATTACCACGATGGTAGTTTTCATAGATCCCCGTATAAAACTGAGGTCCAAAATTGTAAGTCGACCCGATTCCACCGTCGAAACCGAACGACTGTCCCGCCACAAACTGCTCATCAAAGCCACTCATCACGGCAACCGGGCGTTCGACCCGGCGCATCAACTGTTGCACGGAAAAGAAACTTGCCCCCGTATATTTCAGGCCGCAAACGTTTGGCAAGTCAAAGAATACCGAGTCACGCAGCGGATCGATCACCCCCCCCAGAGAGTACATCATGAACGGCAATTCCGTGGCATTGGAAATCGCGGTGTAATGCCTTTTCATTCCCTCGAAGGTTGTCCCGTGGTAAATCGGAGCTACCGAGGCGATCCAGTCGGCACCAACCTTGGCAGACGCCCGGGCCATTCGCACCGCGACATCGGTACTTGGATGCCCGACATGAGCGATCACGGTCGCGCGGTCACCGAAGTTCTCGGTCAGATGCCTGATAACAGCCAGTCGCTCGTCAAAAGACAGCAGTAAGCCTTCGCCGGTTGTCCCGGTTGCAAAGAACCCTTGAATGCCCCGGCTTAATTGAAACTCGGCAATCGCCGATAGTGAGTCATAATTGACTTCGTTCGACGAATCAAATGGCGTAAAGATCGCTGAATAGGCTCCGTGCATCTCCGAAACTGGTTGTTCGTGTTTCATGCGACATTCATGGGATAGGAGCAATTGGAGTGGCGGAAAAAATCCTGGGAATCGGTTTGCACGCGAATGTGGTTTGTTTGAGCCGTTCAACGGACCAGGTCTGCAAGTCTCACTTTTGCCAAATAAATGGACGTGCGTTTTTCATGGCTCGCATAGTAGGAAACCCATAACACTCCGTCGTAAACAAGCATCCCCGGATAGCTCGTGTCGCCCCCACTTG
>JAHEBQ010000001.1:170033-206606 GCA_024642205.1 Planctomycetaceae bacterium | reverse complement strand
CTTGATTCGGTCGACATGACCCAACAGTATATTGCCCGGATTGAAGATTTCCGACGCCTGGAACAGACCGCGGAATCCAATGCCACGATCGATCGCTGAACCCGTCGTTCCGACTCCGCCGAAGACGTATAAACTCAATTGTCAATCGGTCGTTCAAGGCCGCGTGATGCCCGTCTTTCCCGACACGGAATCCCGGGTGATCGCCCGGTCGCCAGTGCCGGGTTCAGGCCCGAGAATTTTTCCCAGTTCTTTCTGCAATGAGAGATGTTTCATGCGAGCTGTCATTCAGCGCGTCATGCGTGCAAGCGTCGTGGTCAACGAATCAACCACCGGCGAAATCGCTGCGGGTCTGCTGGTTTTGTTGGGCGTTGAAAAAAACGATACGATCGATGACTTGAAATATTCCGTGAACAAAGCCGTCGGCTTGCGCGTGTTTGAAGACCAACAGCAGAAAATGAACCTGTCGCTGGTTGACGTTGGTGGGCAAATGCTCGTCGTTAGCCAGTTCACTTTGCTGGGTGATGTCCGCAGGGGACACCGGCCCAGTTTCGTTGACGCCGCTGAACCAGAGTTGGCCAATCAATTGTACGAGGCGTTTGTTGCGGCCGTGCGTGAGCGCGGGATCGACGTTCAAACTGGAATTTTTCAGGCCCAGATGGCAGTTGAACTAGTCAACGATGGGCCGGTGACAATTCTGATTGACAGTCGAAAACGATTTTGACATGGTGCTCGGTACCAGATTGTGCGGAGTGACGCAGGTTTCCACGGGAATTCAATCGGTGGGATGTTGTTCCCGTACGGAGTCAATGGACTGCACCTGAAACCGCACGGTTGGTGGCGTCAGACGATTCCGTGGTTTGACGAACCAGTCCCTGAGACGCGGCGATTCTGGTCGGCTGGTCAAAATTCGAACACCCGGCAAAGCCGATGCCTTAATCGAAAATGCCCGGGTCAATTCGATCGCAATTCCTGGTTGCGGTGAATTCACCGGTGGAGCGTGTGGTCGTGCAGGAACAAATTTCGTACCCATTCGGCGGTTGTTTCCGGTGCGTTGACGTGACCTTTGCACATGCAATCCATCGCATAGTCATCGCTGGCAATCAGAGCGATGAGTATCGCGAGCTTCGCGTAGGTGGCGATGTTGGCCCAGCGACTATTGCTCCAGAACTTCAGCGCCGTCCCGAAGCTCTTCTTGGTAGTTGGCAATGCGCCTTCCCAGTTGACGGCGTATATTTCGTCCAGCACCAAATGCGAAATAAACCCCAACACGACGGCCCACGATTTGAAGATCCGAATCTCAACGTCTGAGGAAAGGCAGACCAGGAAGGTGGCCAGACCCGCAACGATTGCCGCGGGAATACTGTGCCACATGCCGCGGTGTTTCGTATACCGTTTGAACAGCCCGCCAACTCCAAACCGGATCAACACGTACATTACGCCAGCGATAAAGACCATGTGCTCCGTTGTCAATCCAAGGGCTTCGAATCGAGGAAGCATCAACATTGGTACGACAGCCGAAATAAAGCAAAGCATTTCACGCTGTGGAATGCCTGAATTGCTGTCAAGATCGGGGAGCATTCCCGCAACGCTGCACAGACTGCCGGCGATCAGACAATGCGCCGGAGGAACGTCGAACGAATAGTAACCGACTCCGCCATAAATGAATCCCAACGCGGTACTGGTTGTTATGTGGGTTTTGAAATCTGCCATAGGTCAAACCGAAAATCCTTCTTCGCGTTTGAAATGAAGCCCGCTCCAAATTCGAAACGACGCAACCAGGATTATGGCAATAGACCGACCGTCTCACCAATGTCGATTGACGGCGAACCGGTTTCGCTAGCACGAAGCAAGTACAACGGCAGTCTCTGCCGTCAGTTCCTGGGTTGACCAATAAGCTGTCGATCGAAACGACTGCCTCATTGTGTCGCCGTTACTGCAAGGAACGTCACAACATGTCTTGAGGCAATTGCTGGATTCAACTCTAATTCGCACCCGGCAAGATGTTGAACCGACGGTCGTCGACCGTCTCACGGTCAAAACGAACTGATCGCCGAGCGATCAGCGACCAGGTTTGCTGCGAGCGCAACAGAAAACAAGGAGTTAGTTGTGGGCATTTACGATATTGCAATGCTGGTTGTGCTTTGCGGAGCTATTTTATTCGGCTACTGGAAAGGACTGGCCTGGCAACTCGCCTCGCTGGCGGCTTTGATTGTCAGTTACATTGTGGCGGTGAACTTCCGCGACCAGGTTGCCCAGTTCATTCAGGTCGAGCCACCCTGGAATCGAATCGGCGCGATGCTCGTTCTGTTTTTGGGCACCTCACTGGTGATCTGGACCATATACGCATCGGTCGCCAGATCGTTAAAGAAGCACGAGCTAAGGGGGTTTGACCGACAGGCTGGCGCGGTACTGGGGGCGGCCAAGGGTGCCTTGCTGTGTATGGTCATCACATTATTCTCGGTTTCGTTTCTCGGCGAGAGCGTTCACGAATCGATTGACCATTCCAGGTTGGGGCCGTATGTGGAAAAAGGAATTTGGCAAATCTCCGACTATGTACCAGCCGAACTTGCTCGTTTTGTAGATCCGCACATTGCGACCTACAAGGAAGCCGCCCGGCATGATGAACCGGTGGTCGACCCAAACAACTTGTTCCGAGACGCGTTGGGCACGATTTATCCACTTGACACGCCATTGAATCAGGATCCAAGTCAACTTCCCGAGGGCCAGCAGCCGGCGTTTCAAAGCCCGGGTTACCCCGGACAATGGCAAACAACCAGTCGACCGTCCAACAGTTTTGGCACCAATCAGGCATTGCCCGGAAATCAGGATTATCAGTACGGCACGAATTACGGCGCGCAGACACCTACGATTCCGCCGCCGTTGAATTCGTCAGGCGGACCAGGCGGATTTCTGCCTTCAACCACGACCTCCGATTGGTCCAATCTCGGCATTTCGGATGCTTCCCGAAGGATCCTCAATGACGCCGGTCTGCAAGGATTCAACCAGGGCCTCGAAGTGGCAAACCAGGAAGCGCGGCGGTTGCTCGATGGCCAGCCGACGAGCAACAGCATCGCCGAGACGGCGCAGCAGATTCTGGAAGACGCCCGACGTCGGGGCATCGACATGGGCCTCGACGCCGCGACTGCAGCCGCCCGCCGCTGGCTCGAGGGAGGCCAGCAACGTTAGCGTTTCGTCGAGAAGTCAATCGGCGATTCAGCCGTCAACAAAAGTCGTGCGGAACGAGTCCACGGTGGTCAAAGGACGCCTGTCGATTCGCCGCCATTTGTCAACGCTTGCGGGCGATTGCCAATGTGGGGGATTGCGGAACACGATTTCCAATTCGAAAATCCAAAACTGCCTGATTCCCGGAGAATACGAGAGAGCCAACCGAACATAAGAAACATTATCGGACGTTGGGGATAGGTGCAAAAACACGGGAAATCTGGCGTTTTCGAAACGGTTCACATCCAGCTGCATCGTTGACAAATTGCGTTGACAGGCATGGATCTGTTCCATTAATGTCCTGTCAGCATCTTTTTCTTCTTTCCAGTTGTTCCGCGAGACAGAGGTTGAATTTTGTTTGGTCGATCGAATTCCGGCCTCGCCAAGACACACCCGTTTTCGGAATGTCCGTTGTTTCTGGTCAGCGGTATGGGACGATCCGGGACGACGGTGTTACGGAACTGTATCGCCCGGCATCCGGACATTCACTGCCTCAATCAGGAAAGCAACTATATTTTTCATTTGATGCGAGGCGCGAATCTGTATCTGGACAGCGAATTCGATCGCAAAAACCTCGTCGTCAAAGTGCCCCAATTCTGGAAAATGCACAGGCAGTTTGTCTTGAACCTGTTGTGGCCCCTGGAATCAGTTCACCCGCCGGCGAATCCCAGCGCGATCGCGACCTATAGCCAACTTGATCCACGCGCCGCGATTGGCCTGTCGAATGCGTTTCCTCAACTCTCCATTTGCTACATCGTCCGCAACGGCATTGAGGTCGTGTCCTCGTATCGAGCCTTCGATCATTTCAAGCACCTGACGTTTGATGAGGTCTGTCGCAACTGGCAGTTTCATTCCTTGATGACCCAGTATGTGCGCGATCAGTCGCATTGCACGTTGATTCGTTACGAATGGTTGCAGGAGAATTTGCCGGAGTTCATTTCCTCGCTGACGCGGGCCCTGCATCAGATCAACCTGGAGTTTCATGATGCATGCCTGGCCCCGCTGAATGAACAATTCCATCCCACTCGCTACGCGGGTGAAACGGCGGCCGAGCACAATGATCCATCGAAACGAAAGGATCGTTGGAAACGATGGAGTCACGTCGAGCGCCAGAGGTTCGCGGAGCTATGCGGTGAAACCATGGAATCACTGGGTTATCCGATTCCCTGGTGACGGGCCTTCCGCAGGTCCAGCGAATTCGATCTGTATTTTTGTTCTGCGGCAGATTGGGAATGAGAAGCAAAAACTGGCTCCGCGACGGAGGCATCACGGGACGATGCTGTGAGGCGCCATTCCCTCCACTGCGCGCTCATTCACTCGGTGAATGATCACTCACTTACGTAGCAAAATGCCAGGCAGCATGCGCGGCACAACCCCGGACCCAAGACTGAACCGATTCAGATTAACACTTCATCGTTTTACGTTTCTTGAACGCGCGGCCAGTCTTCTCCATCTTGTCAATGTACTCGGTCGCCAACGGTATTTTGCAAGCGGTGTCACCGACATCGACGTCCACCCTGCCGATTTTCTTGGCCGTGGCTTTCGCTTGGGCGGCCAACGGTTTGACATAACCGCCGACAGAAATCACAAATCCATTCATCGCGTATTTCACACGGTTGGACATCGTGTCAATGCTGTTCTCGATTTGCTTCAGCAGTGATTCGACTTCTTTCAAATCAAGTTCGTCATCCGGATGGATGGCAACGACTCCGGAATAGGTCGTCCAGCCTGCCGCAGCAACTTGGGGTTTTCTGGATTTGATCCATTTCATGGCCAATTCGCGACTGTGCGGGCTCTCGTTGGCAACGCCCGGGACCGTGTACTCTGCGATCATGTGCCAGGGAGCGCTTATGGCCCAGTTGTCGAGTTGCTTCTTCGACATCTTTGATCCATCAGCGACGATTCCGGCGAGGTACATCGCATCAACATTTCCCGTGTCGTAAAGATCACAGGCCAACTGCTGATCGCCTTTGATTTGCTTCGCGATCACTTTCAGATCGCCAACTTTGACGCCGAAACAGTTTTCGGGTGCACCATGTCGGGCAAATGTCTTGCGCGTCTGATCGGATCCCATTTTTTTCAACGCGGTCATGACCTGGCTGACGGTTTTCATGGTTTGCTCCCGAGTGGGCATGAGTTGAAATTCAGAAAATCCGGACATTGCATTCGAATTGCTTTGCCGAAGCTCGAATCTGGAAAATGGTCACGCAGGTACTTCGCCGACTTCATCGAATACGCCGATTTTGCGAAAGCGTTGATAGCGTTCGTCGAGGAGCGTTTCGACTGGCTTGCCAACCAGGTCTTTGAGGTTCTTTTTCAGATAGGCTTTCATTTGAGCCCCGGTTCGGTGGTGATCGCGATGGGCCCCACCCAAAGGTTCGGGGATAACATCGTCGACGATTCCCATTTCCAGCAGGTTTTTGGAAGTGAACTTCAGCGCGGTGGCCGCTTTCTCGGCGTGCTCGGCACCCTTCCAGAGAATTCCGGCACAGCCTTCGGGGCTGATCACGGAGTAATAGGCATGCTCCATCACCGCGACACGGTCGCCGACTCCAATGCCGAGCGCACCACCACTACCACCTTCGCCGATGACTACACAAATGATCGGTGTCCTGAGTCGGGACATTTCGTACATGTTTTCTGCGATCACTTGTGCCTGCCCTCGCTCTTCTGCGCCAATTCCGGGATATGCACCTGGCGTATCGATCAGGCAAATGACAGGCAAGCTGTACTTCTCGGCCAATCGCATTTTTGCCATTGCTTTGCGATAGCCTTCGGGATGGGCACAACCGAAGAAGTTCTCGGTACGATCCTTGAAGGTCCGGCCTTTCTGATGGCCCAGTACCATGACCTTCATGCGGTCAAGCGTGGCGAATCCGACTCGTATCGCGCGATCGTCACCAAACACCTTGTCCCCGTGAAGCTCAACGAATTCATCGAACACCAGTGACAGATAGTCGGTTGTGTGCGGACGGTCTTTGTGCCGAGCAACCTGGACGGTCTCCCACGGCGTCAGCTGGCTGTAGATCTCACGCGTCAATTCCGTCAGTTTACGTTTGAGTTCGCGCAGGCGTTCGGCAGACTCAACCGTTTCGGTTGACTCTTTTTCAAATACTTCGATCTTGCGGGCGAGATCCGCAATGGGTTTTTCAAAGTCAAGGTAGTCCATGGTGTTTGATTGTCGAGTTGGGTGTGTCGTGGGTCAGTTTACAATTCCATCATCGCAAAATCAGATGGAACGATCGTCGTTTACTTTCTAAATCCCTCGGGTCGTTTGCCCGAGCGAAACATCTGGGTTTCTTCGAAGGCCAAAAGGAACTCTTCCATGGTTTGAAACCGATCGTCCGGATTTTTGGCGATCATCTTTTTGACCAGTTCGGAAAAAGGCTTCGACGCCCCGCTATAGGCTTCCAGCGAAGGAACTGCAGCGGACAGGTGTTTTGTCAACAATTCATCAGGCGAATTGGCCGAGTACGGTGTTTTGCCTGACAAGAGCTCAAAAATTACGCAACCGAACCCGTAGATGTCAGCTCGGCGATCGGGATGCATTCGCCGAATCTGCTCCGGAGCCATGTAGCTGCGTGTTCCGCGAATGGCTTTGGGGCGACCCACAAACATGCCGGCGATTCCGCCCTTCTTTTTTTCTCTGACTCCGATTGAAAAGTCAATCAGTTTGACCTGGCCCTGTTCATCGGCCAAAAAGTTATCCGGTTTTACATCGCAGTGAACCCAACCCTGCTGATGCATGTGCTGGAGTCCCAGGGCACAACTACGAATGATCTGCGAGATATTGGGCATCATAAATTCTTTCCGCTCACGCATTTCGATCTTGAGGTTGCGCGAGAGAAACAACTGCATCGAGATTAGCGGGAAACCCTGCTCCTCGTGATATCCAAAAATCTTGATCACGTTGGGATGATCCAGGTCCGCACCTACCAGAGCTTCGTGTTTGAGTTGCCCGATTTCATATTTGTTCTTGCGGTAGCTTTCCATCAGGACTTTCAACGCGATCCGCTCATTTTCACCCGCCCGAAGAGCCTCCCAAACCTGGGTGGTCGTGCCAGCGCGGATCAATCTCAAGAGTTGAAACGGCCCGATAAAGTCTCTGCCAAGGGACATCTATATCCAATCAAACGAATCCAATTAATGGGCTGCCAAGTCAAAAAACCGGAGCCCGGTCACGTCATTTTAGTCCAACAAGGACATAAGCCAAAGTCGGGGAGCCACTCAATCACTGTGGCAACCGCTGCGGTAATCCGGGAATCAACTGTCAAATTCAGTGCCGGAAAACAGGATTCGGCCGGCAGTCTCGCGGGTCCTTCCATTCAAGCGTCGATAATCCCCAAAGCTCCCAACACGGCGTAACCGACGAATGACGCGTAGAGCGCGCAAAAAAACCAGCCGGTTCGACAGGTTATCCGGCGGAAATACCACATGCATCCCATCGCGATCGCCGTCAACAAGAACAGGAATACACGCAATCCGACCACGCCGCTGAGCGTTTCGCCGTTGGTCCCCACTAATTCAATGGGCTGCCAGTCGTTCAGGTAGCAGCTAACCAGTAGCGGAATCGACATCCCGATACAGATGTCAAAAATATTTGAACCAAACACATTTGACATCGCCCCGGAATCGTCCCCCCGCCGAGCCGAACCCAGCGACATGAATGTGTCGGGAATCGAAGAAACCGCGGCTGTCAGGATCACAGCAACGAAAAACGGGCTGACGCCGAGTTTCTCTGCCGACTGGTTGGTCAAGTCAACCAGCAGGTAGCAGGCAAGTGCCGCCACCAACGTTGAAACCAACAAGACAATTCCCGACGTGTAACCATTCAAGCGTACCTGACAGGATCCGAAAAACATGGAGGCCGTTTCGTTGGGTGTATCAGGTGTGATTTCACGGGCATCGAGCTTGGCGCGAAACTGCCGGGTCGCAAGGTACAGATGCGCGACGTACACCGCGTAAGCAATCAAGGCGACGAGTCCCATCCACCATTCAAGCTTGGGTTGGAACAGGAAAATCAATAGTCCGATTTGCGTAACGATTACCCACATGCCATCCCGATGAATAACTTCGCGCGACACTTCGATCTGAGGACGATTGCGACGCGAGTATGATACGGCGATTGCACAAACCGCCGGAATCAGAATCAGATTGTAGATCGAGCTTCCCGCACACGTCGCAATGGTTGAGCCATAGCCTTCGGCGCTGTCAATCATCCGTTGCGCCTGATCTTGTGATCCAAACAGCGCGACGATGACAAAGAAGATGCCGGTGAAAAGTTCGGGCATGCTGCTGGCAATCGCGTCCAGCGTTGCGCCTCGAACCGAGGGAGGAAGCCGTAATCGGCAGCCGACCCACTGCGCGGCATCGGCAAAGGGGTCACATGCTTCCGAGATCAGAACGGAAATCGCTGCTGCAGCTGAGAGGATGAAGCCAACTTCCACCCACCACACCGACAGATGTGTCCGCCAGTAGTGGAAGATACCGGTCAAAGCCAGCGTTGAACCAAACAACGCGATACTCAGAATCAAAGGTCGGTAGCTTTCGTCAGATGAGTGATTGGGTTCCGTCATTTGATGCGATGGCGTTTTATCAATTTGCCTTTTCAGGAGTGATTCGGTTCAACTGTAACTCATCCAGCGCAACTTCGATTCTGTGGAACGAGCAGCGCGATCGCGACCGATAGAACGACACTCAGTCGTCCGTCGCCAGATAGCCATGGATCGACGGTCCCTGCGAATGATCCCCTAGTAGACAACATGATCCAGAAACAATCCATGTGCCGGAGCGGTTTGGCCGGCATACTTTCGGTCTTTTTGATCTCTAACCCAACGCACCCACTCGACTTCTTCCCGTCTCCGGCCAACCCGGACCAGTGTTCCGACCATGTTTCGAACCATATTGTAGAGAAACCCGTTTGCCGTGATCGAGATTTCCAGGCCCGGAAAACCATGAACCCTTTCGTTGTCAATTTTCAGTTCAATCACATTTCGGATGGTCGTCGATCGCTCGGCTCCGGCGCTCTCAAAACTGGCAAAATCGTGTTCACCCGTGAGCGATCGGGCAGCCCGCTGCATCGCTTCGATGTCCAAATCGCCAGGCACGAACCAGCAAGTTCTCAGTCTCAATGGATCGAGAATTCGCCCGTTCTGGATGTGGTACTTGTAGGTTTTCTGAATGGCGTCGCGAATCGCATGAAAACCAGCGGGTGCTTCTTCCACAGACAATACCGAAATATCGTAAGGCGTTTGAGCATTGAGTGCTCGCACGAGGCTTGCCGTCGGCAACAAACTTTCCGTCGAAACGCTACAGACCTGTCCGAGCGCGTGAACGCCACTGTCCGTGCGACCACTGGCCGTGATACGCCGATTCTCACCGGTGACCGACTCCCAACTTTCCTCCAATCGCTGTTGGATGGAGATCCCGTTGGCCTGGATCTGCCAGCCGACATAGTTGGTTCCATCGTATGCAATCGTCAGCTTGAGGTGCCGCATGACGCGTATCGCCCCGAGACAATCAATTCGGCAATCTGAACAGCGTTGGTTGCAGCACCTTTTCGCAAATTGTCACTGACGCACCAGAATGCCAATCCATTTTCGGAACTGAGATCCTTGCGAATCCGACCGATAAATACGTCGTCCTGGTCGTCGCTGTTGTGAGGCATCGGGTAAACGCCCGCCGCGAGATCGTCGAGAACCGTGATCCCGGGTGCGGCATCAAACAATTCGCGTGCTTCCTGGACTGAAATTGGGCGCTCGGTTTCCACCAGGATCGATTCGCTGTGGCAATTGGAGACTGGAACGCGAACGCACGTCGGACAGACCTGGATCGAATGGTCGCCAAAAATCTTGCGTGTTTCGTAAACCATCTTCATTTCTTCCGATGTGTAACCCTCATGCTTGGCCGATCCGATTTGCGGGATCACGTTAAAGGCAATCGGGTGAGAGAACGCACGATAGTCCCATGTTGTTTTGTCCAATGCGCTGCGAGTACCTTCCAGAAGGTCCGATTGGCCTGCTACGCCAGCCCCACTGGTTGCCTGGTACGTCGATACGATGATGCGTTTGATTCTTGAAACTTCATGCAAGGGCTTCATCGCGACGACCATTTGGGTCGTGCTACAATTGGGACTGGCGATAATGCCCTGATGGTTTTCGATCGCCTCCGGGTTGACTTCGGGAACCACCAACGGAACATGGTCGAGCATCCGGTGATATCCACTTTCGTCGACGACGATCGTTCCTCGCTCAACTGCCCAGGGAACAAACTTTGCAGCAACATCATCCGGCGTGCTGCCGATGACCAGATCGATGTTCTCAAAGACAGCCGGTTCGAGCAACTGCACAACATGATCTTCGCCTTTGAATTTTATTGTGCTGCCAGCCGAACGCTCGGATGCCAAGAACGAAATCGTCTCATACGGAAAATTACGCTGTTCCAGCAACTGACGAACGAGACAACCGACCGCGCCAGTCGCTCCTGCAATGGCAATTCTCTTGGCCACACCTAAACTCCGATTTTGGGATCAAACGGTCCACGTTTCGAGACCATGAAACACCGGGGAACCGACGGAAACAGTATAGGCTTGCAGCGAGTTTTACGAAACAAGCTTTTCAACCCCTGAGTGAACTTGGCGCGTAAAAAAAAATACCAACCAGTACCAGGGTGGACATTTCTCGATTGCCTCCACAATCATCCAACCATGATTAACTTGATCGCCTCATCTCGCTGCCCCGTCCTCTCGTGACACGGAAGAACGACGTAATTTCCCAACTCGTTGTGGACAGATATTCCGCCAATCATCAACAACAGAGACCGATCCTCCCGGGCGACAATCCTACCGACGCGGGATCCATTTCGGGTCGACAAACGCAAAATTCCCCACCAGCATGACCAGGCCAAACGTCATCATTCCCATGCACAAGCCGATCCCCAAGTGAACCGGAATCGCGATCGCCAAAACAAGCGGTCGCGTTAGTTTCGGCCAGACAAGCGCTGCGTACGACAACTCCCAGGCCAACGAGCCGAGTGTCAACAGGGCGACAAGCCACATGTGTCCACCCAACCAGGTCATGTCGAGCGTTTGGTATTCGTAGCTTGCCAACGCTCCCCAGACTGCTTCCCCGTTGAACCACATGTCGCCCTGGAGTTTTCCGATCGCCGCGAACAAATAGACAATACACATATGGATCTGGATCAACCGGGTCGCGATTTGTGTCCACGTATCGCATCCACCCCCCTCCCCTGCCCCGCGACGATTCCTTCGCCAAGCATCCAAAGAAAAAGCCCCGCCGGAATTCCCGATTGCCAAATACATGCACAGGAATCCGTTGATTTGATCCAGTCCAAACAGTGCCCCGGTTCCACGATTGGCGTACGAGATCACCAACAGTGCAGTCGCGATCGCCGAGCACCGCGTCCACAGTCCAAATGTAAATGCCGCGACGACAAACAAGCCAATTATGTGAACCGCGAGAATTGTTGTCCGGGCTGAAAACCAATCGAGATGGCTCCAGGCAAACGAGCTGCCGAATAATAACGACCGATACTCTTGGGGTAGAAATCCCTCCGGGCCGAAAAACGTCGTCAACTCCAGTGTCCAAACCAAATGGCAATAAAAAACGATACAGCCAACCATGATCCGGATCAAACCGAGCACGGCGGGGTCTTGTGGTCGAAACCAGAAACGATTCCACGCGACCGACCAGCTGTTTCCATAGGCAGTGATCGTTCCCGCAAAGGAGTCGAGCTTGTCAGGCGTGGAATTCATGGCGATTCCTTCCTGGCGGGTAGGGGCTCCGTTGGTTGTGGGGTTCGGAACCCGTCAGCATCCAGTTCGCCAATCTTGACGGGATCCAGAAGCAGGCTCTCGGCATCCAGTCGCAGCCCATCGACGACCTCCTCCGGAAACGGGATCTTCCTTTCCTGAACGAACAATTCGATCGAAGTACCTTCGTTTCGCTGCAGCAAGACTCGTGCGACAGCGCTGACAATCATCTCAAAACGTGCCGTCGTTCTTTCAAAAAATGCGGCTTCCAGGTCTCGTTCCCGGATCAGCTGGTCCAACAGTTGGCGTTTGCCCTCCGTTCTCAATCGCAAAATCTGACGATCGTATTCCAGTTTTCGTTGTTCGAACTGCACAGCCGAGGGTCTCAAGACCTGCTCATTGAACAGCGTTTCGCTCAACATGAACCAGCGATGGTAAAGCAAACGGGGCCAATCTTGGTCACGGTCTGGAAAATGTCCGCTGAACTCAGTTCCGTCCGCTCGGATTCCACGATACAGCACGCGATGGGTCGGCCCAGGATCAGGAGCAAAGAATCGGTACCCGTGTCCGAGAAAAAGGGCCCGATGAATCGGCCCGATTTTGCCGGCAAGAGGCAGACTGAAATGCGGGGATCCAATTGGGTTGGAAAGTGGGCCCAGGAGCAGTACGGCCAAGTAGGCAATTATCGCCAACGAAGCCACTTGTCGATGGAGTCTTGACCAGACAAGCGGTCCGGTCTCTCCGCTCAGGTCACTCCTGGTTGCCTTGCCTTCCGCAGGCAATCCCGACAACTCCGAGTCAATCCGTGGGTTTGCATCCAGCGGTTCTGAGAAATCGCCAGGTTTGTTTTTTCGTTTCGACATTCGTTGTCAGTTTTCGCCAAAGTTTCGTTTGCCGGGTTCCGTACGCACAAATGAGAGGATCCATTCCATGATAATCTGAAGCCATCGGGGCCGCGCTGGAAAGTTCGCCTGGATCAAGCAGCTGGCTCGGCGGGATTTTGCGAAACCCCAGTGGATGCCTGCCACTTGTCAGCCTGAATGGCAGGCTAGACCAACGATCAGGATCCATCAAAAACAGAAAACCCCGCCGAAAACCAATCGACGGGGCTTGTGGGTCCCAAAATTAGCGAGCGAAGCCGCTGGATTAATTCTGCATCCTACTTCAATGCGACGCGGTCGGTCTTGGATTCATCGACTCCCACGGCAAGTGTGTAAGTCTCTCCAGCAACCATATCCAGTAATCGCTCTTCCTGGATAAGTTCTCCATCTAGCTCAAATTCGACTTGAACCTTGTAGTCGCTCCAGACCTTTCCCGGTTTCAAGGAATTGGTCGTAAAGGTCCGATACGCGCCTCGGCGAGTCGTCGGGTTTCCGCACAAGGTGACTTTGGCATCTGCGGGGACGGTCAACGCGAGAGTTGTCAGCGGAGCCGGCGGATCCTTGGAAATGGCAACGTCGTCAAAGTCAAATTGGACTGTCTCATCCACCCCTGGCGTCATCGTGACCAATCGGGTCTTGGTCATTTCCTTTCCGTCGCGAACAAGGACGGCCTTGATTTCATATTTGTACTCCTGTCCTGGAACCAGGTTTGGAGAACGGTAACTTCGACGTGATCCCTGCGTCTTTGTCAATTTGTCATTGATGAAGACCTGCGCCTCCGGGGGTAACAGTATGTTCAGGACCGACGAATCATTCAGAGGCAGGTCGTTCGACGTGTTATTATCTTCGGCTGGTCCAGGAGGCTCGACGGCCTTACCACCTGTGCCCGCCGCAGGCTGGACACCATCGTTGAATTGCTCGGTAGGAACGGGTTGACCCGCTGCGCCTGAATTGGGAATTCCACCTTCAATCATCGAGTCGATGGATCCTCCATCCGCAATCGGCGCGTCCGCTTGAATCCAGCTGTCTCCGGCAGGGTAGTAAGTGTCGACTGGGTAACCGTTAACGTCAGTGGAGGAAACAAAGGATCCTGTCGACGCGAACGATCCCGTGGAAGCATAACCACCGGATGAACCGGAAGAGGCAGACCATCCGCCACTCGATCCAGACCACCCGCCGGTGGAACCCACCGTTCGTCGTCCAAGTAATCCGCCATGATGCGATCCCCAGGATCCGCCGCTGGAGCCACCGGACGAACCCCCCGACGAGCCACCAGATGAGGCGTAGCTGGGCGTTGAAATGCGGTAACAAATACGTCCAAGCAAGTTTCGGACCGGCGTCCAATGCGCGGTCGTGACTCCTCCGGAACTTCCGCCTGAAGAAGCAAATCCGCCGTGGGAGCTGCCCCAACTTCCACCAACGGTGGCTTGGGCCGAACTGTCAATGAAACCGGTCAGTCCCAAAGCGAGAACGGTCAATAGAACAAATCGATATCGTTTCCAAGGAATAAACTCAACCATAGTTATCCAATTCTCCCAAGATAGTCGCGTCATGATTGAGAAGTTGGTCTACATCAACTACATGACAACCAGCTTCCGACTGGTGAAAAACGATCGACCAGTGCCGTTGTTGCCTAGGATAACAGGCAATTTTGGCAATTCAAGCCGTTTGGGTGTTTTTGAACAGATGGGCTGAGATTTCCTCGGAAAATCCGTTTTCTCAGGCATTGAGTCTTTTATTTGTGGTCTCGGTAACCGTCCCCTCATCGGCCAAGTTAAAAGCAATCGTCCTCGATCGAGACTAGTGTTTGACTGCTTCGACCGAAAGATTGTCAAACCGAGCGGTTCCTGTCGAGCCGAACATCCCGATTCGAACGAGTCCTTCACGGGCGGCGCGAGGAACACGAATGTCGCGGCTCTGTGTCAGCCAGGTTTTGGTCCCCTTGTGAGGTCCCAGCAGGAACATCCCCAATTCACGGCGTTCTTCGTCGTAAAAAGAGATCGCTGCAACAGGCAGGTCATTTTGTCGCGGACCAACGACGACGTTTTCGCAGGCAAAGGAAACAGAGAATCGGACAAGTGGGACTTCGCGGCCGTCGCAGGCAAACCCTTGCATCAGTTGCGCAAGTTGCCCTGGAACGTTGTTCTTGAATTGAACAAAGTGACTTCCGCTTGGCGCGTCGTTTCCTTCTTCCAGCGTCAATTGCCGCTGGTAGTACCAGCCTTTCGCGAAACCGGCATCATCCAGCCCTTCTTCAAAGTCGCCATTTCTCAGCCCAGGTTTGGACGGGTCGGGAAGTACCTGCCGGTTTTCTTCGGCCGTCCCCGTCATTGGAACAAAGAGTGTCGGACGCAATGCCTTGCGGATCATCTTTCCGTCCCTTTTCTCCATCAGGTACAGTGTCTGCTGATGACGTTCCCCCATTGGTACCACGATCATTCCACCTTCTTTCAACTGGTCAATCAGAGGTTGCGGAATGTCTTCTGGCGAACAAGTCACAATGATTTTGTCAAACGGCGCGTGTTCTTCCCAGCCTTTGTAGCCATCGCCGATTTTCGTAAATACGTTTTCGTATTTGAGTTTCTTGAGAACCTTGGCAGCAGTCTTTCCCAGTTTTTCCACAATTTCAATCGAGTAGACTTCTTTCACAAGTGGACTGAGGATTGCAGCCTGATAACCGCTACCGGTTCCGATCTCCAATACCTTGTCGGTCGGTTGTGGATCAAGTTCCTGAGTCATGAAGGCAACAATAAAGGGAGAAGAGATCGTTTGGCTTTCTCCGATTGGCACGCCGGCATCGAGGTACGATTGGGTCCGGCGAATGCTCTTGGGAACGAATTCGTGACGCGGTGTCGCCCGCATGGACCGCAGGACGCGTGCGTCCGTCACGCCGGCTCCGACGACCGCGATGTCGACCATCTGGTTTCGCTCTTTCTCGTAGGGGTCTTCGTTTTGCGGCATGACCGCAAATACCCGCGTCGACGCGAATCCAGTCGCGGCCAACAGAATCAGAACCCATCGTTGAATCAGCATGAATCGCATTTTCTTTTCACCCAGTGATTGAATTGTCTTGCGCCAGAAAACCATCGACGACAAGGAGCGATGGCAACTGGAAATGACAGGTTTCCGGAAAACCATTATAACCATATCGAATCATTCAAACCGAATTCAGATCCAGTAGGAATGCGGACGGGTCCAAACGTGGCCAAATTGAATGCCAACCCGTCAATCCCCCTCAGTTGCCAGAGTGACTTACAGGCGAATCGATGATATGAACCCACTCGACACTGTAGCGAAATCTCAGCTTCCCGCTCGCTCTTCCAACCCGCTGCCGTTTGTGCTCCCATTGATATTGTTTCTCTTGATTGCCAGCCGCTACCCCGATTTTACATCGCCTTCTGAGCTTGACTCGTTCGACAAAACGGGACAGTTAGTGCCTGCGAGTGAACAAGTCGACGACGGCATGAGGGTCGAAACATGGTGGTATATGGGTATGATCGGGATCCAGGTCGTTGTCGCGTCAGGCATGTTGGTTTGGTTTCGACGGGTCTACTTGCAGCATTTCCCGTTTCGGGTCTCAGCTCTCTCCGCCGTTGTTGGGATTGTCGGCGTCTTGTTGTGGATCGGCGTTTGCAATTTGGGGCTGGAGCCGAAGTTGTTGCAGGTATTCGGGTTTGACGCCAGTCGGCCGTCTTTTGATCCGTTTACGTTAAAAGATCATTGGACTCGGATCCTGTTCCTGGTCCTCCGGTTTACGCTACTGGCTGTGATCGTGCCAATCATCGAGGAGCTGTTTTTGCGGGGCTGGCTTGTCCGCTGGATTGAGAACCCAAGCTGGGAAAACGTCTCGCTAAGCGGGCTATCGATCGGGGCACTCCTGACCGCCAGTGCGTACGGTGTGTTGACGCATCCCTCTGAAGCGATCGCTGCGTTCCTGTGGTTTGGCCTCATCACATGGCTGATGAACCGAACTGGCAACCTGTGGGACTGTGTCGTTGCGCACTCCGTGACGAATTTGCTGCTGGGGATTTATGTCCTGAAATTCGAACAATGGCAATTGTGGTGATCCGTCACCCCTGGCCGTGAACAACGAGCGCGGAACTGTGTTTGTCGTGAGTGCCACGGTTTGAGAGTCGCCAAAGAGCGGGCACTTGTATTCCCGGGTCTGAAAATGCTGGTAATTGAGCGGTCCTGGTGGGGATTCAAGTCGTTTCCGGCAAATGTGTCCAACGGGCTCATCGTCCAGATGATTACCCCGACACGTCGAAGTTTCTAACAACCAGCCGGGGCCCCGGTTTGAAAAGCAGGCGTCTTTCCGACCGGCCTTCGTTGTTCCCCGGATTTCAAATTCGCCGTTTCAAACGCCCAGGATTTGCTGAAGATATTATTTGTCAGCCCAAACATGAAAAACATCAGCATGTTCTGCATCGGGATGATCGAGACATCATGAAACATCCCGTTCACGGAGTAGTTCGCCAGAATCACGATTGACAGCAAGCCAAATTGACGCGCCCAGAGATCCAGTGATCGGTTGGCCCAGACCTTCCAACTGACAACCCCGATTTGAAACAGCATGAACGTCAAACAAGACAGTCCGATCAGCCCGGTTTCCGTCAAGTAAGCCAGGAATACATTGTGTTGCATCAACGATCTTGTCGCCGATAACGGTTTGCCTGAATGAGGGTCCTGCAAATACGGATATTTGGCTTTCGCGTATTGCCCAAAACCAAATCCCATGACCGGTCGGTCTTTGAACATATTGACCGCGATGATTGCAAACAGCGGTCGCAACTCAGCAGATTGTTCCATCTCCGCTTGAGTGACATTCTTGTCGCGCTTGAAGGAGAATATTTTCTCCGACAATATTGGGAATGTGATGATCAAACTGAGAGCCGCTGCGACTACCATCGCTCCTTTGGCGGGTCGGTTGGCAGGCAACCACACAAACAACCCGCACGCGGCAATCAAACCCAACCACACACTTCGCGTCAGGGTCGCGTAAACGCCGATTGCAATGACCAGTGAAATCACCGCGACCAGTGTTTTTCTGCTGAGATTTACGCGCGGCCACCACATCAGCACACAGCAAAAGCTGGTCGTCATAAAGATGCCGTTGGACACAGGATTCAGGAATGGACCCCGACCTCGGCCCAGGAATTCTTCAAATTCAGAATCGATAATGTACTTGGGAAAGATCACGGCCGAATATTCACAGACCTCGGCGACCGCGGTCAACGCAAGGTACAGCCCAAGCATCCCCACGATGATGGCAATGAACTTCAGATCCGCCGAATTCAGGTTGCAGGTTCGCACTACCCAGTAGATCGCCAGTGGCATCAGGTTAAAAAACAAAAGCCGCGAGGCGGGCATGTTGTTGAGAATCTTCCAATTGTGTGAGACCGTGCTAAACGAAATGACCGCCATCAATATCAGGATTGAGATATCGACCCGATTTAGCTTGCGCAGATTTTCCCGGCCCAGTAACCACAGAACACCGAAGACGGCCAATGTCCCGAGGAGTATCAGGCGGTCAAACGTGATCGGGACCGGGCCGGCGGCAATATGGAAAAAATCGTGCCCGAAAATGCTGCCTGCAAGAACTACCAACAGGGCAAGAGCAGGAATCAAGTTGAGATCAAGCGTTGGCTTGAGCCGAATCCAGGCGCAGGCGATCACGATTAGAAACGGAATAACGACCGTGACTATCAATTCCATCTTGAGGTACACCCCTACGTGGGCCGGCAAACAACCGCATCGCTGCCTCGGCGGTCGACTTTCGTCGGTATCGGCGAAATCCAGGGGATCGTGTTAGAACAAACGTGACAGCCGGCATTATTGGTACAACCGGAATGCGGCGCAGGGTTCAACCTGCCATGGTACCGATGGTTAGGTTCTGGACAGCGTTACTGTACGCGGAATTCCAGTCCGGGTTCCACCGAACCCGTTTTGTTTCCGTTGAGATCTTCCACCATCAATTCCAGCCTGTAATGGCCTGATGTCAGATTGCCCAGCTGAACCGGGAAGTGCATATAGAAATCGCGCCGTCGTTTGGTCGAAACGTCTTCGACAATCGGGTACTCTGCCTGCTGGACTGCCCTGCCCTGCTCGTTGTAAATCACGAAGCTGCCACGAAGGCGCGTAACCACCTCCGATTTCAGGGCGGCCTGCCTTTGTGTCGACGAATAGTTTTCGACTTCACAGTAAACCAGCATTCGTTGACCCGGTGAAAATGTCGTTGACGGGAAAGCCCTGAATTGCCCGAACCCGGAGACCGCCGTGCAAAAAGCTCCGTTCGTGATTCGCAATTCGGCGATCGATTCCAGTCGCTCGACGGCTTTTCGGAGATGATCAAGCGTCTCGATTGCCGTGTGGTGACGCGTCAAGTCCGACTCGCCCACGTCGCTTGAATTCAGCATCATGGTGAGCGCATCGAGTTGATGTTGCCAATATTGTTTCTCTTCGTTGGAAAGCGAATCATTCCGCACTTCGACATCCGCCATCTGGCGTTGAAGGATTTCCAGCAAACGTAAATTGACCTCCAGGCCGTTGCGGGTCGCCGGTTCAACTTCAAGAGCCAATTGTGATTTGACGTTTTGAATGGTTTCGGCGAGCTTCTCGTTCCAGGGAACGGTGTTGTCAATGACTTCAAATCGAACGGGGAGGCCGGCGTAAGCCTGGGGCCGCGATGATCGCACTGGCTGTTTCTGAGTATCCGGCGCGTCGCCCGGGCTCACGTCGAGTCCCGCCAGTTCGGCTGTTGCTGTTGACCCAGCGGGGAATGGATCTGAATCGGGCGTAACTGTCGCCACGAGGGCTGGCGCCGTAGGCTGCAACCAGGTTGAAAGTTCGCTCTCAATTTCGATGTTCTCTGCTTCCGTCGAGTGGCTGGCCGGTTGAAAATCGTTATTGGATTCGGGGCTCGAATTCGACGCAATCGGGCTCGCTTGGGCGATATCCGTTTCTCCATGTGCGTTGTCCATTTCGGTCGCTGGTGAGACTGCAGCTTCGTTCATCGAGACAACCCTGTTCGCAACTTGGGTCGCGGCCGTTTCCCCGACACGATCTGGTCGCGGATTCTTGCACTCTGGATCCTGACATTGATCTGATTCACACGCCGGACAAACGGGCCCGTTCGCTCCAATGGGACCGAACATTGCCAGCCAGTCGTGATCGCCAGGGTCGTCCAACGATCCCGTTTGAGGTGCCGCTGTGACAACGGGTGGCGTGGCTCGTTGGGTTGGATCGGTGTTCACGAGTCCCAGGTCGGCAACCGTCTCAACGCCCCCCTGGTGTGGCGGGAATTCGGCAAACGGAGGAATCGTGTCGGGTGAGGTGGTCGCGACGATTACGACCGGCTCCGAGTCGACAATCGGACGAATATTCCTGGTGGCGATTCGACTTGTATGGTTGTTGCTGTTTCCATCGCACAGGACATCCTGGCACGAGACGCAAGCTGCCTGAGCGTGCGATTCGGCATTCGAAACATCCGGCGAAAGCGATTCCGTTTCGCTCTTGATTCGGCTCAGGTCGCTGGAGTCAATCAGCTGGCCGATCTGATGGGGCGAGGGATTACTCCGAGCAAGGTTGGGGTCAAGGATCGCTAAATCGGTGGCGTTCTGTTTGTTGGACACGGTGGCTGTTTTCTCGTGCGACCACTGTTCATTGCGACGCAGCGAGTTGTTCATGTGCTCGGCATCCGCCATTTGGATTTCCCGCGTCTGCGAATCAAACAGGATCGGCGCCAATGGCTGGTTGATCACTCCGCTGGGGGGAGCATTGGCCACGAATGGCGGAGGATCGATCGGTTCTGCATGCGGGAGCATTGGCTTGATTTTCGGTTTGTGGCAGTCACAATCCTCCGGATGTTCGCAAAACAGGTTGTTTACGGATTCCAGCGAATTGGTTTTCGTTGTTTCCAGCGCGAGCGCTGGTTGCGAGGCGGTGAGTTTTACATCGATGTCCGTGGAGTCGCCGTCACGAATCCCGACAATTTTGGCTTCGACACGATGTTCGTCCGATTCGAGTTCTGCCATTGGGTCCGAGACATAACGGCTTGCCGAATCGGTGGTGTCACTGGACCAAAGGGGTTGGCGCGCTTTGCCAGACAGTAAATCGCGATTGAAAGTTGATTGACCCAGCTTTGAACACCCCAGCTGCATTGATCCAAATGCCAACGCAAGGCATAGCAACTTGCAGCAACGTTTCGTATCCATGATCTCAACCAGATTCCGTTCCGGCATTTTCCTACCCGTCAAAAAAAGGACGTCGAGTGATCACTTCCTGTGATGTCCATCAACTCGATATTCGCGGCGGATATTAGGGAAAACAGCCCGGCGACTCAAGGCAGCAATCGGAAACGACAGCATCAAGATGCTGGCAATTGGAGAGGGATTCCGACGATTCGATTGCTATTCCAGGGATTCGTCCTGACGAAATCATTTCCGGGAGAAAATGACTCATGCCTTGCGAATCCGTTCAGCACGACCGGCTGCGAACACCGGGACGGGGCAATCAAGGGACTCGGCAACGGCGCGAAAGAACTCCGCCTCGGCAATTGTGATCTCGTGATCAAACGTGATCAGAACTGCGGCGGCCTCCAAAAACTGTCTTTTGACCGCGGGCGAACCTTTTTGTAAAGACTGCATGCATCTTTCCAGCTGTTCCACTTCCCAGGGCATCAATTTCGCATTGCTTTGCGCAGCATCCCCAAAACCAGCGACCTGCATGGCCAGGCGATACGCATGCTCAACTGTCGCGGGGTCCGGCGTCTCCGTCTCGTCCAAGATGCTGCCAGTGATACTGGCGCTGGCGAACGCCGATAACATCAGTTCGATTTCGCGAAACAACGAACTCGTTTTTCTGAACTTGATCATCGGCGGGGGTTTGAGGGCAAATCGACGATCCAGGTGCATCAGCAAATGGTGCCGGACCACGAACTCGAACAGACTGGTTTTGTTGTCCAACCGGACCAGGCTTTCTACCGTTTCGCGGAATCGAGTGTACTGTGGTCGCGACAGGTCGCTCAGCGATTTCTGGATCAACTCCAGGACCGGCAAGCGAAAAACCAGGTGAAGTTGTTCCACGATTGGAATCAGTTTCAGCGTTGAATCGAGGGATCGCTGACCTTCGGTGTTTCGGATCAATTTCAGTTGCTGTTCGCGCATCGAGCCGTCATCGCTCAATAGAGTTGCGAACGCGACGCATCGAGCCGAATAGGCATCCTGGGCAGCGACGGTGACCTCGCTGGGCAGGTTATCGATCAACTCGCGCGAACGCTGGACATCTTTCTGGTTCGGCGCGCCGATGGCAGCAATCAGAAAATCAGGGTCGATCGAGAATCGTTCGGCGATTTCTTTGGGAAACATTGCCCCGATGGGCGTTAGCGGTTGGCGTTTCTGTTGTCGCTCCTCCAGCGCTCGCCGTTTGGCCCTTGCTTCCGCCATGCTCTGACGAACCTTGAGGTATCCCCGGAAATCGCCGTCGAAGTTTCGGTCAAGCTTCTGAATGCGAGGAACCAGAGGCGGGTGAGTTGACAGGAGCCCACCCAAATGTGCCGCAAGCCCGTTGGCGAAAAACATGTGGCTCAATGATTCAGCCTCCTGGGATTTGATCACCGAACCGGTTGATGAGCCGCCGATTATTTTCAAGGCCCCACTGAGTCCATCCGGGTAGCGCGTAAACTGAACGGCGGAGGCGTCTGCCAGGTATTCTCGTTGTCGCGAAATCGAAGCTTTGATCAAGCGGGCAAAAAACTGACCGATCGATCCGAAGATCAAGAAAGCCAATGCGATCGCCAGGATCGCGCCGGCACCCTTGTTGTCATTCTGGCTGCTGCTGCGACGTCCCCCGGTACCGAAAGCACGGAGCATGAAGTAACCGATCATCGCCAGGATCTGGATTCCAAACAAAACCCCGATCAAGCGAATATTCATACGCATGTCGCCATTGAGAATGTGACTGAACTCGTGTGCAATGACGCCTTGCAGTTCGTCGCGGTTGAGTTGCTCGATAGTGCCTCGGTTGACACCGATCACGGCATCGGCGGGAGAGTACCCGGCGGCAAACGCGTTGATTCCCGGTTCATTGCCCATGATGTAGACTGGCGGGACGGAAACGCCAGACGCAAGCGCCATTTCTTCCACGACGTTGAGCAATCGTCGCTCGGCCAGGTCAGTTGTCGAGGCGGGAATTCGAGTCCCCCCCATCAGCGATGCGACCTGTTGTCCACCTCCCCGAAGTTCTGCAGTCTTGTAAAAGCTGCCTAGCCCAATCACCAACAAGTTCACTGCGGCAACAATGGCAAACAGCCCCGGATTGAAAAATTCGCCCAGCCCCCGGCTCGAGGGCTTGGCAAATCCCAACGCGATCGCGATCACGGCATAGATTCCGAGAATGATTAACGTCACCGCCAAAACGTACAGCAACACCAACCACTTGGTCTTTCGACGTCTCAGTTCTTGAGCAGCAAAGAAATCCACGGCGGGCCTTTTTGAAAGTTTTTACGTCAGATTCGCAGGGGGATCTGACAATCCGTGAACCGAAGTCGGTTCTGCCCTCATGCGATCGAATGGGACTCAAATCCGCTGGGATCAAAACTCGACTTTCGGTGCTTCACGTTCGGCTGCTTCGTCGACCTCGAACAACCGGGCTTCGTTAAATCCGAACATTCCTGCGACCACGTTGGCGGGAAACTGTTCTCGAGTCGTGTTGTAGACGGTCACCGCATCGTTATACGCCTGGCGCGCAAACGAGACTTTGTTTTCGGTTGACGTCAGTTCTTCCTGAAGAGCCAGCATGTTCTCGTTGGCCTTGAGGTCGGGATAAGACTCAGCGATCATCAACAATCGACCGATTGCACCGTTGAGGTTGGATTCTGCGCTCGACAACTGCTTCATCGCGGCTTCGTCCCCCGGTTTGGCGGCCGCTGCGCTGGTGGCGCTGATCGCTTGATTCCTCGCTTGAATAACGGCCTCGAGAGTGTCTTTTTCATGGGCCATATAACCCTTGGCGACATTGACCAGGTTCGGAATCAGGTCATGCCGGCGTTTGAGCTGGACATCAATCTGTGAAAACGCGTTTTCAAAACGGTTCCGGAGCTTCACCAGGTTGTTAAATACGCCCATCACCCACATGGCGAAGATGAAAAACACGACCAGCAAGACGACTAACACGATATAAATGGGTGGTAACATGGTTCATCCTATCTGCGGCTGAAAACAGGTGTTCCCAACCAGCGTTTGGTTTTCAGTTGATTGTAGTGAACTTGATTTTGGTCCCGCCTCAAGTGAATTTCAATAGTGCTGCAAATTCGCAACCGTAAATCCTGGCTTACCCCACTGTCTGCGGCCCGAGTTCTTTGGCCATCTTCACAAATAGTTTTTCCAGAACCAGTCGGCCCCGATTCTCTTTGGAGTGAGTACGTTTGAGTTGCAGGTCTGCCTCGAGCAGCCAGTCGAGCATCCGCCCGGCGCGATCCCGACCCAACTGACGAATTCGCGACTGGGCCGCATCGATCTCGCCACCCCAGACCCGAAACCCCGCTTCCTGGATGGCGCTGGGCAAATTGGGTTTGCGTTTGTTCCGCAATTGACGCATCACGATTTCGGTCGCCGTCGCGTATCGCCGCAATGACCAGGACAATTGCCCGTATAAGGCCAGCGGGTGTTCGCCGCTGCGAAGCAGTTGATCAAGCAACTCGAGCGCCCGTCCAGCCTCTCCGTCGGCCGCGGCATCGATTGCTTCCCACATCGTCCGAGTACGCCAACCGCCCACGACTTTCTTGATCGTTTCCTGGGTGACGTTGCCTTTTTTGTCGGCGTACAACGCAAGCTTCTGCAGCTCCTGATCCATCCGGCCGAATTCGCAATCGGTCAACTCAATCACCAGCTGGGCGCCGCTGACAGGCAGCTGGAATTCGTACACGGTACCGGCGCGAGCGACCAGCCAAACCGCTGTTTGCATGTCGTCCCGTTGTTTGCTTCTGGCACTTTTGGTGGGAGGATCGCAGCGAACCTGCAAACCTGATTTGTCGACCTTCTTGTACAGCCTGGTGTTACTTGCCCAGCTATCAACGATCAGAATCAGCAACCCGCTGTGACTGGGACCATCGGTATAGTCCTCGATCCGTTCGCGATTGTCTGTGACGAATTTGTCGGCATGGTCCACAACCACAACTTTTGGCCCGTCTCCACCAAACAGGCTTCGAGTCGAAAGCTCGTCGTGCACGTCGGCCCACGTGGCGTTTTCGGAATCGAATTGTGATGCTGCGAAGTCTTCATCGTCGCCACCGATCGAATGAACCAGGAAGTCAACCGTCAGTTTTTTCAGGAATCGCTCGCTTCCGAAAACCGCACAAACCCCCGTCGGAACCTGCGCCAGCGGCTTGTCCAGCAGATCAAATACGTGAATGGTTCCGGTCATCAGGTTTGGTGGTTGGGTTTGAGTGACTCAAGTTTACAGATCAGTATTCGTCAAGCGATCCTATTTCTTGACAGGTTTGGTAAAGACAACGAACGCGATCACGATCGCAAGCGCCACAATCCCGGACAAAGCCGTCACCACCATCGGATCCAGCCCGAGGTCAAGCGACTTGATGCCCCAGGCCGCGAATCCTGCGATGCCGACGGCGGTCAAGGCTTCACCCGCGATCACGCCGGACGAAAACAGAACTCCCCGGTGCAGCGTCTCCTCAACTTTGTTTTCCGGTTGACCGCGCGAATAGAAATGGGCGATCATACCGCCGATCAAGATCGGAGTCGCCAATCCAAACGGCAGATACATTCCCACGGCAATCGGCATCAAGTGGGCCCGGAATTTGGCTTTGCTTCGTTTGAGAACCCAGTCGATCACCAAAATCACAAGTCCCAACCCAGCTCCGATGCCAATCAAATCCCAGGGCAATTCACCCTTGCCGGAAAAGCCTTCCGCCAAACTCGCGAACAAACCCGCCTGGGGAGCCGACAGGTCCTTGCCACCGATGCCCCCTGGCGTGTTTTCGTGCAACAACGTCAAGATGGGAGCCATCACAAATGCCGCCACGAACACGCCCAGAATCTGCATGATCTGTTGGCGAAACGGGGAGGCACCGACGAGCGATCCCGTTTTCAAGTCGTTACACACATCGCCGCTGGTGCACGCTACGCAGCACACGATCGCTGCGATACCAAGCGTCGCAACCATCCCCGCCATGCCTGTGTAATTGAACAAGTACAATAATCCTCCGGCTACCAGAACGGCCGTGATCGTCATTCCCGAAACGGGGCTGTTGGAATTGCCCACCAACCCGACGATATAACTGGCAACCGCCGTAAAGAAGAATCCCATCACCAGCATGATGATCGTCGACAATGCCGTGATTCCCGCGTCCTTCGTAAACGAGTAGTTGACAACACAAAGCAGTAAGACACAGACGAATCCCAACAGCAAAATCACCCAGGAAGGGATGTCGCGTTGCAGTGATCTGTCTTCTTCGTCCTTCTCTCCGATGAGCCCGTGCCAGAGATGTTTGATCGCGGCCATCAAGCCGTGACGTACCGAGACCAGCGCTCCGAAACCACCCACCACCATTGCACCAACACCCACGTAGCGCATCTGGCTGCTCCACATTCCGTAGGCTTGATCGACCGCGCTTTCTTCACCACCCATGACACCCCCGCCGAGTATCGGAATCCCAATCAGCCAGGCCATCGCGCCGCCGATAAAAATCAAAATCGCCACGTTCAGGCGGACAATGAAACCGACGGCCACCAGCATTGGTGAGAGGTCGCCGCCAAAATACAAAATTCTCGAATTGACGACCGTCGCGCCTTCCAGACTGCTGGAGATCATCGAAAAGAATCCGCCAATGAGTTTGACGATCGCCCCCAGAATCCCGCCCAGCACCAAACTCGTTCCCGCCCCGGCATCGCCACCATCTTCACCGGCTTGCAGGACGGCCGCACAAGCGACGCCTTCGGGATATTTAAGCTCGTCATTGTCGACGACGAACACTTTCCGCATGGGAATCATGAACAGGATGCCCAGCATGCCACCGGTGAACGCGACCAGGGTCACTGTCCAGTAGTCAAATGACGTCCAATAGCCAATCAAAATCATCGCGGGCATTGTAAAAATGATTCCCGCCGCCAACGACTCACCCGCCGAAGCACAGGTCTGCACCTGGTTCGCTTCCAGGATACTGGAGTTTCGAAACAACAGTTTAAACAACAACATTGCCATCACCGCCGCTGGAATCGAAGCCGAAACCGTCATCCCGGCTTTGAGTCCCACGTAAACATTGGCAGCGCCCATCACAACCGAAAGGATAATTCCCAGAATGATCACACGGATCGTGATTTCGGGGATCGATCGCCTGTCCGGTTTCCCAGGCTTGTTGAACGGCGTGTCAGACATTTTCAAATCCAGTTTCTTGAACGATGACAAGTCAATAGCATAGACGTTCAACCGCCACGGTTCGACCGGTGACCGGTTAACCTCATCGCGGATTCCCGGTAAGCCGTGGTCCGTCAAGCACCGGGTAATCCGCTTCACCCGGCCGCTTACACGTCACGGCTCACAAACCGGTGCCTTTTTCGGGATACGAATCCGCTACGGCGGCCCCTCCCGGTGCTCAAGACGAATCTCCGACAAACCTCATCCACCGCGAGCCCAAAAAAAGACGGCCACACGAATGTGACCGCCTTGAATCGTTTCCAAAAATCAATCGCGTCAAAACGCGAATCTCAGCCCCGTCGTCGCCGACGCGCCAAAACTACCATGCCGGATAGTCCCAGCACCACTAAGCTCGACGGCTCGGGAACTGCTTGAACCAGATTGCCTCTTAACTCACCCCCGGCGTTGGCCGCCGTGTGAACGTTGATGTAGAACAGTCCATTGAGCAAATCAGCAACATCGCCGCTGGCGATCGTCAAGCTTCCGCTGAATCCGCCGCTAGACAACGAACTGTCGTATCCCGTCAACGAGCTCAACGGGTATAGGACACCTGCGTTGGAGTTGAAGTCAGCCGGTCCGTGAATGTGCATCGCAACCGCGTTGCCCGTCAGGTCTGTAAATCCGTTGCCCGTTCCCCAACCCACATCAACCGTCAACAACGAACTTCCAACGTCGTACGAGATACCGCCTATTTCGCCGCCGGATCCTCCTGTAACCGTGCCGATTTCGTTTCCCGGCAATAAACCAACGCCTCCGCGACCTTCCAAATTGAATAAGATCGTTTACGCCTGAATTGACTGCGACGCAAACAGCGTCGCGCAAACCGCAATCAAATAAAACAAGCTTCGTGTCTGCATCGTGAACCTCATGTTGAAAATCAAAACGTAAAAGGGCTTCAAAAAAAAATAACATCCGCCGGAATGATTTCGGCGTTACAAGAAACCTGATTAGAAAGTCCAGAAAAAAGCACGCCGAAAACCAAGATCCTCCTGCAAAAAAAGTCCATTCCATTGGTTGCGTAACGCACTTCACCGAGATCAGCGATTGACGTGACTCCTGCGATTAATCCTTCGCTCCGGTTGTTCGTTCAAACACGTTGCGCAACCCTGGAATGACCCGCAACCCGTTTTCCTGATAGACCTTTTTTAAAATGTCGTCCGGCAAACCAATTCCGTAAATCCGCCACATGCCCTGTGGCTGAGGTGATTTTTCACTGTATGGAAAGTACTCATCGTACGATTCCAGAAACCGCCAGTAGTAGCTCAGTCGTAGCTCCGGCCACGGCCCGTCGGTCCCAAACAGAATCCGATCCTGGTACCGGATAAAAAACTTCCGTGCTGTGTATGGCTGGCGCCCCAGTTCATTGATCCGGGACGCAAACTCGATCATCAAATTGGGATACTGATCAAGCCACTTTCCCAATGTGGCAAGGTCTTCGCTGTTGTTCGCAAAATGGGCTCCGATGAACGTCGTCCCGGGGTGTCTCGCGATCACCCGGTTTCGCGCCGCCAGCAGTTGCTCCCGGCTGGGAAAGCCTTCGCCAAAAAAACTCCACTCCGGGTGCCGGCTCAGTTCTTCCCAGCGTTCGTTGTTCCCGTCAATCGGCTGGAAAAACGCGACGGGGTCGGCAACATGCATGATCACCGGAAGTCGCAACTCGCCACAGGTCCGCCAAATCGGATCAAACCTTGCGTCATCGATCGCGATCAGGGAACCGTCCGCGTTCTTGTATTCCAGTCCGAACGATTTGAAGAACTTGACACCCAGAATACCCTTCTGCGTCGCGGCGCGGAGCTGTTCGACGCTCGTCCGGACGAATCCAGGCCGGTTGCAGTCCCATGTTCTTGGATCGTCTTTTTGCCCGCTCCCCTGGAAATCGATATGTGCGAATGTCACCAGTCGTTGCTCAACGCCCTGACCGATAAATTTGAGATGATCTTCTTCGTTTCCCAGTTCTGCGTCCAGGCTGACCGAAATGGCAATGTTATTTTCATCCATCAACCGAACATATTTCTCCAAAGCTGCCCTGTCTCCCTTGAGTCGAATACCAAAATGCGTATGAATGTCGATGACAGGAAATCTCGCCTTCTTCAAATCGGTCGACGCCACTTTCAAGGCCGGTTGGGGATCAAAATCGCGCAGCGTTGGATCTTGACTTGGCGAGGGCGAAGCACCTGTTTGGGCGCCATTCAGGTGGCCTGTCAACAGAATCTGGACCAGAGAATTCAAACAAAAGGCCAACATGAAATTTAGTAAGGTACCACGCATTGGATCACCCTTCGAATGTCTGTCATTCAGCTTTGACGATAGAGATTAGCAGTGAAGAAGACGCTTGGTAACCAGTCGTTTGGACTCTCGACGTTCGTCCCGGTACCCAGTCCCCAGTTCCGTCGACGCCGTAACTCAATCAGTGATTCGATTACCGACCCACCGGTGAGACGCCTCGAATCGTTCCTCGGGGGACCAGGCCTGAAACATCAATCGCCTGGTTGAGGACGTGTACGCCAACGTTGCCGGCTTTGTCCACTGCCTCGATTCTCAGGTAGATTTGATCCGGCACTTCGGAATTGGGCTTCCAGACGTAACGACTTTCATTTCGAAGTCCTTCGGCAATCAGGTTCCACGGACCCTGCGGCGAATCAGCGTAGGAGATGGTGACGGGGCGCAAAGCGAGTTGATCGTCGACAACCGAATAGTTGATTACCAGTCGACCTGCTTCCTCCCCCCGTCCATAGGGAACCGAGGAGATTTGCGCCAATGGCGATTGTGTATCGACCAAAACCCACATATCCGCTTCATCGCCGGTAGAAGGCCCCTGCCCTGTCAATCCATCCTGGGAATGGACCACGATCCGAAAACCGTAGCTGCCATCATTCTGGACTTCGACCGGAAACGGGCTCTGGTTGTCCGGGTCTCTGCCCCACGCGTTCCAGTTTCTTCCATCGCGTGTCATCCACAGGTCAACACGCGCGACGCCGGAAGGATCAATCGCATCGATGCCGTAGTCCAACCGGAACCGCTTGGTACCGATAATCTGCAACGGTCCAGCACCGTAGTTGTTAATGGTTCGGGCTTGCCCTTCATTCATCGACGGCGACGTTGCGCCAGCCTCTTTGGACTGCGTATTGATCGAACCGGGGTTTGGGAAACTGGCACTTGAAAACTCGCCGGAAGGCGGGTTGAATTCTGTGCGACCGTTTTCGGGATAACCACTTGCGGTTGAATGGCCAGCGCTGCCTGCGGTTTGATTTCCTCTTTCACCGGGAAGTAATGTCGGACGTGGCAACTCGGAACCATCACGTGAATTGAGTCCGCGGTATTGATTCGAGCGACCCATGGTGGATGACTCGCCGATCACCTGGTCGCCGACATTTTTCATCGTTCCCGGGTTGGATGGAATATTGGTAACAGGTTTGGACATCGTTTGCATGGGATTTATTTGTGGAGCAAGCCATGGGTCGGGTCGCATTGTCGAACCGACGGTCGTTCCCATGCTTGAACGGTTTCGCGATATTTGTTCCTGCGGATCACTTTGCCAGATGAGAGAGCTTGGCGGAGGCGCGCCGCTTTCCTGGGCTGATTGTCTGGGCGGCATGGATGTCGACGGCGGATCTTGATCCGGCTTGGGCGGATCGGCCAGTTCAACCTCGGAGCCAATCAACTGCGTGGGAACGATCTGACATACGCCATTTTCGCAAACTACATTCGGCGGATGTCCGTTGGCAGGACGTTGCAACGGGCCGTGGGCGGTTTTTTCCGGTGAGGTCGTCAAGCCGGCCTTGACCTGGTTTGATTCCGCTTGAGAAGTCATCAATCCGTCCTGCGGGAAAGGCCGCTCACCGACAGGCGTTCCGTCACTGGGCAGGCGGGGTGAATTGGAATCCGTGATCTGCGCGACCGACTGGGAACGATGCCGCCACGCGGACTGGGGAACGACAACCTGTCGTCGAGCCTGAGCCACGTTGCCGGCGATGTCGCGTATCTCAACCGCAACATTCAACTGGCGATCGCTGGTTTCCGGCCACCAGGCGATTTGGTCCGCATAAACGCCGACGCGTGCCTTTCCCTTTAATTCTACCGGGACCTTTCGCCACTCTTGGGTCGGGCCTCGTTCGCCAATCGGCTGATAGTAGATTTGAAAGGTTTCGGTCGAAAGGTTTTTGTCCTGTGCATTCCAACGGCAGACGACTCGACCGGCGGCGTCGGTTTCAATTCGAAAATCGAGAGTTGGTTTGACGGTGTCAACGACAATCTTGAGTTCTGCTTGCGGATCACCTTCGGGCAGCAATCGTCGATCACGGTCCAGCGTTTTGAGTGAGAACCAGTATTCGCCATCCTCATCCGCTTGAAACGGAAAGTCATTTCTGTCCGTGCTTTGTCGCGAATGGAATTTCCAGGTCGAACCCATGTCGCGCGACAGATACAGTTGGACTTCGATAAAGGAATCGTTGCTGGCGTTGATTTTGAAGGGTACGCCGAAGGCCTTCAGGTTCGTCCCGATGGTTTTGACGTTGGGAATGGCAGGATCAACTGCGGGCGCGAACGGTGATGCGGTCGTTTTTTTGACCGAGTGAAAAAAGTCCTGGGGTGGGCGCGTTTCACGGTCTTGCGCAGCGGCAACGAGCTGGCCATTCCAGATGAAAACCAGACCAAGCAGAATCGGGATGGAGTATTTCAGCTTCAACAGAGGCTTTCTTGATAAGCTGCAAACCGGTGGCGCACGAGAATCCTGACTTGTCTCATCGGCTGGTGAGAACCGAGGCGCACAACTGTGGGGCATGTTCGCGGAGTATCTGGCTTTTGAGGGTCACACGATGTTGGGAGGCGGCGACTTTATTGACGGTTTTTCACCAATCAAACGTTCAAACGGCGAAGCCGAAAATCCCTTGAACCGAAACCAGAGAGCATACGTACCACCGGTGCCGATTGTGGCATTTGTCCGGACGCTGGGGCGGTTTGCTGGCGCAGCGAGCTTCAGGGCCAAAAGTCGTGTTCAGACGCTGTTGCGGTGAGTGCTGGCGATACTCGCGACCTGGGAAACTGTGGTCGACCACGGACCCGCCGAAATGCGGTCGGAACGCCAATAATCGATGAAAATCAGGAGAACCCCCGAATGTCCAGACCGATTGAGCTAAACCATCTGGACGACACCGGATATAATCAAAAGAGGGAGAATTGGTGACGAATTAATAACAACACTTACTGGCTTGAGGTAGCAGCTAGACGAGGTAGCAGCTAAAAGACTTAACCATGGAAGCACTCAAGAAGTTTTGGTCTGAGACCATGGAGATTCCGGAAGCTCGCTGGATTGTTGCTTTGTCGGGATTGGTGATTTGTCTGGCGGTGGCGTTCTACGTTGTGAAACTATTTCGTGACATGGCAACCGGAAAGACTTCCGAACCGGCGAATTACATTAGTGAATTTCAGAAGCTGAGAGACGAAGGCAAGTTGGATGAGGAAGAATTTTCGAGGCTGGCCACGTCGATTCCCAAGTTCATTCCGGAGGGGATCAAAAACGATCCGGCCGCGGAGTTAACCGATTGTGTGGAACAGCCCGAACCTTCGGATTAGTTGGCTGGTCCCGGGGATGGCTTTCAAGACGTTTCTTTCCGTTGTCTGAAAGATGCTGACTGAGTAAAAGAATACAAGACGCTATCACGATGTGAAGAATTGATAGCACATATGCTGAAGAACAAGTAGTTCGAAGTTCGCGGGCAAGGAAGCACCGTTGCTTGATGAGGCGTAGTCAACAAGCAATGTTCGAACGTCAACTGGGATTTCATCGGTTGGACCTAGAAAAGCTTTAAGGAGTGATAATGCCCGCAGGCAACGATTCCGGAAGCCGCCGCACCAGCGGTACTTCCAAAAAGAACGCGCACTGTTCGTTCTGTCGGAAAAACTATCGTGATGTTGGACCCTTGGTCGAAGGGCCGGGCGATGTCTACATTTGTGGAGATTGCATCGAACTGTGCCAGTCAATTCTGGAACAGGAGCAACGTCGTCGAGGACCGGCAAAACAACTTTTCAACAAGATTCTGACACCGCGCGAAATCGTAGCGAGAATGGACGAATACGTCATCGGCCAGCATTCTGCCAAGAAAGTGCTGGGCGTTGCCGTTCATAACCACTACAAGCGTCTCTCGCTTGGCTGGGAAGGAAGCGACGTCGAGATTGACAAATCCAACATCATGCTGGTTGGTCCAACGGGATCAGGTAAAACGTTGTTGGCTCGCACTTTGGCGAGAATCTTGAACGTACCGTTTGCGATCGGCGATGCGACGACACTCACCGAAGCTGGTTATGTAGGTGAAGATGTTGAGAACCTTCTGCTGAAACTTCTGCATGCTGCGGACTTCGATATCGAAGCAGCCCAACGTGGGGTGATTTATATCGACGAGATCGACAAGATCGGCAAGACGAGCAACAACGTTTCGATTACCCGTGACGTTTCAGGCGAAGGAGTTCAACAGGCCCTTTTGAAGATGTTGGAAGGAACCGTTGCCAACGTTCCACCGCAAGGTGGACGTAAACACCCGGAGCAACAGTACATCCAGATTGACACAACCAATATTCTGTTTATCTGTGGTGGAACGTTCGTTGGCATTGATGACATCATTCGAAAGCGTCTTGGAGAGCGTACGATTGGATTTGGGTCCGGAGCCGGCTTCCGTGAGGATGCCGAGATGGCTGAGATTTTGCCGCAAGTCACCAGCGACGACATCCTGGAATTCGGGTTGATCCCGGAACTGGTTGGTCGTTTGCCGGTAACCACGGCCTTGGCCCCATTGGGAGAGGCGGGGCTATTGCAAGTCCTGACCGAGCCGAAAAACGCACTTGTGCGTCAATTCGAATCTCTTTTCCAGATGGAAGACTGCGAACTCAAGTTTACTGAGGAAGCGTTGAAGAAAATTGCCGGCAAGGCACTGGAGAAAGGCACTGGAGCACGAGGCCTTCGATCGATTCTTGAGCAAGTCATGCTTGACATCATGTATGAACTACCCGACAAGCCGAAAGGCTCAAAGATCGTGATTGACGAAAAAATCGTAAGCCAGGGCATTGATCCCCAGTCGTTTTCGATGCCGGAGAGCAAAAGCGCCTAACAGTTTCCCGTGGCGAATTTTCCGGGCAACTCTGCCCAGTGAATCCGCCGAAGGAGGCCGCCAGGCGCGAGCCATTGTCCAAGGTGATGAGTTCACCCCTTGGCGATGGTGATGTTTCAAATTGCAGATGTCAAAATGGTTGATCGGGACCGTCGGTCCTTTCGAGAGACTTCTATCGAAAACCGCCTTTGGCACCGGGTTTGAAACAGGGATTGAACCTGACCGATTGAAGAGCAGGATGGCTTTGTGTTTCTGCGGCACAAGTGTTCTGATTCCGTTGCCCCCAGCGAACGGCTTCAAGACGTCAAACCCGGTTCCTGGGAGACTCGTCGACCGTCGACAGGAATCCCGAAAACGCCGATACGCAAAATCCCTGCCGGTCATTGATCGGCAGGGATTTTTTTGTATCGTTCCCGCCAGGCTGGATTCAGGCAGGTCGAATTGACGTCCGTCCCCAACGCCTAATCCGCAGATCTTACCAAGGCAAAAAAGTCTTGTTGCGCGGAGCATCCAGCAAACGATGCATCAAGTTAATTCCGCATAAACCGATTTCCCGATACCAACCCAACGACAGGCCGGCTTCAGACGATCCGGAGCATTGGTATATTCGAAACGACAGTCGTTCAGGCGATGCTGTTGAATCGGGTTGCCTTCAAGCGGCCGAGATGGCAGTCAAGCCAGGCCATCGGTCCCAGAGATTGAAGTGAAAACCCAGGAACCTAATCATGCGAGAATCCATCATCGCCGTCGCGTTTACCGCGGCCATGGCAACCGTGTCGATGTTGCACGCGCAGTCAGATTCACAAGATTATGCCTGGCGAATCAGGTCGGGTGTTCAGCCAGGCGTTCAAACGGGTGCGACCGGCGCGCCTGTTTCACCGCCCGGGAATCACCGTTCGTATCTCGTTGAATTTCGCAAGCAGGAGAAACAGGGTTTGGGAGATGCGCAACCCTCGTTGTCGGATGCGATCGAGCAAGAGGTTCCACAACCCAACGAACCTCAAGCGGTACCCACCTCTCAGTCAGTCGTGCAACCTCCCAATGTTGCCCCCGAACCGGCGATCGCCGTCCAAAGCAATGCTGCTCCGAACGAAACCGATTATTGTGCACGAAACTGCAAACGAGACTGGTGCAACCTGGGCTGTGAACGAAAACTGTTCGGCACTTCGCCTCGTGGCCTTGAGATAGGTGGCTGGGTGGCGTTGGGATATCACAACCGAAACAACATCATGTTGAACAACCGTAAGGCAGAAGGCAACCTCGATCAGACGTGGCTGTATTTTGAAAAAGCCGCTTCCCAGAACTGCCCGGACTGGGACATGGGTTTCCGCGCCGACGTGCTTTACGGGATCGATGCCCAGGACCTGCAGGCATTTGGCAATCCGCCGGCCGGGGCGCCGACAGGCTGGGACAACAGTTGGGACTACGGGTCTTACGGTTGGGCCATGCCACAACTTTACGTTCAATTTGCCAACCAGGATTGGGATGTCAAACTCGGCAAGTTCTTTTCGCCGTATGGTTATGAAGCGATCGCGGCACCGAATAACTTTTTCTACAGCCATAGTTACACGATGTACTTTACCGAACCGTACACCATGTCCGGCATCCTTGCTGAACGACAACTGACCGAAACGCGTTCTGCACTGATCGGTTTTACCGCGGGTTGGAATACTGGATTTGATAATGACACCGGGGGCTGCCTGATTACGGGACACCGGTTTCAGCTGAATGAAAACGTTGACGTTGCCTTGACGACATGCTTTGGCGACCGGGGACGAAGTGGAGTGGGTGTGTTGAACACCGGCGTGGCTGAAGTTCAGTTGACCGAGGATGTCCAGTACGTCGTTCAAGGGGACTATTCGAATTTCGGCGATAATCAGCAGTTCGGCATCGTCCAATACCTCTTCCGTGATCTCACCGAATGTGTTGCTTTGGGGGCTCGACTGGAATGGTGGAAATCCGATCAGTTATTCGACAATACCAAATCGACCTACGAATTCACGATGGGAGCCAACCTGAAACCGAATGCGAACACAACCATTCGTCCCGAACTCCGTTTTGACTGGGGTGCCGCAGCGATCGATCCCGGCTCACCGATTCTCGGGCTCGATGTCGTGATGACGTACTAGTTAAGGGCATTTCGAAAATCAAGAATGGACGCCAAGGCAAC
>JAHEBQ010000001.1:0-170023 GCA_024642205.1 Planctomycetaceae bacterium | reverse complement strand
TGGGATTGGTGACCGCGAACATTCGGCCGGCGGACGTTCGAACCCCACCTGCCTGCAAATGCAGCTGAAGTCAGCGTACGCGTTGTGGATTCGAATCTGGCAGGATGGATAACGCCAGGATGCATCGTGGCGTTCGCCGGATGACCTCGACTCCGAGCATTGTCGCAAATCATCGATCCGACTCAGGTAATCATGGCAATGTCGCATGCTTTCCAGGTGAGAATGCGGTTTGATGAGAGGTTTTGTCTTTCGACGTTTCGACGTACCATGGTCGACCGCAGACATGTCGTCGTCATGTCGCGCAGTTCTGTTTTTCGCTGAGTTTCTGTTTTTTTGGCCCTTCATGAAACTGATCATTGCCATTATTCAGCCGCACCATCTGGAGTCCGTGAAGACGGCGCTCAGTCAGGTTGAGGTGTTTCGCTTGACGATCATGGACTGCCTGGGATTTGGACATCAACACGAACAAACGTCAACATACGGTTCCGACGAATTTGCGGGAAACCTTCGTCGGAAGATCCAATTGCAGATTGCGGTCAATGAAGGTTTTGTCCAGCCAACCATCAATGCGATTATCAAGGGAGGTCGTACGGGCGACCAGGGAGAAGACGGCGACGGGAAGATCTTTGTCTTGCCGTTGGATGATTGTGTTCGAATCAGAACCGGCGAACGGGGACCGGATGCGATTTAAATCGATGAGGGAACGCAACCATCCGTATCCGTCGAAGCTGAACCTCCGGTCGTCCGCATGAGTTGAAGTTCAGGTGGGAGCGGGAAGCGGAAACCAAGGTGGCGTTGGGTGGAGTGATTGCTAAGGCACAGACAGAATGGCAAGGTGTTAAGCCGAAGCATCTGCCGAGGGTGATTCATCCAATGGGGAAACGCTCCACCGGCCACCGAAAACAACGGAACTACCGAGTACATCCGTGGCAAGTCAACTGGACAACGTCGGGAAAAGAAGTTCATGCCGGATCTGGCAATTTTTCGCAATCGCGACCGCGACCCAGGCGACGACCAGCCCCAATGTCTGGAGAGAAAATCGCAAAACGATGGCCTGCTCTTCTGCGATTTCGATTGCCTCACATGAAGCACGTCCCTGGGATCGACGATGAGCGGACCAATGGGATAGGCATTCACGATTGAAACGAATCGCGGAAATCTTTGCAAAGGATGTGGTTGACGACATCTCCATCGCTAGCCGGTCTGTGGTCTCGCCCCAGGTTGAATCGGAAAACACCCGATCTGAATCTAGAAATTCTGACCGGTTCCCTTGGTCAATGCCATGAATGCGGATTCCAGGTTGACTTCTTCTTCGTGGAAGAGGTTCAACTTAAAACCCTCTCCGACCAATTCGGTGGGAAGATCCGAGTAGTCTTCGACCCCCTGTTTGAGTGTCACGGTGAGAAACCCGTCCCCCTGGACAACGGATTCGACCTGATCGTTGGCGTTCAGGAAGACCAGCGCCCGTTCCTGGTCCGACTGGACCCCTACATGCAGAATCACGCGGTCGCGGACTTTTTTGATAACCTCGGAGACCTCATCTGAAAAACTCATCACGCCCCGGTCGATGATGCCAATCTTGTTACAAATGTCAGCCAATTCCGGAAGAATGTGGCTGGAAACGATGATCGTTTTCCCGGTTTGTCCCAATCGACGAAGGAGGTTTCGCATTTCGATTCGGGCGCGAGGATCGAGACCGCTGAGTGGTTCGTCAAGCAGCAACACCTGGGGATCGTGAAGTAACACTCGAGCCAATCCCAGCCGTTGGGTCTGTCCCCGCGAAAGCGTATTGGCGAATGCGTCGCGCTTGAAATCCAGGTCGACCGTTTCCAGCATCTCGTCACATTTCTTCCGCCTTGCCGGTCCCTTGATCCGGTAAGCCGCGGCGAAGAATTCGAGGTACTCAATGACCTTCATATCGTCGTAGACACCGAAAAAGTCGGGCATGTATCCGACGAGGCGGCGAATTTCCTTCGGCTCGCTGTAGATCGAGTGGTTGCAAACATAAGCTTCGCCCCAGGACGGTTCCGACAACGTGGCGATAATCCGCATGGTCGTTGTTTTGCCCGCGCCATTGGGCCCGATAAATCCGAACAGGTCTCCCTGTTTCAAGTCGAGTTCAATCCCTTTGATCGCATACAACTCGCCATATTTTTTTGTCAGGTTTTCGGTCTTGATCATCGCGTTATCTTGAATCCCTGTTATCCAAATATTCAACGGGAAAGACAACGCGGACAATCGTTGTCACCTGATCGTACTGGTACAAAACGTCTTTGTTATTGATTTTCAACTTCAACGTCGCTCCCGGTACATCGACCTCTCCGACCAGAATTGCCCGTTTCAAATCCAATTGGTCGGACATGTCGACAAACCGTTGATAGTCATGTGTCAACCCCGTGTAATTGCTCCCCCCTGCGGCCTGATAAAACATCATGATATCGGCAATCCGGTTGACACGAGTATCCGTCGGGTTCCACGGACTGTTATCACTCCGGTCGGATTTTTTCTGAGCCACCTTGCGTGTCAAAATACTCTTCAGAGTTTTTTCACGGGTTCCTGTCTGAATGTCAAATGTATCACCTGGTCTCAGCGGTTCGTCGAGGAGATAGGCCCAGTTCTCAAATACGACCCGACAGTTTTTCATCGTAAAATCAAGTTGATTGGTAATCGTTCCGCGTAATTGCTGCAATCGCGGATTCTGATTGAGGCGGCTGCGGAATCTGACTGGCGTCTCTGACCACCATTGACTGAAAATCGGTTTCGTCGACGAAACCTGCAGGGGTAAATCCACGATTTTTGTTTTTAGATCCTGACCGTTGGCAAGGACGTCAAACGGCTGTTGGTAACTCCTTTTTTTCAATCCCGGATTGGCGGTCGTCATCATTCCGCCCAGACCATCTCCCGGAAGCCCGTGCCATGAGACCAACTCCGAATCAATTTCAAATCCAAGCGGGTGGTTGGGGTCGATTTCGATGGAACAACTCTCTCCAGTGGGGCTGTATAGGTTCGTCCAGACAGAACCACGGACACGGTCTTCGATCGTGTCGATATCAACGACTTCCAACTGGTTGACTTGAATGATGTTGGGTCGTGTCATCCGAGAAATTCCAATGGCCAGTCCACAAAACAACAGCGAGGCCAGTGGAAACGTGATCCAAGTCAGTTCCATCTTTCCGAGAATTCTTCGCAAAAAGAAATAGTCACCCGGACCGATACACAGGATGTATAACCCAATCAACACGGCGACCAGGGCGAACCTGACAAATTGGACTTTCGAAAACTGATCCAGGGGCACACGTAACTGGCCGATCAAGTCCTCGTAGCCATAATGGGAAACAGAGTTTCCCCGCAATGATCGCTGGACGGTTTGATCTTCCTGGTCCCGTCCGGAGCCCGACACCAGTCGGCTGACCAGGTTGGTGAAACCCTTCCAGTCCATGATCCTTTGTGAATCGAAATCAAAGGACGCGAACACTATCTGTCCGAGGCCCATCGAGAGGTTGATCAGCAGCGGGTTGGCGTATTTTGCGTTTCCATCGTCAATCAAGACCCGTCCGTCGGCCTGGTTGAGCATCGTGATCGCAAGCGGTTCACTCTGCGATGCAATCAATTGCTGACGACTGTCGCAATACGTTTCCAGCCGGCTGCTGTTGTTGCATTCCCCCAAGCCGACATATTCGCCCGGACAAAAACGTGCCAGTTTGCCGCCGGCGGACAAGAGTTTTTCACCATGTTTGGCAACGGAGAGAATCAGAGTACCGCCTTGATTGACCCAGGCCTCAAGTGCATCGAGTTGCAAATCTGTCAGTTTTTCTATCCGTTCCAGGTCAGAGGTTACCAACAACACCGATTTGACGCCGTCGTAACCCAGCCAGTTGATCGGCAGGTCGTCGGCCTCTCCAACGGACGTGACGATTCGCGTTTTTTCTCTGGAAGCAACAGACGAGACTGACTCGATCGCATCCTTGAACCGGTTATCCGGTTCGAGTGTCAAAATCAATTCGCGGGTGGATTGACGAAACTCTGCCGTCCGGTTGTCCCGATCAATCAGAAGGTCATGTCGGCTGATCACGGTCCCGTCGGCATCCAGTAGTCGCAGAACGAGATCACCATATGTCCGACCGACCCTCGTCCAGGCTTGAAAGTGTCCGGGCTGTTGAGGATCTCTCAGTAATGGACCGGAGTAGACAACCGGCGTGTCGTCGCCGTCAATATTTTGAACTTCAAATCGGGCCGCGGCAAAATCCGGATCCGCGTGAATGAAGATCGGTGTCCACTTGCCCAGCTTGATATTGCCGCCAAACCCGATTTTGATTTCTGGTCCAGTCGTTTCATTTTGGGCCAGTGTCGATCGAGGAATCAACAGGCCGAAACCTGCGAACAAACAAGCCAACAGGATCAACCGCGTGAATGGCCAGGTTCGATGAAACGTAAAGTTGTGGCTCATGAAATTGTCGCGGGCCGGGCACGCATCGGGTTGAGTTTGAAAGGGTATAACATAATCGAAGGAAGGAATTCCGGCTATCGCTCATCGATGTCACAGGAAGACTTCAGTACCCTTCGATTTGCGTTTAAGGGCCGGAATCAAGAGAACAAAACCCTCCTGAACTTACTCGTGTCGTCGATAAAACCGGCCGGCCTGTATTCAGCCTGAGATGGTGCCTCCTCGCCAACTATGACAGGACGACACATGTGCCAGGCAAATCCTACGGTTTCTCGGTATCCGGGCAAACGCAGACGAACTGCTGACAGCCTGGGCAACCGAATCCGTATTTCTCCGAGATTGCAGAATCCAAATCGACATCGGCGACGTTGGCGATCGTGGTCAGCCACGCGAGCACGTCAGCGAATTCCTGTTTCAAGTTGGCTCGCCTTTTCTCCATTTCTTCACGAGGGACGCGATCGACTTCAGGAGACGTTGTCTCCCTCAGTGCCGATGCCAGTTCGCCGACTTCCTCCATCAACCACAGGAATGTCGCCGGGACGCCACGGGCCACGTCCTTTTCGAAGTACATTTCGCGAATCAGCGATTGAAATGCCTGTATTGTTACGCCCTGTTCCTGACGTTGGTTCAAGGGTTTGTCGGAGGAGTCAGTCATTTTCTTGCTCCAAGGAATCGACGGAGCCTGAGTTGTTCGCGGGTGACTTGTCGGATTTGCGGTCAGCGTCAACGGTCAAATCGGGCTGGTCCCGAAGTTCGTTTTCATCGAGCGACTCATTGACGACTGCGGCGACCTGGATTTCGTCGCCCACGATGCGGACCTCATAAACGTCGATCTTGATTCGACGGTTGTCACACCATGCACCGTCACGCGTATCGAAACTCCAGCCATGCCAGGGGCAGACCACAATGCAGTCTTCCAGATGTCCAGAAGCGAGCGAAGCCCCCATATGAGGGCACATGTCGTCGATCGCCCGGTATTGTCCGCCCTCATTGAACACGGCGACGACCTGGTTCTTGTATTCGAACGCCCGGCCTTCGCCGACGGGGATGTCACCGAGTCTGGCAACGGTCACGAATTCTGGTTTTGACATGGCTTGGAGTTTCGAAGATGGCAGTGAATCGCAAAGGGACTGGCGGATTGGGGATTACTTTTTGGTGACTGTCATCTCGATTTGGTTGGAAACAACGGTCTCGATTGTCTTTTCCCGGTAAGGCTTTTCGGAGTGGCCCCGGTTTTCGATCGTGCTGGACTTGAAGAACCCGCCTTCAATGTCCAACAGCAGGGTGCCAGAGCCGTTGAATTCGATCAATTTGCCGTCCAGTCCGTGGTTGTCTCCGGTTTTTCTTTCGGGCGATTGGGTCGGACCAAGGACCGCCGTAACGGAAAACTCCGCCAGTTCCTTGCCGTCCACTGTCTTTTTGCCAACGAACGTATAGGTCCGTATTCGTTCGAACGTTCCCAGCCCTGTGGAAGACGTCGAATTATCCGTCCACGATTGACCGACGGTCAGGTCCTCCGGCAGAACGACCGACGCACTACCCATAAGGTCGATCAATCCCTTCCTGCTGAACAACTCACGGAGTTTCTGAGTATCCGGCAATTTGTCAAGTTGAGCCGAGACCTCTTCCGAAACCGAAACCTTTTTGATTTCGCCGGACGGCGACATTACAACGTCGAGTTTTAATCCAAGCAGAGGCACGATCTGATTCATCAGTTTTCTTGATTCGTTTGTAACGCCTTCGGGCGCCGCGGTGTCGAAACTGATGGTCAACAATGGAGCAGCTGTTTCACCTTTTTTCTGGCGCGTAAAGCCGGTTACCGAGAGCTTGACCGATGTCAGTGATTGCTCGATGGTTGCGTCACCTTCGCGATCGACGTCCGTGACACGCCAGTCCATTCGGATCGTCGTTGCGCTTTCAACCGTTGTTTCACGGGCGTCAACGATCGTCTCGGATTTTGAGCTTTGGACCATTACGACGGAAAATTCGGCGTCTTGTTCCAATTTCCATTTCAGGGTGTTCGATTGCGCCCTGGCGTTGGTTGCGGTGGTCGAAACCAGGGCATAAGCCAAAATGCCGAAGTAAAAAGCAAACCGTTTTTCTGCGGGTCGGGTCATGTCCAGATTCCAATCATTCGTCGTTCGCCCCAGGTCATGTTGCGTCTCAGTCGATCAGATGAGACTGGCCGGGTTCCAGCACAATTGGCTCGGCGGTCGATCCGGCTTTTACCATTTCGGCCCAGGCTGCTGCATCCTGACTGATCGGTGGCCACGTATTGTAATGGGTTGGTAGCACCTGTTTGGCATTCAAATAGTTTACTGCAGCCACGCTGTCCCTGGGTCCCATCGTAAACAAGTCCCCAATTGGCAGGACCGCGATATCAATGTTTTTCTGGCCCAGCAATTTCATGTCCGAGTACAGAGCCGTGTCACAGGCAAAGTAAATCGTTTTCCCTTCGATCATGACCAGGAATCCGGCCGCCACGCCACCATAGGAATTGTCAGGAAGCTGGGAGCTGTGGATCGCCTGGGTCATTTTGATCGAACCAAACGGCAATGACAAAGAGCCACCAATGTTCATTCCGATCGTGTTTTTGACCGCGTGCTGTTTCGAAAACCATTCCGCGATTTCGAAAACGGCAACAACCATCGAGTTGCATCGGTTGGCGATTTCGGCTACGTCCGCTACGTGATCGAAATGCCCATGCGAAACCAGAATGAAATCGGCATCGACATCATCCGCCTTAACCGGGGCCGTTGGCGAATCGTTAAGAAAGGGATCAAGCAAGATCTTGTGCGGTCCGTGGGTGATCATCCACGTTGCGTGGCCGAGCCAGGTTAATTCGATACTCATGGGTTCGCTGTCGTTTATTCCTAATTCTGTTTAAGGGGTCAAGCGATGGGTAGTTCGGAAAAAATTTTGCAATTCCAATTCCACTCGGGAATCAGGACGATTAGTGCTGCGATCTGGAATTCAATCGCGAATGTCACACACTAGCCTCCACCAGACCATTTGTTCCAGACGCTTCCGGACTCGGGAACGGCGAAATGTTGATTGCTCCACTTTGTTGTGATGTTATCCCGGGCCAATGTGGTCTTGATGGGCTGCGGGATTTGATGATCAGCCGCCGACTACGTCGTTACGGGCTGACGTAAAAACTGGTTCATGTTCTTCTTGTACTTTTCCACACCTGGCTGGCCATAGGGATTGATTCCAATCAAGCGGCCTTCAACGACCGTTGCCAACATCATCATCTGGAAAAACTGGCCCAACGACGCTTCATCGGCAGCGGGCAGGCGGAGATCCGTCGTCGGACGAAGGTCTTCCTGGTATGCCAGGTTCGTTCCCGCGATCGCCGCCGACATGATTTCCGGCAGCGTTTTGTCAGATAATTCATTCAACTGGTCCTGGTCCCACTGGCTGGTTCCAATCGGAAGCGGATCGTAACGCCAAGAATCAACGATCACGTTATTCATGACTTTGTCGCGTGCCCCTTCCTGATGTTGCTGGGCTCTCGAGTGCAGGTCACGTGAATTGAGGCAGGTCAGCGGCAAGGCTCCCTGTTCGGCTTTCCCCAAACTTTCTGCCAGTAACTGGTCGTACCAGAAACCGGCGGATTCAAGCGACTTGCTCCACACCGAAAGCACTCGCGTCACAACGCCCTGTTCTTTTTCCAGCAGATGATTAACCGCAACATAATCGAGAACCGGATTCTGACCAACTGGCTGGGTCCGAAACCGGCTATTCATCGCCGCTGCGCCTTCCAGCAGCGTGACCACATCGATGCCCAGGATGGCGGCTGGCAACAAACCCACGGCTGACAACACGGAGAATCTTCCGCCGACGCCGTCGGGAACGAGGAAGCGGTCCCGACACCCGATCGCATCGGCGAGACTGGCCAGCTTTCCGCTTTGGCCGGTGATTGGCACGACGTAGTCCGGCAGATTTGCATGACCGACCCGATTCTCCAGTTCCGTCAGAAACTGACGAAAGGCGGCGGCGGTTTCCAGCGTCCCGCCGCTTTTACTGATCACAACGATTCCCCAGTTTCCTTCCGGTCCGTCACCCTGCGAGTTAGTTCTCAAGAACTGCAGCAGCCCTTGGGACCAATCATTGTCTACGTTGTTGCCTTCAAAGTACATTCGCGGTCGACCACCCCTTTCGGCCCGGGTGAGTTCGTTGAAGTACGGTTGGCAGCAAGTCTCCAATAGCGCCCGGGCGCCCATATAGGACCCGCCGATCCCGAGAACAACAATTTTGTCGACGCGTTCACGGAGCTTGGCGGCGGCGGCGAGAATCCTGCCAAGTTCACTGTTGGTCCGATTTGATTGATATTCGTCAAGAATCCGTTCGGGCATTTCGTGAAAGCCGGCGTCGAGCGGCTGTTTTTCCAATGGGACTTCGGCTCCAGAAGCAAACAGCGGGAGATCGGTATGAAGTACCTCCGCCCGGGCTGCTTCGAGTTGAAGGGTCAGTTGATCAATCTGCTGCTGGGTGATCCCGTGTCCTGGTATCAGTGCGCCTTTGAAATGAAAGGAGATTGGTTTGATTTTTGCCATCAGGTTGCCAAAGGGTTGCGGGTTGCGCTGACTCGTCGAAGAGATTTCTTCGCTGATTGTCGCCCAAACCAGCGTTGGCATCCAGTGGACATCGTAAGGAACAACGCGGCGAGGTCGCGAACGATTATTCGATGCGAGGATCAACCGCACGCATATGTCTCCGGCCTGAATCACCATCGGGCGCCGGCTGCCTGTTCGACCTGGCTGAGCTTGACGCGTTGGACCGAGGGGCGCATTTGGCCAATTCACATTTTCATTTCCCGAATCGGAAAAGTTGAATCGAGCGGGACCAACCCTCCCGGAAGCACCCCGAATGTTTACAATCGATGGTTCCCAATTCGCAACGTATCGAGCTATTTGATGATTATGAAACCGCTTGAAAAACACCCACACTTTGCGGGCCCTTTGGGCCCGGTCGTTCTGGTCATCATGGACGGAGTCGGTATTGGTCATGGCGATCCGGGCGATATGGTCGCGAAGGCTTCGACACCGCATCTTGATCATTTGAAAACGACCTCGGTCTACACTGCACTTAAGGCTCATGGTCGCGCGGTGGGAATGCCAAGTGACGAGGACATGGGGAACAGCGAAGTTGGCCACAATGCGATCGGGGCCGGACGGGTTTTCGATCAAGGCGCGTTGCTGGTGCAGAACGCCGTCCAGTCTGGCGCGCTGTTTGAAGGCGAAACCTGGCGCGATCTAACCGACTCGTTGGGGGATTCCACGCTTCATTTTATCGGCTTGTTGTCAGATGGAAACGTTCATTCCCACATCGATATCCTGTTGGCGATGCTGACTCGGGCGCACCGGCAAAGGATCAAGAAGGTCCGTATCCACATATTGCTTGACGGTCGAGACGTACCACCCGCGTCGGCTCTGGTTTATGTGGAGATGCTTGAAAAGCGCCTGGCCGAAATCAACGCGAACGACGATTTTGATTATGCGATTGCTTCGGGAGGTGGCCGACTTTACATCACCATGGACCGGTACAACGCGGATTGGCCGATGATTGAACGCGGATGGAATGTGCATGTCAAAGGGATCGGGCGCGAATTTGATTCAGCAACGACGGCCATCGAGACGCTACGGTCCGAAACGCCCGGCGTGATTGACCAGGACTTGAAGGAGTTTGTGATCGTGCGAGATGGAAATCCCGTTGGCCCGATCGTCGATGGCGACAGCGTTGTGCTGTTCAATTTCCGGGGTGATCGGGCAATCGAGATCTCCAGGGCGTTCGATGAACCCGAACTCGATACGTTTAACCGCGGCCCGATTCCGGATGTCAGATTCGCGGGTATCATGCAATACGATGCCGATCTCAAGATTCCCAGACGTTTTCTTGTGACGCCACCAGCGATCGACGAGGTATTGGGCGAGTATCTGGCCAACGCCGGTGTGTCCCAATTGGCGGTCAGCGAAACACAAAAATACGGTCACGTGACCTATTTTTTCAATGGAAATCGCAGTGGAAAATTCGACAATGCAACGGAGGACTACGTCGAAATCACCTCGGACTTGCTGCCGTTTGAGCAGCGCCCCTGGATGAAAGGCGGCGAGATCACCGACGTTATTCTGGATTCGATTCGTAATAACAAGCACAGATTTATCCGGGCGAACTATCCCAACGGGGATATGGTCGGTCACACCGGTGACCTGCTGGCTGTTGAGATTTCCATCGAAGTCGTTGATTTGTGCGTTGGCCGGTTGATGGCTGCGATCAATGCGGCCAATGGGATCTTGATTGTGACGGCAGATCACGGCAACGCCGACGAAATGTACGAAGTCTCTCGAGACGGGAAACTGAAACTGGACTCCCATGGTCATCCACGACTGAAAACCAGCCACACGCTGAATCCGGTTCCGTGTTACATTTACGATCCGGCAGGGACAGCCAATGCCCGGCTGACGACCGCTCGCGATCTGGGGATCAGCAGTTTGGCCGCCACCGTCATCAACTGTCTTGGATTCATTCCTCCAGAAAGCTACGATTCCTCCATTGTGGATGTCGGTTGATTCCCGTGTGGTGGCTATCTGAAACTCGCCGGGGCGACTCAAGGCACGGCGGACACGGATGGTACGATCGATGACTGCAATTGATGGAGGTTGGCCAACGCAGACGCGATGGAAAAGCCGTCGTTTCGCCCCGATCTCTACCCAATTCGGGAATGGCGTTGCGCTGGCCTAATTCGCTATAATTTCCGGTTTCAAATTTCCCCCGAGTCCGTTCCATGAAATACATTTCAACATCCACCATTTTACGTGCCTCAATTTCAGCCGGGTTGATTCTGTGGTTGGTTCCACCCATGGGATTGGCTCAAGTCCAGTCGTCATCGGCGACTCGCTCGGATTTTGTTTCGGACGCGAGTTTTATCGTGGGGACTTATTCGTTATCCGAGGCTCAACACACGCCCAACGCGATTGTATCTGCGGCGAAGTCGTTCCTGAATTCTCTGGACGACAGCCAGCGGCAGAAATGCATGGATGATCTCCACAGCCCAAAGCGGCGCGAGTGGACGAACCTCCCGGCCCGGAACGATGCTGACGGGATTCGAATGTCGGAATTGAATTCGGCTCAGCTCGAACTCGCATGTGGATTAATGGCGAGTTTGTTCAGCGAACAAGGATTCAATAAAATGCGAGACATCATGCTTGGCGACGACCAACTACTGGTTGGAGGGCGCCCGCGGCCAGGATTCGGGACCGATAACTTCTCCCTGGTCATTTTTGGCGAGCCGTCCGAGTCGGAACCTTGGTGCTTTCAATTGGATGGTCACCACGTCGGCACGAATATTTCCATGCAAGGTGCTAACCTGACGATGTCACCCAGTTTTATCGGAAGTCAGCCGCAAACATTTGAAATCGCCGGCAAACGGTATCGGCCTTTCAAGAATGAAACTGATCTTGCGCATGAATTGGCGATGAGCCTCACCGACGAACAGGTCAGGCAAGCGGTCTTGAGTCCGACTCGGGCCACCATCGTAACTGGACCAGGAAATGACGGTTTGGTTCCGAAGGCTCACGGGATCTCCTGTTCGACATTCAGTGACTCCCAAAAGAAGCTGTTGCTATCGTTGATCGGGCAATGGGTAAACGATTTGCCCCAGTCCCAGGCAAGCAAACGGATGAAACAACTTGAATCGGAAATCGAACAGATGAAGTTCGCCTGGAATGGCAGTCGCGATCCGAAAAGCGACGTCTCCTATTCCATTCAATCGCCCACACTCATTATTGAGTACGCTTGTCAGGATCTGGGAGGCAACCCGCTCGACCACCTACATTCCAATTACCGAGATCCAACCAACGAATACGGCGGGCAATTGAAATAAGACACAATACGGACTCTCTCATTCCATTGATTTGCTAGCAAACATGGCATTGCTCCGGCCGGCAAATTTCCGCAAACTACGCGGCCAATTTTCCGGAATCCACGCCAGACCTTGTAATGCCACAGCCTAACGAATCGCATCCAATTTCGCCCTTGCGCAATCGCGGCGCTCGAGGAGACCGCCTGGATCGAACCGCTAGCCGGACACAGAGATATAGCGGCGCATTGATGCTGTTGCTGGTATGTATTACCTCCGGTTGCCGCGTGTTTTCTTACGACGACCCGTCACCCAACCTGATGGGACATCCTTCTGTTCAAAACCCCCTGGTCATTCCGATGATGGATCGCTGGTTGGTGATGGATCAAGTCAGCGACGAGATTGACAATTATTTCAAGATTTATCGCGAAGAACGAATTCGCGTTCTTGAGGGAATCATGTCCGAGGGCTGGATCGAAACCCATCCAAAGATCGGTGGCACGATCGCTGAGCCATGGAAAAAAGACTCAATGCCCGGATTTGATCGTTTGCATGCAACGCTGCAAACCGTTCGCCGGTTCGCCAAGGTCCGCGTCATCCCCTCGGGTAACAGCTATCAAATCGACGTGAAAGTTTTCAAAGAACTTGAAGACTTGAACCAGCCCGTTGGAGCAACCGCGAAAGGGCAGCTTCGTTTTGATAATTCGCTTGATCGGAACCAATACGATCCCTGGTTGAAAAAACAGCCGGACGGCTGGATTCCAATGGGAAGGGATTTTGCACTTGAGCAACAGATTTTGCGAAACGTTCAGAAACGTTTATCGCAAGTTGCCGAAGACGGATTGCAGTTCCAGGATCAATAGGGCCGCGTCTGGATTGATAACAGGGTTGCATCAGGATTCGGATTGGTGCCGGTTCCATCCACGCTCACCAGGGTGGATCCAAAACGAGACAATCTCCGCCAAACGTTCGTGTTCAATGGTTTCGTGAGCCAATAGCTCATCTGCGACGGCTCCGATGGCGGCCCAGTGATGATCCTGTTCAAAAAATGAACGCAGCCAATTCTCGGCCTGAACCAACAGCCTGATCCGCTGTGCCATCGTCGGTTTCAGTCGAGCCGCGCCCAGTGACGCCCGGTGCCAGTCGGCAGCAAACTCGGGTACGGATGCGATCGCCTGAAACTCTGACACGTATATCATTTCGGTCACCGGGCCCGCCAGGCTGACTTTAATTTCCGCTTCGTCGATCGTACCGGCCGCTGCCACCGGCCACTGAACGATCGACTCACCCGATCGCTTCCATTCATCGTCATCGGGAGGCTCAATGGAAACATGGACAATCCTCCCACCCAAAACCACCGCCATCACGGCATGGCCGGCTTCATGGTAGGCCACCAACTCCTCAAGTGCCGGTTCCACAGTGGTTCTTTCTTTGCTTCGTTCGTCGGAATTGGAATGGGAGGTGTTCCAATCGTATCCGGTCCTGGTTTGGCGTTGAACGGCCAATTCGACCGATAACCGACACAAAAACAGGCAAAGCTCGCAGAAAGGACATATACACAGATTTCATAAATACTAAACTGACAAACGAAACGCACCACATACAACTCGATCCACCGTGTTCGAAGATTTGATTTAGCATGGCGAAAAAGAAAACCAGGATGCCCGCGACGAAGGCGACGAAGCAGTCGAAACCGAAAAGGAAGTCGGCGAAAAAACCCAGCCAGAGCTCCGACTCGCGTCAACGTCTCCAGCGAGTGATGGCTTCGGCAGGAGTCGGAAGCCGACGGGAGTGCGAGTTAATCATTGAGGAAGGCCGGGTCGAAATCGACGGCCAGGTGGTCACAACGCTGGGCGCTAAAGTCGATCCCAACCAGCAGGAAATCTACGTCGACGCGCAGAAGCTCGTCGTTCAGCGGCTGCAGTATTTTATCCTCAACAAACCACCCGGCGTCCTGTCGACCAGCAAAGATCCTTCCGGTCGACCACGGGTCATTGACCTGATCAAAACCGATCAACGCGTGTATAACGTTGGGCGGCTAGATCAGTCGAGTGAAGGCCTGATCCTCGTCACCAACGATGGCGATTTGGCCAATCAATTGACCCACCCGCGTTACGGGGTGGAAAAAAAGTATCACGTGCAGGTTGTCGGTGTTCCCGCTGCGGCTGAGCTTCGAAAACTGGAAGAAGGCGTCTACATTGCCGAGGGGTTGGCACGGGCCACAAAAGCGAAATTTCTCAAGCGGGCTCCCAGCGGATGTTGGCTGGAAATCACACTCGCCGAAGGCCGTAACCGCGAGATTCGTCGGATGCTGGCCGGGATCGGTCATAAAGTCCGCACGTTGAAACGTGTTTCGATCGGTCCGTTGAAGTTGGGTGACCTGCCCCGCGGTGCACACCGCCCGTTGACGCCAATGGAGGTCAAGAGTTTGAAAAAGGCTTCCGCGGGGATTTCCCAACCAAGACGGCGTAAGCCGACCAAAACGAAATCGGTGGGCCAATCAGGTGCCTCCAGTCCAAAAACCGACCGCTCCGCTGATTCACCTCGAAGCCATGGACAACCGCATCGAAAATCAACCAAGCATGTTTCGCGGTCAAAGTCCAGCTTCCCGAAGGCATCGGGTACTGGATCCAGTAGCGCTTTAAAGCCCGCGAGGAAATCGAGTAGAAATCAATCGGCTTCTCAAAAGCCCCGGCGGGGCGGAACGAACCCAACCAAACGTGGCGGTAAACGATAGTTGCTTGTCTCCGACTTTCGGCAGCGGTCAAACCGGAATTCGTACCAACCCGTCGTTTGGCTTTCCAGTCTGGCTGTGTCGGGAAAACGCGTGTTCGAGGGCCAGGAAACACCAGGCAAGGTCCAGATACGCCGGATGCGTTCCAACCTGCGATAGGCCGTTTGCGCATCAAATACACTGACCCACGAAAAAAGCCAACCTCAAGGCTGGCTCAGATGATCGATTCGTTGAAAAGCACTTCAAACGATGATCGCAGCAAGCTATTTGTTTTTGGCTGTCTTGATCGCTCGTTGCAATCGTGATTTCTTGCGACTGGCCGCGTTCTTGTGAATCACACCTTTGACGCCGGCTTTGTCGAGCTTTTTGGCTGCCAATTTGAATTCAACTTCGGCCTTTTCGACATCGCCTTCAGAGACGAGAGAAAGGACCTTTTTGACTTGTGTTTTGATCGCCGTCTTGATCGTTTTATTACGAGCCTGGCGAACCTTGGTTTGACGGAGGCGCTTACTGGCGCTTGCGGTATTTGGCATTAGTCTCTAAATCTGTTGACGTGACTTCCCGGAAATTGACAATCCCACAATATCGCTATTTTGAACCAGCTTGTCCACCGCTAATTTCTCCCCTTTCCACCGGTTTTTATGTCAGATCCACGGAACCCGGGCCCATTGGACGCCTTACCGGGCAATACGCCCGACCCAACTCCCCTGGCTGGTCAGACGATTGTCGTGACTCGTGCGGCCGAACAAGCAGATTCATTTTGCCGACGATTGGAACAATTGGGGGCCAAAGCCATCTCCCATCCGGTGATTCGCATCCTTCCCCCCGAAAGTTGGCTGGATCTGGATCGGGTCCTGGGCAGAATCGAGCAGTTCGATTGGCTGGTGTTTGTCAGCACCAACTCCGTTCGTTTCTTGATTGACAGGTTGGTTGACATCCACGGCTCCCTGGAGAAGTTGAAAAATAGAAAGATCGCCGCGATCGGCAAATCAACGGCCGATCAACTCATGCGGTTTGGCAATGTCGATGTGGACTTGGTCCCGCCGTTTGCAAACAGCCTTTCGCTGGGAGAGGCACTCACGGCAACTGCCATCGGCCAAAGGGTTTTGATTGCGAGAGCGGACCGACGGACCACAACCCTGACTGATGTGCTGTTGGAAGCCAAAATTGAATTTGAAGAATTGATTGCATATCAAAGCCGCGACGTGGAATCCGTGGATCTCGAAGTGGCAAAGCGGATATCCGACAATTTGGTCGACTGGATTACCATTACCAGTGGAGCCATTGCCCGTTCGACAATCCGGGTTTTTGGTGAAGACGTGCGAAAAGCCAAATTAGTCAGCATCAGTCCGGGAACCAGCGCCGTGTTACGAGAACTGGGTTTTGAGCCAGACGCAGAAGCGGAGACCTATGACATGAATGGAATGGTGGAAGCGATCAGACAATACAGGATCCGCGGGATGTAATCGGATTCGAGTGACACGCGGATTGTCCTGGATTTCTCTTGCGGGAGCTTCCGGAGGGGCATTTTTGGATTTTGAGTTTCCTGTCGATTCGTTATCAAGGCAATCTGGGACGTTTTCCAGGAGGTCAGAGATGGCGTTTGTTCGTCAGTTTGACGAAACGAAAGATACTCAATAACCCGACCGGTGGCGAAATGGCGGATTGCAACACACCGTTCGAACACATCCAGTGGTTACCGAAACGCGATCAAAAACAGGTAAACCCGGACTTCAACATGGACACCTGGAAGAAGGAACAGCTCGGGTACCTGATCGCATCGGCGGCGTGCATCGTCAGTAATCCTTCGAGGCAGTGGATCACGACTTCGCCAGTTGGGCGACTGGCAAGATCATCCCACATGGAATCTGGGATCCGTTTCGAAACCATGGTCACCTGAGCCTGGGACTCAGTCACGACATGACCCAGTTTGCCCGTAACAGCTTTCGCTGGTATTGGCAAAGAAATGGGCGGTTGTGTCAGTCCGACGCCTCCTCGATTCTACTGCATCGTGGTGCCGGTGGCTGCAATCGCCACCCTTACCTTGCAAACCGTTTCATGTTGGTCAAGTTCGCGGCCAGGCAAATTATTGGCTGACGGGCTGCGTCTGCGGGTTTTCGAAAATCGTCACTCGTTCGCCGACAGGAATATTCTCACGAACCGTCGTTTTACCGCTTGGCCAGATCACTTCAATTCTGTCGATGACCTGTGTCTGTCCCATTCCAATATGGATGCGTTTGGCGTTCTGGCTGGACAAGCCTTCACCGCAGGTCAATTGAAACATTCTCTGGCTGCTACCCGTTGTGACCAACACTCGACTGCCAAAAGGTTCCCGTGGGCTCCATTCGGTCGACGGCTCGGTCGATGTTTGACCACCGACCAGCGTGACTTCGACAAATCCGTTTTTTTTCGTCTGAAGATCGACTAGCCGATTTCTGACCATTCGAAAACGTGGATAGTTGGGACTCGTAATTCCCAAATCCAACCAGCCATCGAGATCATAGTCCATCAAAACAAACCCCCGACCATCTTCGCGAAAATCCGCCCCCGACACCAGCGACACGTCTTTGTAATTGTCGTGGCGACGAAGGAACAGGCGATTACGTTCGCCACCGCTAAGAGCGTTCATGCGAAAGTACTTTTCGCCATCGGGTTTTTCGGCCAGCGGGAATGGCTGCATCGACATCAAATCAGGAGGCCCCCATTCCGCGAGTCGTTTGAATTCTTCATCAACATCCGGAGCGTTGCGTACGGCCGTACGCCAAAGGCAACTTCACAAATCCTTGTCGCTGTGGACCTCTTTGGGAGGTGAAAACATGCCACTCAAGACATAAATATCGAGCTCTCCGTCATTATCAAAATCCGCGAATTGTCCTCCATAGGACCATCCGACATTGGATACGTGTTGGTCTTGTTCGCCGACCCCGGCGACCTGGTGAAACTTTCCGTCGACATTCTCGTACAGGTAGTTTCCCCGGGCTGACACCTTGATTCGCTCGTCCACGTTTTCCAACTGGGCAACGATTCTCAGTCCTGCCTTGGAATACATGTTGGAAACATATAAATCGAGATCCCCATCATTGTCAAAATCTCCCCAGGAGGCCCCCATCGCGAAATTCATCGCGATGTCCGGAAAGACGTCATTCGTGACGTCCGTGAATCTGATTTTGAAGGAACCCTGTTCGGTATCGTTTCTCAGGAAAACATCAGGCGCAAAGTCGTTGCAGATATAGACGTCGAGATCACCGTCCTGATCAAAATCGGTCCAGGACGCTTGATATGTTTTTCGATACTGTTTCAGGTTGTCGTCGATGCTCACCCAATCGAATTTCCCTCCGCGATTCATCAGCAGGATGTTGGGTGGTCCGCGTCCATCGACATAGTCGTGCGAAGCGATAATCTTCGATTGAGTCTCTTGAGGAACGTACGCTTTGGTCGTCTTGTCAAACCATTCTGCGACCGGTCGCGGGTTTGCGGCGTAAGTGCTCAGGAACAAATCCAGCAAGCCATCCCGATTCAGGTCGACAACGGAAGCGGAGACCACAAACCGCGTTCCCTTTAATAACCGGTTCGTGGCTTCGTCCGGCTTGAAAGTTCCATTCTCGTTGATGAAGAATTTACTGGGCCCCATCGAGATACCCACGAAAACGTCGGAGTCGCCATCATTATCAAAATCAACGAAATAGGCGCAGTTGGCCAACTCGTCGACCTGTAGTCCGCTTGCCTCCGTCACATCTTCAAAGGTTCCATTTCCCTTGTTACGCAACAATTGGGCCGATTGCCAACGGTCGGTCACAAATAAATCGTCGTATCCGTCTTGATCAATGTCCACCACGCTCACCGACGGGTACTGGAAAACGGAATACCAATCACTGAAGCCAGCAAAATCTTCCCGCGCGGGGGTGAGGTCCTTCGACTGACCGGTTTCGGTGCTCCGGCGAAGCAACAGCTCTTGATGAGATGAACGTTCAAGTTTCTTTCTCGTGGCGGTCTCCGGGAACGCTGATTCGGTGACGTTCTCGAAAAAAGACTCCCTGGCCGTCAGCACTTTCAGATCTGCCTGGACCCACGATGTCAATTTCCATCCATTGGAGCCGTCAGATTTCCAGCCCAGCGTCTGGTGTCCTTTGACTCCAAACATCTGGCCATCATCCGTTTGAAATCGACCTTCGAATTTTGTTTTCATTTCAAATGCGTCGCCGCCGTCGCCGAAGGTTCCTTGCAGGATACCCAGTTGGCAATCGTCAAGTCGATGGTAATCCAAGAGGGGTTTCCAAACCTCCGACAATGGAACGGGCGCAACCGATTCGGTGACCGGCCAGTAAAACGAATGGGTCATCGGATCGTCATCGTCGTTTTCAGCTTGCGCCATCAACGACGAAAACGAACTCAATTCCAATCCTGAATAGTTGATGGTCGGGCTTACAAAACTTGAAACATCCTGAGGCTGAACAGAAAAGGAACGAGCGAGTGTCTTCATTTCAGTCGAAAGGGATTGGATCAGGTTTTCCGAGTCCGTAATCGCTTTCACCCGTTGTTGATCCGCCGTCAGAATTCTCGTCGAAGCGGCATTAACGACATCATTGGGTGGAGAAGTTGGGGAGTTCTTTTTGCTGCAACCCAATGAGAGAATCGCAACGAAAAAAAGACAGTAGAATTTGGGATTGAGGTTCATGATCCTAGTGTATTACTGAACAGAGATTTCGTCAATTTGCAGACTTTTATCTGCCCCCGTTGAACGATTCTCGAGTCATGGTGGATGTCTTCTTCCGGGTGCGATAACGACCGATACCGCGCAAATGAGTATGAATTCTCTCGTTCGCCGTGTTTCCGTAACAACGAACCGGCGTCTGCAAGTTTTCTTTTCTTTTTTCTTCCGGGAGACTCTGGTTCAATGATAGTGACTCAATCGCGATTCCATAGGCCATTAGGTCAGCTCGGAGTAAGCATCTTTGCCATCGTGGGCAACGGGTCGGGTCGACTACCAATTGATGGCGTCAATACCGATTGACGTCATCAATACCGATTGACGGCATGGCGAGACGGGCGAATATCTCTGTTTCGATCCGGCAGGGAAGTCGGAAGGGAAAAACACCAGTGGCTGGTTTTCTTCCTTCCCGTTGATCCCGACGTTAACATTGGGGGTCGGCTCAGAAATCAAGTCTTTCCATTCCTTCGTTTGTAACTCGTGGTCCCAGGGTAGCGGTTGTGAAGAAAACCCAGCAGTTTGTTTTGTTCCTGTTTGCAGCAATCGCATCCGGATCGGTTTGCGCCACCGACCAACCGAATATTATCGTCCTGCTGGCAGATGATCTTGGATATGGAGAATTGGGTTGTCAGGGAAACACGGAGATCCCCACGCCACATATCGACTCACTCTGTCACGAGGGTGTTCGGTTTACCCAGGCGTACGTGACAGCGCCGAATTGCAGTCCTTCCCGGGCCGGCATGCTGACGGGTAAGTTCCCAACACGTTTTGGATACGAATTTAATCCAATCGGTGCACGGAACGACGACGACGGCACAGGACTCCCTTCGGTGGAGCTAACGGTCGCGGAATTGCTTCACGATCAGGGTTATACAACCGGGTTGATCGGAAAATGGCATCTGGGCGGCGCTGCTGATTTTCACCCGTACCGTCATGGTTTCGACGAATTTTTTGGCTTTATTCACGAGGGCCATTACTTTGTTCCCCCGCCCTACCAGGGCGTCACCTCAATGCTGCGGCGCAAAGCGCTTCCCGGAGGTCGAACCGGACGCTGGACCGGAAAGGACCTGATCTATTCAACCCACATGGGTCGTGATGAGCCTGAGTACGACGCCAACAACCCGATCATTCGCGGCGGCCAGCCTGTGGTTGAAACAGAATACCTGACGGATGCGTTTACCCGGGAAGCCGTCAGTTTTATCGACCGCCACCAGGATAAGCCGTTCTTTCTGTATCTCGCGTACAACGCGGTTCACAGTCCGCTGCAGGGTAAGCGTCAAGACATGGAACGGTTTCGTGGGATCGACGATATCCAACGTCGAATTTTCGCGTCGATGTTATGGTCGCTTGATGAAAGTGTCGGGCAGGTTCTTGACCAGCTGCGCAAGACAAATCTCGACGAGAAAACCCTCGTTATCTTCCTGAGTGACAATGGCGGGCCGACGCGCGAACTTACGTCAAGTAATTTTCCGCTGCGGGGGGAGAAAGGCTCGATGTATGAAGGTGGACTCCGTGTTCCCATGATCGTGCGTTGGACCGGAAACCTGAAACCAGGTGTTACGTTTGATCAACCTGTCAGCAGCACCGATATTTTTGCCACGGCGCGGAATCTGATTGGTGCAGAACAACGCAAGGCAATCGACGGCGTCGACCTGATGCCTTACTTGAAACACGGAAAACCGGGTGCCCCGCACAAGGAGCTGTTCTGGCGTCAAGGCCATAAGGCGGCACTCAGATCAGGCGACTGGAAACTTGTCAAAATGCGTCGCGGCGAGGAGCAATCGGTTTGGGAGCTCTACAATCTCGGAATTGACATCTCGGAAGAAAAAAACGTGGCGGACCAGAACCAACCGAAGCTGGAAGAGCTGATTCATCGTTGGAACACGTTGAATGAACAGATGAAGCCCTCCATTTTTTGATAACCTGCTGCCCGACCGAGGCCAGAAATTGGCTGCAAAACCCAAGATCGGGGTTTGGCCCGGACGGGTACCCCATTGACGGTTTCTCCGGCTTTCGTCGTTGGGCAAAAGTCGATCGCGCCGCGCAATGATTGCCCGCGCAACTGAGCAATTTTTCGTCTTGTTCTGCAATTCGGCCGACGTCGAACGGCCGCTTTGAGTACTCTCCCTGCCAGCATTTGTTGCCCCCGAAAAAACAGCAATGAAATCTGCTGGAGAAATCTTCGGGTATTCCCTGGAAGTCGAGAAAAACCGCCTTGGACACCAATTGGCACATTTCGTGCATTTCACTGGCAAGGTCAAGTCGCCATTCAAGGAACCTACCGAGAGCGACGCGACCGAGACATTTTTTATGCAGGAGCTATAATTATGTCGAACCCGAAGAATTCCAAGCCGTTGTCCAAGCCTGTTGCGAGTGCTTCGTCCAAGCCAACTGCAAAAGTGACGGTTAAGACCGCGGCGAAAAAGCCAGCGGTCCCGTCGACCAAATCTGCGACTTCAACGCACACGAAACCAGCGACAGGCAAACACCGCTAGGATTGTTTGGCAACCCAGCCCGAGTCTGCCGGAACCATTTGGATGGGACGGCGAGCGGAGGCTGGACTTTTGAGTTTGAGTTAAGCAAGTTTGAAATTTGTAATTGATCAGGAAGGGCCATGAATCGGTCAAACAAACGTCAGTCGCTGAAAAAGTGGAATCATTCGAAGAGTCAAAAGGGTCAGCATCGCGATCGCGATTCTCGCATCAAACTTAAGGATGCCCCGAGACACAAGACCTGGAGTGCCGGGCAAACATCGTTTGACGAAAACCCGTCACAAATTGTCTGATGGTGGCTTTCTTCCTAACGGTTGCAAGCAGTTTCGCGAAACACAATGGATCGCGAGTTCGCACCATGAGTCCAGGCTCGGCGAATCGCTGATGATACCCTTTGGTCGAAGTGGACGCGGTTGGCGATTGTGTCAGCGTCCTAATCACGGATGCCGGTGACCGAATTTCACCGGCTTCTTTTTTTGAGAATCCCAGGCTATTCCATCACACGGCGGGTGCCGATTCCGCGTTTGTTGACTTTGGAACGGACCGTGACGCGGGTGATCCCCAATCGCTTGGCAGGTTCTGTCTGATTGCCCCCAGCGTCTTCGATAACCGTCGCAATTCAATGGCACTCGACCTCTTCAATCACGTCGACCTTGTGGTCGCGTGATTATCGCAGTCGCATCGTGAACCATTGAGTTGACAAAACGACTTCACTTTTGGGAATCATGCTACCCATCAATGCGTCTTTTAACCTGCCCACATCATAACAAGTTCTAAAGAAACTTCTGAGGTTCGCCATTTAGTCCAAGTTTGCATTGAATTCAAGTAAGTAACGGTCGGCAGTCGCGTTGATCAAGTTGACGGACCAATTCCCCGGAACACCGAAAGGTGGTGCCAAGTCGAAACGAGGTGAGGTTATCAAAAACGGAGATTACGTTGAAAACAAGGTCCCGCAATCAAGGGCAATTCGATTTGCCATGCCCTTTTTTCGCCTCGGGAGACGCGATTTTTCCGAGCCGCAGCGTCGCCTGACAAACAAAAAAACCGTTATCTGTTCTTTGCGTTCGATACCGTCTAACTCCCTGTATCTGAATTGGCGTCGCGCATCGAAATTGCGAGTGGCGTTCGGCAAAAGGCAAGTCACTGGGTCCAATTCTGTTCAGCGTCTTGAATTGAATGACCGTTATTGGGAGTCAAGCATGATTCATTGATTGGCCTGATTTCAATTCATGAAGTCCGTTCTTGACCTTCTTGGCAAAAACAAACCGGAAATCTACGCGAAACAAGATTACTTGATTTCTCGATGGATCAAATCGACAAGTCCATCAACCGAATTAAACTCCCCAATTACGCTGGTGCCGGGAAACATCAGCTTTGGCACGTTCCCGCTTCCGGATCGCTTGTAGAGCTCGACGTTTTGGCTGATGTACTGACCAGGCACTTGCGATGCCAATTCGGCGGCAAGTTTGTCCGCTGCCACCAGGGTTTCCGCGTGAGCTTTGGCACTCGCAAAACTGGGTGCACTTTCGCCCGTGAACATCCAGTTGTGAAATTCTGTGAATTTTGCTGCGTCAGTACGCCAGACAGCCACCGCCAGTCTTGCAATTTCACAGGATTCAGCAAATTTTGGATCGGTGACCTGGATTGCGTTGTTACATGTCGCGTTTAGCGGGATGGGTAGGGCCACCACTGCAAGGTCACCATTCAATTTCTCGGATGCGCCTTTGATCGTCGCATGCGTGTTTCGACAATGAGGGCAGGCATAATCAAACATCTCGACAAAAATATATTTTGCTTTCGGGGATCCAACGACGGGAACCTGAGTGACATCCAGCTTGACCTTGCCTCCATTAATTACTACGAATCGGCGTTCCTGCGAGACGGTTGCTGATCCGGTGCTGGAACCCGTTGCCTGACTGGACTTCGGTCGACTGTCGTCTTGCCGGACATCGGATTGCGTCAATTGTGCCGTGATCAACATCGCCGAACTCGGGAATAGGAAAACCGGATATCGCGACCAGTCCAATGGGGGCCCGAACATCGACGTCTCATCGGAGATGCCTTTGTCACCGGCACCAGTCGGGCTGGTCGGCATGCCAAATTCGAATAATTCTGGCTCCTCGGCCGGAGGCTCGAAAGTTTCAACTTGATAACTGGTTGGCGGTTGGCCAATCAACTGGCCTCCAATCAACATTGCCAAGCCAACAAAACTGATGATGGCCAACAGTCCCAGAGTCTTACCTCCAACGATCCTGTTTCGCAGGACGACCCCTGCTGCTGCCAGCCCGCACGTATGGGCTGTCAGGCAATAGGTGCAGAGATGTTTGATTACAAGAACCTGCAACCCAATGAACCAGACCGCTGCCATGCCAGCCGAGAGTGCAAGTATCGTTACTAGCATCCAGGCGATGCGTCGTATGGACGAGCCAAACCGAGATGAAACGCCGATCGCCAACGCCGAACCCATGGAAAGGTATAAACCTGTCGCCAGCAGGCTGACCGGAATTCCCATCCAAAGCGACCACCGACTGCCAATGACATGTCCACAGTTAAACAATCTGCCACCGCCACAACCGGCCACTTTGGACGACGTCAGCGCGACCCATCCCAGATAGCCGGAAATACCAATGGCGACCAGGCAAACAATCGCCAGGAGGAAGATCCAGCGACGAGAAGGCATCCTGATCGTTTTTGGTTCGCTATTGAGTGCGCCTTCGGAGGAAGTATTGTTATTGGTCCATCGGCCTTGGGGTACCATCGCAATGACCTGATCCAGGCGTTTGGGAGAAATGACTTCGGACTTATTCAAAGGATACCCAATCTTGAGATTGCATATTGTATCTAACAGGTTTCAGACGGCTGTCTGATATTGACCCAGGAAGCAAATGAGGTGGCGGGCTGAAAACCGACGACGAACGAAGGATATGCTCGGAATGGAGGCGAAAATGAGCATTGCTTTTTCGACTAGGACATATTCTTTCCAAATTCCAGGCTGTAATTGCTTTCGGCATTTTTCAGATAACTCGACATTTGGCACATCGGTTGCATCCCAGTGGACGACCTAGGCCCGGGCAAACACGAATTTTGGTACCAATGCCATCGTTCCAAATCGCCCCAATCATCATGCCCCGGTCCCAGCACGTTTGGCCTATTGATTTTAGCTCAGTAATAACCATTTGAATACAGAATTGCCATGACGAAAATCCTCGTTCCGGTCTCCGGGTGCTCAGAAGCTGCAGAATCGGCAGACTACGTCATGCGAATCGCGAAAGCCGTCAAAGCCGACGTGATCGTTTTGCATGTTGTCAAGCCTGGCGGCGCTCACGAGGCGGGTGAGCTTTCGTTTGAGTACTTTACCGATGCCGCGAAAAAGCACCAGGTTCAGGTGAATTGTCAGTTTCGCGAAGGGGCAATCATCCACCAAATTGTCGACTTTGCGGAAGAGAGCGCGGTTGATCTGATCTTGATGGGAGCAAGTCAAGGCCGCGTGATGGAGCAATGGATGGGGTCCGACGTGAGGGACGAGACGTCAGTTCCTGTCTTGGTGATTCCATTTCAGGTATTTGACTGACCCGACAGGCATCCCGTTTCTTGTGAATTCGACGAACAGAGTTGCTCAAGCAGTCATTTGGTTGCAATTTGCACAGCATCGGGTCCGAAACCGCGCAGCAAGATTCGCGATTAACTCATATTCGAAATATCAATCGAGGTTCGGGGCGGGTTTTACGACCAGCAGGTTAGCGGATAGCTCTTCCACAACTCGTTCTTCGAGCCCGTGTTCCCGGAAACGAAGGTTCCGCAGACTTTCGGGTTTAATATTGGCCGGAAGTTGGCCGAGATTACATATCGGGTCACCTGGGCTGATCGCCGGCAAAGTGGTCATCCCGATGACGACGGCATCGTACGGAGCGTGCGTTGTGTGACGGTCTCGACCAAGCAGATTCGTGTTTGTCGTTAACGGTTGGCCGGCTTCGATCACCTCGCCTGGTTTGACGTGAAATTCGAGAAAACCTCCCTTTTGAGCGCGAATCCATTTCGACTTTTTGACGACCACCTGATAATCGGCGTGTTCCGGAGGTTCATCCAGCATTTTCAGCTCTGAGAGGACATTTCTGACTCCGCGAACAGCCGTCTTGACGATCCCCGGTTCGACCTTGAAGACTTCGCCGCCTTCCATCACGATCGTATGGCAACCTGCCTCGCAGGCTTCGCGTCGAAATGAACGTAACGGACCTTTTCCGTTAATAATCACCTCACAGCCAAAAGCCTCCGCAATCCGTTTGACCTCGGGATCGCTCATGTCGGCGCGAATGTTGGGATAGTTTGTTCTTCGAACGGCGGCCGTGTGGAGGTCGATCCCGTAATCGCAGCGTGCCACCAATTCGTCAAAAATCGTGCGCGCCATCCGACTGGCGAGACTTCCGGTCGAGACTCCGGGAAAAGAACGATTCAGGTCACGGCGATCCGGCAGGTATCTTGAATGTCGATCAAAAGCCAGAATATTGAGCACTGGAATCAGGATGACCGAACCTCGCTTAAGTTCAAAATCATCGCTTTGAACCAGTTTTCGAATGGCTCCTGTCCCATTGATTTCATCGCCGTGCAAAGCGCCCGTGACAAACACGACGGGGCCGTCGATTTTTGCCCGGCGAACATGGACGGGAATCTCGACTGTCCTCCCGTTGAAGCTCTCGCTTACTGCAAGTGAAACGTCTTTGGCTTCGCCCGGGAGCACTTTACAGCCTTCCCAGTCTTCGATGAGTTTTCTTGCGGAATTTTCCATGTTCGATTCGCTTGCTGCCTGGGAGACTAATCCGATTCTTTCAGTACTTTATGCGCGACGGGCAACTCTGGCAGATGTCGGACCTTCGATCGTCGCTTCTTTCGTGTTTTGGCCGGTACCATTTCTCGCATGCTCGCCAGCTTTCCAAAACAGAGGATTCGATCACCGGTTTCAAACTGGCGATTCGACCTGGGGTTGGGAATGACCCATGTGCCTCGCGTCAATGTGAGAACGTTGATGTCTTTTTCGGCAAACCCCGATTCTTCGATTCGTTTTCCAACATAATCCGATCCATCGGGAATGTGAATCTCGGCCACGCCAAACCCACGACTGACCGTGAGGCGTTGGCGAACGTCAATTTCCGGGAAATCGACTCGTCCGGCGATGAAGTCGACGATCGAACCGGCGACATCGAGCTGTGTGCACTTTTCGATTCCTTCCAGACCCGGCGAAGAGTTGACCTCGAGCACCTGCGGTCCATCTTTACCTTCAAGCATGTCAACACCGGCAACCCGGAGACCCATGATCTGGGCGGCGCGAATCGCAGTTTGCCGGTAATTTTCGTCGAGTTCGATCTGTTCTGTCATCCCGCCTCGATGGACATTGCTTCGGAACTCTTGCCCTTGTGCGACTCGTCGCATGGCTGCGACAACTTCGTCGCCAACGACCAACGCCCGAACGTCCTTGCCTTTGCTTTCGGCCACGAACTTCTGGATCAATACGTTTTGTTTTTGACTTTGAAGCATCTCAATGATCGCTTCGGCCGTTTTTTCCGTTTCTGCCAACAAGACACCGATCCCCTGCGTTCCTTCAATCAACTTGATAATTACCGGTGCGCCACCCACACGTTCGATAGCCGGCAGGACGTCTCTTTTTTCCCGCACGAAAGTCGTCGCCGGGATGCCGATTTGGTGGCGGCTGAAGATTTGCATGCTGCGGAGTTTGTCCCGCGAGTTGGTAATCCCTGCCGATGAGTTAACGCTGTAAACATCCATCTGTTCGAACTGTCGAACGACCGCTGTTCCGAAATAAGTGATCGACGCACCAATTCTTGGCAACACGGCATCGTATTTGGATAGCTTTTTCTGGCGGTAATACAAACTTGGTGCGCCTTCGCGCAGATCGATGGCAAGTTGCCTCGTGTTTAAAACGGTTGCCTTGTGGCCTCGTTGACGGGCAGCTTCGACAAATCGGCGGGTACTGTAACATTTTGGACTGGTGGAGAGAATTCCGAGCTTCATTGGTATTTCCTTACATGTGAATGTCAGTCGCCGAATTGCGACTCGAGTGAGCGCCTTCGTCGTCATTGTTCGACTGCTTTCCGCCGAGGCAGCATCCAGGTGGATCGTCGGGAAAAAGCATGTCATGGCCTGTTAACCAGGCCTTACGTGAGAATAAATCGGTTTTCCAGCGATCGACCTCCGGCCAATCGTCACCCGTTTTGGGTGGCGTTCCGGTAAACTCTGGATTTTTCCGAAGTCCTGGAGAAACGGTCTCAATTCGAAGACGAACCCTTCGCTCGGATGGCACCATGCGCGGACCGTTGACTGACGGATACCCGCAGCGATCGCCTGGCTGAGCTTGCCTCGTAACTTCCTTTTTTTGTAGAACCTACAATGACGACTTCCGAGATCCAGTTTCGAATCTAAACTTGACTCGACCGATCCCGGGTTCGGAAAGTCAGATCTGTGCGGAACAACGGATCCGCAAAAGGGCCAGTTTTTCCGACTTTTTGGTCGCTGAATTCCCGGTTCCGACGTTTGGATACGGCTATCCGGGTTTCTTCCGATATCATAACAGAATCCAGATATTTCGCCATGCCGACGAAATTCTCGTTCCAGTTTCTGATTTGTCGAAGTGGTCGGTTCTGACTAAAAACTCTTCAAGTCGGAGGAGTTCCAGAGGATGGTGAGATTTTTCCAACCGAATCACTCCCGCCATGAGAACGTCGATATCGCCTGGTAGGTCAGGACTTTTCTGCGGTTCCGTCGGCTCGCTTCAACCCCGACGGCTCATCACGATGATGGTGCAAGAAGTTTGTTGGGCGATCTGCCGGGTAAAGTTGCCAAACAGTTTTTCGCGACGTCCGTGGCGTTGGACGCCAAGAATCAGCAGGTCGGATTCGTTGGTTCGTTCAACGACCGTTGCCAATGCATCGTCGCTTTGCAACACTTCAAGTTTACACGGTTCCCGGACTTCATCGTCAACGAGTCGTCGAAGATCGCGTTGGGCAGCTCGAACCTCCTCGGCCGTGGCGTGGTTGGGAAGAACGCGCAAAAAAGTAAGTTCGCATTTTGTACTCCGCATCAGGCTGCCCAAAAGTTGGGCTCGCAAATGTTCGTGGCCACCCTTTCCAGCAATCGGGACCAGAATTTTTCGCGAATCCGTCAGACGCCAATCTTTGTGGGAACGTAGCACGACCACATTGGCATCCAGGGTACCAAGCAGCGATTCGAGGTGCTTGCCGTGATTGTCTTTGGAGATCTCGCTGAGCCCCAGTAACACCGAATCGCAACGATGAAGCCTCGCCACCCGCTCAATTTCTTCCATCGGTTTGGAGGAAACCGACGTCAGCATCTCAACCCGGATCCCGGTTTTGGCAGACGCCCGCAATATTTCACCATGCACTGCCTGAGACTTTTCGATCGGAGTGAGATCGTCATCCGGTTGCCAGTTGGGAGGTGCCACGGCGACCGTTTGCATCAGGACGCGGCCGATGTTAGCTGGCACCAAAGCATCGGCCAGCATGATCATCGCTTCAGCGTTTTGTGGGTTGGCAATCGGCACCAATACCAGTGGAGTACGGCCACGCAGGGTCATGAGTTCCGGATCCAGCGCCGTGCTCGACGCATCTCTTACGCGAGCGCGACGGGCAAACAGGGCCAGAAACAAAATGCCTCCGACACCCAGCCAGATCACCGCGATGATTCCCGCCAACGGCACCACGATGCCCTGAAAAACGGCCAGGCCGATGCACGCCAGGCCACCAACGACCGGAATAGCTGGAAACATCGGAATTCGAAACGGTGGAGGCCAGCTGCTTCGTAGACGTACCAGAATTGCGATCCCGTGGGTCAGGGCAAACGTAATGAGAAAGATCAAACTCGCCGCCGCGCCAGCAGCACCAACGTCGGGCAACACCAGCAGGATCATCGAAACAATGACCGCCGTAACGGTGATCGCGACGATCGGAGTCCGTCGCGTCGTGTGCAACACGCTGAGCGGCGCAGGAAGCGTTCGGTCCAGTGCCATGGCATGCGCGATCCGTGATGCGGCGAACAGGTTCGCTTGTAGCGCCGAGAACATCGAGAGAACGGCGGCCACGATGACCAGCCAGTAACCAAAGCGCCCCAGGAACTGTTCGGCGGCAATCGCCACAATTCCTTCGGGGTCGCCAGCGGCTGCCGACGCGATGCTCTGGCCTGCCGGCACGCCGACGGTCGTGATCACAAATAGCAATGGCAGGTAGATAGCCAGCGCGATAACCAATGAAAGGATGATGGCGCGCGGCAGCGTCTGAGAGGGCTTGCGAACTTCCCCGCCAACGGCGGCGATCAAGTCGAAACCCTGCAACGCAATGAACGTGTACCCCATGGCTTGAATCAGCCCGCCAAATCCCGCGGTAAAAAAAGGTTGCAATGCCGCTCCTGTTTCGACCGCTGGCTGTCGCACGACAGCCCAGAAGCCGCCGGCGATCAAGACCGCGAACACAACGACCTTGCTGATGTTTACCCACTGCCCTCCACCGGCAGCCTTTCGCATCTGGGTGACTGCCAACAGGAGAGAGGTAACAACCGCGACGCCAGTGACCACGCCTGAGTCGTTCAACCATTTGGGTGCACCACCCTGGACCGCGTTCCACAGATCGCTGACCATGATCATGAAAAAGAAAGCGAATCCGATCGCGTACAGCACGGCGGCGACAATCGATGCGAACCAGACCACCCAGCCCACCATGAAAGCAGCTTCGACCGACAGGACTTTTTTCGAGAAGGTGTACGTTCCACCGGATTCGGGGAATTTGGAAGCCATTTCCGCAAAGGTGAGTGCCGTCAGCAACGCGATGACTCCATTGAGTCCAAACGCCACAATCGCAGCGGGCCCGGTGGTCGCAAACGCTACGCCCGCCAGCGCTAGGATCCCGCCACCCACGATCGCGCCGACTCCTACGCTGGTCGCCCCCAGCAACCCGAGCTGACGTTCTTTCTCTGAACTGGAATTCAATTCGGCCTCGATAACATTACCAACTCGACGCTGCTGTTGTTTCGGCCGTAATCCTGCATGCGCTGAACCGGATGTTCAATGGCGTCGATGACAATATTTGAAGATTTCACTTTCTCGTCCTGACGGATGCAGGTTGCGGTTATACGGCTGGTATTGATCCGGAAGGCACTGATTCTACAGTGTTGACGGTTTTTACACAGTTGGCGATTCGAATACCGTGAACTCAAGCATACTGAATTATGTACCACGGTTTTGCATTGACCTGAATTCGAGTCCTATCGCATGAGCGCGAGTCTTCCGCCGGGGCCTTTCAATTTCAACGCGTCGTTTGGTCTAACCTGGCGACACTACTGGAATTTACGCACCGCTCCAATCCAACATGCAACACAACTGTGCAAGAAATATGGAGACGTGGTCTTTTTTCGCGTCTTCTGGCACCGGGTGTTTCTGGTTAATCATCCAGACCTGATCCGTCAGGTGCTGGTGACCGAATCCGAAAATTTTCCGAAGTTCGATCGAGTTCGGGATCATTTGCGGCAGGCCACGGGTGATGGACTGCTCGTAACCCAGGGAGACGTCTGGCGCAAACAGCGTGTGGAGACGCAAAAAATATTTCGATCCAGTCGCATGGGTTTGTTCGGGGAATTGACGGCCACCCACACGAACGCGATGTTGGCACGCTGGGAAGGTGAATCCGATATTCAGATTGAACATGAAATGACGGCTTTGATCCAAGCGATCATGGGTGAGGGGTTTTTCGGGTTGCAATTACGTGACAGTGATCGAATTGCGGACGCCGTGCGCGTCCTTTCGGATGTCTTTCATGACGAGTCGCGGGCGTGGCTGAATCTGCCCGATTGGCTTCCGTTACGTTCAAAACGGCAAAAAAAGTCCTCCATTCAACTTTTGCGACATTCTTTGTCGAAAGTAATCAACGACCGGCTGGACTCCGGTGAGAGACGCGACGACTTTTTGGATATGTTGCTATACTCTCCAGCAAATCGCTCGAATGCCGATCGTCCTGCGATCAATGTCGATGATGTCATGAGTCAATTGTCGACCATGTATCTGGCTGGATTCCATACCACTTCGGTTGCGCTGGCATGGTTGATGTTTGCTGTCGCTCGCCATCCGGACGTTCAGCGGCGGCTGCGGGAAGAAGTGCATCTGGTGTGTGGCGGGGCGCCTCCTGGGATGCGCCATATTGGCGAGCTCAACTATACCCAGATGGTTGTCAAGGAGTCGCTGCGACTTTATCCAGCTTCCTGGGAATTATTCGCCAGGAGATCTGTCCAGGATGCGGAACTGAGCGGTTACCGGGTTCCTGCCAACAGCCTCGTGTTGATCATGCCGATCGTGACTCATCGAGATCCGCGATTTTTTTCCGATCCGCTGGAATTTGATCCTCTGCGATTCAGTGAGACGCGCGAACAGGAGATCCCCGCATTTGCCTGGATTCCCTTTGGCGCAGGACCTCACAGCTGTATTGGCAAATCAATGGCCTTGATGCAGATGAGTCAGATCCTCGCCATGGTGATGCAAAAATTTGAATTGAAACTGGATGAAAACGACGCCCGTCAAATTCGCATGGTTCCCAAGGTGTCGTTGCGCCCTGCAACCGACATCAAGATATTGATCGATCCTCTGAAGGTAGAACCGCCACTGTCGACGGGGCTCGTCCACGGCCCAGGGACAATTTGAGTCCCATTCTGCCTCGATGTTGATTCGGCTTGTTCTCAAATCAGTTTCGTAAGCACCGGGTTTTCGTAGATCGATATTTGCAGGTCAAGCTTCCGGTCAACGATTCAACTTGAACCATGGGCTCACGAGGAACCACGGTTTCAACCGCCGGATTGATCATCGGCCGGTTTTTCATGTTACGGTTATATTCGATTGCCGTCGATCTTCCGCAGTTCATTAAAATTGCGGTTCTTGATATGTCGAACACAGAGTCCTTCGGCCGGTTTGATTATCTCTTGATTTGCGACCGCAATGTTCTGTCAAAATTTCTGGTATACGGCGTGTACAATCCGACACCCAGGAATCTCATGATATCAAACGAGCGCTGATGGAAAATGGATTTTGCATGACTGAATTGCCGGAATCCATGGATCCCGTGGTAGGCACCCATCCCACTATCGCCTACGCCGCCAAATGGCAAGTCATCCTGAGCGTAATGAGAAATCATGCCATTAACCGTCACGCCGCCAGAAATCGTCCGTTGCAATACCAATTCTTCTTCTTGCTTGTCACGCCCGAAATAGTAGAGCGACAACGGCCGGGGATGTTGGTTGACGTAGTCGATACACTCCCGGGTGTTTCGATAAGTCATGACAGCCAGCAACGGACCAAAAATTTCCTCCTTCATCACCAGCATGTCTTCGTTGACATCGAGTATCAATGTAAAGGGGATTTTGTAGTGGGGTTGATTCGAAAAATCTTCTCCATTGGGTTTCATCTCAATTAACCGGGCGCCCTTTTGCCTCGCATCCTCCAGGTAGTGATTCAATCGCTGATAATTTCGATCGCCCAGCACCGACCCATAATCTTCATTGTCAAGCATGGTCGGGAATTGAGTTGCCGCAGCGGTCCTGATTTCAGAAATAAACGAATCGAGTTGATCTTTTTCAACGAACACATAATCCGGAGACATGCAAATTTGACCGGAATTGAATGTCTTGTTTCCGATACAACTGTTCGCGACATGGGTCATATCGGCTGTGCGGCTGACAATGACCGGGTTTTTTCCTCCCAGTTCCAACGTCACCGGGACGAGATTGTCTGCCGCCGAGCGCATCACGTGACGCCCAATGTTGGTTCCTCCCGTGAACAACAGGTGGTCAAATGGCAAACCACTGAATTCCGCACCGATTTCGGGGCCACCGGTAACCACGGCGATCTCGGATTCATCAAAAGAATCCCGGATCAGGTTTGCCAGGAGACTTGCCGAGTTCGGTGTGTATTCAGATGGCTTGATCATGCAGCGATTTCCGGCGGCCAGAATTCCGGCCAGCGGCGCAAGTGTCAGATGGAACGGAAAATTCCAGGGCCCGATGACGCCGACGACCCCGAGCGGCTGGTACCAAATCTCGGAGTGCGCTCGAATCAAATTGAACGGGAAGCTCGACCTTCGTCTTTCCGGTCGCATCCACTGTTTGACGTTTTTCCGGGCATTTTTCAGGGGACCCAGCGTCGACATGATTTCGGAAAGTAGCGACTGTCGTTTTGAACGGCATCCGTAATCCGCTACCACCGCTTCGACAATCGTAGCGGAATTGTCAACCAGCAGATTGATACACCGGGTCAGACGGTCGATCCGCGCCTCGGCCGTAACTTCGGATTCCGCGATGAAAGCTGTTCGCTGTCGACGAAGCAAGTTCCTGAGTCTTGATTCGTGTTCGTCAGCGGACGCTTGTTGAGAAGCTGTGTATGTATTCACTTCAGGCCTGACGGTTCATCTTACCAGCGGTATACCAAGCCGGGATTGTAATCGATGAGCCTCAGATGGGAAAAACTTCAACAACCGGTGTTTCCACCAAAAAGACAGCCGTCCCAAAACCAACCCGTGCATTACTCATGGGCCTGAATCAGCGACGTGCGGCAATGGGGCGGTCGGCAACACGGCCGTTATGGGGTCCTTCCCAAATGTCGAATTCCGCCCAAACTGGAAAGTGATCCGAGACTTTTAGAGCATCCTCTTCGGATAGCTGGAATGCGCTTTGAAGATCTAAGACACCCCAACGCCCCGAAAATTCGGTTGTCGAAGGAGCATGGAAAATAATGTTGTCATAAGCTTTGTTTTTTCGCGTATTGGTCATCGTATTGCCGCCGACGACCCATCTGATCCCGGGGATCCTGCCGAGTGGTCCCAGTTCAAATTCGTTCGCGTTCAGATCGCCTAAAAGAATAACGTCGTCTTCATCCGGTAGCGCTCCCTGCATGACTTGAAATGCATTGGCTAACGCCGCGACTTCATTGGGCACGTCATCCGGATCCGTGTGGGTGTCGACCAGCCAGAATGAAAACGCCCGGTCGGGAAAGTTGGTTCGGGGGCGAAACCGGGCGACGAATGGCTCGCGATGAAGCAGGTCCCCTGGATCGCCCATCGTTCCAACCGAACTGGGGTCGTATTCAATACGATTGGTATCGAAGATGAAGGCATATTGTTCGGTACTGACGCTGCGGCCCAATCGCGGCCCAATCAAGAAATTGTACCGGCTTCCTTCGGCGTTGAGCATTGCCATCAAGGCGGGGAGAATATTGTCTTCTTTGGCCCGGATTTCCTGGATGGCAACAATGTCGAATTGACGGATGACTTGCACAATCACGGACATCACGTCAGTTTTCGCTAACTTGCTTTTGCCGAACACTTGAATGTTGAATGAGGCAATCAGGATCTTGTCCGCGGGGCGTCGGGCTGAGGCAAGCTGTACGGGTACGCTTCCTCCAAACGCGCCGCTGGTTCCGGGGCCTTGGGGTCCATCCAGAAATCCGGAGTCGCCACTCAAGGTTCCGGTTCCGCCAGTCGTCAGTGTATCTGCAAAACTCGCGAGAATATTTTTTACCAATGGGCCCAGGAGCGGGAGTTCCGGATTCAAATAACCACTGAACCCGCCGCCGGAGGCAGCTGTCAGGATGGTAAAAATGAGCGTCCAGAAAAACCCCTTCTTGCGGGGCTTTGATTTTTTTTTGGTCACGTGACGGCCTCCATGCCGGTCGGGTTGATCAAGCTTCCGGTTTGATCATTGTGTGGTTTGGGTAGAATTCAGCTTGGGCGCAACTTCAGGACTGAAACCTCAATCAGGTGTTTTATTGATTTGTTGGGTCTAGTGCCTCCCGCGCCAAACGAACCAACCTTGCCGTTCCGGATTCCTGCGCTTGTTTTAACGCAGCGACTGCGACGCCCGTCGCGGCCCCGATTTTTCCCAGTGCCCACGCGGCTTGTTCCCTGACCGCTGGATCGGAAGATGCGATCAGGACATTCGCCAACGCGAGTTCGCAGGAGACCGCATCTCGGCCCAACCGTCCGAGTAATGTAATTGCCCAATAGGCAACGAGTGGGTGTTGGTTGGCCACCAGCGTCTGGAGACGAATGATCGACTCGTTACTTGGTGCCCCCATGTCTTCCAGTGCTGCTGCTGCCCAGGTCTGAACAGATTCGTCGTCATCGCCACATGCCTGAACCAATTCCACTGCCGCGATTGCGGCATCGGGGCCAGCGCAACACAGGCCTTCCGCGGCCGCGGCTCTTACGCCTGCATCCCGACATGCCAAGTCTGCAAGATATTTCTTGATTTCAACCATGCCCGCTTCCGCTGTTCCTCCCTGAATGCAATCCACCGTGCGAGATCATTAGACGAGCTATCCGATTGAGGCAAGGGCATTCGCCATTCGCCCGCACTTGACAGCAGCGCGAGTTTGGACAATTCGCCCCGGGGTTGAATCAGATTTTTGCTCCATGTCGCGATCGAATTACGGGATAACCCATCAATCACAGATCAATTCGCCTGCCCAACCGCGAATTCAGCAAGCGATGTGAAATGGAATGCAGTAGACATGGAGGCGGAAGAATTCCCTGGAAATGCGACCTGCCAGAACTTCGGCCCTGGTTTCACGCGCATTCGCAACGGGATTGGTCCCGCCCGTTTACACTACCGCCAGCCGAAAAGATATCGACTTTCGGATGTTTCCCAAACCCGTTTCTCAATTCGATTCATTTGAAATGAAGCTGTCCGGGAAATGTCCTTTTTCGATCCAAATTCGGAGCCTTCCGGTGGCAACTGGATTCTTGGTGGATTCAAGTGTTTTGGATTCAACAGTTCCTGATCGTTGATGTCGCCGATGGGAATTGAACCGATCAGATGACATGTTGGAGACATGGTCAATCCACCGGCGGCGTGATGCACCGTCGAAAAGGAGGGGTAGACGACCCCGTGCTCAATCGAATTGGGAAAAACCAGCTGGGCCCGGACGGTAGCGACCGTGGTAAATTTCGACTGCACCAGCGCGTTTTATTCGGTGCTTTCAACGCGCTGGCCGCGGCAGTATGTTCGCATCTGCTGATTGCTATTGCTATCATGAGTACCTGGAACTCACCAGGATTTTCAGATTTCCAATCGATATGGACAGGGAGCCTCCCAGTGCAAAAACTTTTCTTGATGGTATTGTTCGTCATGTCGACCGACCTGACTGTGTTTGGTTGCGACGATTTCACATTCAGGGAATTCGAAAAACTTCATGCCGAATTGGTTCCCCAAAATGAAACATGGAAGACGATTCCATGGCATACAAATCTACTGAGCGCACGAAGAGCCGCGGTCGAACAAAAAAAGTTGATTTTCATCTGGGCGATGGACGGACATCCGCTTGGCTGCACCTGAAACAATGGCGTGGTCGACCGTGAGTTGACATTTGCAGATCCTGGGATCGTATCGATGTTGAAGAATGACTTCATCCCGGTGGCGATTGACCAATGGTACCAGCGGCAACAAAAAGACGCGGAAGGGGATTTCTACCGAAAAATCGCCGGACAAGGGCCCCGAAAGGAATTTTCTGGCACGACGCAAGGTCGATATATTTGTTCTCCCGATGGAACGCTGCTGGGATACAACAACAATCGTGGCCCGGAACGGATTGGGGAATTGATGAAAAGTGCGCTCGCAAATTTTGACCCGAATTCATTTGACTCCTTGGATCCGCTCGGGTCGACAACTCCAGATCCGGAATACCATCTTCAGTCACCCGCCGACGGCCTCATTCTCCGGGTCCATTCTAAAGTCCTGGATGGTTATACGCCGACCAACGAATGGACATCCGTATTCCATGGGGCGACAGGTCGTGACAACGTCTGGATAACGGCCGAAGAGAAACGAGAGTTGGCCCAATGCATTCGCGACGGTGGTGATTTGCCCGCGATGATCGCCCACCGAATTGCGCGGTTTCATTTGGTTGATAATACGCGAGGTGAGCCACCACGGTGGGCGAACAGTGAAATCAGGAGTCTGGGGATCAGTATCGACAAACAAGGAATCATCAGCGGTAAAGTCTGGCTTGAGACAAAAGACGGAAAACGCGGATTCACGGCTCAATTGCTCGGGTTCGCCAAGGCCGAGGGCGATTCGATCACCCGTTTCGATTTTGTCGCCAAAGGAGATTTCTGGGGAAGCGGTCGCTATACGCACTTCGCTCCTGTGGGAAAGTTCACATTGGCCATTGATTTTCGAATCGCCGATGGCACTGACCCCTCGGATTCAATCGCACCACATGGTAGCAAGGGGTGGGTTGAGGGCTACTTCGAGAGTCTTAAGTAGTCGTGATCTCGTGATCCAGCAATCCGGAAACAAGGTGGGTCCGGGCATATTGAAACCGGTTGCGCTATTTGAAAGGACCAAAGGACTAACAAGAATGAAACCGCTCTCCGCGTCTTTAACGGTAGCAATGTTTTTCGCCTTGCTGGCAACGACTTTGTTCAGCCAGGAAGTTGCTGACGCGATTCAGACTCTGCGGCAAGCTGGTCAGCAAATCAGTCAGGACCCTGCCCCGCTCCTGGGCCAAACTAGGCCCCAATCGCCTCGAGGTATCTATAAATCGCGAATTTCTCCACATTGGTTCAGTGACAATTCGCGTTTTTGGTATCGCAACGATTTGAAAGATGGAGCGCGCGAGTTTGTCGTCGTCGACTCGGCGACCGGGAATCGCGAAGCCGCATTTGACCATTCGAAACTTGCAAAATCACTCAATGAAGTTACCAACGAAAACTACCCGGCGGATCGACTTCCGTTTCGCGTGATTCGGTTTTGCGACGATGGCAATGCGGTTCAGTTCGCAATTGGCAAGCAAGTTTGGCAATGTCAACTGGATAGCTATCAGTGTACCCAGGTCGATGGCGAATCTGTTGATTTTGTCGAGCCAGTCGTCGCGGGGGATGCCAGGTTGGGGCGACGTGGCGGAAGACCTCCGATGATTTCTCCCGACGGGTCATGGATCGCAGCAGTGCGTGATCATGATTTGCATATCTGCGCTCCTGACGGTGATGACTGGATTCCATTGAGCACCGATGGAATCCAAGGGAACGCCTACGGAAATGTCCAGTGGTCTCCAGACAGTAACATGATCGTCGCATTCCGGATTCAGCCAGGCGACAACAAACAGGTTCACTTGATCAAATCTACCCCCGAAAACGGCGGAAGGGCTGAGTTGACAAGTCGCCCCTATGCGTTGCCGGGCGACAAATTCGACACGTTCGAATTGAACTTGTTCGACATCAAAGATCAAAAACAGATCAAGCCCGATCTGGAAGCAGTTGATTTTGGGTTCCCGCGGATCAGATGGAAGGGGGGCAGCGGACATTTCACTTTCGAAAAAGTCGATCGCGGACATCAGCGTTACCGGCTAATCGACGTCGACAGTCATACGGGTGCGACGTTCAATATCATTGACGAACAGACGGAGACATTCATTTGGACGGCGCATACGGAGGATGTGCGGATGCCCCGAGTGAACTGGCTTGAAAAAACAGACGAGATTGTCTACTACTCGGAGCGGGATGGCTGGCGGCATCTTTATCTGGTCGACAGCGCGAACGGCGGAATCAAGAATCAGATCACCAAGGGCAATTTTGTCGTTCGAAGCATTGACCAGATCGATGAAGAAAAACGACAGATCTGGTTCACCGCCAGCGGGATGTCCTCGGAACAGGATCCCTACCTGATCCATTACTTCCGGATAAATTTTGATGGCTCTGACCTGGTTGCGCTGACCGAAGGTAATGGAAACCACGTGGTGCAATTTTCTCCGGATCGAAGTTACCTGATCGATACGTACAGCCGAGTCGATTTGCCACCTGTCCATGAACTTCGGCGCGCGTCCGATGGTGGCTTGTTGTGCCGCTTGGAACAGGCGGACATTTCAGAGTTGCAAGCTCAGGGGTTTCGACCTCCAGAAGTTTTTACCGCGAAAGGTCGTGACGGTAAAACAGATATTTGGGGTGTGCTGACGCGCCCCGTCGATTTTGACCCCAACAAGAAGTATCCAATCATCGAGTCGATTTATGCGGGACCCCAGGGTTCGTTCGTTCCCAAGTCATTTAGCACTCGCAATCGCTATTCATCACTGGCTAATCGAGGCTACATTGTCGTTCAGATTGACGGCATGGGGACAGCCAACCGGTCCAAGGCATTCCACGATGTTTGCTGGAAGAACCTCAAAGACGCAGGGTTTCCAGATCGAATTTTGTGGATCAAAGCTGCCGCAGAAAAGTACCCGTTTATGGACATCAGTCGGGTCGGCGTGTACGGGACATCGGCCGGCGGGCAGAACGCGGCCGGTGCCCTGCTGTTTCACCCTGAATTCTACAAGGTGGCCTCTGCCAACTGCGGTTGCCACGACAACCGGATGGATAAATCGTCCTGGAACGAACAGTGGATGGGTTATCCTGTCGGTCCACAATATTCAGAGTGTTCGAATATCGACAATGCCGGCCTTCTGCAAGGACATTTGTTGCTGATACATGGTGAGGTCGACACCAATGTTCCGCCCGAATCGACACTTCGGTTTGTGGATGCACTGGTGAAAGCCGACAAGGACTTCGAATTGATCTTCATTCCTGGCGGCGGCCACGGTGCAGGACAGGCGGGAAGCTACCATCGACGCAGGATGTATGATTTCTTCGCACGACATCTGCAAGGCGCTGACTTACCCAATCACAATGCTCCACAAAATTCCGATTCAGACCACGCAACGCAATGAACCGATTGGCCGGTTGTCAACTACAATCATCGTGCATCGAACTCCTCATTCCGATGATCCATGAACGAGAAACCCAAACGTCGATTGTTACGATTTAGTCTCAAGACGCTGTTGGCTATAGTCGTTCGAGCTGGAATCACCTTGGCATGGTATGTCAACCGACTCGTCGAACAAGAAGCGGCTGTTGCAAGATTAAGGGCGAGATTTCCTGACAACGTGAGAACAGATTGAAGTTCCCCAAGGTTGGTAGACAGTGAGTCACCTTATGTCATGATATGGCGAAAGGAAAATTCATGAGTCAAAAACGTCGAAAATTCAGTGGCGATTTTAAATTGGCGGCAGTCAAGAAGGTTGTCGAGCAGGGTTTGTTTTCTCCAAACTCAAGCGACTCATCCGATCGGCCAAGCCTGCCCGCAGGGCAAATGCGAAAAAATGATCGGCTACATGGGCAAGAGGCCAAAAAAGAAGCGGTGTTCTGTGAGGGGCAGTCACGAAACACCGCTTTTTTATTAGTGGGGGTGACAGGAATCGAACCTGCACTCCTTTTGGGAACTAGATCCTAAATCTAGCGCGTCTGCCAGTTCCGCCACACCCCCGCTTTTGTTCACGTGTCGATGAATGAATGATCGAACGTGTACCCATTCTTGAAATTCACTCGCTTCCAATCACCGCATTTTATTGGTCGCTCGCCTGGGTTGAGGAGGCGTATTCTAGGAGCTCAGCCCTCTGTCGAAAAGACGTATTGTTCTGACCGGACGAATTTCCATCGAATTTCGCTCACTTGCGAACAAGAATACTAAACTCCCAGGTCCCACGAAACTAGAATCAGGGAGTCAGTTTTCTCCTCGTTTCCCTGTTGATTTGCTCCAACCCCAACGCTCGAATTGGGTTCCAACTTTACTGCCACGCCATGCGAAGCCGACTATCTCCGATTTTTGTTGCCGCCGTTGCCGGATTGCTGCTTTCGTCTGTGGCGGCTACCGAGCTTGCTGCGCAGCAGTTCCGAGCCGTTGGTCGGAAGTCAGTCGCCGGTATCATCGTGTCAGTGAAACCGGGCGAAATCAAAATCAAACAAAAAAACGGCGACGTCGGCACCTACAAGATCCAAGACAAAGACGAACAGGCGATGTCGATCGGCGGAACTCCCGTGAGAGCACCCGCGAACATCTCTGTCACCGGAACGATCCCGATCAAGCTTGCCGAACGCGGGATGATCGTTCACTTTTTCGGATTCACGGACGTCTATGGAAAATCAGCTGGTGATATTGAATCGGTCGAGGTCTTCTCCGGGGAAGCGTCGCCAGATCTGAAGGTCGAATTTTTGGAACGTCCGGAAGGCCGTGATCCTGCCAGGGTGGAAGTCATTGGACGTGTCATCAACGTATTTGGAAATCGATTGCAACTGCAGGTCCCCAAATCAAAGTGGGCAAAAAAGGAGCGGATCACGTTTACCGTTTCCGACAATTGTGTCCTGAAGATCTCCGATGACCATCTCAACCGGGTCATGCCCAATGACATTGCGACCCACGTGAACGTGCTGGAATTCGCCAACGGCGAGGCTGTCATCAGCCAGATCGACGTTTTCCTGGCTGCGGAGCGCGAGACAATTACGACTTCCTTTCACGAGAAACTGGAGCAGGAGTTCAGCTTGTTGTCCGATGAGCCCGGTGAGCCGCGCGAACTTCACTCGGACCACTTTGTGCTGTTTACGGACGTTTCCGATCGAAGTGGCCAAATCCTGCTGGCGAAGCTAGAAACGATGTTTGAGCTGATCGGGGGCTACTATTCTGCCCGCCCCAACTCGGTGATCGAATGCTACGTCGTCCGCGATTTGCGAAAGTGGCCTGCCGGCCGACTTGATCCTCGCGGGATTCTCAAGATTGCTGAACCCGCCGGGATAACATTGACGATGTCGAGCGGCGGATTCAACAAGGCGACCGTCTACGCGTGTGAAAAACACTCAGTCGTTCAACATGAAGCGATCCACGCGTTCTGTGCCCAGACCTTTGGATCGCCAGGACCGGTTTGGTATTCCGAAGGGATGGCCGAAATGGGTCAGTACTGGATCCCGGGAGAACTGGCCGTCCACATCGACCCGGTCGTCATCGACTATCTGACCAATGCCGAGCCGAAAAAGATGGCGGAGATCGTAGCCGCGGGACAGATTACCGGCGACTCGTGGCAAGCCTACGCCTGGAGGTGGGCGCTGTGCCACCTGCTGGCCAGCAATCCAAACTATTCTCGCCGGTTCAAGAAACTGGGCCTCAATCTCATGGCAGGAAAACCAGACTCGTTTGATGATGCATTTGGTCGAGTCGCAGATCAAATTTCATTCGAATACGATCTGTTTGTCCAGAATTTTGACAACGGTTACCGGGCAGACTTGTGTGCATGGGATTGGAAGACAAAATGCGCAAACCTCTCCAGCGACGGTCGAGTCAAGCACACGGTCAAGGCCAAGCGTGGCTGGCAAGCCACGAAGTTACTGGTTCGCGAAGGTGTTCGATATGAATTCGTGACGCAGGGTAAATGGAAAGTCGACGGGAGCAGTGAAGTGACGGCAGACGGGAACGAATCCGGACAGGGAAAGTTGATTGGAATGCTGTTTTTTGATGATTACCGTCAAAGTGAGACGTTTGAATTGGGCCAGAAAGGGTCGTTTATCGGTCAAGGTGATGGACAATTCTACGTTCGGTGCCGCGACGGTTGGACGGACCTTTCGGATAACGATGGGACGATCGAGTTGCATATTCGCCGGGCACCGAAGGACGATTGAGTGGGCGTTGCAATCGGTGAGTTTAGCTGGCCGCCGTTTTAACCACGATCGTGGGGAAAAAACGATGATCGTCGCCGTGAAATCACTTTTTGAGTGCCTCCAGTTCGCGGGCCGCTTCCAGTTTTGTTTTTGCGTGTTTTAGTTTCCGATCCGCAAGTTCGACCATTTTTTCCAGTCGCTCCACTTCACCCTTTGTCGCGAAACCGCGACTCGACATTCGACGACGATATTCCAGTTGCTCGGTGGCGAACTTGAGATTGCGCTCAGCCTCGATCAACTCCAGTTCACTGACCAATTGATTTTGTCGCGATTCCGTGGTCGCAAGTTCCATTTCGCGTCGTGCCTCTTCGACTTGTCTTTGATCCTGTTGAAGTTCAAATTCGGTGATCAGGCCACTGGCAAATAGCCGGCGACTGTCCTTCAGGCGGGCCAGGCGATCAGCCAGCAAACGTTCCGCACGTTGGGTGTCAAGCTTGGCAGTGGAAAAAAGAATTTTTTCCAGGATCGTCACCCGTTTTTCAAGCTGCTCGATCCGTTCAGTATTGCTGGCTTCGGCATTCTTGAAAACTGGTTTCAGGGCCAGGTCCTGAACAGCACCGGTAAAAACAAAGATACATATCAAGCCCATGGCTGTGATGACCGGTTGCCGTGCGAATCGGTTGTGGTTGATTTTCATGTTGGAGCCGTTGCAGAAAATTCTGTCGCCGTCGGTACCCAGAACAAAATGGATCGAAGACGAGTTGAGGTGACGAATTCCGATGGAGAAAAAGATGTGGTGGAACCACGACTCATGACTCAATTTGAAAAAAAGGGGAATTGCCGTTTGTATCGTGGCTTGAAAAATCTCGATTGACGTCGTTGCTTTTTCAGGGCGTCACGGATCTCCGTTAGCCGCAGGATGTTCGCCGGAGGCGGTGTATTTGCTTCAGCCGTTTTCATCCATGTGGATACCTTTAAGGGAAAAATTCTTGAAGTCCTGGGTAAAATTCATCTCAAACTACACCAACCAGGTTTGAATTCGAATCAACTGACGGCCGGAGCGTTGCAATGTCGACCGTTCCTGGAATCAGGTTGTGCCGTCAGCGAATCATAGGGCCGCTGCACGGAAATGTACAACCAGTCGATCGGATCAATCGGAGAGAAAACCTGCGAGAATGCGCGGGAATCCGTCGCCAAAGCCGAAGACAGCATTAGCGCCGCGCAAATCGCTCCGCCAGACCGAGTTTATCCGGCGTTTCACCGGGACGGATTGCCGTCTCGGACAAATGGGAGCGCAAGGACACAGGCCATTGATTCCGTTCGAATTCCAACATCAAACGCCTGGTTGGCTCGTTGGAAGTAATCTTTCCCGTGGTCGATTTGAACCTTTTCCTTTCCGCTTTGCCGGGATTCTGAAGTCTCCCGCAACTCGATTCGCCGCTGGAGTCCATGACGGTTTTGAGCCATCCCTGCTGCTCGGGTTTGCAATTGGAGTTAAGATGACGTGGAAACATCGGTTTCCAGGTGGAGCAGGCGTCGGTGGTCGTGATTTTGAAACAAGAATTGCTTGCAGACCCAGTTCGCTGCACCTCTTGGTCGTCGGATTTCAATGAAAAGGACAAAACGATCCAAGGTCAACGTGTTCCCAGTATGGAACATCGTCACCGGAAAGTCGGGAGCCTGAATACACCATTGGACACGAATTGACGCGTCGCACGCCGAATACAAACAGAATTCATGGGCTATCGAAATTTATCCGAATGCGTTCATGATCTTGAACGCAATGGCCACTTGATCCGCATCAGCGATGCGATCGATGCCAACCTCGAAGCGGCGGAAATTCACCGGCGCGTTTACCATTCCGGGGGTCCGGCCCTGCTTTTCGAAAACATTTCGGGTTGCAAGTTCCCGATGACGTCGAATCTGTTTGGCACACTGGATCGGGCAAGATTCATTTTTCGTGATACGCTGAAAAACGTGCAACGGGCGATTCAATTGAAGGTCGATCCCTCAGATGCGATGCGTCACCCACTCAAGTACTGGCGGGCGCCCTTCATCGCGCTCCAGATGCGACCTCAATTGGTTCGGTCGGGACAGGTGATGCAAAACGAGACCAGCCTCACTGCCCTGCCCCAGTTAAAGTCCTGGCCCGGCGATGGAGGCGCCTTCATCACGCTTCCACAAGTCTACACGGAAGATGTTCGCACTCCGGGGTTACGCAAGTCGAACCTCGGAATGTACCGCGTTCAGATTTCTGGCAATGAGTACCAGGTGAATCGCGAAGTCGGGATGCACTATCAGATTCATCGCGGCATCGGCGTACACCATCGCGCGACGATCGAATCCGGGAAACCGTTTCGCGTCAATGTGTTTGTCGGCGGCAATCCTGCAATGACGGTTGCCGCCGTAATGCCACTGCCAGAAGGCATGTCGGAACTGACGTTTGCCGGAGCCCTGGCCGGGCATCGGATCAAAATGGTTCGGCAAGTCAATGCAGCCTCGATTTATTCGGACGCGGATTTTTGTATCGTCGGAACGATCGACCCGCATCGGCAACTTCCCGAAGGCCCGTTTGGCGATCACCTGGGGTACTACAGCCTGGTTCACGACTTTCCCGTTTTGAACGTCGAAAAAGTATATCATCGTGATGGAGCAATCTGGCCTTTCACGGTGGTCGGTCGACCACCCCAGGAGGATACGGTGTTCGGCGAACTCATCCACGAATTGACCGGTCCGGTAATTCCCACGGTATTGCCGGGAATCAAAGCCGTCAACGCCGTCGATGCTGCCGGTGTCCATCCATTGCTGCTGGCGATCGGCAGCGAACGATACGTGCCATACCAACCGACGACGCAACCACAGGAATTGCTGACCCAGGCCAACGCGATACTTGGTCAAGGACAGATGTCGCTGGCGAAGTACTTGTGGATCATCGATCAGGCCAGCGATCCGAGCCTCGATATCAACGACATTGAGCGGTTCTTTTTTCGGATGCTGGAACGCGTGGATTGGACGCGCGATCTGCATTTTCAGACGCGGACAACGATGGACACGCTGGATTATTCCGGCTCGGGAATCAACCAAGGTTCAAAAGTTGTGATCGCGGCGGCTGGTCCCGCAATTCGAGAACTTCCGACTGAAGTTCCGTCCGATTTGCAGCTACCGGAACAGTGCGGCGATCCCCAGCTATGTCTGCCCGGTGTGCTGGCAATATCCGCTCCCAGTTTCCCATCCGGTGCACGATCGGATTCTGTCGTCAATCGCTTTTGCGATTCGTTTTCATCCGGGCATTCGATCAATCAGTTTCCACTGGTATTGATCGTTGACGACAGTAAATTCACCTCGCGAACACTGAACAACTTCTTGTGGACAGTTTTTACTCGCAGCAATCCCGCGACGGATATCGCAGGCGTCGGTTCTTCCACGATTGACAAGCATTGGGGCTGTTCTGGAAGTCTGGTAATCGACGCCAGGGTCAAGCCACATCACGCGCCTGCGTTGATCGAAGATCCGGAAACCACTCGACGGGTGGACGCCAGAGCGGCGCGAGGTGGGACGTTAGCCACGTACCTCTAGGCTGCCTGCTGTTCGACTGGGCGAACTCCTGCTTGACTTTTACCGGACCACCCGCTGACACGGCGATAACGCTCGTACAAACGGCGGCCAGGCCCGTTGAACGGTGCTGGAATGGTGATCGAAGGAACTGGGATTGTCAGATTCGTTGTTTCCCTTGAAGATACGCACCGGCGAGTTCACGGTGGACGCTGCCGACGGAACATCAACTGAGGGGGATTTTGTGGGCGACAAAGAAGTACTCGAGCAACGATTGAAAGATATCATTGATCATCCCAGCTACCGGCTCGCTTACATGGACCACGACTTCATTCGCGGAGAGGATTTGCGTCCGCTGCGGCTGGAGCTAGAACTGATGAAGCCGGAAATGTTTCTCGACGCGATGGGAATCAAATCAACGATTGTAGTATTCGGAGGTACCCAGGTCGCTCCGCGGGACGAAGCTTCGCAGCAGTTAGCGGAAGCCGAGGCGGCCCTTACAGCAGATCCGGAAAACCCACAGGCCAGGCGACGAGTGGTTCGATCCCAGCGCGTCCTGAACAAGTCGCGCTACTACGAAGAGTGTCGCGAGTTTTCAAAACTTGTCACAAACTACAACAAGCAGTTCCGGGACGGCGAGTTCATCGTCAAAACCGGGGGGGGGCCCGGCATCATGGAAGCCGCCAACCGGGGAGCTTACGAAGCGGGCGGCAAATCGATGGCACTCAACATCACGCTGCCGTTTGAACAAACTCCCAATCCCTACATCACGCCAGGCATGTGTTTTCAGTTCAACTATTTTGCGATCCGGAAAATGCATTTTCTGCTTCGTGCCAAAGCGCTGATTTGTTTTCCGGGTGGATTTGGTACGCTCGACGAATTGTTCACGACGCTGACGTTGCGGCAAACCGGCCGCATGCAGGAAATCCCCATCATTCTTTACAGCAAGCAGTACTGGGATGGGATCATCGACTTTCAGTTCCTGGCCGACGAAGGCGTGATCGACGACGACCACCTTGACTTGTTTCAGTACACCGAAACACCGGAGGAAACCTGGAAAGTGATCAAAGACTTTCATGGTGTGGTGGGTTGAGCTGGAGAACGAAGGCAGGCACGCCCGGTGCGTGTATTCGGGTTCCCGGCAATCCTGCTCGTTCGTGAAGCGAACCGCGCCGCAACACGTCTGCTGCAACCAGAACATGTGCTGTATGCCAGCAGCGCCAAACAGCGGGTTTGGTGGTCGTCGGGGTGGTCGGCGTCAATCCAGCCGAGCGACTCTGCATCGGACCATCAGTATCGATCGTAGCGATTTTTCCTTCGCCGGCATGGGTCCGAAATCCGAACTAGACTTTGGCAATAGAAACCTGCGGTCCAACGTCAGTGATGGAGCCAAGCCATGAACTGTAAATCCTGTCACAATCCAATGCTTCAAGCCCACGGGCAAGCCCACCATCATTGCCCCGCCTGTAACACCTTCCAATTCAAGTCTGGATTTCGCGATTCGCAACTGCCGATTTTGCCCCAGGGGAAACAAACCGACTTTCAATGTCCCAAGTGCAACCTGCGGCTGGAGGTCGGGTTGATTTACGAAAACATTCAAGTCTGTTTTTGCGGCAACTGCCGAGGCTTTGTCATCCCGAGCCAGTCGCTTGGTTTCCTGATAAATGCCTTGAGATGTGAGTACACGGGACCCGATGATCAGCCTGTACCGATCAACCCAAGTGAGTTGGACGTTCCGGCCCACTGCCCGACGTGTTGGGAAACGATGGATTCACACCCGTACTACGGTCCCGGCAACATTGTGCTCGACACCTGCAGTCAGTGTCAGCTGGCCTGGTTGGACCATGGCGAACTGGAAAAAATTGTCCGGGCGCCGGGGCTTCGACCAAATCAAGGGCCAACGGGCAACCATGAAAGCCAGGCCTTGCGTGACCAGTTTCAGAATCAGGTCGAATCGCGACGTTTTAACCTGTTTGGTTAACAGTGTGCCCACCATGTGCCCAATCGCCCCGGGGTTGAGGTGCTTTGCTTGATTTCCGCCGAGGATAAATCGGCCTATGGCTCATCCGCTGGCTTGGTAAACAAACGCAACATCGACAGGGCAAAAATCGCCACTGGCACCGTGGCTCCGATCATCATGGTTGTCGTAAATGAACGATTACGACTGTCAATCTTCTCCCTCAGCAGCGTAATGTTTTCCAATCGTTCACCCTGGGCCGCAAATGGCTGTTCGTAGACGTTGAAAGCCTGATGCTCCCGCGTCGCAAACCAGGCTTGACAGAACACGATAGCCACCAGAAGAAACATCGCGCTGACCCCGAGTGCCCCAGCCATTCCATCCGACCAGCTGGCCGGTTGTCGATCGGTAAGCAACTTGGCAAACGCGTTTACGAATTGGGTCAGAGCTGTCAGGATCATCACAACGGCAACACCCCATAACAACCAGCCGAGCACAACAAACATGATCCGAAAAGAAGTCGGGATTTCGGAAACACCCAATGTCGCGAAAAACACCGACCGTAGATGAGAAGAAAATCCACTCAGCAACAACCAATTCACCGGCTCAAATCGCGCCCCGACGACAAGAAGCCCGAACCAGAATGCGAGCGTGGCAGACCCGAGAGCGGCAAAAAATCCAGGTGTCGATGATTTTCGGGTGACTGATACGGGTCCAGTCGAAACGCTGCTGATTTGTGAACTCACTTCGCGTTCGCCTGTTTCGACCGGGCTTGGGCGTGCGACCAAGGGTGACGCGTCTCCTGCCCCGGACAGAATCTCGTCCAAGTCGCCGTAAGACTGTTCGAATAGCGGTCGCTTGGACCTTTGCCTGGATGCGGATTTGGAAACCGAAACGGTGAGAGGGACTTCCGGCGGCGTGCGGTGAGGTCTGGAATTCGGCCCAGGCCCGGTGATCGGGTCTGGTTTCGTTTCACTTCTGGTTGGAATGCGATCGATTTTCGCAGGTTTCGATTCCGATTTTGCCGGATTGGGACGCGGCATGATGGGTCCCGCCGGTTTCTGATGGCCTGGTTTCCGAATCATGGGTTTGGCCCGACCGGGTCCGGACGGTAAAGAACCCGAACGTCGCAAGTCACCACCCAACAATTGATCACCCAGCATTTCGTTGCCCAGCAAATCGACATCGAGCAAGTTGTCCGGTTCAAGTATTCGGGGCGTTCGCTTTGATGCAGGTTGATGTGAGTCACGTTTTCCAAGTCGCACAACGGTTCCACAGATACAACGGGCCTTTTTTCCCGCCATCTCAGGCTTGATGTTTTGGAAGTGTTTTCCGCAATTCGGACAGGAAACTGACAGCGTCAAGTGGGACTCCCGTTAACGTGAGGTTGCCGGCAAAAGTACCTTGAATTGTACATGTTTTTCTGTGCGGGATGACAATCTGCCGGGCCTGCAGACTTACCGGCTGTTCCGGTTCGGATTCTGCCTTCATGCGAGGAAACGCGACGGCCCCACCAACCTCGGCATGACCTCCGCGTCTCCTGCGAACTGGCGGGTTCCCTGAGCTCGAACAGAAACTCTTGTCCGAATCCTTGATACGAGCCACGTCACCGCGTTACAATAATTGACCGATGCGACGATCGAAAAGGCAAGCCCGAAACGCTCTTGGAGACTACGTAATGAATCTACCCAATGGCTGGATAATGGTGGTGTGCGCAGGTTTTCTGTTTGCCGGATGTTCGGAACCATCGTCAACCAAAAAACCCGGCGAGCCGAGGGCTGTAAGAATACCTGCCGTACCGGTCGACGTGGAAACACCTGAAAACATCGAGACTGGTAATGGAACGGCGGCCTCGTTTTTCGTCGTCGATCACTATGACCCTGAGCGGGACGCAGTCAAAGATCTCGAAATGGCGACCGCACTTGCGAGCAAGTCGGGAAAACGAATCCTGATTGAAGTCGGCGGCAAGTGGTGAGGCTGGTGCCCACGATTGGACGAGTTCGTCCAGACCAACGAAAAAGTTGCCGAGTTGATCAATCGCAATTTTCTGATCATGAAAGTCAATTACAGCGACGAGAACAAGAACGCGGAATTTCTGGACAATTACCCCGAGGTTCCGGCGTATCCCCATTACTTTGTGCTTGAATCCGACGGCACGTTTCTCCATTCGCAGGGCACCGGCGAACTGGAAGAAGGCGAGTCATACGACGAAGGTGTTTTCGCGGCGTTTCTCAACAAATGGAAGCCGTCGGAAATCGTCGATTCCGGCGACGGTGGCACGTAATTCCCATGATCCGCGATGAATAATTTCGGAGTTGGTTCCGTGCACGTCGTTTTGCTCGACATGCGTGGCCGTTTATCGTTATCTATCGCACAGTCGAAAGCCAAAGCAAAATCCAAGATTCGTGTTCCCTGGTCGAACGGGTGCATTGGTCGCCGAATCGCTTACAATGCGGATTCGATTTGGGGCTGTTTCAATACACGAATCTGGGAGGCACGATCAATGTTGTTATCACGTAATTATCGAGCGTCGTCGTTTTGGTTAACACTGTTTTCATTGGCATTGATATTCGGGCCCGGCATGGCAATCTCCCAGGAGGCCGAGGAAAAGGTTGACCTGGATGGCCTGTTTGAAGCGGCCGCAGTCGATCGAAGCAACGGAAATTATGCCGCCTCCGCGAAAAAGCTGAAGACGTACACGGAGCTGAAAAAAGACAATGGTGCCGCCTGGCATTTCCTTGGATATTCTCTGCATCTAGACGGAAAACTGGATGAGGCCATCGAAGCACATCAGAAAACAACGGAATTCCCCGAGTTCAAACAGTTTGGTTTGTACAACCTCGGATGTGCCTATTCGCTGAAAAACCAGCCCGAAAAGGCGCTCAAGTTTTTGAATGCGGCGCTGGATAGCGGGTTTGATCTTTTTGAATATTTGGATCCCGAGTCTGGCGATTGGGATGCGGATCTAAACAATGTTCGGAAAACGGAAGGGTTCAAAGCGATCCAGGAACGAGCGAAAAACAACGGTAAACCTCCCAAGAAGGTTCCCGAGAAGATTTCCGAAGCGACATTGGACGTCAAGTCTCTCGTCGGAGAATGGAAGATCACTTCCGGAGCTCATCTGGGAGAAGAGATTGCCAAAGATCGGCTTCCCGTCGTGACCTTCACGGCCAAAGACGTGACGATTCCGGCGGGCGATGATTCTTTCGTGATGTCATACAAATTCATCAAACCGGGCAAAGACCGGGTCGAAGTCGACTTCAAGATCGAATCCGGTCCTGCGCCCGAGGGCGAAGCACTTGCGATCATGAAAGTTGACGGAAATAAGGCTACTCTCTGCTACGATCCGACCGGCCAGAATCGACCGAAGGAATTCAAGACGACCAAAGATGATGGTAATTTCATGTTCGTGCTTGAGAAAACGAGCGCCAAGTTCGATCCTTCGAAAGTCGTGGGAAAATGGAATGTCAGCGAAGGGACAAGAGCGGGTGAAAAGGTGACCGCTGACCGATTGGCCGTCTCGAAGATCACGTTTGACAAGGACATGATTACGATTCCTGCTGGCGACGATGAGTTCAAGATGTCTTACGAGATCAATGCCAATGCGTCCCCGATTCAGATCGATATGAAGGTCGAGTCCGGTCCCGCGCCAGAAGGCAGTGCTGCCGTCGGAATTCTGAAGTTCGAAGATGGAAAATTTATCCTTTGCTACAATGCAACCGGTGGCGAACGACCAGAGAAATTCGAGTCGACCGAAGCCGACGGTAATTTTCTGTTTACGATGACGGTTGACAAAGAATAAAACGCGGTCCCAGTGCAAGCAGGATCGATAGAACGCGGCGCAAAACCCGTTTTGCAGCCGCGTTTTTTTTTGCCTGTGTTATCGTCGTTGGTTGACTGCTCCGAAAATCACCCGTGCGGAAGTTCAACGCGGTACGGCACGGTGGGGACCCCATCCTCGGGGCCACGCGGGAGGCACCTGGTGCTCAGAAACATGCCAGCAGGGAGAGCTCACTCAAGGCTTTCCACACCAGCTCAATCACTTTGACATACGCATTTTGAAACGATTCTCGTCGCAGAAACGTCGTTGGCGCCATGGGGTTGCCTATGAAGGGTCGAAGAATGTATCCCGCTTGAATTCCAACAAATGCGTAGACCACGATCCACATTCGAACCATCCACAGGTGGCGGCGGTTTCGCTGGATCAACGTCTGGTAGTACCCTCGCAAAAGCACCTGGGACGAAACACTTGCCAGTCCAAACATCGCCGCGTTGACCAGGATTGCAAACGCGTAGCTCGCTTCTGACGTTCCCAGCGAAACGTAGGTAAACAGTGTCAGTGGGAAAAACGAACCGAGGATCACCGCCATCCCGGCTTGGGCCGAGATAATCGCGCGACTTGCTTCGCCAAAATCGTCCCGTAAAGCCAACAACGTATTGATCACAAAAAAACTCGGTATCGAAATCGCGACCGTCATTGCGATCAACAGTGGAACCTTGAACCCGGAATAGATCAACTGGGGCAATTGTTCGACGAAGGATCTTTTGCCAACGACATAAGCATAGGAACCCATGGCAGCGCCATATATCGGCCCAAACACCAATACGATCGCGGCCACTTTGGAAAGTGGCAGAAACGGCCCACTGTTGCCGGAACCTGTTGGCTTGGCGTCCAACGGGATTCCAGATACACCCGTTCGTCGGCCCGGAACGCGGCGGCGCAAAACGTGGTCGACGGTTACGAACCATCGGACCACGGTTTGCAGATGCCGCAACAGCATTTCCGTGATTGAATTCAACGTTTTTTACTCCCCGCGCACCTGGAATCGCGTTCCGACCTCGAATGATGGAATTCAAAACAGTACATTGGTCAGCGTGTGATACACCGCTTCGAAGAAATTGGAATGGCGAGCACGAAACCAGGAAAATGGCTCCGCGGGTGAGCCAATAAAGGGTCGCAGGACCCAGCCCATCTGGGCACCGACCAAACCGAACAAGACGATCCAGCAAGCGAATACCTTTCGCACGTGATGGCCCAGTACGGTTCCCTCCAGTCGATCCAACGGCCCGGATTTGCGTTGCCTGAGGTCGCTGGTCTGCGAACGAATCGGTGCTTGCATCGGCCGTTGCGAATCCGGCTCCGAGTTGAAGGCGAGAGTCGGATCTCCGGTAACAATCGTGGCATCGTCCTCGAATGCTACCGGATGCGAGACGGTTAACGGCGACGTTTCGCATTCCGACAAGACAAGACGATTCAAGGTCTGGATCAGAAATACCAATCCCAACATCCCCGCCACCGAAAACACAATGACATTCAGCAATACGATGAATGAGTAGTTGGGAGTACTGACAGAGAAAAAGGCCAAGATCGGGCCCATCGATGCAAGGGCTGCCAGGTTCACGGCTAGTGACGCAACGAGGAGTTTTAACACCGGGACCACTCGCAGTTTCGATCCAACCAGGGCGTTGAAAACGTAAAGCGATGGAAATGTGACGAACAACGTCAGCAAGAACAACAACGGGACCTTGCACATCGAGGCAAATGTCTGCAGCAGCGCCTGCTCATAATTGCTGTTTTCAATTCCGCGGACCAACGCAAAGCTACCCATGCAGAGCCCGTAGACAGCCGCCAGCAGAATGACGATTACCGCCACTCCGACCACCGGGATCCGGATGTCCGCCTGCCGAAGATCTGCCGGACCGGTCGCCTCGCCACGCAAGATTCGATCCAGCTCAAAAAGCCAGTCGTAAAAACCGGTCCGCAACCTCGTCGAACTGCCCATTTTACATGCTCCCAATGATTCCAAGAATGTTTACTCTGTGATGCAAAGTAAAAGCCCATAAAAATGCCAGGCCTGCCTCATTGTTTGGGCTCGCCCTGCCGCCGAGTGCCCTACCCCGCCGCCGGCGAAAACCCCTGGTCGCTACGCCCGGTTCCACGTCTTGTGGCCGGCACTTCAGTCGACTTTTTTGCCGCATTCAAAATTGTTTCCAGCGCGTTGAGGTATCTTTCAAACGCCCGGCGACCCTTACTGGTCAAACGATAGAGGCTGTTGGTATTCCTTCCCTGCCCTGTTTTTTTTACGTTGAGTACACCGGTATCGACCAGCACCTTGAGGTGGCGATTCAAATTTCCATCTGTCAAATCACAGAGCATTTTGAGGTCATTGAAGTTCATCCCGTCAGGCGCACCGACAATCGTCGTCATGATCCCCAACCTGGCTTTTTCGTGAAATATTCGATCCAGTTCTTCCAACGCATCGTGCGTGGATGTCTTTCTGTTGTTCAGTTCGACATCCTGATTATTTTTCTGGTGCATGACGGCGTCTCTCCAGGTTCCAAAACAGCACGATTGCCAAACACGTTTGTCCCACGCCAAACGAAGCGATCATCTGCCAACCCGCCAACTCCCGAGTGGACCAGTTGTGAGCCAATAGCAGAATACCGGCGAACAGAAAATAGACTGCCACGCCGAGTGTTTGACTTGGGAGATGCTTGTGACAGGAGAATAATCCCAATCCGTAAATCATCGACCATACACCCGGCAGCGACCACATTAAACCGGCCGAAGCGGTTGGTTGTTCACGTGCGTGGGCGACGATCACCAGGGTCAATACAAACCCGACCAGCAAGCTCGGAGAAATCTGACGGGCCAATGACCAGTGCATTTTTCCGACCAGTTCGTTTTCACTGACGCGCGCCCGAATCGACATCTCGACTAACGCCAGTGTTGCGCTCGCGATCGCCACGCAGAACCAGACCGTCAAATATCGATCGACAGAAACGATCGGATCGGCGACCCAGGCTTGCTCCAGCCAGGCGCCGACTAGCAGCAATGCGACGGAAACCCCCACCGCCAGGGATCGAAAACCACGGTAAGTTTCCGTCCGGTCCAATTGCGCGCGAATCTCAGCAATATCCGACAATGCACGGTGAATGTTCATGATTTTCGAAGGGCACGATGCGACTGGGTTGACTTTGCGTTGCAAAGCAAATTGGCTTTGCGATACAGAGTAAACCGGATGGGTAAACGAGTCAAGGCTTTTTTTGTCGATTTCATGATTGCGCATCCGGTCGGTTTTCCCGGGAGAAATGCCGGTTGTCGATGTCGACGCCGGGTCCGATCCAATACCATCGTCGTTCCGGCTCGCGATGATGGCTCGCGATGAGAGCCTCGGTTCAGCTCGGCAGGCGCGTCGTGGGGTTGGACTTCAGAACACTAACCCGACAATTTCTTGGCCATCGATCGCGCCTGTTCAACCGAATCAATTTCACCATCAAGTTGCGCATTTCGAACGGCGCCCAGAATTTGCGCATACCGCGGCCCACTCTTGATTCCCAGCTTGATCAAATCTCCCCCGTCGAGCAATGGCCTGGGATCAAGTAAATCGCTTGGCCACGCCAATCGCTTCCGACAAAACACTACCCCTCGGGATGGCTCAGCAGCCTGCGACGCGGCGACGGCCAGCGCGCGTTCTGCGTCCGCCTGGACCAGGAGTGGTTGGATCTGAGACCACGCGACTTGCTCGGCCCGGTCCAGCTTCCTCCAATTTTGACTGATCCAATTGATCGACTTGCGCTCTTGATTCGACAGCTTCCAGCGTTCAAACATCATGCCGATACCGAATCGCTCGATGATCGGTTCCAGCAGAATCGCTGCGGCGCATTCAAAGTCGCCCTCAAGCCGTTCCAGTTTCGCGACCATCGGTTCCCAGTGTTGTGACTGTTCATTCCAGGAACGACCCTCCGGAACGAGCTCCGTCAGCAGACCCGATTTCCGCAGCAGTCTCACCGCCACCGCACGGTGCGGACTGCCCAGCATTTTTCGCATCTCCGTTCCGATTCGTTCGCCGCTGACCAGGTTGATTTCGGCAGCATGGCTCCGAATGGCGGACATCGTTTGAGGTTCAATTTCAAACTCAAAAGTGGACGCAAATCGAACGGCCCGAAGCATTCGGAGTTTGTCTTCGTCAATCCGCAAGTGGGGATTTCCGATCGCCCGAATTTTCCGGGCGGCAAGATCCTCGCGTCCCCCCACATAGTCGTGGACCTGTTTCGTGAGCGGGTCAAAAAACATTCCATTGATCGTGAAGTCGCGCCTCAGCGCATCTTCCCGCGCATCGGTGAACTCGACCGAATCCGGATGTCGACCGTCGGAGTACCCACCGTCGCGCCGGAAAGTCGCAACCTCAATGGGTTCGACACGTTGCGGGCCGAGCACCGTGATCACGCCAAACGAGACACCGATTGGCAATGTTCGTTTCCTGCCAAATACCTCGCGGACTTGTTCGGGTGTCGCGTTGGTCGCGACATCATAATCTTTGGGGATTCGACCCGCCAATTGATCGCGTACGCAACCACCCGCCCACAACGCCTGGTAACCGGCAAGTTGGAGCTTTTTGACGACTTCGATGGCGAACTCACGTGGAGACATTGCAATTCAATCAAACCAAAACAATGGGTGGACTGGCGAGACGGCCCGGCAAAGAAAATGTTCACGCTAATATACAAACTCGAAGAGACCCATGTCCGATCTTGACCGGCAAATCGACGGTCATTCTCGGAACTGGAGCGTGGATTGAATGTCGACGCCACCGATCGCTGTTGACAACCGACGATATCCATGCGGGAATCGAATTCAAGACGATTGATCCCAACCATGGTTCATTTTTCTCGTCGATTTCACGGCGCCCCGGGATACTCTGCCGGTCGTCGATCGTTTGTTCCGGCAACCCTGCGGAATTGTTTGCGAATCGCCATTCCATCGTTGACCATTAGTGGGTAGCCTTTAGTGGGTAGCCGCTAGTGGGTGGCCGCTAGTGTGTGGCCGCTAGTGTGTGGCCGTTTATGTGTGGCCGTTTGCTCCGCAAACGAGCGCTGTTAAGCTGAGCAAAATGCCACGTACTCGTTCGACTACCCGAACAGTTCACCCACCGGTTTTCCTTTGCCGTCCTGGGTCACGTAAAATGGTCGCTTCTCGACGTCGAGGCCGGAGTCTGGACGGATCCCCATCGCCCGGAAAATCGTCGCGTGCAAATCGGTAATGGTGACCGGTTTTTCGATCGCCAGGCAAGGACGTTCTGCAGCCGTTTTTCCGTACAGAACTCCCTTGCCGATTCCTCCGCCAAACATCAGCACGCTACTCCCGCCGGTGAAGTGTCTGTGCAATCCGTATTGCTTCATCTCGGCCATGATATCGGCTTTGGCACGAGACTGATCCCTGGCCGTGCTGCCGGGAACACCTTCGATCATCATGTCGCGACTGAATTCGCTCGCAATGACAACCAGCGTTCGATCGAGCAAACCGCGTTGTTCCAGATCAAGAATCAGCTGGGCGATCGGCTGATCAACATCTTTCTTCATCTGCGCCGCGGTTGTGTGTCCATTTTCATGCGTGTCCCAGGAAACGAACGGAACATACTCGGTCGTGACTTCGATGAATCGCGCCCCGGCTTCGGTAAGTCGCCTGGCCAGGAGGCAGCCCTGGCCAAAACGACTGGTGTTGTATCGGTCATAACTGGCCTTGGGTTCGAGCGTCAAATCGAACGCCGTCCGTTCTGGTGAACTGAGCAAACGGTAAGCGTTTTCCATTGAACGCATCATCGATTCTTTTTGATAGTCGCTGGCATCATCACCGTGCTGTTGGTTGACGAGCTCGCGGTACATCCTGAATCGAGCTTCGAACCGCTTCGGCGTCATGCCTTTGGGGGGCCGCACCGATTCGATCGCCTGGTCGGGATAGGGCAGGACAAATGGGCCAAACTCGCTTCCCAGGAATCCAGCCGTATGAAAGGCCTTGAGTTCTTCCTTTTCACCAACCCCTTCCAGTCGTTGGCCGATGTCGATGAAGGCCGGGATCGCGGGATTGCGGGGGCCTAGCAGCTTTGCCATCCAGGCACCAATGTGGGGTGCGGCAACCGTCTGCGGTGGAACGTAACCGGTATGCCAGTGATACTGATGCCGCGAATGAAGAATATTTCCCAGATCAGCCTGAACATGCGAGCGAATCAACGTGCCGCGATCAAGGATCCGCGCGATTTGCTCAAGGCCTTGTGTGATCTTGATGTTGTCGACCACCGTATCGATTTCGGGAAACGTCGAGATTATTTTTTCGGCGGCCAGCCCTTTTTCAAATGGCTCGTAGCGTTTGGGATCAAATGTATCCGGGGCCGCCATTCCACCGGCCATCCACAAGAGGATGCAAGTATCGGCCGTCGCCGCGGGAGCGTCCGGTTTCGTGTCATCGGCGCGTATCAAGCGCGGCGCCCCGGTCGCCAACGCGGCCAGTGCGGCGGCAGAAGTCATCTTCAGAAAATCGCGTCGCGCTTCAATCTTGGTTTGAATATTCATGGCAATTTTGGGTTTGTAGGAGGCGAAATTGTATCGTACCGGTCGCGTGCCGGTGGGCAAGTTTCCTGATTCGGGGACGCCGTAATCCCACGATGCGTCGTTATTTGGAAGCGATTTCAGCCGGAACCCCTTTTATTTTATGTTCTATGTTCTGCCAGCGATTGAACTTGAAAGCCGGGGTGCACGTCCCGGAAAACGATCGCCACGAAAACACCGAGTTGCGAAACCTCGTGATAAAAAAACACCGCCAGTTCTCATGTAATGGCCACTTCTTCAAATACGTTCTCAAGTCAAATTCGATACCGTCATCAGACGGGCGTTTTAACAGGATTAACGGGATAAGCCAGGATTTGGATGATCAGAATGTCTGCGCGAATCCTGGACTTTTCAGCCCGTGCGCCCTGTCTTCCACTTCGCCAAGTCACTTGTCTGATCCTGTTTCATCATTTAGATCCTGTCCATATTTCTCTGTGATCCGTATCGATTCGTTTTCAAGTTGATTTTGAAACTGTTGTCGCCTTGTGAGGCGCGAATTGGTTTCGCAGTATTTCAACGTGCTCGAATTCAACATTGGATCCCGATTGCCGGTGAAATATCAGAAATCGTTCTTCACGGGCACCGACGATTTATTTCTCCTCACCCCGATTCGTCAAACAATACAACTTGCTCTTCGAGCGAACAAACAACCGTCCATCTGCAATCGCGGGCGTGGACATGCAGAATTCGGCCAGATCATTGGTCCGCTGGATTTTGAATTCAGGACCTTGTTCGACCACATAGGTCAGTCCGGATTCGCTGAGGCAGTAAATTTTTCCATTGTAGGCCCAAGGGGAAGCTGTAAACGATCCCGGTGGCGTAACCCGTTGTTTGCCATACACCTCTTCCCCTGTCAGGGCGTTGTGGCACGTCATGAAACCGCGGTCGTGCACGGTGTACAGGTAATCGCCGTAGATGATCTGCGACGTGTTGTACGGCGAACCCTGAGGTTGGTACCACTCGATAAACTCGTTCTCGGCGAAATTTTTGTTTTCTGCAAGGTCACCTGACCCACCGGGTCTGATCGCAAATGTCGGGCGATGACCATCGCCGACATAGCCAGAACCGACGTAGCACATGCCGTGGGCCACCAATGGCGAGGGGATCACCAGGCTCGACATCCGGCCTTTGAAATGCCAAAGCAGTTTACCGTCCAGATCATAGGATCGATTTTCGCTGACGCCTGGAACAACGATCTCGGTCCGCATGTCGTTTTTCCAAACCAATGGAGTGGCCCAGGATTTACTTTCCTCCCGTTCGGTTCGCCAGTTCTCATCTCCGGTTTTCGTGTCGAAGCTTGCAATCCACGACTGTTCCAGATTGTCATAAACGACAAATAACTGGTTCTCGTGGACGACGGGAGAACTTGCGGCGCCGTAATCGAAGAATGTTCTTTTCGCGTTTATCGGTCTTGACCAGAGTTGCTCGCCCTCGAGGTCATAGCAATATAAACCAACGTCGCCGAACAGGACGTAGACCCGCTCGCCATCGGTCGTCGGCGTCTCGGCAGCATAGCTGCTTTTGGGATGCCGCGGGATAGTTGGCTGCCCCGTGTGCGATTCGTGTTTCCAGATCTCTTTTCCCGTATTGAAGTCAAAACAGTACACCATCCAGTGATGGATGCCTTTGGCGGGATCACGAACGCCCATGCCCTGGTAGAGTCCAGGTTTGGGTTCCACGTTTTTTTCCTCAGAAATAACGCTCGTTACGAAAACGCGACCGCCCCACACAATTGGACTCGAACAGCCGGAACCTGGAATATCGACGTTCCAGGCCACATTGTCTTTCGTGCTCCATTGATCTGGCAGCCGGGGGTCATCAGCGACCACTCCGTTTCCATCGGAGCCCCGAAACCTCGGCCAGTTTTTTTGTGCCTCTTCCTGTGCATTTGCGGCAAACGAAAAGACAAGCTGAATGCAAAACGAAGCACAACACAATCTGTAGAACAACTTCATGGTTTCTTTCACGTCGTCTCAAAAAAGATTCCAGGTTCGAGTCGTTGTTCGGCTCGTCGCCGAATCTAACATTGGGTCGTGGCCACTGCAGTGACCTTTCGGCGTGCCGACGAGACGGCAAGTGGGTTGATACACTCTGCTTCGCTCTGGCATCAGGCAAGTGTTTCCCGGGTCGCCGAACGACCTGTTTAAGGTTTATTGTCACTATTGTATCAACTGGAATTCCGGGAGCATGACAACCATCCACAGTAAGTCCTCGATCGGGCCCGCTGGATCTTCGCCATGGAGTGGAATCAGTACTTTCAATTCGTCTGAAGCCGGGCCGCGAGAAAGGGCCTGCTCGAAAAGTTCAGTGACGAGCTCCTGGTCCGACCATTTCGATTCCCGTTGTGCGGACAACCACTGGTTGGCACCGGTTTGCAGCCAGCCGGCCAGGATTTCGCCGTTACTCAGGTCAAGTGCCTGAAGCGTTGAAAGCGTTTCGGGTCGCGTCGTGACCACTTGCTCGCGATTGGGTCGGCCAAGCGAGCGCATCAGCAGATCCGCTTGAACCAGCGAAGCCCTCGCGGTTATCGGATCCGCCAGGTCAAATTGTTGAACCGCCCTCTGCACCAAAGGCATGGCTGACTCGTAGGTTTCGTTGGCGCCGGGCAGGACGACCGCAGGATACCAGTGAATCTGTTCGTGGTTCAGCAGTTCCGCCGGGTCGTTGACCGAACTCTCAGTCCAGTCCCAGTTCTGGTCGGTGCCAAAGCGTTCGATGTCGGATTTGTTGTCGGAGCGCAAGAGCAGTTCTGCAAACAGTGCCGCCGGATTCGGCGAGTCTCCCTGATTGGACGCTTGGACCAGGATGACGTTTTTGCCGACCTTCAGTTCAGGACGGATATCCGACGTGATCGGTGCCGCCCAGTCGGTTCCCTTTGCGACATGTTTTCCATTCACAAACAGTTCGAACTGATTATCACAGGTCGTCACGATACTGGAGGCAAGCGGAAGCGAATCGATTTCAAATTCATAGCGAAAGAACACCGTTTCCCCCGCGGGTGACTGACCAGCACCAGCGTCTTTCCAAACCCATTTACCAGTTAACTCAACGTCTTCTGGAGAGCCGATTTTGGCATCGATGTTCCTGGGTGCGGCACCGGTCAACGTCCAAACTGCGTCCACCAACTGCTCGGCGGTCATCCGCCTGGTGTCGACCCCGCGAAAGATGAAATCGCTGCTCGTTGAAGAACCCAACAGTTGCCCGGACGCTTGCACCGATCGAGACCGATACATGCGCGAGGTTGCGATCATCCTCAGCGTTCGTTTCAAGTCATAGCCATGATCGACAAAATCCACTGCCAGAAAATCCAACAGGGGCTCGGACCAGGCTTCGTTCGCCATGACGTCCACCGGGTGAACGAGGCCCCGCCCGGTCATCCGGTGCCATAACCGGTTGACGATCGTGCGCGGAAATCTGCCGTTTTGCCTGGACGTCATCAGCGCCGCGAGTTGCTCAAGTCGCTGCGTACGGGAAAGCGAACCATCGATCTGGCCAACGCTTGGAAAAACAAATTTGCTGGTCGCTGTTTCACCTGTTGGTACATCACAGCGATGGATCTCAAGCGGTTGTTCTGCCGTAATCGCCGCCAGGCCGTAGGCGTCGTTGAGTTTCCAGTCGTCGATGAAGCTGTCATGGCAGGATGCACACTTCATGTTGATGCCCAGAAACACCTGCGAGATGTTCTGGGAAAACTGAAGTGGCTCAACCTGACTGGCGTTGACCCGGCCCCGCCATTTGATCCCTTTGATGAAACCGACGGATTCAGGCGATGGACTGATCAACTCACGAACGAATCGATCATACGGCTTGTTGGTAATCAACGAACGGTGAAGCCACTCCGTGATTTGTTCGCGCCCGCCGTCGATGTAACCGGTCCCAACGTAATCGTTGCGCAGCAGGTCATTCCAGAAGGAAATCCAGTGATCGGCATAGTCCCGATCACGGGACAATAATTCGTCGATCAGTTTTTCCTGTTTGCCGGGATCTTCATTGTCCGCAAATTGTCTGGTCTCATCAATCGTCGGCAGTTGGCCGAGCAGGTCCAGTTTGGCTCGGCGCAGAAACAGATGGTCGCTCAGTGGTTCCAGTGGCTTGACGGAATTACGTCGGAAGTAATTGTCGATGATCCGGTCGACCGGATGATCCGAGTCGGATCGTTGATCGGGAAGCGCGACTGCCCTGAGCCCAAGGGGGCGCGAAAAGATTCTCCGTTTGAATTCAATCTCAGCCGGCCAGACCAGGTCCGTATCGATCCAGGCGGCAAACTTCTCGACCTGGGCTGCAGTCAGTCGGTCCCCTTCGGGTGGCATCTGTTCGTCCGGATCACTGGAAGTAATGCGCTCAAACAATTGGCTGTTGGCGTGTGCCCCCAATTCCACAGTCCCCGAATCAATCAGCTTGTCACGTGACTCCAGTGACAAATCGCCTTTGAACACGCCGTTTGAATGACACTTGGCACATCTTGATTGCAGGATCGGCAGAATGTCATGGGCGAAATCGACTTGCTTCTGCTCTTGCCCCCAGGATGGTTGAATGAACGCAGTTTGACAGGTAAACAACCCGGTCGCGGTTAACACGATGGTTGCCCAATGAAGTTTGAGTGGGTGCAAGTTCGATTTCGTCATCGGGGGATCCCGCCAGGTGCTCGGCACATTCGCAGCCTTGGCAAACGACTGAGTTTGGCAAACAATACGGCGAATGATTATTCTGTAAGAATAACCGATATCCAACAACCGCATCAATCTTCATGAAACAAACCCGCGAAAACGCTGCCACCCCAATCGACATCGACGTTCATTCAGTGAAACGATTGGTTGATTCCGAGGCCGAGTTCCTGTTGGTCGACTGCCGCGAGCCGCCAGAGCACGAATATTGTCGAATCGAGGGTTCCCGGTTGATTCCCATGAACGAGACCCCGAATCGGTTGAGCGAACTTGAGGGCCATCGCGAATCCAGGATTGTTGTCTATTGTCATCATGGTGGACGCAGTTTGCACGTCGCACAATGGTTGCGCGCCCAGGGCTTCGATCTGGTCCAAAACATGTCTGGCGGGATCGATGCCTGGAGCCTGGCGATCGATCCGACCCTGCCCCGCTATTGAAGCCGGTGCGGCCAGCGTGTTTCCCATTGGCTCTCATCAGCTGGGATACGCTATTTGACTTGCCCGATGCAAAACCGGAAAATCATCCAAGTTGAAGAATACCAAGTTCGTCATTGAAACGACCTGCCCAGGAAAACCATGAAACTGCATCCAATCGCGATTCTGATCGTCGGCTTGATCTTCTTGAATTTGCAAGTCTGCGCTCAGGAAATCGTACCATCGCCAGGCAAGCAAGTTGAAATGTCATTTGCAGCCGCCGACGCAGCCGAAGTCCCGTATTTGCTTTACCTGCCCAGGGACTATCGGGATGATGGTGAGCGGAATTACGGATTAATGTTGTTTCTGCATGGCCGAGGCGAGAGCAATGGTCCGTTGAGCGTGGTTGCCAAATGGGGACCGCCACGTTTCGCGGCAAGGGGCGACGAGTTGCCATGGATCCTCGTTTCACCCCAATGTCCGAAAGGCGACGAATGGTCTTCCGAAACGCAGCAGATGAGAGTGACGGAGTTGCTGGACGCCGTCGTCAATCGTTTCAACGTTGACGAAGGGCGAGTTTTCCTCACGGGACTTAGCATGGGCGGTTACGGATCGTGGACCATGGCCGCCAACCAGCCGAGCCGATTTGCGGCGGTCGCACCCATTTGTGGCGGTGGCGATACGGGGAATTCCGAAAAACTGAAGGAGTTACCCATCTGGGTTTTTCACGGCGATCAGGATAAAGCCGTTCCTTTTGAGAAATCCGTGGAAATGGTCGAAGCCATCCAGGCAGCGGGCGGAACAAGAGTTCGTTTTACGACGATGGAACATATCGGCCACAATTGTTGGTCTGCCGCTTATGCGACGCCCGAGTTGTACCAGTGGATGGAGAATCAGGCACAGAAAAAAGATTAGTTTCCCGGGCGCTTCTCATCGCTTGGACGGATTGAAGCCTCGCGTCAAATCGGGATAATCAATGCATGGAACATCCCGGTTGGAACAACCGGGTACAACCAGCGGACGTGGCGGAATTGGCAGACGCGCTAGATTCAGGTTCTAGTGGCCGCAAGGTCGTGGAGGTTCAAGTCCTCTCGTCCGCACTTTTGACAGAATAAGGACTTGCGACGAATCGTCGCGAGTCCTTTTTCGTTCCGGAGCCCGCTGCTGAACGACTGGGCATGTAGGGGAGCGATCGGACTCAACGTTGGATTTGTGTCGATCGTTCCATGGATTCACTGGCTTGAGTATTGTTGGCGATTTGCGAGTCGAGTTTGGCCACGAACGTGGTTGGGTCGGCCTGGATTTTTTCGATGCACGGCGGGCAGCAGACAAAAATCTTGCGACCTTGGACGACCGTTGATTTCATGCTGGCATCGACTGGTTTACCCATGACCGGGCAAGTGCCCTGGGCTTTGGCCAAGTTGGCTTGAACCGTTGCCCAAAGTTCGGCATTGATCTGTTTGCCCACGCAGCCTTGGCAGCACAGAAAAGCAACTTCGCTTTCACCAACTTGGACTTTGATTGGCTTGCCCATGGAACCCAGCTTTTCGCCAGAAACAGGACAAATGCCTTGGGCGGCAATCTGCAATCGGTCGCTGAAGGCCTGTCGCTCGGAAGTGACATGGGAGACATAGCTGGCGGTGACCTTTTTCAATGCGGTCGCAGGATCCGCCTGAATTTTTTCGATGCATGGCGGGCAACAGACGAAGACTTGCCGGCCATTGACCACCGTAGACTTCATGTCGGCGGTTACAGGTTTTCCCATGATCGGACACGTTCCCTGCGCAGCAGCAATGTTGAACTGAATCGTTTTCCAATGTGCGGCGTCGAGTTGTTTTCCCTGGCAGTCTTGGCAGCAGAGAAACGCAATTTGTTCCCCCACCCGAACCTTGATTGGTTCACCCATCGAACCGAGCGGTTCACCCGTGACGGGGCAGATTTTCTGAACTGCAATTTGCAGGCGATCGGCCTGGGTCAGCGTGCTTGCTTGGTGATTGTCATCTTCCTGGGAATATCGTACCTGCGTGACTGGCGTGCCAGCAAACAGAGTCATGATGGCGAAAACAAATAGTGATTTCATCCTGTTTCCTTAAGGGTTAACTAACTGGATTTCTAACAAAGCCAGGCAGGAATTTCGTTCCAAGCTTGAGCTTTTGATCCACTCCCAACAGTACCTCTTCATTGTGTTTTGTATTGATCTTCCAAAATACGCTCTTCGGAAATCTGAATTGCGCCTTAATTTCTGGATCCAATGTCTGATTCGACTGCCAGCCCCATTTTCATTTTGAATTCGGCAATAGCGCAATAAATCGTCGGAACGACAAACGAAGAAAATGGTTCGACCAACATACCTCCAAACACTGGAATCGCCATGGCGCGCGCCACATCGGCACCGCGCCCGGTTGAAACCAGCACCGGCAACAGTGCTACCAAGGTCGTGACGGTCGTCATCAAACAAGGTCGGACCCGTTTCATACCCGCTTCGTAGACAGTTTCCCGCAATTCGTCAATGGAATTTGGTGGGCGGCGTCGGATCAACTGCTGGATGTAGGTTGCCATCACGACTCCATCATCGACCGCGATCCCAAACAGCGCAATGAAGCCAATCCAGATCGCTGTATTCATTTCAACGCCAGCTACAGCAATCGCCACCATACCTCCGGCAAAGGAAACTGGTATGGCGGAAAAGATGGTGGCAGCCACGGAAAAATTTCGAAAACTCAAATACAGCAGCAAAAAATTGATCAGCATTGCCAGGGGTACCAAGCCCAGCGGAACCCAGTTCAGAAACCAGGCGACACGATCCTGCGTCGAGACAATCTGCTTGGGATAGTCAAGATCCAGTAACGGTCCCAGCCAGGCGAGTCGCAGATTTGACTTGACCTGGTTTTCAAAAGATCCGACGGGCACCATCTCAAAATTTCCTTCGGGAAACTCCAGTTCGCCGGAAGCCCGCGCGGCGGTCACTGCTCTCATGACTGAATCAACCGTTTCAATATCACCTTTCACGCCCGATGGAGAAAACATGACGTGCGCAACCAGACGCGAGTCTTCGCTATTGATCATGCCTGGCCCCCAGGAGGTACTGATGGAGGCCAGTCTTTCCAGCGGCACCATATCGCCGGTCGGCGTCACGACCGCGACTTGACCCAGTTGATCGACCTGTTCACGAAGGTCGCGACGAAATCGAACCTGTACCGGATATCGTTCGCGCCCCTGGACAGTGTTGGTGACGTTGACGCCTCCCAATCCGGCCGCGATGATCTCATTAACCATCATGGTAGACATGCCGTACCGCGCCGACTCTTCACGGTCCACCTCGAATTCGTAATAGGGTTTGCCCAGGACAACATCCGGGTTGACCGTCTTTTCATCCACCATCGGATTCTTCTTGAGTTGCGCCGCGACGCGATTGGCCACGATCCCCAGGCCCTTAAGCGAATCACCATAGATGCGGATCGCCATCGACGCCTTGATTCCGCTGGCCAACATCACAACCCGGCCCTCGATCGGTTGCAAAGGAGAAGCGAGCGTCACGCCGGGCAATGTAGCCACCGCGTTGACCTCATCCCAAATTGCCCGCGAATCGACCCCTTCACGCCACTGATTTCTCGGTTTGAGCATGACATAGGTTTCAATCATGGTCACCGGCGCTGGATCAAGTGCCGAATCCACCCTTCCGATTTTTCCCAGCACGTTTTCCACTTCTGGAATCTGCCGAATCATCGCGTCCTGGGTTTGCAGGACTTCCATAGATTGGGAAAAACTCGCTGCCGGGTAAAGGCTGGGCATGTAGAACCAGCTGCCCTCATCGAGTGCGATCCAGTCGTCGGACACCAACCCGGTGAATGTATGTTTCGCCTCGACGTAGCCTGGGATATCGTTAAGTTCCGTTCCCAGTTTTTGTGAGAATTTCTCCAGCGGTGAGAGCAATGTCGGAAACCCGACCCATGCTCCGGCGCCAAGAGACATAAGCGCCACCGGGAACGAAAGCATCAGCAGTTTCTGGCGTAAAGCGAACTTCAATCGGGCTGAATAAAGAAATCTGATGAAGCGGCTGACCGGATTTTCTTCGATCGGTCGAATGCGTTCCCTCAAAACCCAAAAACCAAACCCCAATCCCATGAGGAAGCTGAAGGAGGACAACCAGGCCAAGGGAATGGACTTGATCGCAACCAGCCCCCAACCGGGAAACTGCCTTGTCAACCGGTCGCTGCCTTCGGCAACCCAGCCGGCCAAGTGATGTCCCCAAACAAATTGGCATGACAAGGCGGCAAGAACTGCGAGCGCCAACGCTCCCGGGACGGCCGCCCAGACCGGTGTGCGGGCACTTCGCAGGAACACACGACAAAGCGCTGGAACCAATGTGATCGCGACGATCAGGCTGGCAACAATGGCAAACGTCTTTGTCCAGGCCAACGGAGAAAACAATCGCGCATCTCGCCCCGTCAGAAAAAACACAGGCAGGAAGCTGACAATGGTCGTGCTGACCGCAGTGACCACTGCCGGAGCGACTTCCGCGGCCGCCTTGCGGATCACTTCAACGCGAGACTCAACGCGTGCACTTTCTTCCCGTTTCTCCCAATCTGCCAAATGGTCGTAGATGTTTTCCAGAATGATGATTCCCATGTCCACCATGGTGCCAATCGCAATAGCGATGCCAGCCAAGGACATGATATTGGCATCGATGCGAAAAACCTTCATTGCGATAAACGCCATTAATACTGCCAATGGAAGTGAAATCGCAATGATCAGGCTGGCGCGAAAGTGCATCAGAAACAGCACGACGATCGCAATCGTGACCAACGTCTCCTGCATCAGTGCTTCTGCCAGTGTGTGAACTGTCTCGTCGATCAAGAACGTCCGATCGTAAATGCCACGGATCTTGATGCCACCCAATTCGGGTTCGAGTGAAGCAATTTTTGCTTTTACGCTTTCGATGACTTTGCGGGGATTCTCGCGGTATCGCATAACGACCACGCCGCCGACGGCTTCCGAGCCATTCAAATCCAAAGCACCCTGTCGAAATGCAGGGCCGGTCTGCACGTTGGCAAGATCGCGAACGCGAATTGGCACGCCGCCTTGAGACTGTACGACCGTATCCCCGATTTGCGCGACCGTCTCGTCTTCGTTTTTTCCTGACCCGAGAAAGCCCTTTCCACGAACCAGGTATTCCATGCCGGAGGTTTCTACGGTCTTCGCGCCGACTTCTGCGTTTGCCGCTCGTACCGAATCAAGGAGTTTTTGCAACGGCACGCGGTGAAAGCGCAGCAAGTCCGGATCGACTTCGATTTGATACTGCCGAACATATCCACCAATGGACGCGACTTCCGCGACACCTTCGACCGATTCCAGGGCCAGTTTGACGACGTAGTCCTGTTTCGAACGCAACTCGGAAAGATCAGTCCCGGGCGGCGGGTCGAGCACATAATAGAATATCTGACCCAACCCGGTCGCATCCGGCCCAAGCACAGGTGTGACGCCCCTGGGAATTTTCCCGGATGGCAATGAAAGCAGTTGTTCGGCAACACGCGAACGTGCCCAGTAGAAATCGGTGCCGTCGTCAAAAGTCACCTGGACGAAACTGAATCCAAACATGCTCTTACCGCGTACACTGGTCGCACCTGGCACAGCCTGAAGCGCCACCGAAAGCGGGTAGGTCAACTGGTCCTCGACATCCTTGGGAGATTGACCTGGCCAGTCGGCCAATACAATTACCTGGTTTTCGCCGACGTTGGGAATCGCGTCCAGCGGAACCGAGTTGATTGAGAACCAGCCCAGTGCGACAACCAACATCGCAACCAGAACGACAAGCAGTCGTTCGTGAATACAGAATTTTACGATGGATTGAATCATTTCGGCAGTTCCATCCGGGGAAGCTCCATTTGCGGCAATTCCATTTGTGGTATCGCCGGATCATCAGGCGTTGACCGGTTCATGCTGTTCGACTTACCCTCCGCGTAGTCTTCCAGAATTTTGAAACTCTTTGCCGGATTCTCCATCAATCCGCTGCGACATCCTTCACAACAGACGAACACCGACTTGCCATTGATGTCGATCTTGACAGGCGTTCCCATTCCCATGGACCCCAAGCGAATGTTCGTTATCGGGCAGATCTCTTGAGCCTTGGCCAATTCTCGATCTTCTTCGCTGAGCGGTTCCATCGCGATTCGAATTTCTTCCAACTCTGCGGTAGTCAGCACTGTCTGGTTCGCATTGGTCACTACCGCCTTGTCAGGGTCAATCAACGATGGATTGCCCTGCAATTGCATTTGGGCGTCCAGCAGGAATGTTGAATGGGCAACGACGTTTTCCCCCGCGGTCAGCCCTTCCAAGACGGCGATATTTCCATCCACCGTCGGACCCGTTTTGACATGCCGCAGTTCGAATTCCCCTGGCTTGCCTTCGACGTAGACAAGCGATGTTTGGCCGATCGACAACAGGCTATTTCGAGGGATGACGACTGTTTCCTGGGCTTGTCCGTCTTTTGAAAGCAAAGGAATCTTCAACGTTGCGCGAACAAATTCTCCCGGTTTCAATTGACCTTGTTCATTTTCGATTTCGACTCGGACGCCGACCGTGCGCAATTTTGTATCGACCGTGGGTTCGACAAACGCGACCGTCCCTTCAAATGGCGGGCCGTTCAGAGACCGCGTTGTGGCAGTTACGGTTTGACCAATCTCAACCACTCTGGCGTCTTCGGGGAACAACTCCAACACCAGCCATACAGTGCCCAGGTCCGCGAGTTTGTAAACGGGCGTCCCGGCTTGGATGTATTGCCCGGTATCCGCCATTTTCTCGATTACCGTTCCGCTCATCGGTGCGTGCAGCACAAGCCGGCTGTTCGGGGTCTGGTTACTTTCGAGGTTTTTGATTTGATCCTCCGTCATGCCGAGTTCGATCAATCGTTCGCGAGAACTTTCCAGCAGGCGGAGATTCGAATCTGCCGATCGTGAACTTCCTTCCGATTTGTTTGCAGCAAAAGCCTTCGTTCGAACATACTCTACTTGAGCCGCGTAGAGATCAGGCGAGTAAATCAGCGCCAACGAGTCGCCGGTATTGACTTTGATTCCGGTGAAGTCGGCGTACAGCTCTTCGATACGACCGTCGACATACGCTGACAGGGTTTTCAGTTTACTTTCGTCATAACTGACCTCGCCGACGCCGCGGACGACGCGAAACAACGTTTGCGACCGGGCTGTCACGGTTTGGATTCCAGCGACTCGTCTCGAGCGTGGATCAATTTGAATTTTGCTGGAGGGACCAGCCGACAAACTGGCGGACGCGGCAACAAGTTCCATTGCACAAACCGGGCAGCGGCCAGGCTGGGATGTTGGCGGAACGCACATCATTGGACAGATGTATGATGTTGTGGACGATCCTTCCGAATTCGCAACAGTATCGCTTGTTTCTCCATCGTGATTGGAAGGTTGAATCCAGCCTGAACGCTGTGCCATCCCGAGTAAACTGATGCCAATGACGAACGCCGCTAGAATCAAGCCGGGGACAAGAAACAGCTTCAGAACTTCCCAGGCTGGAGCAAACCGGGGAACAACTCGCCGAGGTCGGGACGCCGCGGTGTTGGGCGGAAGATTATCGACGATCTGAGCGGCGTTGGTTTCGACAGCTTCCAGTGCTTTCTTTTTGTTTTGATCGGTTGTCACCGAACCCAGGACAACCGGAGCCGGCCCGTCCGTCGGAATTCCGCACGCGACCTTTTCTAATTTCGCCGGTACTTCAGTTTTCGATTCGGACTCGTTTCTTGGTTGGTCACGATGAACTTGGTCATGGGGGTCGCCACAGTTGGTTGGTTTTTCTTCGATCGGGCTCATGGCATCACATTCAGAAATCAAGCGGAACGAGAGCTGTAAAGTTCGTTGGGCGGGTCTTTGACAGGCTCCCATTGGCGGGCAAGGACCGACGTGCGATTCAACACGCGCATGCCTGAAGCTCGGCAGACGATTTACTCAATAAATCAGCGCGCAAAGAGATTGTCAGAACCAATCTAGACAATGAAGCGCGAAAGAAGGACGCAAGTTTCCAGCGCCGTGAGTGCCGTTCGATTAACTGTAAATGTTAGAAAGCCGAACTTCGATGCAGTCCGGGTTGCAGCGATCGGTTCAACGCCGGCCATCAGCGCCAGTGTCAACGGTTGTTCCAGATGTGACTCTTTCAAGGGAAGCGCCGGCAGTGGCGTCTCTTGTTCGTTCTCTGAACAGCAACATTGATTACCGCAGTTGCAACGCGAGTCAAATATTTCGTTGCTTGCGTCACCGTGAGACGTGCCAGCCGAACTGCAACAGGATTTTGTTGTGGCCTGCCCAGTACCCAAGCCTGCCGTCGAAGTCGCTTGTTCGTTCCCGGTCCCGCAACCACAGGCTGTTCCCTGCCAACCCACAGGTTGCAGCAACAGCATCGTGATGGCAGACCAGGCCAACAGCTGTTTTGTGAGGACGTCAATGGAACGATGTAAATGCACGATCCGGGCAACCCTTTATCAAGAGGGCTAAAAGTACCTGATGTTATGCTTCCGACCCTGACGCCAAGCGTCAAGCCAGTCAATCTTCAAATATAGCATGCCGGCGGCCACTTTTACGAAACCACATTCAAAGTTTTGCCGGCAATTTTTCCTGTTTTTCCGGGGTTCTAACGACAATTGAGACGCCGTTGCCATCGAAGATGAAGATCGCTGGCTTGAATCGGAATAATCACCAAGGGTCGTGGTCACATGTTTTGCGTTCAACCGGATGGATGCGAAAACCTGTCTCAGTGAGTCGGAACAATTGCAGGATTCCGAATAGGGAAGTGGTTTGGGCAGGTAGTACACGCAACTTGCCTTTGCACAGGAATAGCAGTCATACGGCGAGGGACAACCAAGTGACACCGATACTGGCAAACAGCCAATCGTTCGAATGGGCATTGTCAGCCACTTGATCTTTCCTGGCAATCCAGTGCTCTGTCACAGCCAGGCACAAGGGTTGGTCGCAGTAGATGCGGTCACGAGTCCTGGCGTTTTCTTGATCAAAGAACTCGTGATCCCGTCCACTACTCAAGAATCAAATCTTGACGCTGCCCTAGTTCCCATCGAGGGGCCGCTCCTCGGTGCCTCGGTTAACAAGGGCAGCTTCATCAATTTGTGCTGCCATTAGCTCGTCATTCGACGACTCGAATGACGGTGGCGAAACAAACTCTGGCATATTAAAACTGCCGATCTGTCGGGATAACGAAGCCAGCGATTGTTGCAGATCCGTTTCGAACCTTGTTTCAGCGATTTGAAAATGCAGTAACTGGCGCCAGTTCTCAATCAACTGCAGGAAGTCAACTTTGCCTACCTGGTAGTCATCAATTGACTGTTCCAGCGACAGTTTCTGTTTGGGGATAATCTCGTCGCGAAACAGTCGAAGGTTTTCCTGTTGACTGTTGATTTTCGCAAACAGATCCGCAACCTCTTCCATTGTCTCATCTTTGAGTCGGTCGTATTTTCGTGTATTGGCGAGAGCCCGGGTTTGAGCTTCACGAACTCCTGCATCAATCCGTTTTTTGTAAACCGGTAAGTTCATTCCCAGCGTCAACATGAAGGCATCGTTGCCGTTTGCAACCGGGCTGATTCCGTCGCTCGCGGTAGCAATCCAGTTGAACCCGAACGTCACATCCGGATAGTTTTCAAGTTCAGCTAGACAGACCGATCGCCAATCCTTTTCGATCGCGGAAAGTTGAGAATGGAGTTCCGGTCTCGCCTCGATCGCCAATCGATAAAGTTCCTGAATGTCGTGCAATAGCTGTTCCTGAGGCAGGCTGTCGAGCGCTTCTGGTTTGGTTTCCGGAGACAAATGGAGCAGTCGTGCCAGTTTTGCCTGGGCGCTTGTCTTCTGCTGCTCAAGGTTGATCAGTTCTGAGTCCAGTCGGGCCAGTGCGACCTGAACCTGCAGGACGTCTTGTTGCGTGACTTCGCGTTTGACCCGGTACATTTGTTCAACGACTTCGCCGATCAACTCCAGTTGTTTCTGGTCATCTCTTGTGATCGCCATTGCCTGCTGGACAAAGTAGAGCTGAAAATAGGAGTTCTTGATTTGTTCCGCCACTTTCAACTCAACCGCCGCCAGATTTGCGCGGGCAGCGTTAACATCCTGCTCTGCAATCGAGGCACGTGTCGCAAGTTTTCCACGCCAGGGAATCCGTTGATTCATCGAAAGGGCGAAATTTTGTTCGCCGGCCGCGGTTTGCACGGGAGCGGGAAATGCCGTTGCACCGAGCATTGGGTCGGGTAGCGAGGCCGCCTGGGGAACCCGATCAGCCAATGACTCGACCAGCAGGCGATTCTCCAAAATCTCGGAGTTTTGCGACAAACCAAATTGGAGGTATTCGTCAACCGAATGAGGCCCGGTAAGTTCATGGACAACGGGGTTTGATGCGGTGGAAGTGTTTTCCATCTGAATTTGTGCCGAGACAAATTCTTTCGATAGCGTCCGGTAACGTTGGTCGTAGGTGTGGCCTCTTGCATGGCAGCCAATCGAAGCCGCAGCAAGTGCAGCCATGGCCAGCCACACCACAGGTCTTAACGACTGGCGAGACATTTCGTTTATCCTTGAACCTTGTACGGCGACAATCCGCCTGCAACGCGACCTCGTTCGCAACGACGCTTACGAACCGTGTTTTTGTTATCGTCCGTTCTCGTTCTCCTGTCCGCTTGATCGGGCGCAATTCTTGCAGTCGATACAATCCGGAAAGTTTGCCAATCGAGTTTTTGTTAACCGGCAGAGGATTAAGCGCTCGAATTGATGGCCAGCGAGAACGATTTCTCCACAAAAATCACTGAAATTAACCCGGGTAACAGACGGAGAATGGTTGTTAGTGAGAGAAGAATTGGTTGCATCAAGACTCAGGAAAACAGCTCAATCTGGTTCTGTTTCGGGAATAGACGCAACAGCTATCACCAGTGAGGTTCGGGATTTCAATTTGACGTCGCCATGAGATGTATTCTGTGTCAGCTCCATTGCAATCAGGTTGAATTTTGGAGGCGAGACAGTTGCCGGGATTTCAAGATCATGCCTTTTTTTGGCAGGCACCCCTGCTCGGTATCGGCGAGATCCCTCAGATTCCTGCACGTCGCGCACGGCCTCGATTTTTCAGTCAGTTTTTTGGCCAGTTCTTTCCAGCCGTACTCGTCGTCAGGCTGCCACAACTCTACGATGGAAAAGACATTCGCCAATTGAATCGCGTACTGGAACGAACAGAAAGAACCAGCCATGCCGCACCGCGAACAACACTACACGGACCGTATAGGGTGGCTGCGAGCTGCTGTCTTGGGCGCGAATGACGGGATCGTATCCGTTTCAAGCTTGATCGTTGGCGTCGCGGCAGCCGAGACTTCACGTGGAAGTATTCTTCTTGCGGGAGTTGCTGGCTTAGTGGCAGGCGCGATGTCCATGGCTGCCGGTGAATATGTATCTGTCAGTTCTCAAGCAGATTCCGAACGTGCTGATTTTGAACGTGAAAAAAACGAGTTGGCAACTCAACCAGAATCGGAGTTGAAGGAGTTAACCAACATTTATATTAACCGCGGTCTGGACGAGGACTTGGCCAGAACTGTTGCGACGCAGCTGACCGCACACGACGCCATCGGGGCTCACTTGAGAGACGAGTTGGGACTTTCTGCCGTGCATGCGGCTCGTCCAATCCAGGCGGCATTGGCGTCTGCAGCTGCTTTTGCTATCGGAGCCGCCGCTCCCCTGCTCCCGATTGTTTTCGCGCCGGCCACCTGGATCATTCCAGTGGTTTCAGGTTTGTCTTTGATGCTTCTGTTTTTGCTTGGATCCATCTCGGCGTATGCCGGAGGGTCATCGATCAAGCTGGCGGCGTTCCGCGTTGTATTTTGGGGCGCCATCGCGATGCTGCTGACTGCTGGTATCGGATCACTGTTTAACGTCTCGGTTTAGGGATTGCCGGCTTATCCACTTTCGACAGTCTGGTGACGGAGTGGAATTCAACTTCTGAAACAGGGAACTCGTCGCTGCCATTTCCGTTTCAGGCGGAACTCACGCGTTGCTTCGTAACCGTAATGCATTGCCGACCACGGACAGTGAGCTGAAACTCATGGCGACAGCAGCGATCATGGGGCTCAGAAGGATGCCAAAAATGGGGTAGAGGATGCCGGCAGCGATTGGGATCCCCAGCGTGTTATAGCCAAACGCAAAGAACAAATTCTGGTGGATGTTGCGGACAACGGCGCGGCTTAGCGTGATCGCATTTACGATCCCCTGGAGGTCGCCTTTAACCAAAGTCACGGCAGCGCTTTCGATCGCGATATCGGTTCCGGTTCCCATCGCAACTCCGACATTGGCGGCGGCCAGGGCCGGGGCGTCGTTGATCCCGTCGCCTGCCATCAAAACAACATGACCTTGGGCCCGCAATGTTGTAATGCGAGCATGCTTGTTTTCGGGGTTTACGCCGGCTTCGAATTCGTCAATTTTCAACTGGTTGGCAACGGCTTTCGCAGTTTTTTCATTGTCGCCGGTGAGCATGATGATCTTGAGGCCTAGCCTGTGGAGTTCGCGAATCGCGTCAGGCGTTGATTGTTTGATTGGATCCGAAACCGCAAGGATTCCTGCCGCACGGTCGTCAATGCCAACATACATCACCGTGTTCCCCCGGTCTTGCAATTCAGCGGCTGGCGACAACAGCTGGTCCACGCCTTGGATCCCGTTTTCCGCCAGAAAATTAGGCTTGCCGACCAACACGCGATGACCATCCACAAGCCCCATGACGCCGGCCGCCGTCACGGATTGAAATTCCTGAACCACTGGGATTCCCAGCCGCTCCGATCTGGCAGCCGCCACGACCGAACTGGCCAGCGGGTGTTCACTGTTCTGTTCCACCGATGCGGCCATTCGCAGCATTTGTTTCTCTTCAAAACTCCCGACCGTGATTGCTTGGGTGAGCTTGGGTTTGCCTTCGGTCAGCGTTCCTGTCTTGTCAACAATCAAGGTGTCGACCTTTCGTATATTCTCCAGCACTTCTGCGTTCTTGATCAAAATGCCTTCCCGGGCTCCGCGGCCGACGCCGACCATGATTGACATGGGAGTTGCCAGTCCCAAGGCACAAGGGCAAGCAATAATCAAGACAGCCACCGCGTTGATCAAAGCATTGGCTAACTGCGGAGGCGGGCCAAATATGGCCCACACTACAAACGTGAAAACGGAAACCGCTAACACAATCGGTACGAACCAGGCGGCGACCTGATCGACGACTCGTTGAATCGGTGCCCGGCTGCGCTGAGCGTTGGCGACCATGTCAACGATTCGGGCAAGCATCGTCTCGCGACCCACGCGCTCGGCGCGAAACAGAAAGGAGCCCGTTTGATTGACCGTTCCTCCGATGACGGAATCACCAACTTCCTTGCTGACCGGAATTGACTCGCCGGTGATCATGGACTCGTCAACGGCACTTTTGCCGTCCGTGATAGTTCCGTCGACCGGGATCTTTTCACCAGGGTGAACTCGAAGCGATTCATTGGTTCGGACGTATTCCAACGGCACTTCGACTTCCTCGCCGTCACGAACAACGGTTGCGGTTGGTGGCGTGAGTGAAAGAAGTTCGCGAATCGCTCCGCTGGTTTGGCGGCGTGCCCGCAATTCCAGCATCTGACCCAGCAAGACAAGTACGATGATGACGGCGGCGGCCTCAAAATAGACTGCAACCTGACCATCAGCCCGAAAGGATTCGGGAAAGATGTTCGGAGTCAAAACAGCAATCAGACTGAAAACGTATGCGGATCCAGTGCCAATCGAGATCAGGGTAAACATATTGAGACGACGGTTGACGATCGAACGCCAACCTCGTTGGAAGAACGGCCAACCTGCCCACAGCACGACGGGTGTCGCCAGCATCATTTGAATCCACCCCACGACGAACGGGGAGATCCACTTCGTCAACGGCACGCCGACCATTTCAGCCATTGTCATTCCAAACAACGGAATCGTCAAAACCAGACCGACCCAGAAACGGCGCGACATGTCGTCCAGTTTTGAATCGTCTTCCTCGGTGTCGAGTGCTACGATTTTGGGTTCCAAACGCATTCCGCAAATTGGACAATCGCCTGGGCCGTCCTGTTCGATTTCTGCATGCATTGGACAGGTGTAGATGGTATTGGACGATGTACCTGCGGGAGTTGCCCGTTCCAATGCCATTCCACATTTCGGACAGTCGCCGGGTTCGTCACTTTCGACACCCGGACACATCGGACAAATGTGGCGAGCCGAGCCAGAATGAATGGTCGCCGACAATGCGGATACCATTTCCAAATTCGACGACGTGTTGTGGGCGTAGTCAGATTGACCTCCGCGGGCGACTTGAATTTCTGCTTGAAACTTTTGACGGCAATGTTCACTGCAGAAAAACCAGGTTTGGCCGTTTCGCTGAAAAGTGATCGCGGTTGCCTCGTCGACTTCCATGCCGCAGACTGGATCTATCGCCATCTCGTGTTCCTTTAAGACTCAAAGCGGCCGACCAGCTTGTTTCGCAGTCGCGAGTGGTCGGACACTGGCAGTTGTCGAGTGAAAAATCGAGGCATTTCAAGACCTAAGCCGTGGCTGATCATCCGGGCCAACGTCACGGAATTGGGCATTTTGCTGACAGTTCTGGAACTTTCGCTCATAGATCCCTGAACTACCGGCTTTGAAAGTCCTCTCAGTTTTGACGCAAATCAAATGCCATTTCTTCTCGATGAGAGAAAAATGAATGAATTAGCGGAACGCTGGTTCGAAACCGAACAACCTGTTCAATTGATGACCAGTTCCGGAAGAGAACTTGTTTTACCGGTTTGCTTCACAATCTCGCGAATTCGGAGATTCGAACGGGACTTCCGAGCTGAATCGCCATCTAATGCCCGTTTTTCCGAGAAGAAACGGCGGATCCGTAGCAGCCCAAGGAATCGACTCAACGCGATAATTCAGGTCGGCTATCGACCAATCGCCAGCAAGGGTCTGGCGCCCCGATAGAGGTCGCAGGCATCCAGGTTTTGAACATGCCGTGTTGCAAATGCACTCAAACCGGATGCAAGCGTTACGATCACTCACGGTTCTTTATTTAGGACCAAGACAACGAAGAAACCGGCTGGTTCAGGCATCAAAACCGGCCGTCCGTCTGAATGTTGCGGCAAAACCCGCGAAATCGTGGTATGGCGTAATCGACCGGCCGTAACCTGGAAAAAGGACAATCGGCCTATCACATGGCTGGGCCAACGTCGACGTGGAAATCGCAGGGGCGAAGGAACCGACGTATGAAGACCGCGAAGTATTGTTGGGGCCTCGGGCAGGTGCAGATTAACTGGTCATGAACGGGTCGTGCGACAGCAAAATGATGGTCAAAAATGGCAACTTCAAAATCGACAGTGCTCTTCAGATTCAAGCCAAGCCGAGCATGATAACACCCGAGGGCAGTGCTGGCCGTGGTGGTCACGCTCACGGTGGTGGTTCAATCCACACAGCCACCAAAGCAACCACGACTCCGATGAGTACGTGATCCGTGTTCTGGTATTTTTTTAAAACCCTGTCGGAAATTGAGAAAGTCGTTCTGAGATTCAGGGACGATGTGCCGGTCACGATCAAAAACGTCGCGAACATCACACTTGGGCCTGACTGGGACAATTTGAGTCAGGTGAAAGCCGTCGAATTCTACAACTGTACCGGACGGATTTATGAATCGCTGTGCACATTTGATACCGCGCAGCCGGAAGAGATTCCCGTTACGATTTTCGTGATCATTGTCTCTGTATGAGATTTTCGCAGTTCGATACTGATCAGTCGAAAACTGCCGGTCGCCGTGAAGATGTGCTTCATGGCAATGAAAGTCCTTGGAGTCAAAGCCAATATCGTTGCGCCTTCCGGCATCGCCATTGCTTTCGGCACGATGGTCGATTTGGGGATCGTACTGTGCAAAATTGTTTTGAGTCGACTTGACGAAGCCGAAACCCTGGCAAACAGGCTGGATGTTTTGTATCGCGATTCGAACGAAGTCGGCTTTCCCGTGCTCACGGTGGTTTTCACGACGGTCGCCAGTTTCCTGCCCGTATTTACGATGATTGGCGCGGAAGGAAAACCGTTCCGGCCGCACGCATTCAGAACAAATGGCCTGATAAGTCTGCCAATTAACGTCGGAACTGTGTCGCGATTCTATTTGATATATTGATTGGTCAAACAGCGTCCTCGCGAGGGAACGTGGATCGTCATACTGGATTCAATTCTCTCATGACTTGGGTGTTGTCGTCAGGGTAATACAAGCTCGAGCGCAGAAAACTGAATCACCTTATCGTTTCTTCAGGCAACGTGAGTACTTCCATGCCAGCAGATTCCGTCGATTTCGACTATGTTGTAATTGGGTCTGGTTTTGGAGGAAGCGTTTCAGCGCTGCGCCTCGCGGAGAAGGGATATTCTGTGGCGGTCGTCGAGCGTGGTAGACGGTGGCGAAATGCGGATTTCCCAAAAACAAACTGGAATCTCCGCAAGTATCTTTGGGCTCCCGTGTTTCGATGCTTCGGCATCCAGGCGCTTACGTTCTTGCGAGACACGATGATTCTGCACGGATGCGGGGTCGGCGGAGGAAGTCTCGTGTATGCCAATACACTTCTCGTTCCGCCGGACGACATCTTTCAGGATCGTCGTTGGCGATCGCTCGGAGACTGGCAGGCAGATCTTGCTCCACACTACGCGATGGCTCAGCGAATGATGGGCGCCACGACCGCCCGCTGCCAGACAGAGACCGATCACATGTTGCGCGAAGTGGCCGAGGATATGGGGCGCGCAGAAACATATCATCCGGCCGAGGTGGCGGTTTACTTTGGTGAGCCCGGAAAGACAGTGCCCGATCCTTATTTTGATGGTGCGGGACCTGACCGCGCGGGGTGTACGTTGTGTGGTGGCTGCATGGCCGGGTGTCGTCACAATGCGAAGAACACGTTGGACAAGAACTATCTGTTTCTCGCCGAGCAGCGCGGCGTGAAGATTATTCCGGAAACCGAAATTCGCAATATCCGTGAGCTGCCAGGTGGGGGTTACGCACTGGATACAGTTTGCGTCACCGACCTGTTGTTCAAGCGGCGAACGACTCTACAGTGCGCCGGGATCGTGGCTTCCGGCGGCGTAATGGGAACGGTACCGCTATTGATGAAGTGCAAGGACCATGGCTCGCTAGGGCGAATCTCAGACCAGTTGGGGAACTTTGTACGAACAAACAGTGAAGCACTCGTGGGTAGTACGAGTCGGGACCGGAGTGTCGATTTTTCCCGCGGTATCGCGATTGCTGCCGGTTTTCGGCCCGATGATAAGACCGAGGTCGAAATGGGCCGCTACGGAGCAGGTCAGGACTTCATGTCGATGCTCTGCACCGTGCTGACACCCGGCGGACCTCCCTGGCCGCGTTGGATGCGGTTCGTCGCTCAAGTGCTGCGTCATCCATTGGCATTCCTCAGGTTGCTCAATCCCATCGGTTGGGCGCGGCGATCGGGGATCTTGCTCGTCATGCAATCGCTCCCCAATCACATGAGTTTGAAACTACGCCGCCGATGGTACTGGCCCTTTGGGAAACGAGTGACCTCGAACTGGGACTCCCCGGAAAAAGTTCCCAAGTACATTCCGGTAGCAAATGAAGTTGCCGAACGGCTCGCAAGCAAAATGAATGGCGACGCGTCGGCGAGCATTCCAGAGGTCGTTTTTAACCTCAGCACCACCGCTCATATTCTCGGCGGTTGCCCGATGGGCCGGGATCAGGTCGACGGCGTGATTGACAAGTACGGGCAGTTGTTCGGATATGAGAATTTCTACATCGCTGACGGTTCGATCATCCCCGTTAACCTGAGTGTCAACCCAAGCCTGACGATACTGGCGCTCAGCGAATGGATCATGAGTCACGTGCCAGAAAAAACTACCGACTCCAATATGTAGAAGGTGCTGGAAAGGACCCGTTTGCTTCACCACGGGAGCCTGTTGCCGTCGTGTTTTCCTGAAGATCGCCGACCGTTCCACTCAACTTGAATACGAGCAGATTCTGGCAGGATTCACGCGAGGGTCGAAAAGGAGTCGCTGAGGGTCGCCTATCGACTGGACACCATGAGTTTGTATCCAATAAACTAACGACCAAATGAAAATCGCCTGCGATAAGGGATCGCTGGCGATGGAATTCTGTTCAGATGCAATGGCCGCAATATCTAGCCGACTCGACGACGAATCAGGCAGGAACCCAATCCCAATCCAGCCAGGATCAATCCCAATGCGGGCTCGGGTACTGTCGTAAACTCGACGGTATCCACGCCGATATAGTTGGAGTTGGCACCCAATGGTCCAGCGTCGGTAACGAAGTAACGAAACGCAAAACGTCCGCTCGTCGGTCCACTCAAACCGGAAATTGTCGCCGTGAATTGAGTCCAGTCTTCAGGATAGTTGGCAGGTCCGGCTAACAGATTTGGATTAACCTCAACCAGCAAAGTCGTGAAGTCACCCACATCGGTTGTACTTGTTCCAACGTCGCCGCTGGCTCCATTGGTGCTTAGGCGAAGTTCAAGCCGATCCGGAAATGTACTACCAGAGACAGTTCTGGTCCAAAACGAAAAAACATTCCCATTGTTCAATGCCGTTTCGGGAGTGATCATCCAGTTGCTGATCGTCGTGTCAAACGTCGAATTAAAGTTAACTCCAATGTACGCCGTTGGGTCTCCTGCCTGGCTGGGGAAAACCGTTTCATTGCCTTCGAACCAGTCGCCATTTGCGGAGTCGCTGTTGTTTTGAAAAGACCAGCCATCGCCGACCAACGTAGAGATATCGTCGAAACCTTCAATAATATCGGCCTGCGCTTGGCCAGGAATTGCAACTAACAGTGCCAGCAAAAGCAAACTAGAAAGTCGCGTCATGGATTCACCTCAATAAATGAATGTTTGGAGTCGTTTGTCAACGGCAGCTGAAATTGCGAGAGAATGATACCGAAGTTCGGAAACCTGCAATAAAACAGTATTCTCGTTGAATCGTCTTGCTCCCAGATTGCCTACTCTACCCAAAGCAAACATCTGGTCAATCAGTATATCCAGAAAAACCCTGAATTATTGCGAAGAGATGTCAAATTGGGAGAAATTCCTGGCCGACGCATTGAAGCAGGGTGTGGTTCTTCTTGAAAAAACGGACTACCTCAACGGAATTTGGAAAAATGAAGAGCAAAGTCGTAACTCAATTGAACTCAAGACTCGGCTCAATTCACGAATTGGGATTTCAGAAGCCGTTTAAACGCGGACCGAGTTGGGGCCGGTGAAAACCGGTGACTGCGGAGATTTTCTGTTGGGAAACCGAGCACATTTCAAATCAATGAATGAAATTTCATTGAGGCTGCCCAGTTGCAAGGAAACATCATTGGCCGTCGGTCAAAAAACCAAAGGAAAATCGCCTGCGATAAGGGATCGCTGGCGATGGAATCCTGTTCAGATGCAATGGCCGCAATATCTAGCCGACTCGACGACGAATCAGGCAGGAACCCAATCCCAATCCAGCCAGAATCAATCCCAATGCGGGCTCGTGTACTGTCACAAACTCAACCGAATCCACGCCGATATAGTGGGAGTTGGTCCCGGGTGAACCCTCATCGGCAACGAAATGACGAAACCCGAAACGTCCGTCGGATGGTCCACTCAACCCGGAGAAAGTCGCCGCGTATTGTGTCCAGCTTTCAAGGTGGTTGGCAGCCCCGGTTAAAAGATTTGGATTGACCTGAACCACCGTTGAGAATCTAAATCCAGAAAGAAACAGAAAAATCGTACGAGGCGGGAAAAGAATCCAAACCGGCTCTCATTGCATCAATGCAAACAAGCGGGGCAGTATTGGTACCGATCCGGTATTGTCAAACCGATTCAAATGCGAGGGCGATTCCAACAGGGGTCCCTGTTCATCTTTAAGAGGCACACGTGTTTATCTATTGAGAAGCATAGCAATCTCTGCAACGGGAGAATCACGCGCTGGTGTATCCCGTTAGCCAGCGAGCCTTCGGCACCAAAGGATCAGGAATTGTTCGGGTGAATTGCCTTGCCAACCTGGGAACAAGCCGGGCGTCGCAACCGCGGTGGTTGGAGCAATTCTTTCTTGCTTCCTTCCGAATGTGTGTCAGGTTCCGTTCTACGTTTCTGTAAGACAAACGATACAATGCCATTGATCCGTTGTCGTGACCCGTCGTACTCCCATCGTCACCAAGGTGTCATCATGCCCAAACAGCTTTCCAAATGGATGAATTCGATCGCCAAGTCGGTGGAAGATCACTTTCATCAAACATGCTGGCGTCCACCCGCGGATGTTTACACAAACAAAGACGGGGTGCTTATTAAACTCGATTTGCCGGGGATGTCGTTTGAGGAAATAGACATCTCAATCTCGGAAGACCAGGTGACGGTCAGTGGTTGTCGTCATGATCACCTGGTCGAATCGGGACTGACGCACCAGCAATTGGAAATCTGCTACAGCTCGTTTACACGGGTCATCGATTTAGTGGAGCCCGTTGAGCCTGAATCTGCAAGCTATGAAATGGAACACGGCATGTTGATCGTTCGCTTGCAAAAAATCAGCCGAAGCGATGGAGGCAAACATGACTGATCGCGAATCTGTGACCAGCGCCAGCGGATCTTTGACCGGTCCCCACGAACCTGGGTCCAGCACCAGCGAACCAGCGGGAACAGCCATCCTGGAAACAGGCCGACTGCCGCTGATTCCTGTCAGAGACTTCGTGATGTTGCCCTACGTGCTTGCCCCCATCGTCGCGTCGCAGCCGAATACGATTGCAGCGACGGAATCGGCCTTGTCGACAGCCGAAAAAACGCTGATCGTCGCTACCGAAAAAAGTGTTGACGAATCCGAATCCGAACTGGCAACCATTGGAGTCAAGGTCATTATCAAACAGATGCGGCGGGAAGGGACCGAAATTCAGCTGATCGTGCAAGGCATCGAACGCGTGACGATCAAGTCAATGGAGTCGAATCACAGCCATCTGGTCGCAGAATTCGAGCCGCTGGCGACGTCCGGTGTTGACGATGAGATCGATATCGAGGCCCGGAAACGTGTGGTATTGGAATTGGCCAGTCAGATGTTGCAACTGACGCACCCCGATGACGTCCTTTCGATCAATGGCGTCCTCTCGGCAGCGGCGGGCGACGTATTTCATCTCGTTTTCCTGATTGCTTCCATGCTGGAATTGCATACCGAACAGGCGCAGCAGCTTCTTGAAACGACGAAACCAGTCGATGCCTTGACGCGCATTCAGAAAATGCTCCAGCGCGAAATCGACGTCCTGCAAGTCAAGGTGCAAATTGACGAACTGACTCGAGCGGAGATTTCGGGGCGTCAGCGAGAAATGGTACTGCGGGAACAGCTGCGGGCCATTCAACAGGAACTGGGCGAACAGTCGCCCGCCGAGTCGGAGGCGGCGGCTTTGCGTGGGCGTCTGGAGCAAAGTGAACTTCCGGGTCACGTCAATGAGGAAGTTGCACGCGAACTCAGACGACTCGAGCAGATTGACCCGGCCGCGCCAGATTACCAGATCATCAAGAGCTACGTAGAGCTTGTTCTGGAATTGCCCTGGAACAAATCAACGTCCGATTCGATTGACCTGGACGAGGCATTGAAAATCCTCAACACGGATCATTTTGGACTGGAGGCAATCAAAGACCGAATCATCGAACATTTGGCGGTGATGAAGCTGAATCCAAACGGACATGCTCCCATCCTGTGTTTCTTTGGCCCGCCAGGGGTTGGGAAAACATCGCTGGGACAATCAATTGCGCGAGCCATCGGTCGCAGATTTGAGCGGATCAGCCTGGGCGGAATGCACGATGAGTCGGAGTTACGTGGACACCGTCGAACGTATATCGGAGCGATGCCGGGTGGAATCATCCAGGCAATCCGACGAGCCGAGGTCAACAACCCGCTGTTGATGTTGGACGAGATTGACAAGCTCGGTCGTGACTTTCGCGGGGATCCGGCGGCAGCGTTGCTCGAGATTCTCGACCCATCGCAGAATGCAACTTTCCGGGACAACTATTTGAATATGCCGTTCGATCTGTCGAAAACGATGTTCATCGCGACCGCAAATTCACTGGACACGATTCCAGGACCATTGTTTGATCGCATGGAGATCATTCAACTTTCGGGTTATACCGACGAAGAAAAATCCGAGATCGCAAAACGGTATTTGATTCCTCGGCAGTTAAAAAACAGTGGGATCAGCAAGGAGTTGTTGAAGTTTTCAAGCAAAGCTCTCACTGAGTTGATTTCGGGATACACTCGAGAAGCTGGTGTCCGGCAACTGGAACGAGCCCTCGGAAAGGTCGCCCGGAAGGCGGCCGTTCGAGTTGCCAAGGGTGACACATCGAGAATCACGATCAAGGCTGACGACTTGCCTGAACTCCTGGGTCAACGTGTGCACCGCCCCGAGCGTATGAAGAAAAACCTCTCACCGGGCACGGCAACCGGGCTTGCGTGGACAGAAGCTGGCGGCGAAGTTTTGTTTGTCGAAGGCCTGTTGCTGCCCCACAGCAGTGGACTGCAACTGACGGGTCAACTGGGTGGAGTGATGCAGGAATCCGCAAGGGCTGCACAGAGCTTCGTTTGGTCGCATGCGGAGGAATTGGGCATTGACCCGACCATCTTTCAATCGAACGGTGTTCATTTGCATGTTCCAGCCGGAGCGACTCCCAAGGATGGCCCATCTGCCGGAGTCACGATGGCGACAGCGCTTACGTCACTGTACACTGGCAACGCTGTTCGCGGCGACACCGCCATGACAGGAGAGATTACGCTGGGCGGCGAAGTCCTGCCGATCGGAGGCGTCAAGGGAAAGGTCCTTGCGGCACGCGCGGCCGGTATCAGGCAAATCATTCTGCCCAAAGCCAACGAAGACGACTTGAATGAATTACCCGATGGCATTCGCAAAGACATTCATTTTGTCCTGGCCGGCCATGTCAAGGATGTACTGAAGGCCGCCATTCCGGAACTCAAATTCCATGCAACGGGTTCCATGCGCGAGATCGAATCCTGATGCCTTTCAATGATCCTGTTTGATCTGTTGAGCAAGAACGGACGTGCGAATCGCGGGCCACGCCTGCCACCAGCCAACGCCGAGATGGTCACTCGATTGATGAGCGGACAACGCTTCCTTCAGTGACGATGAACCAGGGTCGCCAAATTGTCGGTGGTACAAGATACTGCCGACGGGTCCGGTACGGCAGTTTGTCTGATTCTGCTGGAATGTTTGTTTCTTCTGCGCGAATCAAAACCGCCAGCGCTTGTTGGAACCGTTCGGGGAAGATCGCGAAAAGCAATCCTGCAAAAATCCCCAGCAGGACCACGAATACCGCGACAGCCGTGGTTCGTTGTGCGGCCATGGTCCTTCTGTCTTCGGACACCTGTTGAAGCATCACCCTGGCGATTCGCTGAACGAAATAGCAAATCAGGAACGTAGCGAAGCTGACAAAAAAAAGTCCCGCAGGATATACAGAACCAGAAATACGATTCCCGCTGTGACGATCCGTTCCCACGGCAATTGGTTAAGGGATTCCAGGCCAGATTGGGGGCTGCGCTGAATAGGGGCCTGCATTTCGATGGTTTCAGATTCTGCCATTTTCACTCACTCTGCACTTCATTCGGAGGCCAGCCTCTGTCTTGAACCGACGATTCCGCGGAAGCCCTGAATCACCGCATTGAGCTACTCACGGGCTTCCATGCGATCTGATTCGATTTCCGTCGTCAGGTCTTCGACGAGCCGGTCAAAATCATCGATCGGCAAGGCAGGCGAGGTTTGAAACGACGCACCAACCCGAATACCCAATTCCACGGCGGCGCGCATCGCATCTTCGAGACGCGGCAGTTCAACAACCAAAACCAAATCGTTGCGTCCCAGCAGACCGTAGGCCGATATCACATTGCCACCGTTCTTCGAGACAATTTCTCGCAGCTGAGCTGTACGATGCGCCGCGACATTGCGAACTTCGCCGGGCAAGTAGTTGCCTAACATCACGTATGTATTCATGGGACGTCGCCAGACCTCTTATTACGACAAAACAAATAAATGATCATCTCGGTTTTGTTGCCGCTTGAATCCAAATCGACGATCGGGCTCGGTCCAGTCGGGTGAATTCGGCTACTGGTTGGCATTTTGCAGCACGCTGTGTCGCACGCTGTAAATGAAGTAGACCAGCAAACCGATCGCCATCCAGCTGCCAAACCGAACCCACGTCAATAGCGGCAGACTTATCATCAAATATCCGCAAATCAGGATGCAACCCGGAGCGACAATCCAAACAAATCGAATCCGGAATTTTCGTTCAGCACCAGGTTGTATCTTTCTTAACACCAGGATCCCGCCTGCCACCAACACGAATGCGAACAGCGTTCCGATGTTCGTCAATTCGGCCGCGGCTCCAATGTCAATCAGGCCGGCCGGAATCGCCACCAATAGCCCGGTTAGTACCGTGCAAAACACTGGTGTTCCAAATCGCGGATCGATATGGCTAAGTACTTTCGGCAGCAACCCATCGCGACTCATCACATAAAAGATCCGGGTCTGCGCCATTTGCATTACGACCAATACGCTGGTAATAGACAATACCGCCCCGAGTGAAATGATGGTCGCCACGTTGTGTTCACCGACCGCTTCCAGGGCCGCCGCGACCGGCTTGGCGTTATTGAGTGATTCCAGCGGCACCATTCCAGTCAACACGGCGGACACAGCGATGTACAATACCGTGCAAATCAGCAGGGACGCCAGCATCCCAATCGGCAAATCACGTTGCGGATTTTTGGCTTCCTCAGCTGTCGTGCTTACCGCGTCAAATCCGATGTAGGCAAAAAAAATCAAGGCGGCGCCGGTACTGATTCCAGCGAAACCGTGCGGCGCGAAATTGGCCCAGTTCGTATCGAAATCGACGTAGCGAAACCCCACAAACAGGAACATGGCGATCAAGCCAAGCTTCAGAAATACCAGACCCGTGTTGACATTGGCGCTTTCTTTTACGCCATAGATCAGCAACACCGTTATCAACAACACGATCAACATCGCGGGCAAATTAAAGAGGATTGGGAATCCGAGGTTTGGCGCGGTCGCAAAGGCATCCGTTGCCATCTGGACTTGTTCGGGCGTGACATTGGCTCCGCCCTTCAACCACAAGTTTGCGGACATGGGATCGATCAACAGCCAGGGTGGGAAGTGAATTCCGAAATAACGCAACAGGTTGTCGAAGTAGCCCGACCAGCCGATCGCCACAGCAATATTTCCGACTGCGTACTCGAGAATCAAGTCCCATCCAATGATCCAGGCGACAATTTCACCAAACGAGGTATAGGCGTACGTGTAGGCACTGCCGGATGCGGGAACCATCGACGCGAATTCGGCGTAGCACAACGCCGCCAAACCACATGCGATGCCGGTAATGACAAATGAGATTACGATTGCGGGCCCGGCGCCCAAATGACCGGAGCTGCCAGCTGCCGCGGTTCCGGTCAGAACAAAAATTCCCGTTCCAATAATCGCACCAACGCCCAGCATGGTTAGCGACAATGGCCCGAGCACGCGTTTGAGTCCATGATCCGACGGTTCGTTTACCGGTCGCCGAATAAAGAGATTTGCCATCAACTTGTCCGATTCATTGGGTAAACGCATCTAGCAGGTGGATGTTGGTTGCGGCCAACCCATCTTATTCTATTCCTTCTGCAAGCTGATACCACTCGATGGTTTTTAACCCAACAAAATAAACCATTTCCGGGCTTGTTTGCGTCGCGATGGAGGTCATGCCTGGGCCGGCGCCGGTGACCTTGTTGCCGGCAGATGTGGGTGACGCATCGATCGACAACGGAGCGGTGCTGGTTGAGTTTTGGGGTAAAGCCGAAATGGAGATGACTCGGCTATCAGATTGACTGTTCGGCATGAGTGTCGCTTGAGCGTGATTTTCGTTTCCCGCTTGGGCGGTTCGTTCCATGTCAGGGCTCAAGGTTAAAACTCCATTTAATGGTCGCGTCCGAGATGGTTTTAATGAACAAACAGGTTTCGAAGCTCCCACACGGCCCGTTTTGGCAAAGACTGCCATTTGCAATTTTGATGGTGGTCTTCCTGGTTGCTTTCGGGGTAACCACCGAAAGTCACGCTGGCCCGCTTGCCGCGGCGTTTCGACGTGCGTTTGGCAGTTCACTGCAAACAACCATCGACGGTGATTTTGTTCGTCTATTCACTTCCTTGTTTCTGACCGCGGGAGGATGGCGATTTTTTGCGTCGGCTTTGATGCTCGGGCTGGGGGTCGGGTGGGCCGAGCGGTTGGCAGGAACGATTCGGGCAATTACCGTGTTTTTATCGGTTCACATTATTACGCTCATGATTATTTACTTCGGTTTGATCCTGCCGTCTGCCGCCAGTCATTTTGCGAATGCGGAATGGCTGGTTGATGCCCGCGATGTGGGGCCATCGGCTGGATACTATGGCTGTCTTGGATCCGAGTTGGGTCGACTGAATTCAAAATGGCGATGGACGATCGTGGCAGTCATCTCGCTGGTTTTGCTGGCTCGGCTGATTATTTCTTCCGGCGCGATTCATGAGCACCCACACCAGGTGATCGGTGACGTCGCCCACGTGATTGCATTTCCGCTAGGATTGGCGTTGGCGGCAGTGAGGATTGACCCGTTCGTCAGGCCGGAAGAGGCACAAACCACCGAGATCGCATGAAAGACTGGAAGAAATTTGCCGGGCCGCTGTTTGTGCTGGTTGTGTTTTTCGGCGCGCTGTACCTGCTGCACCGCGAACTCAACCAGTACCATCTTGGTGACTTTGTTCAGGCATTGCGCAATATTCCATTGGTCTACCTGCTGGCGGCGATTGGTTTGACAGTGCTGAATTATGTAATCCTGATCGGTTATGACTGGGTCGGCGTCCGGTATGTCGGCCACCCCATGCACTTTCGGCGAATCGCTATGGCTTCGTTTCTGGGTTGCGCTGTCGGGAATAACTTTGGTTCGTTGCTGGGTGGTTCGGGCGTGCGGTACCGACTGTATTCCAATTGGGGTCTGTCAGCGGCGGATATTGTGAAACTCGTGTTGCTGCTGAGCATCACATTCTGGATCGGTCTGTTTGGGATCGCGGGGATTGTCATGCTGATGGATCCAGCCCCAATTCCTGCACGGCTGCATTTGCCGATCTCGACCTCACGACCGATTGGCATCTTGTTTTGTGTTATGACGGCCATTTACCTGATTGCAAGTGCCGCTCAAAGAAAAATCAAAATTGTGCGTTGGCAGTTTACTCCCCCTCCACTCAAGCTGGCGGGAGCGCAGTACCTGATTGCCTCTTTCGATTTTGCTGTCGCCGCTGCCGTTTTGTACGTACTGTTGCCCGATGCATTTCATGTCACGTTTTGGCATTTCTTCGGGGTCTTTTTACTCGCGATCGTACTGGCGGTGATTTCGACTGTGCCAGGTGGATTGGGCGTTTTTGAATTGACGATTATTGTCTTGTTGGACGGAACGAACTCACATGATCTGGTCGGATCGCTGCTGGCGTTTCGCCTGATCTATTATCTGATTCCGCTGGTCATCGGGTTGCTGTTGTTGGGTGGAAATGAACTCACTGTTCACCGCCATCATTTGAAAGGTGCATTTACTTCCACGAAGAAATGGTCCAGCTTCGTTGCACCGTGGTTTCTGGCAGCAACGGTTTTTGCTTCCGGAGTTGTTTTGCTGATATCAGGAGCGACGCCTTCTTCTGAAGGACGTATGGGCATGCTTCGCCGGATATTGCCACTGCCAGCGGTTGAGATCACGCACTTCCTGGGTAGTATTTTTGGCGTGTTTTTGTTGATCCTGGCCAGAGGCTTGCAGCGGCGAATTGAGACGGCCTGGTACCTGACGGTGGTCCTGTTGGCTGGCGGCATCGTGACGTCGATCATGAAGGGATTCGACTGGGAAGAAGCGGTGCTCCTTTGGGTAATGTTGATCGCGTTGTTGCCAGCCAAGCCATTTTTCTTTCGTAAGGGTAGTTTGTTGAGCAACCGGTTTACCGTCAGCTGGTTTGTTGCGATCGCCATGGTGCTGGGCTTGATCCTGTGGATCATGTTGTTCGCCTATAAGCATGTTGAGTATCGAGACGAGTTATGGTGGCGGTTCGCGTTCGATGGCAGTGCCCCCCGGTCATTGCGGGCGATCGTCGGTGTCGGGCTTGTGACGTTGTTTGTCGGCGTCACATGGTTGGCCAGATCGCGGGGAAAACTACCTGAACTTCCGAACGAGAAAGACCTTGCCGATGCAATGGAAATTGTCCAACGCTCTCCAATGACAACCGCCAACCTGGCGAGGCTAGGTGACAAGCGTTTCCTGTTCAACACAGAACGGACGGCTTTTGTCATGTATGGCGAGGAAGGAGGCAGTCTGATTTCGATGGGTGAACCGGTTGGTCCCGAGGCGGCCGTTCGGAATCTGATCTGGGATTTTCGCGAGATGTGCGATGCTGGCGGTCGGGCGCCGGTCTTTTATCAAATCGATGAGGACCGGGCTGCGATATATGTGGAAGCTGGATTGACGTTACTCAAAATCGGAGAAGAGGGCCGGGTTCCGCTCAATGATTTCAACCTCGAAGGTAAAAAGAAAGCCGACTTGCGGAGCAGCGATCGCAAGCTGACGGCTGCCGGTTGCATTTTCGAGATCATCGAAATCGGGAACGTCCCTGCGATCATGCCTCGCCTGAAAGAAATCTCCGATGCGTGGCTCGCTGACAAGAACGCCGGTGAAAAGGGGTTTTCCCTTGGGTTTTTCAAACCCGACTACGTGGCGACCTGCCCCATTGCCGTTGTCAAGCAAAACGGGCAAATCATTGCTTTCGCCAATTTGTGGCAAGGCGCGGGTAATGAAGAACTGTCAATCGACTTGATGCGTTACATTCCCGATTCACCCCATGGCTTGATGGAATTCCTGTTCACGAAATTGATACTGTGGGGCCGTGATCAGGGCTATCAGTTTTTCAGTTTGGGGATGGCTCCGCTGGCCGGCGTTGAGGCGAAATCCGGGTCGCCGATCTGGAACAAGGTTGCCGAGTTGACGTTTCGTCATGGCGAACACTTTTACAACTTCCAGGGGCTTCGAAACTACAAAGACAAATTCGGCCCGGAGTGGAAACCCAAATACATCGCGTGCCCCGGCGGTATCAAGTTACCATTGATCCTGACCAACCTGACGACGTTGATTTCAGGTGGCCTCTCGAAGCTGACCAAGCTGTAAACGAGTCAGGTGACGACGTCTAAAATGGCTAACGCCGAGAATTGACGATCTGTTGCAACCGTTGTCATCCCAAGTCGCAATGATCGGGATGCCACCGTTTCAACTCTCCGCTCCGCGATGTATTTCGAAACACCTATCCGTCCCGCCAGGAACAACATCATCGCGCTAACCAGATTTTCAGTCACTGGTTCTTTCCGTTCCGGGATTCATTTCAGATAATTTCAAACTCAGGCACCGTCAAATCAATTTCCGGGCTCGTTCAAGCCTGATCGATGATTCGCTGTTAGAGGAACTCAAATGCCATGTTATATCGTTGCTGCCGTTCAAATGACTTCGACGGGAGACAAGACGGAAAATCAGGAGTTGGCACAACGTTTGGTGACTGAGGCAGCAGGTCGCGGTGCCTCGATGGTTGTTTTGCCAGAACTTTTCAATTGTTTGGCCCCACCGGCAACAATCGTTTCGAATGCCGAATCGGTCCCCGGTCCAACCAGCTCATTGATGAGCGAACTTGCCAGGAAACTCGAGATTACGCTTGTTGCCGGCAGTTTGGCCGAACGATGTGAAGACGACAAAATTTACAACACAAGCCTGCTGTTCGGTCCGTCCGGCGACTTGTTGGCAAGATATCGAAAGCTCCATTTGTTCGATATTGACTTGCCCGGTGAAGTGACATTTCGGGAGTCAGAGTTCATGTCATTCGGCGATCGCGTCGTGGTAACCGACACTGCCGTTGGACGAATTGGCCAGGCTACCTGTTACGATCTGAGGTTTCCGGAACTGTTTCGGTTACTTGTCGATCAGGGCGCTGAGGTGATCGTCATCCCGGCGGCATTCGCAATGGCTACCGGGCGAGACCACTGGGAAGTTCTACTTCGAGCGAGAGCCATCGAGAACCAGTGTTTCGTGATCGCACCCAATCAGATTGGACATCATGGCAAAAACCTGCATACCTATGGTCGTTCGATGATCATTGATCCGTGGGGCACGGTACTGGCCAAGGCAAAGGATGGCTGCGGAAACGTTTTTGCGGAGATCGACTTTGACCAGCTAACCCAGATTCGGAGGCAGTTGCCCTGTTTGCAGCATCGGCGACCCCTTGACCGTTTTTCTTTGCCATTAAATGAGTGAATGCATTTCAACGCCTGATTGTCCATGTTTTGGTAAGCCGACGGCTGAAGATTTGAAATGTTTTCCAGTCGATTCCGAAACGCATTACCGCGCGACATTTGCCATTCGATTGGTGATGCAGGCAACTGCGACTTCGAATCCTGGACACAGGAAACGGGCCTGATGACTATTGATATGATTCCATTTTTTTCGCAGGCAGCGACTCGCGAGGTTTCGCGCTTTGATCCAGGCGATGATCCCCAACTGACTCAATTTTCGTTATCAGTGCTGGGGTGTGGTGCATCGTCCCACGGAACGTTCTTCCAGTGAATTTGCTTGCCATGGTTGTATTGCCGGGGACCGGGCGTGCTGCGGCCTTCCTGGACGTAGCGCCGCAAGACTTGCGTCAACTCCGCGACAATCTCCGGGTATTGCGAGTACAAATTTGTGGTTTCCTTGGGATCCGACTCGAGATTGTAAAGCTGGATTGGAGGCAGGCCCTGTTGTTGTGCTTCGGGCTCTTTTGGGGAACTCCAGCCACCGGACCCGCGGCAGTAGATTGCTTTCCATTTACCTTTGCGGACCGCAAAGTGACCGGAAATCGAATGACAGATAATCGCTTCGTGTAACGGAAACTCCGCCGTTTGGCCGCAGAGAATTGGCAGCAAGCTAAGACTGTCTTCCGCCGCATTTTCAGGTAACTTGTGATTCAAGACATCGGCAATCGTTGCCATGATGTCGACCAACGATACGACTTCGTCGCTGCGAGTGCTGCCGGCGACAACGCCCGGCCACCGAACGATCAACGGGACTCGATGACCCCCTTCGTAAGCATCTGCTTTGTTACCCCGCCAGTGCGCAGTGAGATGAACCCCTTTGGCAGCCAGTTCGTCAAAGTTTGCTTTTGGAGAGGTGCCATTGTCGGTTGTGAAAATGACAATCGTATTTTCTGCTTGTCTTGTTTCATCAAGCGCTCCAAGGATTTTTCCGACAGCCCAATCGGTTTCCAGGAGAAAGTCGGCGTAGTCGCTGATCCCGCTTTTTCCTTTCCAGTTTTCATCCGGGGCGATGGGGGTATGAGGTGATGGCATCGGAAAATAAAGAAAAAATGGCTTGTCCCGGTTGGCCTGTTGGTGAATGAATTGGGTGCAACGACGGACGTATTCCGGGAGCACGGCTTCGAGTTCCCAACCGTCCACGGCGGGTCCCTGTGCGACTCCTTGGTATGACGTGAGACCCAGTTCCTTGGACGTGGTGGTGATGTTGCCGATTAGTCGGTTGTTTTCACGCCAGGCATAGGGAGGCCAATTCGGGACGTCGTCGCCAAACCAGTAATCAAATCCGCGACCGTTGGGGCCATTTTCGATCGGGCCAGCAAAGTCAATTTCGTTCAAGTTTTCGGTGTACTTGGCTTTACCGTCTCTGTCGACAGACTTGCTGGGCCAGTTGAATCCAAGGTGCCATTTCCCGATCATCGTCGTTGCGTATCCGTGCTGACGGAGCATCTCAGGAAGGGTCAGCCGGTCTTGTTCGATCAACGGACGTTCCCATTGCCCGACGATTCCCCGTTTGAGCCGGGACCGCCAGTTGTAGCGACCGGTGAGCAATCCATACCGTGATGGTGAGCAGACCGCCGATGTCGTATGCGCGTCCATCAACGACATTCCCTCGGTCGCGAGTCGATCAATGTGAGGCGTTTTGAGGCCGAGCCTCTCATTGAAAGCACTGACGCTGTCAATCCCCATGTCGTCGCCGAAAATGAGGACGATGTTCGGCAGCTCCATTGCCAGCCCGCGATCAGAAAACGTCAGCAGGCTGAGCAACGCCAACAGCGAGATTGTGCATTTTGTCATGTTTTGATCGCAGGTAAACAATGAGAAATGTCCGTTTACAATCGCGGATTCCATTCACCAATCTTGCGCGTCATCTGGATTCGACCAGAAGTGCTCGATTGAATTCCAGCATCCGTTCCTCTTCAAGCTAATCGATTTCCGTTTGAATTCAAAAAATATGGACCATCAAAACGGAAATAAATCAACATGATCCATGATTTCGTTTTTCACTCGATCCAGAGATGTCATGCCAATTTTCATTCCGATTCGATCACTGCTCGTTTGCGTTCCCCCGTTATTGATCTTTGCTCCATCGATGCCCGTTGGCCAGATGGAATGGACCGAGGTCGACAAGCCATTGAATGGTATGTCCGTGGTTGCGATTGGCAAGCGACTTGTGGTTGAGGAGATGTTTCCACTGCGGCGTGACGAATAAGAACGAAACCGGTTCATCGACTGGTCCCGGGCAACGGTTATATCGGTTGTTACTGAGGGAAAGCAATTGAGGACGACGAGCGGGAAACGCCCGATTCGGCAAGCGCTATTACCATACAATGGCTGACGTACTTCAAGCAAATCGCTCTGCAAATCATGTCGTCCGATCTGCCTTGATCTTTTCCCGATTGAAGTGGGCGCTGAGTTGTCGGATCCGTTTTGACTCATCCGTTCAGGGTCTCCCAGTGTCGGTTCGCTCGCGCCGATCTAGTTAACGCCATTCTTTTCGGATTGCGTCGGCGCGATCGGTGCCCGATTTCCGCGACCCGGTCGGAATGAATCTGCGTCGTCGCCCTTCCCTGCCGGGTCCTTTTTGACGGCCGGGAGCTCCGGTTCGGTGCCCGATTCGGAAAACAGTTTCAACCACTGCCTCGAGGCTTCCAGCCCCGGCTTGAATCCCCATGGCCCGCGATCGGCCGCAACCGCCAATTTTCCGTCGGTTCGCACGAGAAAGATACGGTCTGGCCAGGCGCTGTAAGCCTGATTGATCTTATTGTCCATTCCATCGATCAAACACGGAATCGTCAGTGTTTTGTCGTCGACCAACATTTGCGCGGTCGTACATCGCTCACGGTAATCATCGTGTTCCGTAATTCCCTTTTCCTTTGCATAGGCAACTGGGTTTCTGCCGTCCGCAGCATGGGCTTCATTGATATATACCATCCGAAATTCAGCGATATCCTTGTAGTCCTGATACAGTTTTTCGATCGCACCGACCGAATCAAGGAACGGTGGTCAGGTGTAGCTGCCAAAAATCAAGACCACCGGCTTTTTGCCTTTGAAGGAGTCAAGGTCAGTTTCGGCTTTACCGTCAAGCGATTTCAGTTGAAAGGTCGGTGCCACGTCTCCGATTTTCAGGCCGGCAGGTCGCTGCCTCGCGTTGCGTCGATTCGCGGCTCCCGGTTGCCGGTTAGTACCGGGTTGACCAGCCATGATCTTTCGAGCCGCCTCCATCCTGTTTGCGAATTCTTTTTCGGAAAGCGAGCCATCTTTGTCGGCATCCAACTCTTTGAAAAGCGCATTGAATTGAGTGAACCCTGGCAATTTTTCAGCGAAATTTCTTTCCAGCTCGATTGCGTCAACTTTTGCGTCGCGGTTGGCATCGGCCTCGCCAAAACCTCCCTGGCCGTAAGTGTGAGTGCAGATCATGATCACAAGCATCGTGACTGACAGGAAAGTCGGGCACTGGAACATTGGAAATTCACCTTCGGATAGAGGATTGCCGTCAAATTTCTTTTGGCACAACCCTGTTTTAACGGACAGAGGAACAGGCTGCAAAGAAATGGAGCGATTCTTTTGACCGTCACGGCGAAATAACCGATGGGCGAGGCAATTCATTCGTCAAAGGTTCATATTTCCACAATACAATCTCTGACGATGTGCCAAGTGTCTCTTCTGCCTTGTGAGAACCCGGTTGATTGCTCCTCAATGGTCTCCAAAACCGATATCATGCGGTTCGTCGTTTTTGCCAAAGGCGCTCATCGGCGGTCTTGTGTCGACACTTTGCCGTCATTTCCAAACCGGGACGTGCGATGAAATTCTCGAAATCGGTCGCGTTTGCAATTGCTGCCATACACGTTGTGCTGTTCGTCCGGCCAGCGGCGGCTCAGCAGAATGTTGAAAACGTGATTCTCGTCACGATGGATGGTTTGCGCTGGCAGGAGTTGTTCCGTGGTGCTGACCAGCGGTTAATTAACAAAGAAGACGGAAACGTCTGCGAAGTGGCGTTGACGAGAAGAAAATTCTGGCGAGATGACCCGTTAGATCGGAGACAGGTATTGATGCCGTTTTTCTGGGAAGAAGTCGCCAGCAAGGGGCAGGTGTTTGGTTCCCCGGATCACGGCTCGGCGATCATCGTCAAGAATGGCCACGATTTTTCGTATCCCGGATACAACGAACTATTGACCGGGTTTGGCGACGAGAAGATTGACTCCAACGCCAAAAAATACAACGACAACGTGACGGTTCTGGAATGGCTCCACCGGATGCCTGAATTCAAGGGACGCGTGGCCGCGTTTTGTTCGTGGGACGTCTTTCCTTTTATCATTAACGACGTACGAAGTGGAATTCCGGTCAACGCCGGTTGGATGCCGTTGGAACATTTTGAAGACAAGATGCTTCAGCAATCCTACAATCAATTGGCCAATCAGCTGCCCAGGTATTGGCAATCCGTTCGATACGATGCATTCACGTTTCACGGCTTGCTGGAGTACATGAAAACAGAAAAGCCACGCGTGATTTACCTGGCCATGGGTGAAACGGATGACTGGGCGCACGCCGGTCGGTACGATTTGTATTTGGAATCGGCCAGACAAAACGATTCGTGCATTCGCCAGTTGTGGGAGTACGCCCAATCCACCGAACCCTATCGTGGCAAAACGGCACTTGTTATTGCCACGGATCACGGCCGTGGCGACGACCGTGAAAGCTGGAAACGCCACGGTAAAAAAATTCCCGGGTGCGATCAGATCTGGATTGGAGTGCTGGGGCCGAACGTGAATGGCCTGGGTTTGCGAAGGAACTTCCGCGGTTCTCAGGGCCAGGTCGCGTCGACCGTTGCGTCTCTGTTGGGACATGACTTCACCCAATTCGAAAATCGCATTGAACCCCCCTTGAGTTTCACGGAATCCGGTTTTGGGCGAAATACTCCGGAATCGAAGTCAAAGCCGCTGCCTCGCGCCCATGCCCATAATGACTACCTCCACGAGCGACCTTTGTATGACGCAATGGACCGCGGATTCTGCAGTGTCGAAGCCGATGTTTTCCTTGTCGATGGCGAATTGCGAGTCGGGCATTCGCGGTCGGAATTAGAGAAAGGGCGCACCCTGGAGTCGCTTTACCTGAACCCACTCCAGGGAATCGTCTCTCGAAATCGAGGTAAAGATCGCGTCTATCCTGGCGGACCGGTTTTCACATTAATGATCGACATCAAAACTGACGGGGAGGATGTGTACCAACACCTGCATCACGTGCTTGCCGAGTATCACGAAATGCTCTGTCGAATCGAAGAGGGGCATTACGTCGAACGTGCGATTCAGATCGTGATTTCGGGCGACCGGCCAATTGACACGATCACGGGTCAAAAAATCCGCTATGCAGGAATTGACGGCCGTTTGGCGGATCTTGATTCTGAACTACCCGCTCACCTGATGCCCTTGATCAGTGATCATTGGGGAAGAAATTTCAAATGGCGTGGTACGGGTGCGATGCCAAACGACGAGCGAGAGAAGCTTCGTTCGATCGTTCGACGCGCCCATGCCAAGGGACGGCGAGTCCGATTCTGGGCGACGCCAGAATTGCCGATCATTTGGCAGACCTTGTTGGATGAGGGCGTCGACCACATCAACACAGATCGATTGGACGAACTGAAAACGATGATGAAATGACGACCCGTTCTCGAATCGCGGGATGCGGACACAATAACGCGTTTTGACAGGATGGACATCCTTTACGGAAACAAAATTGTCATTCAGTCAATCCTGTAAAAATATCATGCGTTTTACTTCAGTTTCGGTTTGGTCCCACCTGGCTTTTGGGGAGGCTGCCTGCCAGCGGGCCGTATCAATTCGGCGGTAGGACGTTTGTTGGCTTTGATTTCGGCAACATGTGAATCGTACGCTGCCTGGAGTCGTTGAACAATTTCCGGATGTTTGGAGGCGACGTTGGTCGTTTCCCCGATATCAGACACGGTGTTATACAACTGGACCGGATCGGTCGACGGTTTCCAGGTCGGGTTGTCTCTGTTCTGTTTGCCCTTCCCTTCGGGCCACGGATAGAACTTCCATTGTCCCGAGCGGACGGTGCCGGGCCCATGCATCAAGACATAAGCTTCGTGCGGGCTTTTTGCATTTGGTTCGCCGCTCATCAATGGCCAGATATCTTTGCCGTCGATCTTTCGCTCCGGCAACATCCCACCGCAGAGTTTAGTAAGCGTCGGCATCATGTCGATCGACGCAGCCACTTCCGAACAAACTGAACCTGCCGGGATTTTTCCGGGCCACCACATCAAAGTTGGTTCGCGAATGCCACCATCGTAGACACTCCCTTTCTTCGCCCGCAGCGGCAAGGACGACCCGACGGCCGCCCCGTTGTCGCTGGTAAAGACGATCAAGGTCTTTTCAGCGATCCCTGCCGCTTTGACCGTCTTGAGGATCTGCCCTACCGACCAGTCGACTTCCTCGATCGCGTTGGTGATGAGTTCGTTGTTCGGATTGTCAAACGCCTTGGAAACCGCAAGTGGCAAGTGAACCATGGTATGCGGTAAATACAAAAAGAACGGCTGATCGTTTTTTTCATTGATGAATTGAATCGCTTTTTCGGTGTAACGCTTCGTGATTGTTGTTTGATCTGCAGGATATTCAATCACTTCGTCATTGCGGAGGACGGGTACTACGTTCTTGGCGGTGTGGCCTGCTTTCAGATCTGCAAGCGTCAGCCCTTCACGAATCACGATATCGTCTGCCAGTTTGTTGGCGGGATCGATCCACATGTCATTGCTGTAGGGGATGCCCCAGTAGGAATCAAAGCCCTGGTTGGTTGGCAAACAGGGCGGCAAATGACCGAGGTGCCATTTGCCGATACATGCCGTGCGGTAGCCTGCTCCCTTGAGCATGTCAGCAAGTGTGACTTCGTCGGGATGGAGTCCATTTGTGCTGCGGGGAAAGAGCACGGGAGCCATGCTGAGTCGTTGATAGTGGCACCCGGTAAGCAAGGCGGTTCGTGAACCGGAACAGACCGCGCATCCGACATAAAAGTCCGTGAACTTCATCCCCTCGGTGGCCATTTGATTGAGATGAGGAGTCTTGGGCACCGTTGCGCCGTTGAAACCAACATCACCATAGCCCATGTCGTCGATAAAAATGAGAATCACATTCGGCTTGGATACGCGGTTTGCCCCTGTATAGTCTTCAGCGGCCTTCGCATGGAAGGCGCTTACTGCCAGCAGTGTCAGCGCGACCGTCCACTGTCGGGTGTGTTTCATCTTTGTTTCCTTTGCTTGATTTTGCGTGTTCAGAATCAGCGAGCGGACATCGCCGTGCGGGTCGACACCGTCGAAGTTATACCAGAATATCCCTGACCACATTTCCGCGGACATCGGTCAGGCGATAATCGCGGCCCTGGAATCGGTAGGTCAGTTGTTCATGGTTGATACCCAAAGTGTGTAATAACGTCGCGTTGAGGTCGTGGACGTGCATTGGATCCCGAACGATGTTGTAGCACCAGTCATCGGTTTCTCCGTATCGATGTCCCGGCTTGATGCCGCCCCCAGCCATCCAGATCGAAAAACAGCGGGGATGGTGGTCGCGACCAAAATCACTCGCAGAATTGCCCTGTCGGTAAACCGTTCTGCCAAACTCCCCGCCCCAGATCACCAGCGTGTCATCCAGCAGGCCGCGGTTCTTCAAGTCGAGAACCAACGCTGCGGAACCCTGGTCTACTTCCCGGGCCAGTTTGGGATGTCGCGACGGCAACCCGGAATGATGATCCCATCCTCGATGGTAAATCTGAATAAAACGCACGCCTTGTTCGGCCAGTCGTCGCGCGAGTAAACAGTTTGCAGCATGGGTGCCCGGTATCTTGGCATCTTCACCATACAGTTCGAATGTCGAATCCGGCTCAGTGGAAATGTCAGTCAGTTCCGGAACCGAAGTCTGCATTCGATACGCCATTTCGTACGCGGCAATACGAGTGTCAACTTCCGGATCACCGACCTGCTGTTGATGCAACGTGTTGAGGCGAGCGATTCCATCGAGCAGTTTCCGTTGATCCTGCAGCGACGCACCGGTTGGGTCGTTCAGGTACAGGACTGGATTGCCTTCACTGCGCAACTTGACCCCCTGGTGATTGCTTGGCAAGAATGCGGATCCCCACAATCGCGAATAATTGGGTTGCGCTTGCGGGTCGGTGTTCTTGTCCAACAACACGACATACGCCGGCAGATTTTCGCTGACTGAACCAAGTCCATAACTTGTCCATGCACCAACCGAAGGGCGACCGGGTTGCTGGTGACCCGTCTGGAAAAATGTAATCGCGGGGTCATGATTGATCGCTTCGGTGTACATCGAGTTGATAATGCAAATATCGTCCGCGATCCTGTGATGATATGGCAGCATGTCGCTGATCCACTGACCGCTCTCGCCGTGTTGCCGGAACGGAGAAATTGCTTGAGCCGCCGCGAACTTGCTTTGACCCGACGTCATGCCGGTCAACCGCTGTCCTTGCCGAATCGAGTCGGGCAAGTCCTGACCGTCCAGTTTGTCCAGCGTCGGCTTGTAATCAAACGTATCGATCTGTGACGGCGCTCCCGATTGGCAAAGATAAATCACGCGTTTGGCACGGGGTGGAAAATGCACCGGTCCCGGGTTTCCGGGACCGTAACCGGGGCCATTGTCGGTTGCCAACGAATGACCTGCCTGGATTGGCAATGCGTCGGCGATGGCAGTTTTTCCGATCAGGGAAGCGAGTGCCGCAGCGCCGATGCCGATTCGGGAAGCGTTCCCAAGAAACTGACGTCGACTTTGTTGGAGCAAGAATTGTTGGATTGGATCCATGATGCCCGTTAGCCCTTGGTTAGGAATTCACTCAAATTCATCAGGATCCGGGCAACCTGCGTCATCGCAGCCAATTCGGCCCGATCAAGAGAATCGTCCACTGGCGAGACGCCAACGCTGTCCAAACGATCCACGATGGCCATGTCGGCCTGGGACTCCTGCTTCTGCTGAGTATAGGTATCGAGGAGAATCTTGAGTTCCTCGGGGGTTGGATTCCGGGACGTACAACATCTGAACCCGAATCGGATCCGGGATGAGGCTTCATTACCCCCTTCCTTGATCATTCGTTCCGCCAGGTGGCGCGCTGCTTCCACGAACTGAGGATCATGCAACATCACGAATGCTTGAAGCGGAGTGTTGGTGGTCGAACGTCGAACTACACAATATTCCCTGTCGGGCGCATCAAACGTCGCAACCGAAGGGGGAGGAACGGTTCGTTTCCAGAAAGTGTAAAGCGTGCGCCGATGATGTTGTTCCGGATCGGTTTGATGCGGATAAGGACGAGAATAATTCGGACGGTTGTTGACTTCCAACCACAGCCCTTCCGGGTGATAGGGGTAAACGCTCGGCCCGCCAATCGTTGGATCCAGCAATCCGCTGACGGCCAAGGCACCGTCCCGAATTGCTTCGCCATCGAGCCTGAAACGTGGCCCCCGAGCCAGCATCCGGTTTTCCGGATCGAGCGAAAACGATTCGGGAGTGATCCGGGACGATTGCCGATACGTATTCGACATCACGATCGTTTTCAATAGATGCTTGACATTCCAGCCGCTACTGCCGAACTCGACTGCCAGCCAGTCCAGCAATTCGCGGTGGCTGGGGAATTCACCCTGCGAGCCAAAATCTTCGCTGGTCTTGACCAACCCGACTCCAAACATTTGCTGCCAGAAACGATTGACCGTAACGCGCGCAGTCAACGGGTTCTCCGGCGAGACCAGCCATTGGGCCAGCCCCAGACGATTTTTTGGAGCCGAAGCTGGCAACCTGCCAATCGATCGAGGCACATCGGGTTCGACAGGTCGGTCTTTGATGGGTTTGTCATATTCGCCCCGCAGGAGCACGTAAGCCTGGCGCGGTTCCGGCATTTCGCTCATCACCATCGTGGCCGGAAAGTCAACAGCTTGTTCCCATTGGTTTCGAAGCGACTGAAGTTGCTGGATCTGTGCCTTTACTTCCTCGTCGCCATATTGTTCCGCCAGGTGTGAGTTCAACAGGGCATTCTGTTCAGGAGTCCGTTTGTCGCGTGCGACTGCCAGGAGCTGCTCGATACCGGAATTCGACGAAAGTTGTTCAGAAAATGACAATCGGAACCGACCAATCTGGTGGGACGCTCCATAACGATGTTGCATGGTGATGCGAACGGTTGAACCGGCAGGAATGGGCGAAACGAGCTGAAATACTGCGGTCCGGTTTTCCGGCTTCGTATTGCCGTCGACAGCCCAACCGGTGGTGTCGACTTTGCCATCGTAGGCGAGATCAACCGTGTAATTTTTCTGCTCGTAATCGGCTTGGGCCCCACCGATACGGACAGGCACAAAATCGGTCGCGGAATCCGGCTTTGCCTCGACGACGAACTCGGAAAGGACGAAGTTGCCATTGGAACCGCGACTGGCAGAGCCATGGGTCAGGGAGGGGTCAACCATGGCTTCCAGCTTGATCGATCGAACTTGCTGATCGAATTCGAATTGGATCTCGTAATCATCGAACGCAGGGTTCTTTCCACTCATCAAAACGCTGTGGTCGTCGAGTTGCTTGGGGGTGGCACCACCGGACGACTTGATGGAAAGTGGATCCCGCAAGATCCACACCGGTGTTTCAGTTTTCCGCCGAGTTTCCCATGTCGCGAACGGGAGGTTCAATGAATCAATCCTGTGGTTTGATTCGGCAATCTCGCGTTCAAGTGTTTCGATATTTGAATTCAGCGGCGAAGCAATGGTTAGCTTCGGATCGAAACCATTGAGTCCTCGCTCGGGAACGTTGTTAAAAAACGAATAGAACTGATAAAAGTCCTGCTGTGAAACCGGGTCATACTTGTGATCATGGCAACGGGCGCACAGAAAAGTCTGACCCAGCCAGACCGTTGATGTTGTCACCACCCGATCAATGACATATTCGGTTCGATACTCCTCATCGACCACACCGCCTTCGATTGTGATCGGATGATTTCGATTGAATCCAGTGGCCAGGCGGGTTTGGTCAGTCGCGTCCGGAAGCAGATCACCGGCAATCTGCTCGATGGTGAACTGATCGAACGGCATGTTTGAATTGAACGCGTGAATGACCCAGTCGCGCCAGACCCATTGTTTCCGCTCCAGATCGTATTGATAGCCACTGGTGTCGGCGTAACGAGCGGCATCCAGCCAATGCTTCGCCATCTGTTCACCAAAATGCTGGCTCACCAGCAGTCGGTCAACCACTTTTTCGTACGCAGTATCCAGCGGATCGCGGTCATTCACAAACGCATCCGTTTCCGCAACGGTTGGCGGCAACCCGGTCAAGTCGTAGGTTACCCGGCGAATCAACGTTGGGCGATCCGCCAACGGTGCGGGTTTCAGCGCGTGGTCTTCAAGTTGACGCCGCACAAAAGCGTCGATCTCGTTGTAAATACGGTCGTCAGATTTGGTTTCTGGAATCGGTGGGCAAACGGGAGGGATATAGGCCCAGTGCTGTTCATATTTGGCACCCTGCGCGATCCAATTCCTGAGCTTATCAATCTCCGCCGTCGAGAGGTGCTTTTTCCTTGAATCGGGAGGCGGCATTTGCCACTCCGGGTCATCGGACGAAATCCGCGCGATGAGTTCACTTTGGTCGACCTCAGCGAAATCGAAAATTCCGTAATCGATCGCCGAATCACGATCGTCCAATCGCAAATCCGACTGGTTGGCCTGATCGCCCGATCGATTCGGACCGTGACAAAGGAAACAGCGATCCGAGAGGATCGGCCGCACGTCGCGATTGAAGTCGACATCCGTTACCAAGTCATCTGCGGCGTTGGCCGCAAGAACGAGATGGGAAGCCAACAAGATTGTCAGTAACGTTCGCATGGATAGAGTTCGCAAGGGTTTCTGACCCGGTTTACCCAACGGGTGGCCTTATTTTGTCAACGCTTCAAACACCTTCCGCTGCTCGATCAGTGCAGCGATCTTGTTTTTTGGATCGGTCCGGGCTTCGAGGAGAATCCAGCCTTCGTAGTCCATCTTGGTAAACAGTTTCATCAATTTCTGGTAGGGATAATTTCCAATGTTCAACTCCCTGACGTGTACGGTCGCCCCGAAACGGTCTTTGACGAGATTGAAATTGTGTTCCAGACCTTCGCCTGCCAGGTCGTCATCGTTGGAGTTCCAGCAGACCGTCGCGTTTTTGTGATCGGCAACGTCGAAAATGGCTTTCATGACCTCGAGGTTCTGCGTCTCTTTGCCGTGGACCTCGACGCGAATCTGCTGACCGTATTGTTCTCCGTACTTCGCGACCTCATTCAGGGATTGGCCGATTTGCTCGATGGTTTTTTCGCGAGACACGTCTTTCGGAAAACCATTTGGTTTGACCTTCACACCGGTTCCACCACAGTCGTGCATCAAGTTTATGTATTTCTTGGTCAACTCAATGTTGGCCGCCACTTTCGCCGGGTCGGCTTCATGAAACTGGGCGTTCGAACCGTATCCGACCAAAGTCACCGGGCTGTCGGCGAAGCGCTGTTTGACTTCTTGACGCTCGATTTTGGACAGGCTCGGCTCAACACCATGTTTGTGCTCGGTGCGTGTTTCGATACCAGCGAGGCCGGATTTCTCACAGGCTTCGATCAGGGTCGGCAAGTCCATGTCCTTGCCCCATTGGTAGGTGACCAGGCCGAATCGCATCCCGACTGGTTTCGGAGAGACGCTCGCGCTCGAAGCAAGTGGGCCAGAGGAGAGAGCGATCGACGCGCCAAACGCGGAACGATGGAGAAATGAACGTCGCGTGATGTTTTTCATAATTTGTATTCGGTCCGTAAATGTCGCGGTGATTTATGGAAGCGGATCGAGCAGCGCAAAGGCAAGGAGGCTGATCCGCAGTGCCGGATCAATCTCCCAAACAATCAACCGACCAAACTTGAAGGCCAGCGAACCGATCGTGTCGAAAATTAAACGGCTGGTTCACTTCATGACCGGTTTGGGGGTTATACGTCTGCCGCTTTCGGACAAACGAATCCTTCGCGATACTCGCGGGTCACCATGGCAGTCGCTTCGGGCGACTCGGGAAAAACTTCCTTGTCCGGATCGAATTTCAAAAGCGGTCCCATGGAAATCGGGTAGGTTGCCAAATCGACGTCGTTGTCCCGAAGATGTTGCAGGGTTCGGTCGAGAGACTCCTTGTTGTTGTCAAGGCTCTTGATGCCCGCCAGCGTGTTTGCCGCTTCCTCGCGTGATACTTTGTTGTTTTCACCGAGATAATACGAAATGTTGCCCAGGTGACTTAACCCGGCAGACAAATGGCCGACCCGCGAATCTGCGTTCAGGTCATCCATGTTGCGGCTTTCGCAAACGTCCAGGAAGTTGCCAAAGTGGTTACCGCCTCCTTCAAACGTTTTGATCTCATTGAAGTCCTTGTCAAATGCGACGCAGTTGGTATAGGTTTTCTGCACAAGATAGCCATCTGAACCATAAAATACGACTCCGACCTTGTTCCCCTTGGTACTTCCAAACAATCGGTTCAATTCCTCGTCGGCGGATGGCTTGATTTCCAGGCCCCGGGTTTCAAACACGATACACTTGTCGCCATAGTCATAGATCGAGACCTGCGTATTGGCTGTATCGCCGGCGTCGACGTAGGTCGGGTCTTTGCGTTCTGCCTGGTAGCCAAGCCGGCCACCGTAGCTGATCACGCTGACCGGATGCGTGTCAATTCCCAATCCCCATCGGGAAATGTCGGTTTGGTGTGGTCCCTGGTTGCCCGAGTCGCCATTGCCATAGAGTCGTTGCCAATGCCAGTCGTAATGAAATCGTTCACGGGTCAGTCTTGGTTGGCTGTAGGGGGCTGGTCCGCTCCACAGGTTGAAGTCCACACCGGCGGGAACCGGGTAGTCACCCAGACTGCCGATCGATTTACGACGTTTGTAGCAAAGTCCCCTCGCAAATTTGACATCTCCAATGCCGCCCTCGGCCATGAATTTGACCGCATTCTGAATCGCCGGATTACTGCGGCACTGCGTGCCCGTCTGGCAGACTCGCTTGTATTTTTTTGCCGCCGCAACCAGGGCGCTTCCTTCGGCGATCTCGTGGCAGATTGGTTTTTCAATGTAGGCATCCTTACCCGCTTGCATGGCCCATACTCCGCACAAGGCGTGCCAGTGGTTGGGTGTTGCGGTACTGATGGCGTTCACCGATTTGTCGTCGAATGCCCTCCGCATGTCGGTCACGAACGTTGGACGATTGGCCTGCTCTTCGGCAATTGCATCACATCGCTTGTTGCCGGCTGCTTCGTCCACGTCAACGACGTACATGATTTCGGTCCGCGAGTCCTTGAGCCAGGCTCCGATGTGGCTGCCGCCGCGCCCGCCGGCTCCGACAACGGCGATGCCAATCTTGTCGTTCGCCGCAATGCTTCTGGCTGCTCCCGAGACAAGGGTCACGGCACCGGCTGCCGCGAGCGACTGCCCGACAAAAGTACGACGAGTAATTTTTGGCATGATTTGGCTCCCGGTTGTGGTATTGTGTCGATTATTTTTCAGTGGGACGTCGGCAAATCCGGATTTCCCACTGCAAGTCTTCGCGGTTTATCTTAACGCAAGTCGAACAGCAAATCCCGCCCAACCTGCATTTCATGAAATTTCCGCGAGATTTGGAACCCGGCGGGATTGATTTTGGATTTACTGCTTTGCCTGGATGCAAAACAGGTGCTCCCGACCTCGGACCAGGAGTTTGTCATTGACGGGAACGGGAACGGCTGCCAGCGGCTCGCCCATTTTGTTCTGCGCGACAACTTCCATTCCGTCGTCGCCTACTTTGACGACGCTCAGTATGCCATCTTCGCGGGCACAGTAGAGGAGGTTTCCCGCCAGAATCGGTGACGAATAATACTTCGCGGCCGCCCTTGGGATCGCATCCACCCAGATGTCCTGGCCGGTTTTCGCGTCGATGCAGTTGATTTGGCCACGATCTGACAGAACGAACACTTTGCCATCGCGACCAACGGGAGTGGGACAATCAGCCCCGAGGTCGTCTCGCTCCCAAAGACGTCCACCCGCGGTGATATTACCTGTACCGCCGAGTTTTACGCCGGCACAATACTTGGCGCGCCCGAATGGTATGACTGCAATTCCCTCGGTGACCCCAGGTGATGCAATGACTCGCCACATCGGTTGATCTTTCGGGTTGAAGCCTTCGCAGGTCCATAGCGTTTCCCCATCCTTGGGATCGTGTCCGGTCAGCCGATCGGCGCCCCAAATCACGATTGTTTGCTTGCCGTCGATTTCCAACACCAACGGCGTTGTGTACGCCTGACCCGATTCTTTCTGGACCGGAAACGTACGATCCACTTTCCAGACCACGCTGCCGTCATCAGGTTTGATCGCGACAACGTAAGACTCGCCTTCCTGCATCACGGCGATAACGATGTTCCCACCCGCGAAAACAGGCGAGGTTCCGAGGTCCCACCACAGTGTGTCTTCGCCATATTGATTCTGAAGGTTGATTTTCCAGTTCAATTTTCCCCCCAGCGTCAGCGAAGCAACGGTCCCGCTCTTGAAATACACGTAAACATTTTTGCCGTCAGTGATTGGGGAAGAATTCGATCCGCTGCCGTTTTTATGCTTTCCCGGACGTTCGGGCCCAAGGGTTTTTTCCCAGAGCAGTTTCCCGAACCAGTCATATGACTGAACGGAGTCCTGGCCGTCGTTTCCGCTGGTCACAAAGATCTGATTTTCCCAGACGATCGGGGTGCTGCTGCCGGGGCCTGGAAGCTTCGCCTTCCAGAGAACGTTTTCGGTATCGGAAAACTCTGTCGGAAAGTCCCCTGCTCCGGCAACACTGGTTCCGGCGGGACCACGCCACTGAGGCCAGTCATCGGCAACGGCAGATAGGTATGCCGAGAAAATGAAAATTGAAATCAGGAAATATCGTTTCATGGTTGAAATTAAGGTGTCGGGGTTGATGGGAATGGCAAATATCGGCTTCCTGTTGGATCCTTCGTAGACACATCAATGAGTAGCGATTAAATAGATGGCGCTTATCAACGCGGATCAACGCAAATGACACACTCGACGGAATATCTCAGTTTGATCCGAGTTCATCAGCGGAGAATAAACATTTGCACACTTCCGACGTTTTCTGAATTGTACCGAAGTCTTGACCATCCCATGTCATCACGCCGAGACTGAATCTGCTATTTCTTTAACTGTTTTTTAGGTTGAGTTTTCGCAACAGGTTTGATCATGACGATTTCCGTATCATTTTGCAGCCTGGGACCGGGTGTCGATCGACCATTGTTGATGATCTGGGCCAGCATGTTCTTCATTTTTTCGACTCGATCCAGATGCTCCGCCTGCAAGTTGTTCGTTTCGCCGGGATCGTCGGCCAGGTTGTACAGTTGAACTGGCGGGAGTTGAGAAAGATCCGAACGTCCGGGTCGCGGTTCGCTCCATCCTCCGGAACCGGGACAAAGGCAAAGTTTCCAATCGCCATCGCGAATCGCAAATTGCCCACCAATAGACTGCGAAACGATCGACGTTCGGATGGGTTGGCTCGCCTGTCCCAGCAATACCGGAAGGAAGGACACGCTGTCTTCACCGGCGTCCTGGCCGACCTTGCCGCCAACGATTTCGGCAGCAGTTGCCAACAAGTCAATTTGCCCTACCAGTTGACTGGTTCGGGAACCGGCCTTGACCTTTCCAGGCCAGCGAACGATGAAGGGAACCCGATGCCCCCCTTCGAAGATATCAGCCTTGTGGCCACGGTAGATGTAGTTCTGGTCGTGGCCAGCGGCTTCGAGTTCCCGAATGTTGGCGGCCGGCGAGCATCCGTTGTCGGTGGTAAAAATGACTAATGTGTTATCGGCGATTCGGTTGTCGTCGACCGCTTTGAGGATCTGCCCGACGGTCCAATCGACCTGCATGGTAAAATCCGCGTACTTGTTGATTCCACTTTGTCCTTTCCATGGGCCGCCTGGAACGATTGGCGTATGGGGGGCATTCAGAGGGAAATAGAGAAAGAACGGGTTTTCCGATTGGGAATGATCATTGATAAATCGAATCGCTTCTTTCGTAATCGCCGGTAACACGTCGACCGCTTCGAAACTGGCTGCCGCGGGCCCTTTGCGGTTAAAGGCTTTTTCAATGGTCGCTGGTTCGGTCGGAGTTCGGTCCCGAACGAAAACATAGGGGGGCATGTCCAGCGACGCACTGATACCAAAAAAACAATCGAAACCCAGGTCGCAAGGCCCATTCTTGATCTCGCCCGTATAGTCGACTTTCCAGCCGTCCTTGAATCCACCTGCAAAATCACCCTTGTCGTTTGCCGCCCCGCCTTCTTTCAGCGGCCAGTCCCAGCCGAGATGCCATTTTCCGATACAGGCAGTCGAGTAGCCGTGTTGTTTGAGTAGCGACGCGACTGTCAAACGCCCCGGCGAGATCAGCGGTTGGGAGAATCCGCCCAGGACACCTTTTTGAAGATGAGTTCGCCAATGATACCTGCCTGTCAAGACGGAATATCGAGTCGGTGTGCATACGGAAGAAGACGTATGGCCGTCAGAAAAGATCATTCCCTCCCTGGCGATCCGGTCAATATTCGGCGTGGGGATTTTCGATTGCGGGTTCAGTGCCGAAACGTCACCAAATCCCTGGTCGTCTGCCATGATGTAGATGATATTCGGGTTCTTGGCCAACATCGGAGCTGCGCTCCCGGCAATTCGGATCATTTCGGCGGCATGAGCTTTTCCGAGCGCAATTTGGGCCTCGTGATTGAAATGGATGGCCTCACCGACTCGCGTCGAATAGCCATCCGTATTGACAAATCCCACCGAGTCGACATTTCTTGCCAGGGACTCCTGCGCGTGCCGCACGACATACCAGCTTGTGCCGCGAGTTTTGATGGAGCTGTTCTGACTGTCCGACAGTCCGCCGATGCTGAACGGCAACGGTTTGCCATCGCCCAAATCCTTTCGGACTCGTGATATGAGGCTGCTCAAGTTGGCTTGGTAATGATTCGCATGTCTGGGTGATCCGGCATCCGCTTCGCCTTGTTGCCAAATCATTCCCTGCAGCTCAAACGTGTGGCCAGATTTTGCTAGCGCAGCCAACGCGGCTCTTGCTGTCGATACAAACGTCTCATATTTTTGCCCATCCTCGGCCCACTGCGTGTGCAGATTGCTTCCGCCGTGGGAATACTTGATGATCGCAACTTTTTCGTCTGGATAGGCCTTTGCCAGTTCACTCCCGAGTGAGACTTCCAGGCCGAACTCCCTCGGATAGACCGGTTTGGTTTTTCCATGCCCGGATCCGGGTGCCAGGTCAATCCACTGGTCCTCAACCAGATGGCCCACGTTGTCGGTTGCTTGAGTTCGATGCCAGTAGAAACGGACATTCTTTTGAGGGGAAGCAAGTGGCTCGGTCAATTGAGAGGCATCTCCGCGACCATTCGCATTCGATTGACCGCCGATCAGGTAAACGCGGTAATGATCTGCCAAAGCCGGAGCGGCGATCAACAACGGTGCCGCAATGGAAATGAATAGGAATCGAAACATGACTGGTAAATCCAAATTCAATTGAGGGCACTCGTTTTTTGAGAACACCATTTAATATAACAAAGCTCAATGCCGGTTCAGGTATCCAGAAGTAGTGAAGCGGATGAACCATGCCATGTCGCCTGGTTTGTCCTTGTATCGGTCAGCCAGTCGCTGGACGGCGGGCTTGGTTGATGGATCGCCGAGTAGCTCGATCGCACGTGCGGCGTGCAGTACGACGGTTTCGTCCTGGCTGTCAAAAAGACGGGTCAGTGCTTCGAGGGCTCGTCCGTTTTTGGTGTGCCGCGCCAGAGCATTTGCCGACTCGATGCGAACGGCGATCGATGCATCCTGCAACATGCTCTCCAATTGCATCTGCAGGTTCCTGGGAAGTCGGTCGGCCGCTGAACAACAGACCGCTGCCCAGTAACGAACCGACACGTTGCCGCTATCCAACCACTGGCCAATCGCCTGAAAATCATTCGAGCCTGCGGATTCAGCCACCTCCAGGATCGCTGCGGGGTCGAAGGCATCCGTTCGGGCCCACTGGTAGGGAGTCGTACCCTTGATTTGGCGCCACAATTCGATTTCCGGGACGAGGCCCAGGTCTCTCGAACTCAACATCTCGTCGCTTAAAGCCTTTCTCATTTGCTGCAGGCTCTGAGCGTGATCGATCGAGTCGGCCAGGTTGACGAGGTTGAACGGATCGGCATTGCAATCGTAGAGTTCTTCACGGGGACGAGTCGGATTGAGGTATTGAGACTGAGCCGCGCTGGCCAACCCGGAAGTCGCCAGGGCATAAAAGTCGTTTCGAATTTCCCCTTGGTCAATCCACGCCGACGGCTGGTTGTAGCCGAGGTGCGGCATGAAGTTGCGGATGTAGAGAAAGTCCTTTGAGCGGACGCTTCTCGCCATGTCCATCATTTCGTCAACACGATCACGGTGGCCGAAGGCATATCGACGCTTACTGGACGGCAAAAACGCCTTCCCGCGCATGAAATCCGGGACCTGATCCGCAAGTCCTGCCAGCGTGAGGACGGTCGGAGCAAAATCTTCGAAACAGACAAGGTCATCAACTTTTTTTCCCGGCGTCGTGGGCGCGAGCGGTTGATGTCTGGTGGGAAACCGAACGAGCATGGGCACATGCATTCCTGAGTCAAACAGGGTTCGCTTGTGTCGCGGCATTCCGCTTCCGTGATCGGAATAGAAGAATACGATGGTATTTTCCGCCAGGCCATCGGCCTCCAATTGATCCAGGATCGCACCAACTTGCTGGTCCATAACGGTGATACAATCGTAGTACCTGGCGACCGTTTTTCGCACCAGAGGCGTGTCGGGATAGTAGGGAGGAAGTGGAACGGCAGCGGGATCATGAATCTGGTTTGGCTCCAACTGGCTTTGCACTTCGCTCTTGAATTGTTCATACGGCCAGACCATCGTCCGCGACTGGTGCGACGTCATCAAGTTGAAAACGCAGAAAAACGGTTGGCCTGGTTTGCGGTTTCGCCAATGAGCCTGGTCGCTGCAATCGTCCCACGAGGAGGTGATGATCGCGGATTCGGCTGCCGAGTTGTAATCGGTTTTGACGTTGTTGGTTGTGTAGTAACCAAATTTGCGAAGGATGGTTGGAAACCCCTGCATCGGGTCCGGGAGCGGAAACAGCGAACGCATCGAGTGAGTGCCCTGCGCGGTCGCGATGCATCCATTGATCAAGCAGGCCCGGGAGGGCGAACAGACCGGTGAGGTCGCAAACGCATGAGTGTACCGGCAACTTTGCCTGGCAAGGCGGTCGAGGTTGGGAGTGGTGGCGAACCGATCACCATAGCATTCGAGCGTCGCGCTCATGTCTTCGGCCGTGATCCAAAGAATATTTGGAAGGTCGGCGAATGCCACGTTCGCAATCGCGAAAAACGCAAATATGACGGCCAAGGACTCGTTGGTTCGCCTCATTCAGGTTTCTCCTCGACGCACATTTGCCGAGTTGTGATGAATTCCATTAGTTAACGCCAGCCGAGGGGATATTATCGATTCTCACGAGCGAATTGTGGGCACCGTTCCTGGCACCTGCACCAGAGATGAATGCCACAACAACAAAAACGGCGACAGGTATTGAGATCCAAATCCATTTCATAAGCCGATACCTGATGCCCTGCCCATGGAGGACAACACCCTGCTTGGATATTGCAATTGTACATTCGTCGTCGTAATGGATGGGACTCAGGCGGCCCAAAATTATTCGAAGGTATTTCAAGACCTGAGCTATAGGCGTTAGCCGAATGACACTTGTTTTCGCCACGTTGGGGCGACGGCAATGAACCCATTTCGTAAACCTTTTCTTATCGACACGGGACGACCAGTACAAAATAGTCTTGGTTTTATCTTGCCTTGTTTGTGATTCTTTTGTATTCGGACACCGCTTCGTGATCGATTGGTGGTTCGAAGGAAGAAAACTACCTGGTATTTCCCTCTGAGAAACAGCGCTCATTCACGGAGTGAATGGCCACTTAGGGAGTGAATGGCCATCCTCCCGCGTTCCCCGCCAGGTTGAGTGTCAGTCCAACAGGCGTTTTTGACTTGTCGCTCCGAACACTAAGCTCAAATAAAATGACGGTGGGTGTCGCAGACTCGCGGGACTTGCTGCACGTTTTGGTTGCCAACAAAAACTGGGTGAATCGGGCGGGCTCTCGAAGCGGGTCAACTGCTGTCGCCCGGATCCGGGTATCAGGAAACCAAAGTAGGTGCGTTAGCCTCGGTCTAGCGTCACGGAAAGGAAGGTCGTGCCGCCAGTTCTGGCCGGAGGCTAACGCATTTGACTCACGAATCGACGGAAAACAGATCTTGAAATAACTTCTGATGTTTCAGCCAGCTTCAGTGGTAGGATTAAGATCCCTGCCTCAACTGACTTCGCATCCACCTGGAAACTTGAACGCTGGGGGCTGATTGTCTCGCCGTCGGCTGCGTGGCACACTGGATTGCCGAGACGGTCCAACGCGACTGGATTACTGAATACCATGGATTCATCAACCGAGGAAATCATGACTCAAATTCTTGCGCCGCAGGTTTTAATGCAACTGGTTTTCGCTCCGATGTTTTTCGGATGCGTGTTTGGCGTGATTACCAGCGGCTCGTATGCAGACGATTCGGCACCTCCGACACGTCCAAATGTCGTGCTGATCATGGCAGATGACCTCGGCTACGAGTGCATTGGTGCCAACGGTGGGACGTCGTACAAGACGCCAGTCCTCGACCAATTGGCACGTACCGGAATTCGGTTTGAGCATTGTTATGCGCAACCGATTTGTACGCCTTCGCGGGTCAAACTGATGACGGGCATCTACAATGTTCGCAACTACGAAAAATTCGGGTATCTCCCAACGAATCAAAAAACGTTTGCCAGTGTGTTTCAGGACGCGGGTTACAAAACCTGCATTGTTGGCAAGTGGCAACTTGGCGACGATCCAAAACTGCCGAGACATTTCGGTTTTGATGAACATTGCCTGTGGCATTTTTTGAGGCGAGCCGAACGGTATCCCAATCCGGGGATTGACGTCAACGGCAAGAAGGTCGACTTTACCAACGGAGAATATGGGCCGGACGTCGTAAGTGATTACGCTTGCGATTTTGTCGAGCGGAACAAGGATCAGTCGTTCCTGCTTTACTACCCCATGATTCTCACTCATTGTCCATTTTGTCCCACGCCCGATTCGGTTGATTGGGATCCCAAGAACAAGGGCAGCAAGACCTATAAGGGCGATCCCAAGTATTTTGGTGACATGGTTACCTACATGGACAAAATGGTTGGCAAGTTGACAAAGAAACTGGATGACTTGGGGATTCGCGAAAACACGCTGGTCATGTTCATCGGCGACAATGGCACTGACAGCCCAATCGTCTCAATGATGGGAGCGAAAAAAGTGATCGGCTCCAAGGGTCAGACCATCGACGCCGGAACGCATGTTCCGTTTATCGCCAGCTGGCCCACCATGATTCCTCCCGGTCAGGTCAGCAATGATCTGGTCACGTTCACGGATTTCTATCAAACGATGTGCGACGTTGCAGGTTTGGAATCGCCGTCGGAAACGAAGCTGGATGGCCAGAGTTTTTGGCCGCAACTGCAAGGAAAAACGGGCAGCCCACGCGAGTGGATTTATTGCTTTTACGCTCGAAATGGCGGATTGGAGGGGCAGGAATTTGTTCGCGACCAAAGGTACAAGCTCTACCGTGATGGCAAGTTTTTCGATGTGGCCAATGACGACCGCGAGCAGAATCCGTTGGCAGTCGGGTCATTATCCAGGGCACAGCAGGCAGTGCAAATGAAGCTGCAAACAGCGATTGACCGGCTTCGGGGTGCACGCCCCGCTTCTGTTGCCGAAGTGGGCGAAGCGCTGAAACGAAAACAGCGGGCCGCGAAAGATCAGGAAAAGTGAAACCGAAGACCGGCTCGAGGGAGTCGCGTGATTCGAAGCCGCGGATGCGCCCACGGCTTGGTGTTGGGAGTCGAAACACTCCCGGCAGAAAATCATCGGGAGCAGATTACTCCAGACTGACCAGCATTTCCTGAACGTACTTGGGTAACATTTCCCGCCACGTCTCCCAATCGTGTGGCCAATTCGCATCCCACAAATCGACACGGTTGGGTATGCTTTTCTGGCCCAGCGCACCGGCAACTTTCCACGATTCGTCGGGGCATTCGTGGTCGCCCTGCCCTGTCGCCAAAAGTACAAAACGCTGTCTCAGCCGGTTCAGGTGTTCGCCTTCGGGAAGGCTCGGAACAAACTGAATTGGACTTTGGTGATAGAATTCGTCATACCATTCTCCGTCCAACCATTTTTGAATGTCGTAAGTTCCGCTCAGGCAAATCGCGCGGTTGAACAAGTCGGGATGGCGACAAATCGAAATCAGCGCGTTGAATGCGCCAATCGATGCCCCTGCCGTCATGACTTCGATCTGGTCATTGCGACAGTCGCGCCGAATCACGGGGACAACCTCATTGGCGATGTATTTGTCGTACTGCTGCTGAATCCAGACACGATGGGCAACCGAGGGGTCGGTGATCCAGGTTTTTCCGTTGATGCTGTCGACCGAGTAAACCTTGAGGCGGCCTTCGTGAATGAACGGTGCGAGTTTCTGAATCAAATAGAATCGCTCGACTTCTTCGGCGTCACCGCCCGCAGTTGGAAACAGTAGCAACGGCGCACCGTAGTTACCCCACCGGACGATTTGTGTGTCCATTTGGAGTTCGTCGGAATGCCACCAATGGATTTCCTTCAGGGAAGCCGTTGCGGCGTCAAGGTATCTTGTCTGATTCATCGTTGATTATCCTGTTGGCAATGTTTCGCTGGTTGTTCTCTGTCAGTTGAGTGCCGAATGAGCGAAGCTTTCAAGGATTCGCAAACAGCGGCTGGGTGGATCGGGCCCGCAATCAAAACGACGTTTGCGGGGAAAGGTCATTTCGCCAGCGTTGAATCCGCTCCCAGAAGTGTTCTGTAAACGATTCTACTTCGTGTTCCGGAAAAAGCGCGGCGACCTTTCGACGAATTGTCTGTTTGGCCAAATCAGTGCCGAAAAACTCGCGTGTCTGCTCTTCCAGGTGCGTCAAATTTCGATCGCAATACTCGCGAAATCGATCCGTCTCCATGCGCTGATGACCAATCGCAGCGTAGGCCGACAACCGTTCACGATACGGCAAATTCTGCTCCATGATTCTCCAATACGGATCCCAGTCCAGACACATCTTCATTTTTTTTCTGGTGGCTGCGCAAAATGTTGACCAACGAATATTCGCCATTACCAACCAGGGGAAGAAATAGTGCAATGAAGTGACCTGGGAGTCAGGACAGGCATTGGCAAAATCAATCGGATGCCAGATACCATTGTGATGTAGTGACTCGCAAGAATTGAAATCCCAGCCAAAGAACGAGTTGATGGTCATCGCCATGTCTTCCAGCAGCGATTTCTCGTCGTCGTTGACGAAGTCAAGTTTCATTTCGTAACGTGCGTGCAGCGGGGCTGCCGGATCATAGCTGATCAGCAAGAACTGTGGCCCAATGCCAATGCAGCGTACGAACCGGTCGAACCCCTCTACCGATTTCTGCAAATGCATCAGGAGCGTGCCGCTTTTTTCGTAGGTCGATCGCAGCGCATCAACATCGTCAATTCGGCTGACACCTTTCCAGGCACCTCCATCATATGGCTTCATGAACAGAGGGTATCCGATGGTTTCGCCGATCGTGCCGAGGTCAAACATTTGAGCGTAACGCTCCAGTGTGACATCGAGATCGGAATGAGGTGCATATGACTTGGGAGGCACCATCCAGGTCTCCGGCACAGGCAGCCCAAGTTTCATCATTGCACAGTAGGTCGTCTGTTTTTCCATCGATTGCAACGACCAGGGATTGTTATAGACGTAAAGACCATCCATCAGAATCGATTTCTTGATCCACTCCCGGCTGGTGTGATACCAGTGTGTCAGGCGGTCAATAACGACATCGTAGTCGCAGTGCTGAGACAGGCTGTAGGGCTCGATCGTGACGCGGCTGATTTCAAAGCGAATCTTGTCCCCGGCGTGCGTTACTTCGAGATTCATCCTGTCGAGAATCTCTTCATAACACTTTGGCCAACAAAGATCAGCACCCAGCGAGAGACCGATTTTTCGAGTTACATTTGCCATAATGGCCCCATAAATAGTGGTTACGCAAAATTTGGTTCGGGTTGGCACTGCCAATTGACCATTTGGTACGGCCTCTCATCCCGGGCGAGCTGAGAGTTCGCCTCCGCGGACACGGTCTACGCTTCACTGACGGTCGGACCCCGCAAACGGCAGGGCAGGTCCATTGGTTGGTCTTTCTACTGTCAACCAGACGCTTGCGTCATCGTTCATGTTACCGCGCTGCAAATCCGGTTTCCATTGGTTCGCTCGTTCCGGGTGACATGAATTGCCAGGAAGTCGGTCGAATTCCAAATTAGCATTTTCGCTTTGGTCCCTGCTCAGAACCGGTTACATATAGGTTTCCCACAGAGGACCGCGGAATAGCCAACTCAAGCCGGTTCTCAAACGATCTCTCCAGTTTTCCCAGTTGTGTCCGTCATAGGCCTCTTCAAATCTCGTCTTGATTCCATGTTTACGCAAAAAGGGAACCAGCGAACGGTTTTCATAAATCAACGACTCGTAAACTCCGCAGCTCACAAACGCCTTCTTGACCGGTTGTCCTGGATCTTTACGGAACTTGTTCATGAATTCAACCACCGGGTCAAAAGCCGGGCTGCGTGAATGTTGTCCAATATCAGTAAACGCGAACGATCCTGACTGAACCAGCATCGCATCAAAAACGCCGGGATATCGCCAAGTCGTCGACAATGACGCGACGCCACCGAAACTGGCTCCCATGATGCAGCGCCCGGATCCCTGAGTAATCAGCGGGTAGTGTTTTTCCAGTTCCGGGATCAGCTCTTCCACGAGATGCCGGGCATGCCGTGGGTCGTTGGCGTACTCCACTAGCCGGTTGTGGGGATTGGTTAACGCCACAATCATCGGGGAGATCTCGTATCGAGCGATCAAGTTATCGAGAACATGGTTGAGCCGCGAATACCTCACGTAGTCGTCGCCATCATGGACGACGAGTAACCGGTAGCGCCGGTATTTCCGGAAACTGGCCGGGACGTAGACCCGGAAGCTTCGCTGGTCGCCGAAAGCATCGCTTTTGATTGAAAAATGGTCGAATCGTCCCTGGCCGACACCGGGGATCTTCTTCGACCACTCGGGCGTAACATAATCGCTGCCACGCGCGACCGAGTTGCCGCCAAACGGATCGTGGGCGACCTGCGGGTTGAGGGGATCGAAAATCCATTCTTCATGACCGTGGCGCGTCACTCCGAATTTATATTCCACTCGTGAGCCGGCGGGCAACTCCATTGCCCGGTACCAGAGATCTGTCGTTCCCAATCGCGTCAACGGCAGGCTCGCCGGCAAACCATAAATCCAGTGTCGCAGTGAAACGTGTTCTGCGTCACCGAGAAACACGAAAGTGACATTCGACCCCTCAACCAGGGGAAATGAATGTTGACTAACGACGTCCCGGATTTGTTCCGGCGTCGATGAGTCGTCAAGTTTTTCGAAGATAGGTGAGGAAATCATGCTCTGAAATTTACCACGGTCCCTTGATCACCCAAACAGGTCAACGGGTCGCCACCGATTGAAGACCATTTGCTGTTTTTGCGTTCCAGGATGGTTTGTTCGTCAAGGATCACGCACTTGAAACGGTCGAACCGGCGGGCAAACAACTCGACGCGAGCCCGGTCATCCAGATGCAATCGCGACTTTGCATCCGGCAGCGGCAGGATGTCGTGAAAAAGTCCCATTCCGGCTCGCAGGACCTCTGGATTGCCTGCTCCCTGAGGCGGCGAATCATGAAAAAAAACAACTTGATCCGCCAACGCCATGGTTCCACCCGACCATGCAATCATTGGCAGCTCGGGACGAGTTTCCAGGATGCCGAATATTTTCAGCCGATTCAGGATAATCGCCACGTGTCCGCCAGAGATCAAGATCGCGCTGACGCGGTTGAGCAGTTCGCCAATCTCGCGACGATGAACGACGACCAGGGGTCGTTGAGCCGTCTGCAGACGTTCTTCGTATCGGTCAATGATCTGGCTGGTCCGGACGAAATACTGTCGATCCAGTTGCCGGACCATTTCAATGGCCGATTCACGTTCTCCGTCGAGGTCGATCAAGTGTTCCTCGCGGCGAATGATCTGACGGGCGGCTTTGAGTTGGTGATGCAGGCGATCGTTGTAGGCATTTCGCAAATGACGCAGCTCGTCCTGACGAGCTTGCAGCGTTTGAATCAATTCGGGATCGTCGGCAAATAACTGTTCTGTCCTCGCAAACAGATTCAAATTGATACTCTCAATGCCGATGGCTTGCCTGAGCTCTCGATCTTCATGTTCGTCGGTTTCCCAGCCAGCGGTGATCAAGGCGACAGGTCCCTGCAACTGAAGTTGCGCAAGTGCGGTTTTGAGAGAGCCATACTTTGGCTGAGGGCCAAGCAAAATGAGTTGTCGTTCTTCGTCGGCCATCGGGCGGTCAGGTGGGTTGGTCTTGCGAAATCGAGTTCATTGAGGAGCACACCCTGTATCATAGTCTTTGCCGGGAAGACCTTCACCCCGTGGGGGGACGCGTATTGCTCCAGTCAACTAGTTCGCGTGGACTTTGATCGTGCGACCAACATCGTCCAACATGCTTCTCAGGTGATCGTAGTCCGGATGCTTCATCCGCACATATGCGTTGGCCATGTAACCAGCCTCGACGCCCTGGGTCGGAGTGCCCGGGGAGGGAAGGTGAAAATCCGTGATCCAGTGGCCGTAACGCTGTTCAATCTCTTCGGCCCCGCTGTAACCGGTAATGTGTCCGTCTCGTTCGGGGCGGAGCGCAATGATCCCGGCGCTGAATCGTCGGGACGCGATTCCCGTGGTCTGACCATGGGTAACCGCCAGTGCCCATTGATGGTAGAGATCCAGGTCGTTGGCGATGTTGTACAGATCCCAGGCTTTCACCCCCGGCGGTCGACATCCGATTTCTGAAAATTTCAACCCCTTGGGTCCATAGAACCATTCCATGTGAGTTGCCGAAGTGCCGATGTTCAGGGCGTTGATGACTTTGCTTCCCATCTGTTTTATTTCTTCGTAATCCCCGACAGAATCGATCCGGTTGGTCGTGATGAATTGGGGAGAAATCCAGCGATGCCGCATCGCTTCGAGCACGTTAGGGTAATAATGGGTGATGAATTCAAACACGATTCGGCCGTCGATTGTGATGGTGTCGTAGAATCCTTCGTGCCCTTCGATGAATTCTTCTACCGCGACGTTCCCGCCTCGACCGACGTTGGATTGGTTCAAGGCCGCGTTCAACTCGTGGTCGTTGGTAACCTTGAAAGTCCCCGATGCGCCGGCACCGCTACGCGGTTTGACGATCAACGGATAACCGACGTTTCTGACAAACTGAAGGATCTCATCCGTGTCGCCGCTCCCGATTGACTGGGCGCAAGGCACTTCGGCGTCCCGCAATACCTGTTTCATGGCCGGTTTGTCGCGGCAGAGAAACGAAGTTTCCACCGAAATGCCGGGGATTGTACAGGTCTCGCGGACTTTGGCGATCGGCATGATATGGGCCTCGATGGTGGCTTCCAATCGGTCGACCCACATCTTACTTTGTACAAACTTGACCGCTTGCGTCATTGCGGTTTCGTCGCAAACACTGGGTACCTGAATGTAATCATACAGCCAGTCGCGAAGCTGGCTGTCAAGGGCATCCCTGTGCGTTTCGCCGATTGCGACGACCGTTGCGCCTGCCTGCACCAATCCGCGAACGAATTCTCGCTGGTTGTTGGGGAAGAACGGTTCGACAAAAATGACGTTCATGGAGGGGGCTACCTTGGAAATCAGGTTTTGATACAGGACGAGGTCCTGCTTGGCGAGTAACATAATAATCAACGCCAGCATAATCCAGTCGGGCATCTCACGAATGAAAAAAATTGTTTTTGTCGCACCCTATTTCATGGATGCCACGGTGCGGTTTGTCAAAGCCGCTGCCAGCATCCCGGATGCCCACATCGGACTGGTGAGTTGCGACCCGGTTTCACGTCTTTCACCCGAAATTCGCCACACGCTGTCGGCCCATTTTGCCGTTGAAAACATCAGTACTCCCGAGTTATTGCGGGGAGTCGAGGCGATCGGCCGCGAACTGGGTGGGATCGATCGGATCATGGGGATGCTGGAGCAGATTCAAGTACCCCTGGGGGAGATTCGTGATCATCTGGGTGTGCCTGGAATGGGTGCGAAAGCCGCAAACAACTTCCGCGATAAAGCGGTGATGAAGTCCGTCCTGCGGGGCGCCGGCCTGCCGTGTGCTCAATACTGCCTCGCAACCACGATCGAATCGGCCGTGGAATTTTCCAAGGTCGTCGGGTTTCCGCTCATAGTCAAACCGCCAGACGGTGCCGGCGCGCAAGGAACATTTCGATGCGAAGACGTTCAACAATTCATCGCGTGCCTGAACCATGTCCAACCCAGCCCGCAGAACCCGACGGTCATCGAAGAGTTCATCGTCGGGAATGAACATTCATTCGATAGTATCTGCCTGAACGGGAATTTGATCTGGTCGTCGATATCTCATTATTCGCCAGGACCACTGGAGGTTGTCCGCGAGCCGTGGATTCAATGGTGCGTGATGATTCCGCGAGAATCGGACCAACCCCACTATCAACCCGTCAAACGGATCGCGCAGTCAGCCCTTTCTGCATTGGGGATGCGAACGGGATTGAGCCATATGGAATGGTTTTTGCGCCCGGACGGTAGCGTTGCCATTTCGGAAGTTGGTTGTCGCCCTCCGGGTGCCCAATTTACTTCGCTGATTTCATGGGCTCATGATTTCGATTTGTACCAAGCCTGGGCGGAGTTGTTGATTCACGATCGGTTCGAGATTCCCGAACGAAAGTACGCCGCCGGTGCGGCTTACCTGCGCGGGATGGGAGATGGACAAGTCGCGAATGTTCACGGTTTGGATGAGATCGCGAAATCGCTTGGCGAAATCGTTGTCGAAGCCAAGATCCCCCAACCTGGCCAATCCCCTAGCGGCAGCTACGAAGGCGAAGGCTACATCATCGTTAGGCACCCCGAATCAAGCGTCGTGGAAAACGCACTGAAGGAAGTCATTGGTACGGTCAGGGTCGAAATGCGCGGATGATTTGTCCATGAATTACACTTATGGAAATGTTGGGATTCTTGGTTACGCCTGGACCATGGAAGATGGTCACAACGCGACTGTGGCGTGTCAACAACAGCCAAGCGGTGTGCACGACACGTAATCGTTTGCGCACTTGTTTTCCATTCTGCTTTTTCCGAAGCCTATATTCGTTCAATCCGAGAACAAGAAAACTTAATCAAGAAACTTTAAAATGAACATCCTCATGATCTCACCCGGATTCCCGGTTGAACAACCATTTTTTACCCGGGGTCTGGCCCGCCAAGGACATGACGTGATCGGGATTGGCGATCAAAATGAACATGATCTAAATCAGATCGCAAAAGGGGCACTCTCGGCCTACCTTCAGGTTTCCTCCTTCACTGACGAGTCGGCCGTGTTGGCCAGGGTCGCCGATTTTGCGAACAAGGTCCGGATCGATCGAGTCGAATGCACTTGGGAGCCGTTCATGGTACTCGCGGCCAAGCTTCGCGAGATGCTTGGACTGCCCGGGATGACGGTTCAACAGACGATTCCCTTTCGTGACAAGGAAAAGATGAAACAGGTGCTCGACCAAAACGGTATTCGGACACCCAGACACATCAGCACGACCACGAAAGACGGCGTGCGCGAGGCGGCATCGAAAGTCGGATACCCGATTTGCGTCAAACCGATTTCCGGTGCAGGATCCGCCGACACGTATCGGGTCGACAATGAGCAACATCTGGAGGAAATCCTGCCGCTTCTTGGCCATGTCCAGGAAGTCAGCGTCGAAGAATTTATCGAAGCGGACGAGTTCACTTTCGATACCGTTTGCGTCAACGGAGAAATCAAGTTTTTCAACATCTGCAGCTACCGGCCACGACCGTTGATGGGGAGGACGCACCAGTGGATCAGCCAGCAAACCATCACCGTTCGGGATGTGCTCAATCCGTTTTACGCATCGGGCCGGAAAATGGGAATTGATGTCCTCAGGGCGCTCGGTTTCCGGGACGGATTTACCCATATGGAGTGGTACCGAAAACCGGACGGAGAAGCGGTCTTCGGCGAGATCGCGGCTCGGCCGCCGGGAGCCAACACGGTGGACTTGATGAACTTCGCCAACGATTTCGACGTCTACGAAGGTTGGGCCGAAGCGGTTACCCGAGGGTCATTCAGTCAACCGATCAACCGGTCATTTAACGCCGGTCACATTTTCAAGCGTGCCCGGGGCGAGGGTCGAATCCAACGTATCGAAGGGTTGGAAAGCCTGATGGCGGACTACGGCCAGCACATGTGCATTGTCGACCTGCTTCCAATCGGAGCCCAACGCCGCGACTGGAAACAGACCCTGCGCTCCGACGGGATGATTATTGTCCGTCACCCGGACTTCGGCACAACTTGCGAAATCCTCGATCAAATCGGAATGCGACTGCAGATGTACGCCGGCTAGAACGAAATTGATTCTCCAATTGACCGGTTAGTCCATGTCGTCAGCCTGTTCTTTTCGAATCAGAAATGACCGGCACAAGATGCACTTGGTTTCGTCCTGTATTGTGGGAGTGGTTCTTTTGTTTTTGGACACCGCGTTGTGATCCAATGGAGGAATGCAAGGAAAAAAACCAGGTGGCGTTTCGCTCTGTGGAATATCGCACCTTCACGAAGCGAATGGCCTCACACGTGTCAAACCCTTTCAATTTGAGTGCCGGTCCAGGAGGTGTTTTTAATTCATCGATTGGAAATCCCGGCTGAGATGAAAGGACGGATGAGTGTCGCAGGCTCGGCGTCTGCATGTTTTTGTTGTCGGCAAGAACCGGAAAAATCGGGCAGGCTCACGAAGTTGAATTCCTGTGGTTGCCCAAACGGGGATCAGGAATCCGACGTAATCGCCATTGTGCCATCGACTGCAGCTCAGGTCTTGAAATGCCCTCTGGTTTTCTTATGGACCAAATACAGTACGGCAAACAAAGCTTGTTTGTCAGTCCAGAATTGTTTCAAAGTGAATCCTGCTCCTCCTGCCAGTTCGGCAAATCCTTCAATTGAGTACTTGTGAGAGTATTCCGTGAATATTCTCTCTCCCTCCGTAAACACAAACGTCTGGCTACCAATTTTCACTGATTGATCGCAACGACTGACGATGTAGAGCTCGATGCGCTCCATCACCTGATTGTAGAAAGCCAGATGCTCGAACTGGTGGATGTCGAAATTGGCGCCCAGTTCGACATTGATTCGATTCAGAATGTTCAAGTTGAATTGGTCCGTTACTCCCTTGGAATCGTTGTAGGCTGCATGAATGATGGACGATTCCTTTTGCAGATCAATTCCGATCAGCAAACCACCGTCGTGGCCTACACGAGCGGCGATGCCTGACAACAGTTGTTTAACCCCCAAGGGCTCAAAGTTTCCGATCGTGGAACCGGGGAAATACACCGCGGTATGCGACGGCGGGGAGGCTGGCTGGGGAAGCTCAAACGGCTGGGTGAAGTCAGCCACGATCGGGAAGATCTCGATCCGTGGGAATTTTTCCTGCAATCCGATGACGGTCTTCATTAGATGATCTTCGGAAATGTCAACCGGGACATACGCCGATGGATGGGTCAAGTTCTCAAGCAGTGCATGGGTTTTTGTGCTGCTTCCACTCCCAAATTCAACCAGCATGATTCGCTCGCCAAGCTGGAGAGACATGTCCTTGGCATGTATGTCCATGATGGCTTGCTCGGTTCGACTCAGGTAATACTCATCCAGTTCGCAAATCCGATCGAACAACTCCGATCCGCGTTCATCGTAAAAATACTTGCATGGAAGCTGTTTTTCCAATTGACCCAGGCCGTGGACCACATTGGACAAAAATTCCTGTTCGAATCTCGAATTGGATGATTTTGAATTCATTCGCAGCTCGCGCTTTGGCCCACGTAGAATTCAAGTGAAACGATCGACTCGTCCGGAACGATTGACGGTCCCGACCATTATCCGGCCAAGCCATCACAACCGCGACTATTGCGTACGAAATCTGACCTCGCGGTCATTTGGGATCGAATCGCCCGGTGTGCAGCGACCATTTTCGACTTGGGATTCTAACAACAAGATCAACGACTCAACGATGTCCCGTTTTTCCGCCAGCAAATTGTTGGTTTCACCCGGGTCGTTATCAAGATTGAAAAGTTGCATCGTAGGCATTCCCAGTTTCTTGGCTTCCGTTTCCCGCGGTGCGCTCCAACCTCCGCTGCCTGCAGACAAGCAGAGTTTCCAGGGCCCTTGCCGGATGGCAAATGATCCCCCGATCGAATGGCTGACAAGTGTGGTGCGCCCCGTGCTTGCCTTGCCGTTGAACACAGGCAGCAGGCTGAACCCGTCTTCGCCACCAATGGTTTGTCGTGGCTGACCAGTAACTGATTCGAGCGTTGAATAAACGTCGGTCAAACATGCGAGGGCTTTGGTCTGGCGACCGCTTTCGATGTGTCCCGGCCACCGAGCGATCAACGGCACTCGGTGCCCGCCTTCGTAGATGTCGGCTTTGTGTCCACGATAACCGGCACTCGGGTCATGTCCATGCTGTTGAAGGACGGGGAAGTTGCCTTCTGGCGAGCAACCGTTGTCGCTGGTGAAAATCAACAGCGTGTTGTCATCGACACCGCTGTCCTTCAACGACTTCATCAGTTGACCAATGTGGTGGTCGACCTGCACAACGAAGTCCGCGTAGGGATTGATGCCACTGGAACCCTTGAATGGTGCGACAGGCACGATCGGCGTATGGGGAGCTGGCAAAGCAAGATAGAGAAAAAACGGCCTTCCCGATGCGGCCTCAGTCGAGCGGGCTTTGACATGCGCCATTGCTTTGTCAAATAAGTGTGGCAGAACTGCTTCGATTCTGAAATCGGGACCGATCGGGCCCTTGCGGTACCAGCCGTAGGAATCCTCCTGCCTGGTTACGCCTTCTTCGCGATCCGGCTGAGCCGTCACGTGACCGCTGGCAACCCAGACATAAGGGGGCATGTCGAGTGAGCCACAATGCGCATAGTATTCGTCGAATCCGTTGATGTCCGGACCGTTTTTGACTTCTTTGGAGAAATCAATTTTGCCGTCTGTTTTGTGCCAGTCCCAACCCAAATGCCATTTGCCAATCATAGCGGTGTGGTATCCGGCTGACCGCATCAGGTGTCCCACTGTGGGTCGGCTCGCCGGAATCAAGTGTTCACTGGTTCCGTTGAGGACGCCTTTGGCCAGCCTCGAACGCCAGTTGTAACGACCGGTGAGCAGTCCGTAACGTGTCGGTGTGCAAACGGAACTTGGCGTGTGGGCATCCAGAAACGTGAGTCCCTCGTCTGCCATCTTCTGCAAATACGGCGTTTTGATTTTGCAATCCGGATTCGTTGGAGAGATGTCGCCAATACCCAGGTCATCCGCCATCACGATAATCACGTTGGGGTGCTCGATCGCAACCGCTTCGTCAGCGGCGATTCTGTCGAGCGAAATTGTGCTCAACAAGAAGAGCACGGAAATTGAGACCATTCCGGAAATGCGCTGTTTCGTCGAAGTTTGGTCCCTGGCGGTCATTTGCATCGTCATGTTCCTTGCCATCGAAGGTGTTTCCGGGTAATCGAGTCGATCGGCTAAAGGCGAGTCAGTATATCTTATTGCTCGATCGGCAGAGAGAACGTCCAGAGCAACTTTCGATGAGCATTACCATAAGGAAAGTCGGTTGGGTTTGGACCAACAAATTCGAGCCAGCAACACGTCTCCTTTGAAATTGTCGCGTGGCATCCATTCGCCAACGGTAACCCAGGATTCAAATGGACTTACGTTGGTTACATCGAAATTGCCCATCAGGGCGACTTTGTCAGGATCTTTGACGCCGTCACCTACCAGCGGAAGCACGACTTGTTCGCTGGACTTGATGAGGCACCGCTTTTCAATGTCGACTTGCGCCACCCAGAGCGGAGCACGCCAACGAATGACGTTTTCGTTTGACGGATCTTTTCGTGTGTAGACCAGGAACAGTCCTTCGCTATGGGTCAGCCAATGCTGCTGAGTTGTTGACATCTCCAGTGGCGTTCCATCGTCCCAGCACCAGGCGCATTTCTCGGCCCAGGTGAGTCCATCGTCGCTGCAACTTACGTAGCCACGGTTGTCTTCCGCCCGGATCGTGATCCAGAACTGACCGCCATATCTGGTGACGCTTGGTTCCAGAAGTCCGCGACCACGGGGATTGTGCAACGGCGGACCGACGTTTCGAATCTTCAGTTCCTCACCGTCGAACGTTGAAATCACGCCAGACACCATCCGGTTCTCCGGTCGGGGCCCGAACGTGAGCGACATCTGAACGTCTCCATTGGGAAGTGTGATTCGCTGACCACAATTGTTGGAATAGATATGACCGCCGCGAGGATCGTCCCAGGCGAGTGTCTTGCGTTCCGACCAAGTGCCGTTGCCGGCACGGGTTACATAAACCGGATATCGAGGCAACTGCTCATCTCGTGCGAAATGTTCGCCCCGATAAAATACAACGTGTCCCAAGGCAATGACGCTGCCGGTGGTTGGATGGTATTGCGGGGTTACATCGCAAACCGCTGCCTGAAGCCCGTCGTCACGCCCGGGAACTGGCTCGCGACCAAGCGATGGAATCGGTTGCGGAACACTCCAGGTTTTTCCGAGATCACGGGATAACGTCCAGTGAACCTGTCCAAAATAATCGGAGCCGGCAATCGCCTGCAAATTCATGAGTACGACGGGACGACCCAGGCAATCGGGCATCAGGCAAGCGCGAGGATGAAACCAGGTTTGACCTTGGCCGTCGCGGTTCCGCCATAGTGTTGATTTGCAGATCGATGCGATGAGTGGCCGATCGTCCTGAACCAACCCCCAATAAATGGAACTGATCGACGCCGAGCTGGCAGCCAGGAAATGGCGACGATTCATAAAAGCACCTGGGACCCGAAAAAGGGGCTGCAGAAACTGGATTCAGTTTTGCGTTTCGAAATGAGATGATGACCATGGGTTTGCAGGTTTTCAATGCTCGGAATCATGGGACCCGGAAAAACTCCCCTCTGAATGATGAAAACCAGGCCGTAGTCGACCTTCGCGGCGATGCTCCACAGCCAAACAAATTGTCGCGAGAGACAGCCCCAGATATCCGGCATTGCGATTAGCAACTGGCCCAGCGTCAAATTCAAACCGAATTGCAATGAAGTGGCCCTCCGGGATGTTCCAGTTGAATCCACGGCCGTCGATGTTCCGCTCCCATCCCGGTCCGCACAACGATACATGCAAAGACAGTGGTACAGGACGACCAGCGTTCCCACAACAGCTCTGGTGAATAGCCTGATCTGAGCCAATGACGTCCAAACTGCGGCCAACAGGACTTGAACAAACAGAAATCCAAATAGGGTCGCCACAACATGATCCTTGTCAACACTTGCCACGAGGATCAGCAGGCAAACATAGGCCGCCAATCCGATGTCCAAGGCAACTGGAACCCGGAACAACCAGCGAATCCCAGGAAAAGAGACTGGTCGATTCTGGTGCGTCCGGTCAGGCTGATCTGAGCATTTCGCCGTCTGAACGATTTCCGATCGGGTATCGTTTCCGACGGTGTCAGCCTGACGGGTGGTTGGGTTCATGAGATCAGGAACCAAGCGCCTGCAAAATTGCAGCCGCAACGTCGTTTGCGATCGCCTGGTAACCTTCCTTTTGAAAGTGGACGTTGCCCTTGGGCAACATCATCTCCTGCATTTTCGGTTTGACGAGGCCGTAGACATCGTCGACCTGAATACCATTTTCCGCCATGATTTTGGCCGCAATCGCATTGTACTTGACGGCGTCGCCGACGACGCGTCCTTTGGCACCTTCGGGAACCGGAGTCGTATTTCGCCAGATGAGTTTTGCCTGAGTCTTTTTCAGTCTTTCGACGAGGGTCCGGAGGTTTGTTTCGTATTCTTCCGGCGGTACCTGCTGATGATTGGTGGGGTCGTTCGGATCCTGAAGATTTTCACCATTCGGGCCCAGGTATTTCAGGTCATGCAACCCCCAGTTAAAGTGAATCACGTCCCAATGCTTGTCTCCCAGCCATTGTTCGATCCCCTTCAGTCCATTGGTGGTCGGTCCGCAATTGGTGGGAGGACGATGCACGTTGGCTTTCCCTTGCAACGCCTCACGAACCATCACGGTGTACCCGATTGAGATCGAATCTCCGATCAGCAGTACGCGAGGTAAACCGGCGACGTCCTGGACGGGATCCATTGCAGCGTTGGGTTTCTTTTTCGGCGTCTGATTTTTGTTCACCGATTTTTTTTGAACAGGTTCCTGCCGCTCGATGGGCGCCGCGGGTTTCGTGACCTTCGACTGCTGCGCACTGGTTTGGCTGGAGAATCCACAGCTCAAGACAATGATCAATGCCAGCGCCACGACGAAGGTCTGGATGCGAACGAACATGGGTAACTCTCTTGCAATTGACGTAATGGGGGCAATTGAATTTGGCGGTTCGGCTGACTCGGTCGAGATTTGACAGCCTGAACCGGCTATCGATAATACCACACCTGCCGTATTGGTATCGACTTGCTGACCGGAATTTCACCACGCAGCATTTTCCCGCCTGTGCCCGTCAGACGAAGATAATGATCACTTGGCAATCCCTGATAAGTCAAAAACGCAACGTCCTCGCCAACGGGGGGATCATTGGTGCACTTGAAAATCGCGGTACCTTCGTCGACCTCATCAAACATCGCAACGTAGATCATGTCGCAACCGGCTTGTTTTGCCGCGACAAACTGCGACCAAAGAAACTCGCCCTTCAAGCGGGGAATGGCATCCAGTACTTCTCCCTTCAGGTTGTGCCAACTGAATCCGGGAAACACAACCGGGAGAAAGTCAAGCCGGTTGTCCTCGCACCAGGCAAGGTCGGCTGCCCAGACCTGTTCCCCATGCCGGGATGCACGTTCAGGTGTTCGATAACGGCCAACCGACCAGGGACTGACGACATCAGCGAGTTTGATGATTTCGTGTAACATCGGATCATTGGTTGAGTCGCGATTGCCGTCCCGCCAGCCTGTCGGTACTCCCAGCATGACGGTGCAACCGTCGGCTTTCAGGAATCGGACCAGGTCACGGCATTCAACCAGTGAATACTTGCGGTCGTCGTTAAATCCGACTCCCCAAACGGCAACCACCGGTTTTCCCTGGTGATGAAGGTATGCGGAATTCTCGGTGAATTGCAGTCTTTTTCTGAGAGCGCTCCAATCCTGACGAACCCGATCGACTTGCCCTTTTCGCAATCCCGAAAGATCGTACATGACGGCGTAGGCACAGCCTGCCCGTTCGGCTCCCTCACGGGCATTTGCAAGGACGGTGTTTCGATGCTGCAAGAACGTTACGTTGTCCAACCCGGCGGCGAACCGTTGAACGAATGCTCCGTCGATTCCATAATCTTTCATCCACTGGAAATGTCGGATCACGGTGTTTCGATTAAACGAGCTGAAGACTTCCGCAGGACTTCCACTGGCGAGTTCGAACCCAGTTTTGAATCGCTCTGCGGGTCCGTATTCTGATACGTCCGGCCACAAGTCAACGGTAACATTGCCAGGTGCAAACGGTTGATTTCGGTCTCGCGCCCAGTGCGTCCAGCCGGCGGTCGCCCCATCGCCGGGGCAGTTGAACCAACCCTGATAACCGCACATCACTTTTCCGGTCAGGGATTTTGTGTCGAAGGCCCGAGAAACCGGTGGATCATGATGTTCGATCAAGCTCAGGTCCTGGGCTGTTGCCAGGCCGGAATATTGAGCCACGATCAACAGGAAGAACACTCGAAACAGAAATGGCTTCATCACCGGGCTTTCATGGAAACGAATCACACATGGCATCATTGTAATGATGTCAGCGGGAACAGCCATTCCTTTGCCTTCCAGCGATTTGACAGGTTTTTCGTCGACCGAGGATATCAGTCAGGATGACCCATTGACCTTGGCCAATGAAGAAGCGTAGAGTGCGCGAGATATGAATGAAGCAACGACATCCCGTTCGATGGCATCGCTGGTGATTGGGCTCGCCGTTTCGATCGGCATCTGTTTTTTGGCCGGAGCCCTGGGGGGCGTCGCGACCTCTTCGAGCGTTGCGAATTGGTATACGCAGATCAACAAACCGCCATGGAATCCGCCGGGATGGATCTTCGGGCCGGTCTGGACGGCCCTCTACCTGATGATGGGCATTTCGTCATGGCTGGTCTGGAAAAACAGCTCGTTTCAGGAAGTCAAATTCGCTCTGGTTTGGTTTGCGTTTCACTTGCTGTTGAATGTGCTGTGGTCAATTGTTTTCTTTGGGCTTCGACAGCCCGGTTGGGCGTTCGTTGAGATCATCGCCTTGTGGATTTCGATCGGAGTGTCGATCACACTGTTCTACCGGTATTCGAAACCGGCTGCCGGCTTGCTCGTACCCTACTGGCTGTGGGTCTCGTTTGCCGCATTTTTGAATTATACGATTTGGTCGATGAATCGAGTCGTTTAGCAAAACCATTCGGCTTATCTTTCAAATGCCGAACCTGATTTGGCTGTTTCGTAGGTAGCTCGATTGAAGAAGTATTTGAAAACCGCTTCCAGTAATTGCAGCTCCGCATCGGCGACCGAGTTTTCATAGATATTGAGTTCGATCAAGTCAATGTCGCCCGCGTCAAACAATTGCCGACCGAACTGAAGTGAACGTCGCGCCAATTCGACGTTCTTTTGCGATTGTTGAATCTGGTCATACGCGGCGTTGACCGCCGAAGCCGCATCCTGAATTTCGGCCCGAATCTTGTCGGTCACAAAACGGGTCTTGGCGTCGATTTGACTCAGTTTCGCTTTGGCCGTGCGAATTTTCCCCAGCCCTTCGCGACGTTGAATCGGCACCTCGGCGACGACGCCCAGTTGCAACTGAAACGGCTGCTTGTCGCCCAGCGAGCTGGCAAGCGCTCCCACGTCTTTGGCCGCATACCCTTTGACGTCCAGTTTAGGCAGGATCAAGTTATTGGCATATTGCAGGTCAAGACATGCCTGGTCACGGGCGGCGATGAGTGCCGTCAATTCCGGCCGGATGGCGATTGCGGTGTTCGTATCCGAGTCCAGCTGGCCCTCGGTGATACGCCAGGCGTCTGGAATATCGTCCGGTACCTGTTCGGGCTGCGCGATCACGGGCATGCAATTGCCGTCGCGGTAAAACAATGACATTTTAATCGCAGCTTTTTCCAGCAATCTTCGTGCCTTGATCAAGTCATTAAGTCGTTTGGCGATGAAGCGTTCGTTGTCGATTCGCGCAATGATGGCCAAATCGCCTTTTTCGATTCGCTCGTTGATCTGGTTGACACGCGTCTGGGCCAATTCCAGCAGCTGCTTTTGAATCTGAACGGCCTGGCCCGAGGCCACCCAGTCCCAGTAGGCCTGTGTGGCAAACCGTTGAAATTGAAGCAGCCGAGATTCGACGTCGGCGACGACTTGATCGCGACCGGCTTCCGCCGAACGGACACCGGTACGACGCGCATCAATTCCCCGGTCCTTGAGCAGAGGCAGCGCGAAACCGGCTTTGAATTCCCCACCTTCGTCAGTGGCTCGGTCCCCGTACCAGGGTTCGAACTTGCCGCGACCAATTCTGTAGGAACCATACACTTCGCCACCACCCCAGAGTGGCTGGGATATGCCGGTTCCGTTATGGTAGTTTTGGTAAAAGCCCATCGGCTGAGAAATGCTGAAGGCTCCGAAGTTGGAATCAAATTGGCCCCAAGATGAGAGTATCTTGCCTTCCGCGGCTTCAATGTCGTTGATCGCGACCTCGATCTCAGGATAACATTGGGCAACCGAGTCGAGGACTTGTTCCACCGATAGTGAGCCTGTTTCCATTGGCGCCGGATTGGGCTGTTCACCAGGAAACGCGCTCTCCCGAATGTTGACATCATCGGTCGTATTCAGATCACTGGTGTCGAGCGCATGGTCCGCCAGCGTTTGATCTTGGGAGGCTTGATAGCTAACCAGGCTGACTTTCGATTTTGGTTTCATGTCACCGGATTCGGATTTCACAGAAACCGAATGCGCATTAGCAAACAGCACCGTCGCTGGAGCTGGCTTATGTGACTTGCATCCGGAAACGGCGCAAGTGACCAGCAGGCAGAACCACAGCGAGGCTATTTGGGGATTTTTGGAGGTTTGCTTTTTGATTTCGATGGTTCTTCGTCCGAGAGGATAACTGGGAATCCGTTCAGTTGGCGCCAGATTTCGTATCCCAACGAGACTTGACGCAACATGACCCAACCATTGACGCGAACGCCTTGACGTAAATAACGATCCGATGGCCATTGAGTTGAGTCGTTTTCATTGGGGGTAATCAGGATTCTGAATTCGCCTTTGCCGTTATCGGAGGCGTCGACATTGGACACCGTGCCGCTGAAAGTTCCGACAGCGACCGACGGCCAGCCGGCAAACTGCGCCGCGGGCCAGCCTTCAAATTGAAGTCGAACTTCATGGCCTTCCTGTACCAGGGGCATGTCGTTACCGGGGACCCACAATTCGACGGCACTCTGCGACGCTTCAGGAATGATGGTAATCAATGCTTCACCTTCCTTGACGGTTTGCCCTCGTTCATACACCGGCATGCGAAAAATCGTTCCATCCCTTGGCGCCGTGATTTTCAATCGGCCCAATTCGGAAAGCTTGACTTCAATTTCACTCTGCTCTTTGCGAATCGTCGCGGCACTTCCTTTGGCGTCCTCCTTCATTGCACGGGCATATTCGATTTTGGTCTGAGCCAGGCGTCGTTTTTCCTGAAGTTCGTTCTGTTTGGCCGAAAGTTCGTTTTCCAGTGACTCGACATCCTGCTCGACAGACGCAAGTTCGGAAATCGCGACTTCCCATTCCTTTTTGAGTTTTTCAATTTCCTTGAGCGGCTTGATTCCGGATTCGTACAGCGAGTTCTGCCGCTTGTAGTTCAATTGGGCTTGGAGTTCTTTCGCAATGTAGCCAGTCACCAGTCTTTTTTTACTGTCGAGTTTGTCGATTGCGGATTCGACCAATTCGGTCGCTGCCTGGACCGCGAATTCGCCAGCCTCGACGAAGCCCTGGATGTTTTGATCGTAGGCTCTAATTTTGGCATTGGCTGATTCAAGTTTGATTTCCAGCTCCTTGAGTTGCGCTTCGAGTTGTACAACCAAATCCGGGGCAACGGGTTGAATCTCGAGAATGAAATCTCCCTTCCTGACTTCTGAACCTTCTACCAAGCCATCTGCGATTCTCGCGACGACTCCTTTTACGGGTGCTTCAATGGTCTGCTGTCTTTCTTGCGGGGCGTAAGCGATAACCTGGCCGGTTCCCCGCGACGACTGTTGCCATGGAAGGAAAGCCATGGCCAGAATCGAAGCGAACAAGCCAACCACCAGTAATCGGGCGAGCGCTTGGGCCAGACGCGAAGACTGAACCAAGTGAATAGCCGTTGTACTGGTTGGCGGAGAAAAGCTCCCAGTTGATCGGATAGTCTTATTCCTATTCATCGTTATTTTCGTCAGTCTCGTTAAGGTTGGTTGTTGCGGAACTCGTTGTTTGCCCAGTCGTCAAACTTTCACATCCTGTCCGTGTGCCGGGTCCGGGGAGATCATGTTGGACGGCGAGTGCACCGGCCAATGGCATCGTTGGCAGGTGAATCGGAATGCATGCCAATCAAACTGGCACCCTCATGTCAGCCCAATCGGCAATCCGTTTCCGACCGGTCGCAATCAAAATGGTTGTGTTTGCCGCGTATTTCTCAAGTCGATTCAAGACGTCGTCGAGGTCGTCATCCGAAAGCCGGTCAAGCAAGCCGTCGATCAGCAGGACGGGAGGACAAGCAATCAAGGCTCTTGCCAGCACAAGTCGAATTGACTGCCCCGTGGAAAGGGGAGAACCAGATACGGTCAATTGAGTTCGGAATCCAGCTTCGAGGCCGGTAATCGTTTTTTGTAATCCCATTTGTTCGATCATTTCGTTGATTGCGACCGAATCGATTTCGCGGCGACCGAGCCTCAAATTCTCGTCGACGGTTCCATCAAAAATCTCAACATTGTTAATGAAGCCGATCTTGGAATGGAGTGACTCAGCACCAATCAGATCCACACGAAACCCGTTGACCAATGCGTATCCCTGGACGGGCCGGTGTAACCCAGCCACCGACTCAATGACCTTTGTTTTTCCGGAGCCCGACGGTCCAATGATGGCCGCCGTTGTGCCGGCGGCAATCTCGACGTTGAGTGCAGGGATTGATCCCCCAGCAAACCTCAAATCGACTAGCTTGATGGCTACGGGCCCCGTTGGCGGGGGGAGTTGAAGTTTGTCGGATGCCTCGACGGGAAGATCGAATAGCTTGCCGAGTTTGTCGATCGAAGCCAGGAGGTCGTAAAAACTCTCCAGGTCTTTTCCGATTTTCGCAAAGGACCCAAGGATGACGGTCACGATCAGTTCGGCGGCGACCAATTGTCCCAAAGTCATTTGCCTTTCGATTACGAGGTAACCCCCCAATCCAAGCAGGACGGTCGCGGCGACGGCTTGCATCAACATGGAAAATGTGACCTGCCGAATCAGAATCCGAAAATGATCTCGACGGCTCTGAATGTAGCGGCTGGCCAGTTCGTCGGCGCGATTGATCGCGAATCCAAGTCCGCCGTTGAATTTGAAGGTTGTCGGATGCCTGACAATTTCCTGTAACCAGGCGGCAGTCTGGTATTTGAGGGTAGATTCCTGTTTGGCTGTCTTGACCGCGCCTCGACCGATGACAAACAGGACGATCGTCATCAGCGCAATCAATCCTACATCGTAGCCGAGCAGGAAGGGATGGTAAAATGCCAGGACGCTCAGACCGATCGCGGTTTGCAGAACCAGCAAAAGCGTTTCCAGAAGCAGTTTCGACGTTATTTTTTGCACATTGACGATGTCAAAAAAACGGTTCACCAGCTCCGGTCCGTGATGTTCCTTGAGGTAGGCAACCGGAACTCTCGTTAGCCGCATCGCCAAGTCATCGACGGTCCGGACAAATAGCCGGCGTTGAATGATCTCAACCACGACGGTCATGATGACGCCCAGCCCGGCCCGGAAAGCCAGGAATACAAACACGATGAATGAGAGAACAACCAGGGGTTGCAGGTATCGACCAAATGCAATCGTGTTTACCAGGGCCTCAACCGCCAGCGGTGTTGTCAGGCTGAGGATTCCCACAAAGATCGCGAACACAAACACGGTTCGGATGTCACGGGCTTCGGGCCTGAGAAAGGCTACCAGTCGTCGCAAGGGTGATAAAGGCTTGGACGTTGTGCCGGACTGGTAATCGTAAGATGACGCAGCCTCGGCGGCCAATACTGGTTGGGCAATGTACCACAGGTACTTTCCCGTCGAATCGCAATTCGAATTCTGTCGTATCCAGCGACGCGTGACAATTTGCTCTCGTCCGTCGATAAATATAACAAACTGCGATCGGGCCATTTTCCGCAGCACGACAAAGTATTCGCACCGGGCATCACCGAATTTGATGCTCCGCAACACTATGATGGGTGATGCATCTACTGCCGAGAGGATCAGGTCACCAAATCCGCCCTCAACTACCCGAAATCGGATCCCCGCCCGTTGGCCGACTGCATCGAGAAGTTGACCAACCTCCAGTTGATCGTCCGGGTTGCCGATATCCGCCAACGATTGGTTGGCATCGTTGACCGAGAACGCAATTGAATTCAATTCGCAGACTTTTCTGGCGAGTTCGATAATCTCGGAGTTGCGAGCGTGCTGTTGGCTAGTGTTGGTCATGGTGTAAATGATCTCATCCCATTGTCGCGCAATCGCAGCGTCCTGGAAAAACGCTTGGGGGAATGGCCGTGCTTCTTGGCTTGCACGCGATCGACGTGTTCAGTTCTTCTTTCTGGATATTCTTCGCTCGGAATGGCGGTGATTGCAGAGATTGGCTGGAAATTTCCGGTAATCGCCAGTCGTTGTCGGTTTTGATGTCAACAATGAAGGGCTCCGGTGTTTTGGCGGAAAAATGGAGTTCCTGTAAATGGTTAAACGAAACGGCATTTCAATTTCAAAGCGGTAGGCATTGGTCTCGCGCGAGTGTTACAGAGGGAATCTCTTGCCGACAATTCTGACCCGGGACGAACGCCTCCGGCTTGCGGATATCTCGGAAAACAAAGTACCTCCTAGTTATACGTCACTTTTAATTGGAAGGAAAACAAGTTATAATTAAATTAATTGGAAGGATATACCTTCCTTTTGTTTTCGGGTTCAAATTGAAGACCCAAGTATGGACTGGCTCAACTATCACCACCTGTTCTATTTCTGGTTAACCGTCAAAACAGGAACCGTATCCGCGGCCGCCGAATCGCTCCATCTCGCTCGGCCGACCGTCGCCGCTCAGATCAAGGAGCTGGAGAAAGCGGTTGGTCGTCCACTGTTTGAAAAACAGGGTCGGGGGCTCGTACTCACGGAATTTGGAAAACAGGTGCATCAGTACGCCGAAGAGATTTTCGCCCTGGGACACGAACTGCGCGAGTTCATCAAGACCGGTCAGCACGGGAATCGCCAGCGGTTCGTCGTCGGATTGCCCGATGTGGTTCCCAAGCATGTCGCATTCGAGTTGCTCAAGCCGGCACTGCATATGGAGAATCGCCCGCGGACGATCTGCTTTGAAGGCAAACTCAATGTGTTATTGGCGGACTTGGCGCTCCACAAACTGGATTTGGTGATCTCCGATTCCCCTGCCCCACCCACGATGGATTTCAAGGTCTACAACCACAAATTGGGGGAATGTGGAATGTCGATGTTGGCCACACCGGACTTGGCCGCGAAATACACGAAAGGATTTCCGCATTCATTAACCGATGCTCCCTGCCTGCTGCCCACCGATCATACGGCGGTGCGCCGATCGCTTGATATTTGGATGGACGACAACGACATTTTTCCCGATATCGTGGCCGAGTTTGAAGATAGCGCGCTACTGAAGGTCTTTGGCCAGGCGGGCGAGGGTATTTTTCCTGTGCCCTCGGCGATCGAGGACCTGGTCAAACGACAATACGGCGTTCAACTGGTCGGTCGAATTCCTGAGGTATTGGACAAGTTCTATGCAATCTCTGCGGAGAAACGAGTCCATCACGAGGCCACGCAGTTAGTGGTTAAACAGGCCCGGAACAAGCTTTTCGACGTTTGATTCAACCGCCGTTTCCGGGGGGCAACCGCCAGCCAGTCTGGTTTGGTGTCGGGGTTGAGTGCGTAATACCAGTCGCAGCAGCGAAATGGTGGCCATGATCCAGACGCCCAGGCCCAGGGCGACGATGGATTTGTGCCAGAACGGAGTCCCGAACAACAGCACCAGGGAGGCCCCGACTTCGGCTAGCGGCTTGACAACGGCACTGTTGACCGCGATCGCCGTTCGTCGCTTGTGCCTTTCGATTTTCGTGTACAACATATTCAACGTTGTGTCGTGAACACTTCGTCGCCAGATTTCCAGCGACTTGGCAAGCGTCAAGATCACCAGCAAAAACAGTGCGCCCGCACCAAAGGCGCCGATCACCGCTAGGACGGAGAGAGTCACCGGCATTACCAGAATCGGAACGTAAAGGCTCTTTCGAGATAGCAGATGACCGGTCAGCCATCCCTGGATCGCCAATGTCAACAATCCGATGCAGGCATAAAAGACTCCGAAATATCGTGTCATTGATTGTTCATTGCCACCATAATACTCGGTGACGGAAACCTTCCAGAAAAAGGTCACTAGCGTTAGTACGACGACCTTGGCAGCAATCAAAACGCCGATCCAGAATCGAAATTGGCGCGAACAGGCATATCGCTTCAGATTGCTGATGACCCGGGAGGTCGTCGTTGCCATTGAAGTCGATGATTTCAAACGCGGTCCTGGTTTCGGAATGCTGATTTTTGACAAATTGGCGAGTGGCAGGAGTCCGACCAGGTCAAAAAACGCGGACAGCAGCAACCACGATCTCAAGTCAATGAAACTGGCCTCAATTCCAATCAGACTGCCAACCAGAGTCCCCGCAAGCGGGGCCCCCAATCCAATTCTCGCCCAGGAAAAACGACTGGAATGACCACCCAGTACGTCGTTCATCGCGGTGATCAAATTGATCGCATTGACACAACCTTTGATTTCCGCCAGCAGGTAGATTGAAGCCAATAACCACCACGAATGGTGCCAAAACGGCAGCGCACCCCAAGCCGTAATTGTGAGTCCGGCCATGGTGATGCCAGAAACACGAATTGCAACTGCCAGATTCAGTCGTCGTGTCAGGGCAAACCAAACCCAAGCGATCAATGCCGTCGCGGTTCCGGAGGCGACGAAAACCGCCGCCAGGCTTTCACTACCGATTCGCGAGAGAAAAAGGCTGTCGGCGACGGTGCGCATCATGGTATAGGATGCCGCAAGCGTCATCGCATAACACATCAGCAGGTTGGCGGCTCGGGATTCCCGTTTCGACATTCAATCTTCCCCGACGTTTTCTGATCAGAGGGCGACACAACAATCGATGGGCGTTGCATCCAGGTAAAATACTGGATGAGGTTCCGTTTTATCGTTTGGTTATTCGTTCACCCGGAAGGCTGGTTTGTCCGAAATCAGGCCGGTCGGCGGGCCAGACCCTTGGCCGGGCCTGACGCCGGCAAGGGCATGGGAGACCGGTTGGCCAATCGAACTTTCATTTTCTCGCCGGGGTCTTCGGAAAATCGGCCGTGCAGTTTGTCCCAGTCCAACACCAGCTTGCCACCGGTGCCTTCGTGCTGCCTGGCCCAGTTCATTAACAGGTCCAGGCAGGCGTGGTCGATGTAGTTAAGGTGCTCGAACTCGACATGCAGCTCGGCTGAATCGGGAACTTCTTCCAACTTTTGAGCCAGCGCTGGCAGACGCAGGAACGTCGCGGCGCCGTGCAATTGCAGGCGGGAAACGGTTCCTTCGTTCTGCAGGTCCAGTTCCAGATGCGAGAACCGGTGGAGCAATTTGGCTGCCGACAGGAGGATGCCGACCACGACGCCAACCAACAGGTCTTCGCAGACGATGACGAGCAAGGTGGTGGCATAGATGGCGACTTCACTACGGCTGGTTTTCCAGAGTTGTTTGATTTGTTTGAAATTGACCAACTTGAAACCAATGTGGACCAGCAGAGCGCCGAGGGCAGCCCGGGGAATGTAGGCCAACACGAATGGCAGTGCAGCAACAAAAACCAGCAACCAGATGCCATGCATGATGGCCGAAGCCCGCGTCTTGCCTCCCGAGTTCACGTTCGCCGAACTCCGGACAATCACGCCGGTCATCGGCAGCGCGCCGATCAACCCGCACAGAACGTTTCCGATCCCTTGAGCTGTGAGCTCTTTGTCGTAATCCGTTCGTACGCCGGAATGCAATTGGTCGACCGCCGTTGCACATAGCAGTGTTTCCGCACTGGCGACCAATGCAATGACGATGGCCCCCGTAATCACCAGCGGATCCAGGAGAAGCTGAAACCAGGTGGCACTGGTTGGCAGCGTCGTCTCTTCAAACATGTTTGCCGAGACGTCCAACATCTGGATGTCGAGTCCGGCGATTGCGGCAAACAGGGTTGCGGCGGTGATACCCACCAACGCTGCCGGCAGCAATTTCAGCTTTTTCGGCGCAATCATCGGCCAGACGACAATGCAGGCGATCGTCAAAATACCGGTCAGTGCTGCCAGGTGGTGGTTGACCGTCGTATCCGCGGAAAAACACTTCATGATCGCTTCCGGAATCGTCGCCAGATATTGTAGTCCCCCGTGAGCTTTCTCGCCGTGCCAGAGCGCAACGTGGTCGAGCATGACATGAAACTGGCTGACCAGGATCAGAATTCCGATCCCCGCCAACATGCCTTTGATGACGGCCGGAGATACGGCGCGGAACCATTGCCCCAACTTCAAACGACCGGCCACGATCTGCATGAGTCCGGCGAGAAAAACGGCCGTGCCTAAAACCATCAGCGAGTAAGCGACTGCTTCGCCCTCCGCGACGGCTTCACCGCCGGCCATTTTTGAAATGAAACTGTCACGCCCCTTGGCCAACAGATCTGCGACAATGACGAACAAGCCGGCAGCCGGACCACTGACTTGCAACGGCGAACCGGCAAAAAAACCGACGACAATGCCGCCAACGATTCCGGTCAGTAAAGCCCGGGCCGGGCTCACTCCCACGGCCACTGCGATCCCGATACACAATGGCAACGCAACCAGAAAAACGACGATGGAAGCGAGAAAGTCTTCGCGGAAATGAGCAAACGCTCCGGAACCGCCGACCTCTGTCTTCGACTGCTTGTTAAGTTGTTGACTCATGATTGACTCTCGGTGTTTTGAATTGAATTATCTCGCGCGGATGCTTATGCCACGGCGGCTTCCTGATCCAGAAATTCAACCTGACCGTTTTCGAAATGATAAACCCACCCATAAATCTCGAGTTGTTGCGCGGCGACGGCTTTGGCAACATAGGGGTACTCCATCAAATGCTCGATCTGCAGCAGAACGTTTGCCTTGATGGCTTCACAAATGCGACCTTCGTCAGAATGGTTAACCTGGTCCAGGACCTTTTCACTTTTCCTGACCCAGTTTTTGATCGCCGGCATCGAATCGAGTGAATCAAGATTCATCAAACCTGTCACAGCGCCGCAATGTGAATGGCCGCAGACGACGATGTTTTTTACTTCGAGTACCTCAACCGCATATTGAATGGTTGCTTCGACCGAAAGTTCACCGGTTCCGGGTTTGGGGACGATATTCCCGGCGTTGCGAATCACGAACAGCTCCCCCGGCTTGGTTTGCGTCAGCAAGTTCGGGTTGATGCGGGAATCTGAGCAGGTGATAAACAAGGTCTCGGGAGTTTGTCCCGATTCAAGTTCCCTGAAATCGCGTCGCATTTGCGGGTAAACCAGGGTTTGAAATTTCTCGATTCCAGATGCAAGTCTCATATTAGAATCCTGAAAGTCGGTTGAATTGAATGGAAAGTGCGGAGTGACCTGGCCGAGATTGAGCAACAAATTCCCAGTCGTAACCGGAATGAAAGCTGCGTACGCGGAATCAGCATTGGGTCTGCGGATTTCCGCCTGGATCTGGTACGCGGTTGCCTCAAGCTGGCCAGGAGCTGGAATCCAGCCATGGCAGGCAGCGCGGCCCGCTAGATTAGAAGAAAAGTCCCGGATCCATTCATCCCGGAGCGTTCCGTCTGTGCCGCGAAAAACGGTTGCCTGGAGAGCTTCCCAAGCCTGGCTACGACGGGAAACACGAGTTCGCCTCTGCCGACCGGCTCGCGAGTCTCCATCGGTCGCACTTCGCGACGACCCACAACCAGTTCAATCTCGTGCGAGGTTGACTCCTCTGAAGATTCCTCAAACGCTCCTTGAGCGGACGAAACGAATAACATCGCCAGCAGCGTGATGATCACGCCCAGCGTTCGATAGAATCGAATTGTCATTTCTGTTGCGTGATACATTGTCGTGTCGAGATGAGGGAATCCTATCATCTTATACGACATGGCAGGCCGGAAGGTAAAGTAGTATTTTCGGTATCGATCGTTAGATTTTTCCTTTGTTTAGGCCGGGAGAGCCGGGTTTCGGTGGGTGTCCCGCAAGGACAGTCCTCAGATAACGGCGTGGTTCAGTCGAAAGATCGGCCCCCTTCAGAACCACTGGGGCGTGTTTGTTTCGTTCCGTCGCTAACCACCAGCAGTTGCCGAGTTTGGCTTGATCGAGCAAAGACGTATCACCCAGTGCCAGGTGACCGCCAGCAAGACCGCGGTAGTGCCAACGTGAAGCACTTGGACAACCTGAAAAATTGAAATATGACCGAGCACGATCCCCATCACCATCATGGCGACCACCATCCCGAAGATAAATTTGGGTTCCGCCGGTTTCGGTTGTCCCAGACCTCGGGCCCAAATCAACATCAGTCCTGCCGTGATGAGCAGGCTCCAGGAAAACGTGCGGTGGACCTTGAAGATGAGGGTCGATCCAAGCTCGCCGATCCACTGATCGCGCGCGATTCCTTCGGCAGCCTTGGCCAATTCATCGGTTTGCTCGCGCAATTGGCTGCCCATCAATCCTTCGCAAAACAAACACCCGAAAAAAATCATCGAAACAATCAGTAATCGTCGTTTGAGCGCCGGTTCAATCGCAATTTTCGAATCCGGTTGCGATCTCGAAAGCCAGATGACCGTGACCAAAACGGCAATCAGCAGGAAGGCCAAAGCCATGTGTAACGTGATGATCCCGGGTTGCAAGCCGCTTCTGACGACCACTGCACCCATGATGGCGTTTGCCACGACATCCAGCAGGCTCAGCCACGAAAGCGCAACGATCCAGCCCCTGTTGGATTTTGCACGAAATGAAAACAGCGCCAAAAACAAAACCGAGAAACCCAAAGGTAACGATGTCAGTCGATTACCAAACTCAATCCAGGTCTGAACGGGATCAAAACTCTCCAAGACGGTTTCGCGCGTGATTGTGTCGGGGTCAATGCCTTTTTTGACCGCCTGACGCTTGAACTTGTCGAGATCCAGTTTGTTGACGTCGATTTGATCAGCCCGCGTCGGCGGAATCAGGCAGCCCCAGCAGGTCGGCCAGTCCGGACAACCCAATCCTGAACCTGTCACGCGAACGGTCGCACCGACCACCACGAGAATGATGACGCAAATGAGTGTCACCCAAGCTAAACGATTGACGATCATGGTTTACCTGTCTGTCGCACGCAAGTCATTGCCGGAGATGTTGGACGTTAGAATGTTGCACTCTGGCTGGCGAAGTTGTGTCTTGCGTCAACCATCATACCGGGGAGACTCCACGTTGTCTGTATTGTTGGTTAAGGATGAATCCCTCCAGGGACGAACCGGTTAATTCGGTGCTGCGTACCGCGGTTGAACCGGGTTGACCAAATAGATAATGAACCGGTGCTACGTCGTGAATCTTCTTGTGTTTCCCAATCAGCTGTTCGCCGAACATCCCGGGCTGAGGTATCAACCTTCTCGAGTCATTCTCATTGAAGACAGTCTTTTTTTTGGTGATGCTGAGTATCCGTTATGCTTTCACAAGCAAAAACTTTGGTTGCATCGCGCGACCATGAAGCGTTACCAGCAAATGCTACAAGATCGGAGTTTTCCGACCGAATACCTGGATCATGATCCCCGGGCCAACTCACTGCTTCATCAGCTTTCGAAACTGGGCCCCCGGGTAAAATCCAGGCCTTTCAAACTCATGTGCGCTCATCCGACCGATTTCATCCTGGAAAAGCGACTTGCCAGACATTGTCGAGAGCTTGATCTGGAACTGGAATTCCTGCCAAATCCGGGCTTTATCAACCTCCCCCAAGAGAATTTCGAATACCGCGCCGGCAAGCATCGCTGGCAGATGGCTGATTTCTACAAATGGCAAAGACAACGCATGGACGTCCTGGTGAAAGGGGGGCAACCGGTGGGTGGCAAATGGAGTTTCGACGACGAAAATCGGAAGAAGGTCCCGCGAAGCTTGCTGGGTGAAATTCCCGAGATGATGCGGATCCAACGCGATTCGATCGACCAGGAAGCACAACATTACGTCGGGAAAATGTTTCCAGATAACCCTGGAAACCTCAATCAACTTTACTATCCAACCTCACATGACGCAGCGTCCAAGTGGCTTGTTCATTTCCTGGAGAACCGTCTCGCACGGTTTGGCGATTATGAGGATGCCATCCTTGCAGGAGAATCCTGGTTGTGGCATGGCGTTCTGACTCCCAGTCTGAATACGGGATTGCTGACACCTGGCCAGGTCCTGGATTCAACGTTGACATTTGCTGCCAGGAACGAGACTCCGATCAACTCGCTTGAGGGGTTTGTTCGCCAAGTCATAGGATGGCGTGAGTTTATTCGTGCGACCTACCAGGATATCGGGGTGTTGATGCGGACGACCAACCACTGGAATCACCTCCGCAAGATGCCTTCCAGTTTTTATGACGGCACCACCGGTATTCTCCCGATTGACGACACGATTCATCGAATTCGGGAAACCGGTTACTGTCATCATATTGAACGACTGATGGTGCTTGGTGGGTTCATGTTTATTTGTGAAATCCACCCAGATGAAATTTATCGGTGGTTCATGGAAATGTTTGTTGACAGCTATGACTGGGTGATGGTTCCCAATGTTTATGCCATGAGTCAACATGCCGATGGAGGAATGATCACCACCAAACCGTATTTTTCCGGATCAGCGTACATCCGGAAAATGAGTCATTATAAATCAGCAGCATGGTGTGACACCTGGGATGGTTTGTACTGGCGTTGGATTTGGAAACACACTGATGAACTTGCCAGAAACCCTCGCTGGGCGATGATGTGCAGCATGGCCAGGAAAATGGATACGGCCAGACGTAAGGCCCACCTCGAGAATGCGGACGCGTTTCTGCAACGACTTGATGCCGGAGTCGACGGAACGTCCGGCTGACAACCTCAATTCGCGTGGGCTGCGAACTGAGACTCGAGTCGGTTCCCATGAGGGGCACGGATTGGTCCTCAACCGTTGACCAAACGTGAACCGGTCGACAGTGCTTCTGTTGGAGAAACAGCAGAGGCATCGGCGCCCAATTGGCGCCAGATATCCGGGACATCGTGCATCGCCGTTCCCCCCACCATGATTTTGCAGGGCGTGTTCAATCCTCGCACGGCTTCAATGGTTTCCCGAACCGCTTTAAGCTGAGTGCTCAGCGCTGCTGACAACAGGACCAATGAACCGTCGAAATATTTGACAGCCTGAGCAATTTCAGTTGCCGGCAGATCGCCACCCAGGCAAACCGCTCGCCAACCGGCGAATTCGAAAAAATCGGTAACGACCTGGACTCCGATGTCATGAACATTGCCCTTGACCGCTGCTGCCAACACTGTCAATCCATTGGGCGGTTGCTTTTCCGATTGGTAAGCGAGCACGGCCATTGCTCGCTTGGTTGTCGATGTGACAACGTGTTCCTCGGCAATGTTTATTTCGGCTTGGTGCCACATCCTGCCGATCTCGTCCTGGGCAATCATTAACGTGCGATAAGTGTCTGCTGTCGAAAGTCCATTGGCGTGCGATTCGACAACCAACTTGATCGCTTTACCGCTGTTTCCCTCGAGAACATGCAGCAAATATTGCATGGCCAGTTTCGAGGCTGGATCGTTCGCGTCGAGATCGGAGGCTTGGAGTTCGAGTGAATCAAATGAATTCAGGGCCGCCACGATGTACGCTTTCGGAACCTCGCGGCAAGATACAGGTAATTCTTCGTCCAGAATCTCCAACAGGGATTCGAGGCTTTTACGAAGCAGTCGTTCAGGTACTTCCCTTGCGCGAAATGCATCTCGAGACCAACGAACGCGAGATACGAATAATGCAGGTTCCTGCTCCAGGATTGCGGCGGAAAGCTCACCAATACGCTCAACAAAATGCAATTTCCAATCGAGCGACGCGGATTGGCCGAATTGAGTTTTTATTTCCGGATGATTGTCCAGAAAACGGTTACTGGCGCAGGTTGCCAACGCCGTGCCGCTCGCGGAAAGCAACTCTGCCGCCATGGTATCACCTCCATTGGTCATGATCGCGCCTGTTTGAATGCCATTTTCGAAATATCATGGAAGGCGATGTTCGACCCCGTTTTCGGGCGTTCTCATCGCGTCTCCTGATCAGTCTATCACAGTTCCGGACCAGAGTTGTGTGACGGAAAAGCTCCCAGTCATCAGGAATTTCTCCACCAGTTCGATCGTGTGAGCATACCACGTCAGAACGCCGTGTTGGCCGTCGACGGTTGAAAAGTCTCGATGGCCGTCAAGGAAAACGCCGCCAGGTTTGATGACACGGTCCTTTTTTGCTTCGACGATTCCGAACTCGATGTTGTTAAGCTTCAATGAGTTTGACAGGCTGTTGACGTAACTTTTGGGATCGTCGGAAAGCTGGTTTAGACTAGGTGTCAACCAGCCGATCCACGGATTCAATTTGCGAGCTGCGTGTGACCCTTGATTCGGAGGTGCGAGCATGACGACACGACCAAGATGCTTGAATCGGAAGTTCTCGAATACGGTTCGTGCAATGATTCCACCCATGCTGTGGGTGACCAAGTGCAATTTGGCCTCGTTCAACTGGCGGTCGATCGACAGTAGTTGCTGCGCCAGTCGGTCTGCATGTGTTTCGATTCGGTTGCCAACACTCCAGTATCCCCAATTGTTGACATGGAATCCGGCTCGCTTCAGCCGTCTGGAAATCGGCCACATGTCCAAGCGACTGCCGCCGAGGCCATGCACCAAAACTACGGTGTCCTTGTTTTCCATTGCAGTCATTAAATCACCATTGGGAATTACGTCGGAAGTTGGTTTGCCACTGTCGACAAGACATTGATCATCATCCAGGACACCAATCCGCCCCGAACGGTCCAGGCAACGGTTCGAATCCAGTTGGACCTGACCAGTCGATCGTGGGTTGCCGCATCAAAACCCGCCGCCAGTTTCCCGTGACAGGGGACTTGGATCAACGCCGTTGAGATCCAAATCACGAATACCAGAACAATGCCTGCGATAATCCCCCAATGACTGACTTCTGCGGGTGGATACCAGGCCAGAAAAACTGAACTGAATGCCTCGATTAGCATGGGTGGTCCGACAACCAACGTGGTGAGTATCTGGTGTCGTTCTTGATAAGCCACAAATTTTTCCGGCCCGACATTTGCGAACAGGGGATAGTGAACGATCTGCACCATCCATATCAACCCCACCATGTAGACGGTCGCAAAGAAGTTAATAACCAGTAATTGAACTGAGATTGGCATGATGAATCGTTCTGAACAGAATCCGGTTGAACTATCGTTTCTGACAACGGGGACTGGCATATATCTTACGGTTCCGCAATTCCCATTGTCGAATCCGGTTGCGACACGGGCAGTTGGTTCGCCTACAAATATTCAATCGCTCGCCAGATCTATAACCTGCCGAGTGGCTTGCCGAATTGTTTACGATCTACCGTGATAATCCGATTTTGCTTGACTCCGATTTTCAACAGATTGACCGTCAGTCGCCACATTTCGTCAAACTGTTCACCTGAGATTTGGTTGGTTGGTCGCTCCACAAGCATGCGGCGCAGAAACAAATTTCGGCTCGATGTTCATTCCCGACGCCTGTAATGATGGCCCGGTTGAGCAACGGGGTGCGAATCGGTTCCCGGCTTCGTTCAATTTTCTTGCGGGCTGTTTCCGGACTCCAGGGATAGCACAGGTGTTTACCGTGAAAGATGACTTTTTGGAGCTGATTGCCAGCCAGTAAATTGGCGTCGGATTCTAAACGATCCTGGGGAGAGGTTGTAAGTTTTTGCCCATCGAACCATTTTTGACGATCGCTGGCACTTCGGCGGTTGGTGTGACCTTCGGGCATTGTCGGAATCAAAGTAAATTCAAGTCTGGAAAAAACACCGGACATGCGACCGGTCGCTGTCAGCCGTACAGGAAAAAATCCAGTTGGGGCCCACCGGCAGGCTCGGCTGCTTCAACCGGCGATACCCGCAGTTCCAACGAAGCAACGACCTTTATGGAGTGGCACCGGCGAAAGTCTGACAGGATTAACTCATCCGACCTGTCGTCCAATTTCCGCCAAAAAGCTTCTCATCGGTTACTTCGGATCATTGTTCCCGGTTAAACCGCTACCGCAATGAAACTTCAACGGCTTAAACGGATCGATACATGGGTTCAACAATGGGTGGAAATTTTGTGATCGCTGGCGGCAGCCAGGGCATCGGCCTGGAGCTGGTTCGTTTGCTGGGCTTGTCGGCAGACCAGGTTGATGTTTATTCGCGATCGGTCGACAATCTGAAGGTAACTGATCGTATCAAACACTACGTGTGTGACTTTACGGATCCCGAAATTCAGTTCGCAGACTTGCCAGAGTCAATTCACGGAGTAGCTTACTGTCCCGGTTCGATCAATTTGCGTTCATTTCGCGCATTGAAGCCAGAGGAGTTTCGAATGGACCTGGAAGTAAATCTGATCGGGGCGGTCAGGTTCCTGCAGGCCTGTCTACCCGGGCTGAAGAAAGCAGCGACTGACGGTACGGCCGGCGTTGTCCTGTTCAGTACGGTCGCTGTCGGGCAAGGGATGCCGATGCATGCCTCGATCGCGGCCGCCAAAGGAGCCGTGGAAGGGCTGACGCGTTCACTGGCGGCGGAGTGGGCTCCGAAGATCCGGGTAAACTGCCTGGCCCCTGCCCTGACAGAAACTCCCCTGGCCTCCCGTTTTTTCGCGACGCCAGAGAGCAGCGAAAAGATGGCGGCCCAATACCCGCTGCGGCGCACTGGTCGACCGAACGACGTCGCTTCCCTTGCCCGGTTTCTTCTCCTGCCTGACGCCGGCTGGATTACCGGTCAAGTGATCGGCGTGGATGGTGGCATGTCGAGTTTGAGAGCCTGATGGGTATCGTATTCCCGGCTGCAACACTGAGCCGGCAACAAATCGCGCCGTACGAGGTAAATCAATGTTTGGATCATCAAAACGCAAACTGGCAAAACTTGAGGCGAGGTATCAAGAGCTGCTTGCGCAGGCCTTTCGGCTTTCGACGCTGGACCGAACTAAAAGCGACTTGAAGGCCGCCGAAGCGGATCAGGTTCGCCGGCAAATGGAAGCGTTGGAAGCCAAAGCCAAGTAACCTTGCGCGAAAATTCACGCTCCTTGACGAATTCGGCAGCCGGTCAATGAAAATTCAGCTGGGTTCGGGAGCTGATGATATCTGAGCGAGGGATCCTGAAGCGAAGGCGAGGCCAGGCGCATGTGGCCTGCTCTTTCCGCTGGAAACCTGTCCATCGAGTCGCCAACCTGGCTGATCAAGCGGGTGTCCTCGAATAGTCTGGCTTGTTTTTCCTGGGTCTTTGTCAATTAAAAGTCCAGGTCAAGTTGGGATTATTGTCCAAGCGGCCAACATTATACAATACCGACAGGACTGTGGATGTTGTATAGCCAGAAAGGACGCCGCCGATGGCCAAAAGTAAAGGAAAACACGAGAGGGTTCGGGCAAGCCGGACTGCCGATTTTCAGGTGGTAGGAATCGGTGCTTCTGCCGGTGGCTTGGAGGCACTTGAATCTTTTTTCAAGGCGTTGCCCCGTGATACAGGAATGGCGTTTGTTGTCATTCAACATCTTTCGCCTGACTTCAAGAGTCACATGGTGGAGTTGCTGAGCCGGCATACAGCAATGCCCATCTTTCGGGTCGAAGACGGAATGACAGTGGAACCGAATTCGGTCTATTTGATCCCGGAAAAAATGGAAATGGTCATTTCCGGGGGCAGACTGCACCTGACCGAAAAAAGCAGGGAACGAACGCTGTCCTATCCCATTGACCAGTTCTTTCGTTCACTGGCAGGCGACGTGGGGCGGAACTCTATTGGGATCGTCCTTTCCGGAACGGGTAGCGACGGTTCGCGGGGCATTCGTGATATCCACGAGGTTGGCGGATTGGTCATGGCCCAGGAAGAGTCCTCTGCAAAGTTCGACGGGATGCCCATGAACGCCCAGTTAACCGGGATTGTAGATGCGGCCCTTCCACCAGCTGGGATTGCCGAAGCGTTGGTCAGGTACGCCGAAGAGGGTCTGAGTCGAAAATTCCTCGCCGACAAGGAATTGCTGTCTCAAGACCTAAATGGGACGGACAGACTCTTCCATTTGTTGAACCAGCAACACGGTCTGGATTTTTCACATTACAAAGCGAGTACGGTGGGTCGGAGGATTCAACGAAGAGCCGACTTGCTGAGACTCAAACCTCTCGACCAGTACATGGAATACGCTGAGGCGCATCCGGAAGAGGTCGAAGGCTTGTATAAAGATCTGTTGATCGGCGTAACCAGTTTTTTCCGGGATCCCGCAGCGTTCGAGATTCTCGAATCGCGGGTCATTCCCAAGTTGTTTGACCAAAAGGAAGACAATCAGGTCATTCGAATCTGGGTTGCCGGTTGTGCATCGGGTGAAGAAGCATACAGCATCGCGATGCTGGTTGACGAAGAAATGCGACGCCGAAAAGCCAACGTGGAAGTCAAGATATTCGCGACCGACGCGCACCACATATCGCTGCAAACAGCATCGCGAGGTGTATTTCCGGAAGAGGCGTTAGGCGAGTTGACGAAAGAACGGCGTGAGCAGTTCTTCCACAGGAAAAAGGATGGCTATCATGTGAAGCGTGAACTGCGGCGATACGTTGTCTTTGCGCCGCACAACTTGATCAAAGATGCGCCATTCACGCAAATCGACCTGGTGACGTGTCGTAATCTGCTGATCTACCTTCAAACGACGGCACAGAAAAAAGTGTTGTCCATGTTTCACTTTGCACTCAAATCCGGCGGAGCCCTGTTTTTGGGTCCCAGTGAATCACCGGCGGACCTGAGAGATGAATTTCAAATTATCGACAAGCGTTGGCGTATCTATTCCAAGCGACGGGACGTTCGCTTGCCATTTGGACCGTCGATGCCCCTCGGTTCCCAGGTCGATGGACTCCCGCGGGGGTCAGTTATTCCGGCCGTTACCCGAAGACAGCGTATCGATGATACCCTGATCGGAATTTACGACCTCCTGCTCAATCACAAGATGCCCGCGAGTTTCCTGCTCAATGAAAGTTTTGAAATCTTGCATGTGTTCAGTGGAGCGGAACGGTACATGAAAAGCAGAGTCGGACGTCCGACGAACAACTTGCTGGATGTGATCATCGATCCTTTGAAAACTGCATTGGTGGGTGCGCTGCAACATTCGATACGCAAACGGGATGTCGTCCGTTACGCCGGCATTCGGATACCGAGGGAAGACAGCTGCGAATTTGTCCGGATGACGGTGGAACCGATTTTCGATCCGAACAGCAAATCCAGTTGCCTGCTCGTGGAAGTGGAATCGGTTGAAGATCAAACGGGCTCCACGGAGCCCGAGATGACATTTGACCCGGGGGAAATGTCCCAGGATCGCGTGGCGACGCTGGAATCCGAGTTGAATTATTCGCAACAACGACTGCAGGCCATTATCGAGGAGATGGAAACCTCAAGTGAAGAGCTTCAGGCTTCGAACGAAGAACTGGTTGCTTCCAATGAGGAACTTCAAAGCACCAACGAGGAGTTGCATTCGGTCAACGAGGAGCTTTACACCGTCAACGGGGAGCACCAGCGTCGGGTGGAGGAACTCGCCCAGGCCAACGACGACATGGACAATTTGCTGGCGTCGACCCGTGTTGGCGTGATTTTCCTCGACGAAGACCTTTGCATTCGGAAGTTCACGCCGGAGATTGCCCGCCAGTTTCAAATGGTCCCCTGGGATATCGGTCGTTCAATCGAAGGCTTCACTCACAATCTTCAGCATGATTCGCTCGTTAAAGATCTGCGCGACGTCATTGCAACCCAAAACAAGCTGGAAACTCACGTCGAAGACCATCGGGGCAATGCATTTCTGATGCGGATCCTCCCGTATCGAACCTGCGAAAAAAACGATGGCGTTGTTTTGACATTAATTGATGTCAGTTCCCTCAAGACGGCTCAGGCGGACCTGGAACAGTTCAAATTCATGACCGAAACCGCCAACGACATGATCGCGTTGGTTGACCAGGAAGGCCGGTTCAACTATGTCAACCCGGTCATGTGTGAAATGCTGGGATACTCGAATGAAGAGATGTTGAAAACCAATATTACCGACATTGATCGCTCGCTCGCCCCGACTCGTTTTCGCGAAGTCTTTGACCGGGTGACCAAAGAAAAGCTGCAGCCCTTTCGAGCAAAGTGGCAATGCCGAAACGGTCAATCGGTCATGGTGGAGGTTAGCATCAGCGATTTTGAGTTTGAGGGTCAACATTACCTGTGCACCAATACGCGTGACATCACCGAACGTGTTGCCGCCGAGCAGGAACTGAAAATCCAGCATTTGGCAATGGAATCGGCTCAGAATGGAATCTTGATTTCGGATGCAACTACCAGCGAGTTGGAAATCATCTATTCAAACCCAGGCTTCACTCGATTGACGGGTTACGAAGCCGAAGAAGTTCTGGGCAAGAACTGTCGTTTCCTCCAGGGCGAGGAAACGGATCCTGCGGCCGTCGAAACGATGCGAAATGCGGTTAAGAAAGGTGTGTCGTGTCATGTTACCATTTTGAACTACCGCAAAGACGGCTCAAAATTCTGGAACGATCTTCAAATCACTCCCGTGCACGATGAAGACGGACGACTGATCAACTTTGTCGGTATTCAAAACGACATTACCGAGCGAGTCGAAGCCGAAACCATGGCGCGCCGCACTGTTCAGCGGATTCAGACGATCCTCGACACAACTGCCGAAGGAATTTACGGCGTGGACCGACAAGGGGTGTGTACGTTTTGCAATCAATCGGCTGTCGTTTCGCTGGGGTACGAAAAAGACTCTGACCTGATTGGAAAAAACATTCATCAGCTGATTCACCATTCCAGATCCAGTGGCTCTGAATACCGAGAGGAGGATTGTCCGATTTTCAAAGCGGCGCGAAAGAACGTCAGCGCGCATGTTAACAACGAGGTCTACTGGCGCAAGGATGGCAGTAGTTTTCCTGTTGAATACTGGAGTCGCCCGCTGGTTCGCGATGGCGCCGTGCAAGGCTCGGTCGTTTCATTTCAGAACATCACCGAACGACTGGCTCTGCAAAAGGAACAGAAGAAAACGTTGAAGCAGCTGGAACGTGCAAACCGGGCCGCCCGAAAAGCCAGTGAGACGAAAAGCGAATTTCTTGCGAACATGAGTCACGAAATCCGTACGCCCATGAGCGCTATCATGGGGTATTCCGATATTCTCGCCCGTCATCTGACGGATCCCGACAATGTCAGCTGCGTCAATATCATCCGTGAGAACGGTCGATTTCTGCTGGACATTATCGAGGACATTCTCGACATCTCGAAGATCGAAGCCGGAAAAGTTGATTTGTTAAGACAGGAGTTTCAGCTGGATCAGCTTTTTGCCGAATTGCGAGCCATGATGAACGTGCGGGCCCGGGAAAAACGCCTCGAGTTCACCATCGAAGTCGATGGACTGGTCCCCAATTCCATTGTCAGTGACTCGAAACGATTGAAGCAAATCCTCCTTAACCTTGCCGGAAATGCCATCAAGTTTACGGATAATGGATCGGTCAAGATTGTTTTGCACCATATCGAACGGAATCCGAAATGCCGGCTTCAATTCGACGTCATCGATACCGGCATCGGATTGAACGCCGAGCAGATCGACAAGTTGTTTCAGCCGTTCACCCAAGCGGACGCTGCAGTTGATCGAAAATATGGGGGAACCGGACTGGGCCTGGCCATCAGTCAACGACTGGCGAGGATGCTGGGCGGCGAAATCACCGTCGACAGTGCTCCCGGCCAGGGAAGCAAATTCACGCTCACGATTGAAGTCGATACCCCGCAGGATACCGTTCTGGTTGGCACCCAAGCCTTCCAGGAATCGATTTCCGTTGCACAGCCACAGGCGGCCGCGATTCCGGAATTGGAAGGGCGAATTCTGGTGGTAGATGATCGCCGGGAGGTTCGATTCATTGCCCAGAACATTATCGAAGACGTCGGCGGGAAAGTTACACTTGCCGCTGATGGACAACAGTGTATTGAACTGGTCAACATCGCCAGGAAAGCAGGCGAACCATTCGACTTGATTGTGATGGACATGCAAATGCCTGTTTGTGATGGTTACGAGGCGACCCGGGAATTGCGGAAGTCCGGCTTTGACAAACCGATCATCGCACTGACTGCGCATGCGATGGAGGGAGACCGTGAGAAATGTCTAAAGGCCGGTTGCGATGACTTTATTCCCAAGCCTTTGGACAAGGAGGTTTTTCTGAGCATGATCTCGCGTTACTTGATGGGCGATGGGAACCGGGGTTTCAACGTTGACCCGAGAGAATCGACTGGAGTCAGTCCACGCGTTCGTGGATTCTCGAAGGGGCAACCGAAAACCATTCTCATCATTGACGATGGTGAACATGCCGCAAACGCGTTGGCTTCATTGCTTGAACTGGATGGTCATGACGTGGCAGTCTCGTTCGATGCGGCCGACGGAATTTCGAAGGCGATCGAGATGAGACCGAGTGTCGTCCTGTTGGACTTGGGTTTGCCGGACATGAGCGGTTACGAAGCGCTGAAACGGCTTCGAATGAACGATTCGCTGCAGCGCACGGTCTTTATTGCCGTAACCGGCGATGAAGACACCACCAAGACGGCTCAGGCGGGTTTTGATAGCCATATGTTAAAGCCCGTTGATTTGAACGAATTGAGCAAAATACTGGACAGTTGCACCATTTAACTTGCGGCATTCGGAATACGAATTCCGTTCCCGGTCGGCAGACGATCGGGATAAGCAATCCGACGGTGTTGATAAAAGTGCCTTGTGTCCCACGAATCACCGGATATTCGTTCCTGTTGGGTGATTGGGTTCCACGCTCAGCTGGCAATAATTCGGCTGGTGGCCCCGGCGTGAAATGCTGGCCTTTTGCGGGAGCTTGCCTGGCAAGGTCCGGCAAATGCTAGCAATAAGCAGGCCTGGGCGAAAACTCCTCTTGTTCGGCGAAATCATTTGTGGAGACTATTCGTTTTGGCAGATGCAAGGGGAAGGATTCTCTCGACCTACCGAGCTGGAACTCTTTGGTTCAGTTACGCAGCATGTTAAGCAGAATGCGAGCCACTCGGTATTTCAATGCATTTTATACGTTTGACAAGAAGTCAAACGGTTTGCCGTTGTGATCTTGTTGATCGCAACGCAATCGGACGGCCGGACGAAGGGTCGGGCCGAGAAAAGAAAACGCATCAAGGAGGATAATTCAATGTTAGTACTGTCACGTCAAGAAAATCAAACCATCATCTTTCCGAATCTTGGAATCAGTGTCGAAGTCGTTCGAGTCAAAGGGAAAAACGTCCGAATTGGAATCGACGCTCCGCGATCCATCGAAGTCCTGCGGGGTGAGCTGGAGACGGAAGACCCACAAGCCCGAGAGGCATCTGTTTTTGGGCAACTTGAATCCCGGTTGGCTTCTCTGGACTTGGAAACCCGCCATCAAGTGCGGAACCACCTGAATACGGCAAGTTTGTCTGTGAATCTGGCGCAAGCGCATATCGACCGGGGCGGTTCAGAAAAAGCCGATCGGTTTCTATCGGAGGCTGTCACCGCACTGGAAGAGTTGAACCGTTGTTTTGAAACTTCAGTCATGAACAACGAAGTCGGTTCGGCTCCAGGTTCTCACCAATCGAACGAAGTGACCTCCGACTATCCGGCGTTGAACAAAACCGCTTTGATCGTGGAAGACAATGACAACGAGCGGGAATTGTTGGCCGGTGTCCTGGAGATGGCAGGTTTTGAGGTAATTGCGGTCACTGACGGCCAAGCCGCAATCGAGTTTCTGGAACTCCACGACAGGCCGGATGTGGTGCTGATGGACATGAACATGCCACGCCTCGATGGTCCGCAAACTGTTTCGAAAATCCGAGCAAACCTGGAAGGCAGTGATCTGCCGATTTTTGGAGTTTCCGGTCTGACCCAAACCGAAGCGAACATTCCACTCGGTGATCGGGGCGTCACAGGCTGGTTTTCCAAACCGGTCAATCCTTCCCAGCTGGTAAAATACCTGCACCACGAGATGGAAGGCGTAACCAGGACGGTCGCCAACTAGGTTGAACGAACCGGTGCCTGATTCCGGACCGAAGGATTCCAGACGCGAGCCAGAGTCGGACAACCGGGATTTGCGCTGATGGTTTCGTTGGCCATTCCATCCGCAGGCAATGGGTGTTTTCCCCAAGCATTGGGCGCACTTCCACGGAATGCGTTTGCAACAGGCAACGGCTGCCGCCATTCACTGCGGCGGACGGGGACATTAGGGATTTGCCTCAGTTTCGATCTCACGGCAGATATTGCGCAGCATACCTGCAAAAACGAACTGGTGTAACGGATACAGCGCATACCAATACGCAAGCCCGGACAATCCAATTGGATCAAAAATCGCGGTTTGACGCACGGTACTGATGCCATTTTCTTCGGAAACTTCAAATTCAAGCCATGCCCTGCCCGGAACTTTCATTTCGGCTGCCAGACGAAGCAATTTGTGATCCTCAAATTTTTCGACACGCCAGAAGTCGAGCGTCTCGCCAACTCGCAACTGATCGGGGTGACGCCGGCCGCGTCTGACGCCGACGCCGCCAAACAGTAAATCGAGAAACCCTCGGATCTGCCATAGCCAAGTGCCATAATACCAGCCTGTATTTCCACCAATCCGGCGAATCGGCCGAAATGCGCTTGCGGAATCCGAGTGTACCTGTTGCGTTCTTGAGTCAACGAGTCGCGACCCGAATCGAATCCCACCCCAGCTTTTTGGATTGCCTCCCGCAGAGAGCGCATCTGACCACCGGGTTTCGGCGAATTCCTTGTCTTCGTTGATCAAGGCACGGGCGATCGCCTGATCAGCCGACCTGGGTCGGACCGAGAAATGTCTGTCCGCCACATTGTTTGAGATCAACGTCGGGTTTCTCAGGCTCTCAACCAGTTTACGTCCAACTCGGGAGTACAACGGTGTGACGAGTCCCAGCCAGAGACTCGAAAGGTAGGGAGTCAATAACGGCACAGGGATCAACCAACGTCGCAATCCCCGCTGCCGGGCATACTTTTTCATGATTTCGCCGTAAGAAATCTGATCCGGGCCACCAATCTCAAAGATGACGGTCTCGTCAAACTGGCTTTGCAGGGCTTCGACCAGGTACGCCAACACGTCCTCAATCGCGATTGGTTGTGCCATGACACGGACCCATTTGGGACAGATCATCACCGGCAATCGCTCAACCAGTGAGCGGATCATCTCGAACGAGAGACTCCCCGATCCGATAATAATTGAGGCGCGAAACTCAATGACGTTGGCCGACGATGTCCGCAAGATGTCGCCGATTTCTTGTCGGCTACGCAGATGTTTGGAAAGCTTGGAGTCAGGGTTTCCCAATCCCCCCAGGTAGATGATTCGCTTGACGTTGTGAGCTGAACAAGCCCGGGCAAAATTTTCTGCCGCCCGCCGGTCCACCTCCTCGAAATCATCCTTCGTCCCCATCGAATGGATCAGATAATACGCGGTTTCGATTCCTGCAAGTGCCCCACCAAGTGTCGTTTCATCGAGCACGTCTCCAGCCACAACTTCCGTCGTTTCGGAAACGGATTGCCTGAGGCTCGCCGGACGACGAGTCATGCAACGAATAGGAATGCCTGTCTCTTCCAGCAACGGAAGCAATCGTCCACCGACATATCCCGTTGCACCGGTCAACAATACCCTGGTTCGAGAGTCGTCGGTTTTCACAAGAATTCCTGTCAGTCGCTTGGCAAGGATGGATCGTCGAAGGGATCGCGCAGGAAATAGGATTCCTGCTGTGTTAAGCCCGTCGAGTGAAGATTTGAACACGATTCAGGGAACCGCAGATAGAGGGTGCGGCAGAGTTGACCGTTTTTACGTTGTATTCCAAGGATTTGGAAACTTCCATGCACCAGCGCTGAAAGTGCCCTCGTCCTTCATCCAGATCGGAAAGTCGGTTCGCTCGTTGCAACCAAAACTGATCATTCGATTCGAGATTCCGCTCTCTACAGTAAATCCCGAGATGGAACGAATTTTATCCCAAGAATCATCAACCGTCGTGTCGCCAGGCGATTAACGGGCGTCCGCCTGGCGGGTGCTCTGCGGGCGAGAGTTGGGTTGCCGTGAGACATCATTCAAACGAATTTCAGTTAATTCGGACGCCACGATTGAGATCAGGTGGAAATCGGTTAATTTGTATTGCGACCGATCGCAGGTAAGCCTCACATGGACTTGACAAAACGCTGAAGGGAGTGTGAATCCAGATGTCAACGCTTTACGAACAAATTGGAGGTCGGCCGACGATTGCCAAATTGATCAATGCATTCTACAAGAAGGTATTTACCGATCCCAAACTGGGTCCGTTTTTTGTTCATACTTCGCTTGAAAAACTGATTCACATGCAGGAAGAGTTTTTCACGATTGCCCTCGGTGGTCCCCCGCCAGAACTTGAAATCTCACTCCGCGAGCCTCACGAATCTCGAGGGATCCGGCGCGAACATCTGACTCGATTTACTGAGCATCTGTTATCGACATTACAGGACATTGGTGTGGACGATCAACATGCGATGGACATCGTTGCCCGGATTGCTACCTATTCCGACGAAATATTGGGTGATGTATCGGTTGATGGCTGAGGTCAATTTTCAGGTCATCATGAAAGGTGTTACGCGAGACATTTCCTCCAAGCCTGGCGATTCATGCCTGGCGACTCATCCAAGGCAATCGTCATGACGGCCGCTCTGGGTAGGCGACCGCAAACAGACGGCAACCAGGCTTGCCTGCCTTCTCCACCAACATGCGTTAACTGGAATTGCTGCGACATGAAATGGAAATGGTCGGCTGCAGGTAACCGGGATGATTCGGAGAGTAAACTTCAAGGGGAGTTTGACAGGAATCCTGTATTCGTTGACTCTGTGACGGGAATGGACTCATGCTAACGACAATCATTGGCGTCGTCATACATCTATTGATCGAATTGGTACTTATCATCCGGGTCATGGTCCGTCCTCATCGTGACCCGGCGTCGCGAATCGCGTGGGTTACCGTTATCACGTCAGTTCCGTTTTTAGGAATCCTGACGTATCTCCTGTTTGGCGAAGTCAACATTGGCCGGCGCCGCATTGACCGCATGAGGAAGATTCTCCGCCAGATCCCCCCGCTGGCGGCCATTCGTCCGGGGGAAGAGGGAAACGCCAAGGCCGAAGTGCCGCAGCGGTATGAACATCTGTTTCGCACCGGTCACTCGATCAGCGGGTTTGACGTGACCGGTGGTAATTCAGCACGGCTGATGGACGATTCCAATTTCACGATCGACTCAATGATTGCAGACATCGATGCTGCGATGGATCATGTGCATTTGCTGTTTTATATCTGGTTGCCCGACAACAATGGCACGAAAATCGTTGAAGCCCTCATCCGGGCCGCCGCCCGGGGCGTGAGTTGCCGGGCGATGGCGGATGATCTCGGTTCGCACCAGATAATCCGTTCGCCGCTCTGGAAAGAAATGCAAAATGCCGGCGTCCGGGTCGCCAAAGCACTTCCGATCGGCAATTTCTTGTTGCGTTCGTTGCATGGTCGGATTGACCTCCGCAATCACCGCAAGATTCTGGTAATAGATGGTCGGATCACGTATTGTGGAAGCCAAAACTGTGCCGATCCAGAATTCATGGTCAAGGCAAAATACGCGCCTTGGGTGGATGCCATGATGCGATTTGAAGGTCCAATTGTCAGACAGAACCAACATCTGTTTGCCGGCGATTGGATGAGTAGCTCGGACGAATGCATTGACGAGTTATTAATACCGCCGATCGCTGCGCCGAAAACCGGTTTTCCCGCCCAAGTCATCGGCACCGGCCCAACCGTTCGCTACTCGGCCATGCCCGAAATGTTCGAGTCGTTATTTCATGCCGCCCGTCGTGAATTGGTCATTACCACGCCGTATTATGTGCCGGATGCCACAATGCAAAGCGCGATTTGTGCAGCCGCCTGGCGCGGCGTCAAAACGAGAATTATTTTTCCGGCACGAAACGATTCATGGATCGTCGGTGGCGCCAGTCGCAGTTACTATGCGGATTTGCTGGAAGCCGGCGTAGAAATCCACGAGTATGTTGGAGGGCTGCTGCATACCAAATCGCTGACAATGGACGGCGAAATTACCCTGATTGGTTCGGCGAATATGGACCGCCGCAGTTTTGACTTGAACTATGAAAACAATATTCTGTTTTACGATCCGGAGCTGACGTGCGTCATGCGTGAACGACAGCAGCAATATCTGTCACAATCCCGCCCGGTAACTCGCGAGATGGTGGAAGCCTGGTCATTGTCCACCCGGCTTTGGAATAATACCCTCGCCATCCTCGGACCGATTCTGTGATCGGTCTCCGATCGTGCGTCGGAAAAACAGAGTCCAGCCAAACCTGCTCGATTTGAAACATCATGACACGCCGGCGCGTGAGCCATGCCTGGAAATCTCGGTTCAATTGCTCGCCTTTGGAGCGTTTATTTCCAATTTGTGGCTCTGCCTTGTCCAGAGCCTTGCAAGACGCTGGACTTGATATTCATTAATTGAAACCCGTTTCGCATGATCCGCTGGCCATCCTTTGAGACCGTCGCCGAGAAATCGAAGATGTCATTTAAGTGATCATTCAAGACGATATTGACGGTCAAGTTTTCGCCCGGCCTCGCGAATCCCCTGAACCGCGCCCGTTTTACTTTGACCAACACCCCCAGGGCATATTCGTTGAAGAACGGATCTTCCGTGTTGAATTCTTTCATTGGGTTGTATTCTGCGGCGATCAAGATTGCCGCTGACTGAGTTGTCAACTCCTGCAGCATCGCACCGGGGAAAATCGGTGCTCCCGGAAAGTGCCCTTTCATGAAAAACTCATCACCCGAGACAGTTTTCTCAGTAGTGATCTCCGTCGACTGGATCGATACAATTTTTTCAATCATCAAATACGGCGATCGATGATGAAGGTAATTTTCCACGCCATCGAATCGATGCTGGTAATACTGCATGAATCATGCTCCGTTGGGTTGCAACCTGTTACGCGGGAGACCGGGATTCTAACCCCGACATAACCCCTGTGTACCAGATTTTGATATTCCCACTTGGCGATCGTGGTCCTGTGATCGGAGAAAGTATGGTTTTTTGCCGAACGAATGGTCACCAACCTGACAGCGCGATTGTCTGTCGGATCAGAATATCCATTTCAGGAAAACAACGATTCAACTCACAGCTTTTGTTGGTTCGAAATAAATGATCCGGGTGAATCCCTGTCGATGGTGGCCCATTTCGCTGTCTTGGCATGAGAGTCGCAAATGAGCGTGCCCACCAACCCGCTGAATTCCGAATTAGCAAAATTCGTTTCCATATTGCCTTCGATGGGCGTCACAAAGGCAGGTGAGTTATTCTGGTTAAGGGTCTGGGTTTCCAACGGGTCGTTAAAGTTTTCTTCAGGTAAAGCGAGATTGTGCAATATTGGCTGCACATCATGCAGGTTCCATCCGGATAAATGCCTGGCGAGGTCATGCGAGGATGTGATGAACAAGACGGTCGGAATTTTGTCAGGCAGCGAAATAATCGATGAAATATCCCAAGGCGGCGTTGCAGGTGGAGAATGGGCCGGATTCGGCAGAACGTGCCGAAAAATATGGATGTTATTTTGTCTGACCAGCTCCGCTGAATCATGGGGATTCTGATTCGATCTCTAACACATCGCTGTGACCGGTTTCTACCTCGACCTGCATCGTGCGCCAATTTTGAAAAGTACCGTCTCCCAGTCGGGACGTAAAACTACTCACGCCTTTGCCGTCGACCTGTCCAGGGACAGCGTTTCATCGCGATGCCGGGGCAGGACATGTAGGCCACATGCCTTCGCACATTCATTTCCTGGTGGGTGACTATCCGGCGATGATCGAAGCCAATCACAAGGCGACTGACGCCGACGCCGAATTTCTCCGTCGCGAAGGGCATTTTAATTTTCGATGTTGTAGCGAGTCACAATTACCTTTTTCTGGTCTGCGGAGCGATGTTCGGCTGGCAAAGCGAACTGGCAATGAATATTGCCCGTCAATGCGTCAGGGAAGTCCCAGAAGCAATGTTCAAAGAACAGGTTGATTTCCTCGACGCGTTGTGTCGATGCCGCTACGTGTGATGATTCGGTTCGGAAGATGGGAGGTAATCCCGGCCGAATCCGGACCGGCCGAGTACCTGCCGATGTCAGGTTAGATCTGGCACTAAACCCGTGTCGTCGCACACGCGGCAACCGTTCAAATCGAAAATGCCAAACAGGAACGGCTGGCATTCGTTCAAACGGTCGCGACCGCCCTGGAAACCAGCATGTTATTTATAAAAACATCGTACGACATTTTCGGTGTTGCCCGCATAATGATTGCTGGCGAGATCGCCTGCTGCAAGCTGATTTTTAGATGGCAATTGCTCATCTTCACGAGGCCGATCGTCTCGACGACGATTTGAACTACGACGAAACATGGGGATGGATGCAGCCAGCCCGGCACCCGTGAGGTTCCCGATTGTGGGACCCGCGACGGTTTGCCGAGGCAGAATCCGTTGACCGCGCCGACCTGGAACGGCCGACCGGCGAATCTCTCGTCACTTTGTGACCTGGCCGACTGTCTGACAAAGCAAACCAGGTCCGGTAAAGCAATCCAGGTCTGGTAAAGCGGCAACGATCGTGAGTTATTTCCAGCACGCCTCTCAACGTGCGAATCTGAACATCGATCGTTCCTGCTTCTGCAAAAACACCAAAATGCCTGGCGAGAACAGCAAGCAAAGCTCTCAAACCTCGCGGTTGAGGTTCGGATCAATGCGAATCATTCCAGATTCAGTTTGCTTTTCGATGTCGCGAGCAACTCCGTATTCACCAGATGAGCGCGCATGGTCTCGAGTTCTTGCTGATGTTTTCGGTCATTGGCCAGGTTGTGATTTTCTTCCGGATCATCTTTCAAGTCATACAGTTCTTCGCCTCCAGGCCAAAGCGTATATCGATAGCGACCCGTCCGAATTGCCTTGCCCATTGCCTGTCCGCGCATCACAACCGTGTAGGCGGTCGGCTTTCCCGTGTCCGCTGGGTTTTTGAGCATCGGAACGAGACTGCGTCCCTGCAATTCTGCCGGTGCCGGCACGTCGCAAAGTTCGGCCAGCGTGGGGAACAGGTCGACCAGTTCGACGAGGCCCTGGCTTTCGGAGCCCGCGGTCGTGACGCCCGGCACGCGAATCACCAGGGGGACCCGATCGCACGTTTCAAATAACATGACTTTGCCCCACATGAATTTTTCACCGAGCAGGTAACCGTGGTCGGAGGTCAATACGATGATCGTGTCGTCCCAATGCCCGGTGGCCAGCAGTGCGTCAAATACGTGGCCAATTTGCGCATCGATGAACGAGATACAAGCGTGATAGGCCTGCATGTACTCACGACGCAACGCTTCGTTCTCGACTCCGAATTCGAAACCGAATCCTTTGTACCGTGATGTTTGTGCGATCATGGGAGCTTGTTTCCAGAATTCCAACGAAGCAGCCGTGAACTGCAATTCGGATTGCGGGTACATTTCGAAATACTTGTCAGGAGCAAGAAAGGGAGCGTGTGGTTTCTGGATCCCGCAAGCCAGGAAAAACGGTTTGTCACCATGCGATTTGTCGTTCAGCCACTTGGCGATTTGTCTCGCGTTCTTGCCGTCTTTATGCTGTTCGTCGGTCAATCCCGTCGGACCATAGCCGGGGATTTGTCCTCGGGTTTGGGGCGCGATCGTCGGGTAAAATTCCCGCCAAAGTCTGCGGGATTTGCCGTCAGCGATCGATCCGTTTTCGGATTCGAATTTCTCACGGATCGGCGAGACCATTGGCAATTCGTCATTTTCGAAACGCAGGACTTCATTCCAGGCCAGATCGCCCGGGTCAATTTTCTCGTTGTGAAAAACTTTCCCGACCGCGCCGGTCCAGTATCCGGACTGCTTGAATCGTTGCGGTAGCGAAACGGTTCCCGGTCGGACGTCGCGAATGTCCGATTGATTGTCAAGGATGCCGGTTGTTTGAGGATAGAGTCCGTGAAGGAATGAAGCCCGTGAAGGTCCGCACACGGGATATTGGCAATAGGCGCGACGAAAGTTCATGCCCTGGGCTGCCAGTTGATCAAATGCCGGTGTCTGGATGTGCGGATAACCGGACGTCGAAACATGTGTGTTTAGATCATCGCAGACGATCAACAGAACATTCGGTTTTTTGTCATCGGTGAGTGTCTTGCCCGATGTTCCATTCTTTTCCGCGTCGCGCTGCTTCTGGCGTTCAAGGCGTTTTTGTTCCCGAATTTTCTCCCGCTCGGTCACTGCCTGTTTTTTCGGTGCCGAATCGCGTGGCTTTTGGGCATCCGGACGTCGGGCGCCACCGGTAATCGGATCGACCATTTGCGCGATCCAGGTGTCGAAGGCGTTGTTGAGTTCCTTCACTTTCTCCGGGTGGCTGGCTGCCACATTCTGCTGTTCGGACGGATCGTCAGCCAGGTTAACAAGCTCCAGACTGCCTTTGGCCCAGTGTAACTTCCAGTCGCCTCGACGAACGGCCCATTCATCTTCCTGACCTTTGCTCCAATACAGCGAGTTGTGATGGGTGGTTGTTTCACCTGTCAGCAGCGGCAGGAGGCTCTTGCCGTCGAATTCATTTTCCTTCGGCAATCTGCCAATCGCGTCCAGTGCAGTCGGGAGGATATCGAACGAGATCACCGGTGTATCAATGGTGCGTCCACCTTTCAATTTCGCAGGCCAGCTGACAAGGAACGGCGTGCGGATCCCTCCTTCATCCAGGCTGCCCTTGAAACCTCTGAGTGGATCGTTGTTGGCGCTCATCGCCCGGGAGCCGCCGTTGTCTGTCAGGAAAAACAGGATCGTGTTGTCAAACAAGCCTTCTTTCTTGAGTTTGCCGACGACGTCTCCGACGCCGTTATCGAGGTGCATCAGCATTGCCATCAAGACCGCACGTTCATGACTGAGTCCGGGAAACCTGGCCTGGTAGGCTTTGATGTCTTCTTCCGGCGCTTCTGCCGGAGCGTGCACGGCGTTGTAAGCGAGGTAAAGAAAGAATGGATGGGTCTTGTTGCGGTCAATAAACTCGACGGCTTCCTCGGTCAACCGGTTGGTCAAATAGCCTTCATCGTTGATCCGCTGCTTGTTTCGGTAAACCGGGTGGGAAAATTTTCCGTCGCTGTCGCTGCGTAAATCAAAATAGCTGTGCCCGCCGCGGCCCATGAATTTGTAACATTCGTCAAATCCGCGGTTCATCGCGTGCCATTTCAGTTCCGGATAATCCTCGTCCAGACCCAAATGCCATTTGCCGATGGCGGTTGAAACGTATTCATCCGGCAAGAACCCGGGAAAGATCCTTCTTCCGGGATCAAAGCCGCGTCCACCATCGCCGGCCGAGTAAACCCCGACACGCTGCTGATAGCCGCCCAACATGATTCCGGCCCGAGTTGGCGAGCAGACGTGGCCACTGGTGTACCCCTGGCTGAATACAATGCCGTCCCTGGCCAGCGCATCCATGTTGGGCGTGGAGACTTCCCGGGGATGGAGCGGATTGAGACTGATGTCCGCGTAACCCTGATCGTCAGTCAGGATGACGACGATGTTGGGTGGATTAACACAGGACGAATTCGCGACGTCGTTCGCCGTGGCGATTTGACCGGCAAGCAGGAAAACCGTGATGATCTGGAAGAGTAATGTGCAATTCATGCCTGGCCAGTGGTTGTGAAGTCATTGAATAGTCGAAGCGGATTGTTGTCTGATTTTGGCATGAATGAATTTGCGGGGCAACACAAATCACCAGAGCGTCTGGGGAGTTTGATTACGAAACGGATACCGCTCGTGACGCCAGTTGAGGCCCAGGTGTTTACCGTGTGACTCGCAAAACGGTCTCGGGTTCACATGGCTTGAAAGGAATGAGCCTAGGCTCTATCCCTTAATCCCAGTTTATGATCATTCTTGCGATTGCGATGTGCACCATCGCGAGGTAGTTGTCGATGATTTTTTCGTATCGAGTGGAGATTCTTCGGTTTTCTTTGATC
>JAHEBQ010000133.1 GCA_024642205.1 Planctomycetaceae bacterium | reverse complement strand
CGCTGAAGCCATTTCCCAACGACTCCGTCCCGGACAGATGGTGGTTCTGGAAAGCACGACGTATCCTGGGACCACCAAGGATGTCTTGCTGCCGATCCTGGAAAAATCGGGACTCATTGCGGGGGAGGATTTCTTTCTGGCCTACAGCCCGGAACGCGAAGACCCAGGCAACCCGGACTTTACCGCCGGCACGATTCCCAAAGTCGTTGGCGGACTGGAACCAAACAGCTTGAAACTCGCCACTCGGTTCTATGAACAAGCGATCACGAAAGTAATCCCCGTCAATTCCTGCGAAGTCGCAGAGGCTTGCAAGATCCTTGAGAACACTTATCGCAGTGTCAACATTGCCATGGTCAACGAGCTCAAAGTCCTCTTTCAAAAAATCGGAATTGACGTTTGGGAGGTCATCGAGGCCGCGAAAACCAAGCCGTTCGGATACCAGGCTTTTTATCCCGGACCCGGCCTCGGCGGACATTGCATTCCAATCGATCCGTTTTACTTGAGCTGGGTCGCCCGCAAGCACGAGATTCCCACGCGGTTCATCGAACTTGCCGGCGAAATCAATACCAGTATGCCGTTGTATGTAATCAACAAGACGGCGGAAGCACTGAATTCGGTCAAGAAACCAATCCGTGGCAGCCGAGTCGGCATTCTCGGAATGGCATACAAAAAGGATATCGACGATCACCGAGAAAGTCCGTCGTTCAAGTTGATTGAAATTTTGATGGAACGTGGAGCCGAAGTCAGCTACTGTGACCCGCACGTCCCCAAACTTCCCAAAATGCGTCATTACGACTTGCCCGCCATGACGACTGAGCAACCAACTCCGGAATACTTTGCCAGTCTTGATTGTGCACTCATCTCGACCGACCATACTTTGTTCAACTGGGATGAAATCGTGAAGCATTCTTCGCTGGTCGTTGATACTCGCAATGCGACCAAAAACGTCGTCGTCGGTCGCGAAAAGATCTTCAAAGCATGAATAAGCCGTTGCCTGGCGGATTTGCGCCCGGGTTCTGCAAACAATCAGCCGGGTCGGCAGGAATCCGGTGTTGATTATTGCCCAAATGCGGCAATCGACTCGATAATGACGGTTATCGTGATTCAAGTTACACCAGCGATGTTCAGCTTTGCCTTTGATCGTCGGCAAGGTAAGATAGATTGGGTCGAGCTTAAATAACGCGTACCCATGTTTTGCCTCACCTCATTTGCGTCCAGTTAGCGGCGAATCGACCGGATGCCGGCTCACGGCGACAGATCGCCAAACCAGGGTCTCAATCTCCACCAAACATTGCAGATCGCTTTTACCATTTTCCCAAGCTTCCCAGCCAAATCAAATGACCACCGTACCTGCCACGACCATTCCAAAAACAACTGAACAATCCAGCACCCAGGCCTGGAAGGTTGTATTGCCCTATGGCTTGGCCCTGTTAGCCCAGTTGCCCATGCTAGTCCTGTATTTCCGACGGCTGTGGAATGTGCCTCATTACCAGCCATTCGCGATTGCAATTCTGGCAACGATCGGAATTACACTTTACCGCTGGCCGTTCGATCAAAAGCAACCATTCCACCGAAGTATCGCCAGCGACGTGCTGCTGGCGCTGGGGTTGGGTTCGGCGTTTCTTGGAATGCTGTTTGTGGAACCCTGGTTTGCAGCGCTGAGCGCGATGCTGATCGTGACCAGCTTGTTCCTCCGAACGATGGATCGGGAAAGCAAGCTGACACTTTGGCCCTGTGCGTTGCCGTTGTTCGTCTATTTGAAGATGCCGCTGAATCTGGACGTCCAACTGATTACAACGCTCCAGCGATTTAGCGCGACTTTTACCAGCCGGTTACTGGACTTGTTCGGGTTGGGTCACCATATGGATGGCACCGTTATCCGGGTACCTGCCGGAGTTGACGGAATCAAGGAATATGGAATTGAAGAAGCCTGCAGTGGTGTTCAATCATTTTTTACTTTATTGCTGGTTGCGGTCATATTCATCGTACTGTATCGCCGTATCAAAGCTCCCAACGCTGCCGTTGGGTTGGTTTCGATTTTTGCCGCGATTCTTTGTTTTGTCCTTCGCGTGACCTCGCTCTCCATTCCGGTTTGGAGCGAAGGACTATTGCTTGCCGGGGTCGGATTCCTGTTACTGGCGTTCATCGGATTTCGGGCGAGCCTCCTGATCCTTTCCGCCGTGTTCTGGGCCATGTTCATGAACACGTTGCGTATCGTGATGATCCCGATTGCCGACATCAAATTTGGGATGGACTTGTCCCATGGCATTGCCCACGACATGTTGGGGTACAGCGTATTGGCCTTGGGAATCCTGATGGTCTTCAGTACGGATCAGTTCTTGTTGTTTCTGTTCGGTCCCGTAGAACAAGCCGCCGGTGAAGCCGGTCCGTTCGGTCGCGCGATCACGGCTTTCTGGAATAACGTGATATCGGGATCTGAAACCGAAAATGAGGATGACGCCCGCAAGAAAAAACGACGCCGTAGCCGACCACCCGTTTCAAAAACCGGCCGCGCGTTCATCTGGACCGTTGCGGGACTGATGGTTGCCATCGGCCTGTTTCAATTCGTCGATGTCCAACGATCACTGGCGCAAGCGGACCTCACCGTTCGGTTCTTTGATGCCGATGTCACAATGGATTACGAGAAAGACGATATCCCCGAGTTTGTGGATACCTGGAAACAGGTTGAATATGAAGTCCAGGACCGGTCGCGTGGCAGCGACCTGGGTCAAAGGTCCGATGTCTGGCAATTTCGTTCTCCGAACTGTGCCGCGGTCGCATCAATCGATCAAGTGTTTCCAGGCTGGCACGAACTGACAACCTGTTACAAAAACCAGGGTTGGAACCTGGTAACTCGAAAAAGAAAATTGCCCACGGATGTCCTGGGCGAAAGCGCCAGCGATGACAATTGGCCATTCATCGAAGCCACATTCCAAAAGAAGACCGGCGAGAAGGGGTACTTGCTGTTCAGCCACTTCGATGCCTTCGGGGAGGGCATCGATGCGCCTGGAGAGTGGAACACGCTAAATTCATTTTTCATTCGAGCCCAAAACCGGATGTCAAATCGGATTCGCTCATCCCTGTTTCGCGGCGAGGTCTATCAAACGCAGGTCTTCCTGTCCTCATATAACGAACTTGACGACGATTTGAAACAGGAAGTCAATGAGCGATACCTGAAAATCCGTAATCAACTTCGAATTCGGTTTCAGGAAAAAAAGAAGGCAGAAGAATCGGGCGGATCGGCAGCAAACGAAGCGAATTAGTTATCAGCAAGATATCAAGATCCCTTTTTCGAAATCATGAACGAGACAGCTCTGCTAATTCAGGATTCATGGGACAGGAAGAAACAGAAGAAACGGAGTGGTATTGGATGCCTCATTTTCATTCATGCTGTTCCCAAATTTGACTGATCGATTTCACGGCCGTTCTGCCTGGTGCCAATCGAAATTGAACATTGAACCATCGTAAGCGGATCCAAATCCTGTTTCCTCCGGTTCAAATTCATTTTCCACCATCGGCTCAGGTCGGGGCCAATGGATTCTGAAGAATTGGGGAAACCGCATCGGGCAGTTGTTTTTGCATCAATCCTGAACGTCCTCCGTTTCTCTTCCAAAACCGCCCCCGCCCGGTGTTTCAATCCGTAATCGCTCGCCTCCATTCACATGTACTTCACAACTGCCGGGCAGTGATTCCTCGCGACCATCCTGATGGATCAACCGGTTAACTCCGGGTGCGCCGGCTGCACCTCCTTGAATTCCGTAAGGGCCGATGTTTCGACGATTGGTTAACAATGAAACGGTCAATGGCCTGAGAAATTCGACTTCCCGGACCATCCCATTTCCGCCGTGGTGATATCCCTGTCCACCACTGCCGACGCGAATCGAAAACTCGCGCAAAACCACCGGGTAACGCGTCTCTAAAACTTCCGGATCGGTCAATCGGGTATTGGTCATGTGGGTATGCACGGCGTCCGCGCCGTTGCCGCTGGGCGTGGCACCTGATCCGCCGCCAATCGTCTCATAATATCCGAACGTCGCGTCTCCCATCAGCCAATTGTTCATCGTCCCTTGGCTGGCGGCGGCAAGCCCACCGGCGGTCGCCTGTTGCATGGCCCCGAGCAACACATCCACGACTCGCTGGGAAGTTTCCACGTTACCTCCGACGACGGCCGGGCTTTGAGCGGGATCATCGTAACTGCCCGGATTCAGGAAACACTCCGGAAGAATCACCGTGACCGGCTTCATCACTCCTTCGTTCAGTGGAATGTCTTCATCGATCAAACAGCGCATGACATAGATCACGGCGGATGAGACAATCGCCGGGTTCGCGTTAAGGTTCCCTTTCAGGACCGGATCGGTACCAGAAAAGTCAATCGTCACCTCGTCATGCCGGATCTCAATCGCAACTCGAATGGTCGCACCGTTGTCCATCGAATCTTCAAACGTAAATCTTCCGTTTTTCATCCGTGCAATCGCCATCCGGACTTTCTGCTCAGCTGCCGTTTGAATGTGGCCGGTATAAGCCAATACCACCTCCTGGGAATATTCGGCGACCAGCGACAACAGATCACGCTGACCGGTTCGATTGGCTGCGACCTGGGCGCGGATGTCGGCCAGGTTCTCCGTGGGCGAACGGGAAGGGTAGGGGGGTGACGTCAGCAACATCTGAAGTTGCTGAAAACAGTCCGACTCCGTTCGACCGTCGATTAGTTTGAAATTGCGAATCAAGACGCCTTCCTGGGCCAGGTTGGTCGCGTGGGCGGGCATGGATCCCGGCGAGATTCCGCCAATCTCCGAATGATGCGATCGACTCGCAACCCAAAAAATCAAATCCGTTTCCACGGCGTTGAAAACCGGAGTTACCACGGTCACATCGGGAAGATGCGAGCCGCCGGCAAACGGATCGTTGGTGGCAAACACGTCGCCCGGGTTGACGGTTTCGTTCAAACGAATGATCGCCCGCACGGTTTCGCTCATCGCACCCAGATGAACCGGGATATGCGGCGCGTTGACGACCAAATCACCCACGCTCGTAAAAATCGCACAGCTAAAATCCAAACGCTCTTTTACATTAACGCTCATGGATGTCATTTGGAGCGAAATTCCCATCTGGCGGGCGATCGAGGAAAAGTGGTTGTTGAAAATTTCCAGCTGGACCGGATCGGGTTGGCCCATCGAATCACGGTGCGACTGGTTCAACCGCTCTGTCGCGGGAATGGCATTGACTCGCTTCAGCAACAATTGCCCGTCCGCCAACATTGAGGCCACCCAACCGACATCGACGACCGTCGTCGATAACGCACCGGCAACGAGCGCAGGACCCGCGACGCGATCACCCGGCTGCAGTTCTTCCCGGTCATACACATTGGTCAGTCGATTGGCCAATGTCACGTCAACACTGCCAGACCTCCAGACAGGCTGCTGACGACTCGCCGCGAGCAGCCCTCGTTCGGCAATCGGCGGCGACGGGGACAGCCGACTGCCCGGACGCCGGCCTTCCACCCTTGCCGCGACAACCTCAAGTTCGCGGTTGGTCGTAAATCCGAACAACCGCTGGTGCACGGCGGAAAAACCCGTTTCGAATTCCGCCACAGATTCGAAACGGGCTTCACCGGTCGGCGCATGGATTGTTTGACAGGCCTCGGTTCCCTTGTAACGCAAATCCAGGCTGCGCGCAAACTGGACTCCATGCTCCCCTAGCTGGATCTGGATCTCGGCTTCCATTTCTTGCCACAGATCGACAACGTTCGCCATCACGGATTCACTCAGCGGCGACAGAACGGATCGCGCGCGGTTGGCCGTCTGGTCGGCCAATCGAATCCCAACGGCGCTGAGGATACTTCCGTCGGGGTGGTCGAGAATGCCGTCGATACCAATCGCGTCGGCGACGGCACAGCAATGTTGCGGCCCGGCCCCACCAAACGCGACCAGCACGTATTCTTTCGGGTCATACCCCCGCGAAATCGAAATACTCCGAATTGCCGACGCCATGTTCTGGTTGGCGATCGCCAGGAACCCATGTGCCAGTTCGTGTGGCGTCAACGCGAATCCGGCCTGCGACATGTCGTCACTGATTTCCTGGATCCGCTGTTGGACAGCGAGCTCATCGAGCGGAAATGGAAACCGGTTTTTGACAATCCGTCCGAGAAACAGATTTACATCCGTCACCGACAATGGTCCACCGCGACCATAACACGCCGGCCCCGGATCGGAAGCGGCACTTTGAGGGCCCACCATCAACTTCGTCCCGTCAAACCAGCAAATCGATCCCCCACCGGCGGCCACCGTTTCAATCGCGACCATCGGTGTCATGATCCGTACACCCGACTTGCGTGATTCAAATTCAAGTTCAATTTCACCGTCGTACCGCCCGACATCCGTACTGGTGCCCCCCATATCAAACGTCAATGC
>JAHEBQ010000132.1 GCA_024642205.1 Planctomycetaceae bacterium | reverse complement strand
TCCAATTGACAGGGCCACCCATCAACCCATAAATTGACGTCTCGACCGGGCGTTTAGCTCAGTTGGCTAGAGCATCTCGTTTACACCGAGAGGGTCGGGGGTTCAAGTCCCTCAACGCCCACTTTGAAAACCCTGTCGAAACTGACGTTTCGCGGGGTTTTTTCGTGTCGTCATCGCCGCGGTTCAAATTGCTCAATCCGCTTGTGTCGTCCCGAATAGCCTCTTGTCCGCAGCTTTTTGGGGACATATTGGGGGACATAATCGAATGCTCTAAAACGGCGTCATGTGTTACGCCTGAAAAGTTTCTCAGCGGTTGGGGGTTTTGACTAACCAGACTAACCAGACTAACCACTTTTGAATCGTCCTCTGGTCGCGGTTTCGATTCGACCGCCGGTTTGCCAGCTGTTCCGGTTGCTTGTTGCTCTTCTTTCTTGGTCGGCGCGTTTAACGATGGAAGAGTATTTAGCGCACCGTGAACGTCCAACAATCTTGGATCTGTGTAAACGTTCATTGTCAGATCAAGCGTTGAATGACGCATAGCTCGTTGGGCAATCCGGGGGGCGACCCCCGATGTTGAAAGCAGAGTACCGAAAGAATGCCGCAACGCATGTACATCAACCGAGTAACCGCGTTCATCAACTTTCGGAATCCCTGCCGCCGCCAGATCCCGATTGAGAATTCGTACCAGGCCATTGGGAACACTGAACAACAAATCATCCGCCGGGGATGATGTTTCCGTATTTTTTTTGAATGCCAATACGGCCGGACGATTCGTTGCCTGCTTGTCACAGATCCACTGCAGCAACTCAGCCGCCAAATCGGCTCGAATCGGGATGTCGTTTCCTTCGCGGCTCTTTTCGTTCCTCGCTGATAGATCAATAAACGGTCGGTCAGAATCGAGAACGCACTGCCCTATCGTGATTGACGCCAATTCTCCCTTCCGCATCCCAGTCAGGATCATGGTCTTGTAAATCAAGGCGCGTTCCCGGCCTAACACCTTCAGTTTTTCCGCCGTTTCTGGCTTTAAAGCCGCGCCCAGCTCTCCCTTTCGCGGACCACGCCGGATCATTTGGGCATCAATTAAAGGCCGTTCAGCAGCTGCCACTAGCAACCGCGACAATTCAGACTCATTCAATGCGCGCCTTGGTCGACGGTCCGTCGCGTCATCGTATTTCCCAAATCCTTCGAACGGATTTTTGGCCAGTCGTTTTTCTCCGCTCCAGTTCGACCGCTTCCCTTTGATGCGTTTTCCGGCCAGCCAGTTTCCCAATGCTACCCAACAAATAATGCGTTCATTGAGTGCGGCCGCGCCGGCATCTTTTGCGTGCAAATCATCGAGATATTGCCGCAGTCGGTCGGGGCGGAGATCGTTTAGAGATCGCCATCCGCACGCAGCCTGCCCTTCTTTCAAATACGCTTCGGTCGCGTTCGCGCGTTTCTTGGTTGCCCGCTTGCCGACATATTTCACATAATCGTCGATGGACTTCGCCAAACTCGAATGCAACCAGTCGGCCAAATCGAATTCATCTTTCGTCATCACGCCCGCCGTTATGCGTTCCGTTTCCTTCACTAATTCAGACAGCTTCACGTTTGCCGCTTCGCGTAAGGTGCAACCGGTCGAACGTTCAACGATAATTCCATCTGAATTGCGATAACGGGCAACCCACGTCTTGCGCTTGAGCCGAACTGCTTGGGAGCCGTCGGATTTCTCAACTACTGGGGCAGTTCGTCTTTTCCCGTTTTTTCCAATCCACTCGGCAACCAGCTTGCCCCGATTTTGTTTTACTGTCGCGTTTTGTGGCAGGGATTGAAGATACGATTTTTTGAAAAGTGTCTGCATCTAAGCATTCTCCGTCTATGTTCCGAATTCTTGAAGTGCGGCAGCCGATTCGGAAGATCGGTATTCGGTAGCTACTCTTGACGATACCGGCATCCGAGAGCCACCGCAAGGAAAACCACTATTCCGAAGTAGATTGCATGAAATTGGAAATGGTGTCGCTTTCAAACGGAATGCAACGGAAATCTTTACCGCATTTCTCACAACGCCGATTCAGATAGCCGTCACTTGTTGGTGATGCCGTCCAAGGTTCGCCGCACTTGTCACACGATCCAAATTCCGGCACCTGTGGCATCTCATTGATTGAATTCAGTGTTTCGACTGCCCAGCGTCTTACGTTTGAACGACCGGGCATGGATGTTAATCGCCGACCGTTACAAACTCGACCATGATATCGTTTGAGGGTGTTTCCGATTTTCCGCTTCGTCGGCTTGTCAGTGATTTCTGCAAATGCTGCCCGCAACGAGTCCCAGTCCGTTTCGCTGGACTCGATACCGATAAAAATATCCCGCGACGTTAATCCTTCTGCTCCGCCAATTTCGGCAATTCCGTCCAGCAACATCCGCAGGATTGCCCAGCTGTTATCTTGTTCACGAACAACGGAAACGGTTTCCAGTGGATTCGGCATGCCGGCATAGACGATGGCTCCACAAATGAGATCCGACCAGGACTCATACGAGCCCAGGCGCTTACCACCGTATGGTCGGTTTGCCACCACGAACGCCCTCAGAATCTTCAATGCGGCAACCGCCAGTCGATGCCGATTCTCCAAGGTATGAGCTTCGATATTCGAGTGTTGGAAGTCGTCTCTATCCTCAGGAGTTTCGTGCCGACAATCCAATTGGCAAAGCGTAACCCGCCGGGCAGTATCGGCTTTGAATGTCAGGTTATTCCCGGTGGCCATTAGCACTGTTCGCCAAGGTAAATCCCCCGTTGTTTCCGACAGTCCCAAAATTCGATCATTCCAAGTGTCAGAGGTTAACACCGCGTCCAATGAGGCATTGCCAATCATCCCCGCCGCGTTGTCCAGAAGAACTGCGGGCCTTGCTTCCAAGGCGACCGCCGTAATCACCTTTCGCGTTTCATCGTCATCACGGGGCAAGGTTTTCCTTGCCATTCTCCTACCGAACACAATCAGCCCCGCCAAATCACAAAGTTTGCTTTTCCCGCTGCCGCGTATGTTGGCACTAAACCCAAAAAGCGGAACATTCCCATCGATGGCCGACCGGCCAATGAGCGAAAGTACCAAAGCCAACCAAACTGACTTTGCCGCTTCCCCATCGAACGGAAAGTCTGAAACGAGGGCCAGGAGCTCAGCCGCCGCTTGTTCGGCGTCGGCTTGCGTCGGTTTGTCTGGAATTGCTGGGAAGACACCATTGGGTACATAGAGTAATGAGCTGTAGACGTCGTAACCGGGGGCCTGCAAAATTGAACCATCGGTTCGCATCGTTGGGGCTGTTACAATGCCTTCTAACCGCCGGACATGCAGGTAGTTACTACGAGCGTGAATCGCCTTGAAAAGCCAGCCGGGAGGGCGGCATAGTTTTTCCGTTTCTTGGCCTTCAGCGTTCGTTGAGCGCTGGACCAAATCCATTGCCGCCGTGATCCGTTCCCGAATACCGACTTCTGACAACGAGACGATCCGTGGACCCTGCCCGGAATCGGCAACGGAAATGAGCCTGCCCCCTCGCTGATAGATTCGATTTGTAGTGTCATCAGTTGCAAACCCGATCGATGCTAGGATCCGAATTACTTTATTGGCTACTTCCTGTTCAGTGTCATCGTCAATGGCAATGTAAACCGATGGCCTTCCACCCACCAGTTCGTTTACGTCGAATGTCTCGGCTTGATCAATTACTTGTCGAACGGTTTCACCCCCGTCCCGAGCGATGATGTCCCGAACGTCAATGCCGTTGGTTAGTTCTATTTCACCCGGTAGCCGGGCAACCTGAACCGAGTCGACGACGGATTCAAATGCTGCTCCCAGTTTGGCAAACCCTCGATAGGATGCTCGGTCGAGATCTGGAATCAGAATCACTTTGCAACCGGCAAATATCAGGGCGAATTCAGCCTTCAAATTGCAGCCAGTCAATCCCGCGGCTAAATATCCCATGCCATTTAGTGTCGCCGCGTCCTTCACACCTTCGACAATCAGCCATGTCTCACCTGGTTTTGGCAGAGTGCCGGTGAGGTGCAATCCACGTTTACCGCCCTTGCCAATCATTCCTTTATTCAGCTTACCTTTTGAGTAGGGAGATATGTCGCAATAGCTGGTTGGCTTTCCTTCCGAATCGTAAATTGGAAAGCGAACGACTCGTAGCCGACCACGTACCGCAATCTCGGCTCCATAGGCTTTCGCAGACTCCAGTGGCATCCGTTTCTGTTTACAGAGATCGCCCAAAATGTCGCGTTGGTCAGCAAGGGGGTCCGTCTGAGCAATCCCGATTTGTTTCGCGATCAGTCGTAAGGCTTCACCAAACGTACAGTCGTTCAGCCATTGAACTGCGGAAATGCCATCTCCGTTCTTTGGATTCGTATCTCCGTTGTGGCAATGGCGACAAAGACAGCCACCGGTTTGGTTAAAGTCTTTAAATACCGAAAATCGGTCGGCGCCACCACACTTGGGGCAAGAATGCCCTTTGCCGTCCATGATGCCTGGCGAAATGTCGGCAACCGCTGTTATTACTTCTGCCCATCGCCCGACAGTTGCCTTTTTGATCTGCTGAACGTCGAAACGTCCATTGGTTTTTTCGTAACTCATCGTATAATCCGTTTGATTGATGTTGCTGGTTTTAGGTCAGTTTGAAAGCCGATTGGTTGCCGCCGATCGGTTTTCTTTTTGCTTGCATCGCATCTTTTCGGCTTGTTGGATTTGTTCCACCATTTCTCGGGCTTCACGCCATCGGTATCGTGCCGCGTAAAACAAGATTCCTCGCGTCAGCCGTGCAGCCTTCTCTCGGTTTTCGCCCATCACGATGGTGTGTCCTTGAGCGATAAAGGATTCCAGGCTTGCCTGGACTTGCCCTGAAGTCAGTTTTGAACGCCAATTGCCACGCTGGATTTCTCCCCAACTGCATTCGATGACGATCGCCGAAACCGGCCAACCACGCAGCCGATCCAATTCACGCTGGAACCGTTCACGCTCACGCCCGCAGCATGCCACCAAATCCGGCAAGCTTTTTCGTTCGATGGCGATTACTGATTCCAATCCAACAACGGAATAATCGCCAACAAGCAGCGTTCCGGGTTCCGTTTGCATCGGGGAGAGATCAAACGGGTCTTGTTCCCGAGTATCAACCACAGCGACGATATCGGAGTGGCACACGTTTGCCTTCACGGTTACCGACCTCGCTTTGACAGATTGGGGCAACCATCAGAAATCCAGGCTTCGATTTCATTGAGCCGGTAGCGAACAGCTCGACCAAGTCGAACTGGTTTTGGCATCGCGCCACGATCGGTCAGCCGCCGAACAGTTTCAGCCGCGATGCTGCACATCGTCGCAACATCGTCAACGGTTCCAAGCCGCTTTCTTGATTTTTGGGAATCCGTAATTCTCATTCTTTTCACTCCACAAAAAAAGGACAACAAACCACACCAGTTGTGATCTGTTGCCCAAAATGTACGGGAGACCGAAAAGTTAGAACACGAACCTCAAGTTCACTTTTGCGGTTTTGCGGTTTGAAACTTTCGGATTTTTCCAGACGATTGATAGGCTCTTAATTCGCTTGCCAGGTTGTCCGCGTATGTGGAGTTTCCTTTGTTTTCACCGGTAATTTTGCGTGCTTCATTGATGATGTCGCCGCGACTCAGTGGCTCTTTCTGATGGAGAGCTTCGGCAAGTTGTTGTAAATACGGATTGCCGGGAACAGGCCCCAAGAAAATTGGATTTTGCGGTTTTGCGGTTTCTGTTTTGTCTACGTTGGGCCCGATTCTGGGTGAATGAAGTTCGCGATTCGGTACTTTGTCGCGATGCTTGTTCTGGATATAGGCGGTTGCAAACTCGTGAACAACAAGGTTCTCGGCGGAGAGTCTTTCGTGTTCAAACCGAGTGAGAAATGGCGGAACGGGGTGCTTTCCTTCACTAAATTCACGACGCTTTGTCCGCTTTTGCGTTTGAAGCTCAAATTGTCGATCCTCCAATTCGAATATCAATGGTCTCGCGTCCTCCCCAAATTTTTCCCTGATAGCAAGCCAAATCAGGTCTCGGCAGCGGCGACAGAGTAGCCCCGTATAATACATATCGCTTCCGTTGCGACGGATCCAATAATGTACGGTTTGCTGCATGGCGCCATACGCTGCGTCTATTCGATCGACCAACTCAGGAGACCAATTGTCCGGTTTGTGGTAGGGATCGTCGTTTAGTGAGTCGTGCATAGATTCCATCCTTTCAGCAATGGGTTGTCGATGGACCCACGGTGGATGGCAACCGAGTAGGTCCTATCGACGTGCGGGGATCAATCCGCACCCAAAACTACGTTCAAACAAAGTGGCACAACCAATACAGTATACAGATAAACACTAAAATATAGCGGGCTCACAGAACGTCAAGCAGCATAATCCGCTCGATTGCCTCGATTGAGAATCTCCCGCCGGCGGGAGATTTGCCGTCAAACCACAAGTTTGAATGATAGAAATTCATCCTTGATTCCGCCAAAATCCAGCCAAGCAACAACCTCGATCTGGA
>JAHEBQ010000078.1 GCA_024642205.1 Planctomycetaceae bacterium | reverse complement strand
GCGGCGTACGGAACGGGGGTTATCCAACAGTTGATACCAGATCAGTAGCGCCACGCCGAGCGCACCACCGGCGTCTCCAGCTGCTGGTTGGATCCAGATGTTTTCAAATGGGCCTTCGCGAAGAATACGCCCGTTTCCCACGCAGTTCAGCGCAACGCCACCGGCCAATACCAGATTCGACATTCCGGTTTCCTGGTGAACGTGTCGTGCGGTTCGCAACATCACCTCTTCCGTTACCGCTTGTACCGAAGCAGCCAAGTCCATTTCCCGTTGCGAAATCTCCGATTCCGGTTGCCGGGGAGGCCCACCGAAAAGCTGATGGAACTTCGATGAAGTCATCGTCAGCCCCTGGCAGTAATTGAAATAGCTCATGTCCATTCGAAACGAGCCGTCATCCTTCAGGTCGATCAGGTGCTCGAGAATCAGATCCTGGTAACGAGGGATGCCGTAAGGCGCCAACCCCATCACTTTGTACTCACCGCTGTTAACTCGAAATCCGGTGTAATACGTAAACGCCGAATAGAGCAGACCCAGAGAACTGGGAAAACGAATTTCCTGATTCAAGCTGATCTTGTTTCCTTCGCCGATGCCATAACACATCGTCGACCATTCGCCAACGCCGTCGAGAGTAATGATCGCCGCCGTTTCGTAGGGTGACGGAAAAAACGCACTGGCCCCATGCGAATCGTGATGATCCGAAAAAACGTAACGTCCGCGGTATTGGTGACGCAATCCTTCGTCCAGGGCACGGGGCAAAAAGAGCTTTTCACTAAGCCACAGTGGTAGCGCGCGACGAAAGGAACGATAGCCCTCCGGAGCATAGGCCAGGTATGTTTCCAGCAACCGATCAAATTTGCGAATCGGTTTGTCATAGAAGCCAACGTGATCCAAATCGCCTGGTCCAATACCTGCCTGCTTGAGACAGAAGTCGATCGCGTGTTGAGGAAACGCAAAATCGTGCTTTTTGCGAGTGAATCGCTCCTCCTGCGCAGCCGCAATGATCTCACCGTCGATGACTAATGCCGCCGCCGAATCGTGATAAAAAGCAGATATTCCAAGAATCGCAGTCATCAATGGTAATCCTGTTCAGTTACCAAAATCATCACGTTATCAAGAATCCAATGCAATGGCAGTTTTGCAGCAACTCGGCACCGGTCCTGTTGGCTATTCTTTCCATTTTTTCAGCGATGGCGATAACCATGCGGATTTCGCTGGTACCAATGGCCTGTTCATCCGGGAAGGAATCGGCCTGTTTTCCAGACCAGACCCGGCCGCGGAATATTCGTCTTCCAGGTCCTGGCAACAGAGGTTTCTTTGTTATTTGGATTTTTTCTCCAAACAACGGACTCTTACTGGATCAATTTTCGTTTCGAACAATCAAGATCACCGGTCGTCTGGAAAGTGGACCGGTTGGTCTCGTCAACGAGTTTGGCAACGCTGACACCGTCGTTGGTAAAACGCTGGGCCAAGTTCGGCCACTTCGATACCGGCTTGAGTGCCGGTTCCGGGGTCGATCGCGATAAGTCGGATTCTGCGGAAGCCAAACCGACCAGCAAGACAAAAAACCAGTAAAACAGAAAGCCACCGGTGGGAGTCGAACCCACAACCCCCGCATTACGAATGCGGTGCTCTGCCAATTGAAGCTACGGCGGCGAGCTCGTTGAGATCCCACGATACCAAACTTCTTGAAAAGATTGAAGCCTCAATTTCCACCAGCTTTTAATTGCCTCCGCTGGGTTATACGAAGTCGCCAGCCGATCATTTCTTAAGCAGGGTGAATTAAAAGATTGAGGAAACCCTCAGAAGTCCACATTTCGCTATTTCAAGCCAATGACATCCTTTCCACGCCATCTGCCGGTGAGATTTTGGCCTCCATGGCATTTTTACCTTTCCGCGGAAGCAACCGCGGGCTTTTCAAGAACCACAACTGGGCGAGTCGTGACAACCCGGTAGCTTGTCGAAAGCACCCCGAAGCAACAATGAAGAACCCGAATCAACAAAGAGGTCCTGACCAATACTACTGACCGGTCGACCCAGATCGAGCATCGTCGCCGCGGGAATACGGAAAAGCCCCTGGCCTGCGCAATGGTTCCTAACAAACAGATTACTCAAATGCGATTTTGTCAAGGAATATTTTGATGGGATTTCCTTGACCGGCAACGGTCAAATAAAAACCGGATTTGATTCTTGTCAGATCGGCCTCACTCACGCTGAACGTGAATTGCTTCCAATCTTGAACCAGCTTGACCGTCATTTCGTCTTTCGCGGTGTCAAAGTACTTTTTTTCGCGACCCAGAATTCCAAATCCAAACTTGATTTCTTCACCACCCGCACTTCCTCGCGCCCAGAACGTAAGTTTTTTGGCTCCCGTCAGGTCGTATCCACCGGGCCTTTCGCCCCAGTCACCTTCTGGACTTTGCCATACAACTCCACCCCAGTCGTCTACCCTGGAATATTTGAATTCCAGGCAATTGGCACCGAACTTGGGATTGTCGGTACAGTTCGGTTCAAGCGATATCGCTTCCGCATTCCCCATCCAACCCGACGGAACGTAGGCAGCTGTTTCTCCAGGTTCGTCATATACTACGAGAGGCAAATCGGCTTTGGTGCCTGGTGACAGCCCGTTCGAATCACTGACTCTCAGCGGAACGTTGGCTACCGCGGCTCCCCCGTCTCCGTCGTCAACGAAAGCGTAGACACGGTACAGTCCCACTGAGTCAGGCATTTGAATCGTCGCGTGGTCCGCTGATGATTCAATAATATTGTCCTTATACGAAGCAGGCGCCGCCTGGAAGTCGCCACCTGTTACATAGGACTTGGATTCTGAATACAGTTCCCAACGGACGTTTAACGGCTTTTCTTCGGGGTCGGCAGCTTTCAAGCTGAGTTGCACTGTCGCTCCAGGCTTGACTTCATTGGCACCGCTCAACGCAAGCTCGGAAATAGCAGGACACAAATTGGATGGCCGGATTCCGGACCAAAGTTCCGTCAATGCATCGACGCCTGCCGTTTTTTTTCCGTCGGCAAGGAGCAGCCCAAACCAGGTTGCTGTGCCCTCTTGCTTATTGCCCCAGAGAAACGCGTATGAGCCCAAACAAAGTTCCTTGTCGGCTTTTAACTTTTGATAGGTCAACCGATAGGTCTCGGCTTTTTTGGTACTGGTTTCTTCTTCAATCGCTCCGATGCTGTTTTGGGAAACTTCCCAGGTTCCACGTGGGCCGAATTCGGTGACAATATAGGGCTTGGTGCCGCCCGCCTTCCGGTAAATGACCGGAACGGATGGCGCCGGACCGTACGAATTGATCCCGACAATGTCGATGCTCGGGCAAAGGTCGTGCAACGCCTGTATCTTCTTACCTCCGGTGCCCGCAATGACGGTCATCGTCGGATGATGAGGGTCGATCTGTTTGATTCTGGCCGCCAGCGTTTGGATATGATTCCAAATCCTGGGGTCGTCTCCCTCGTTAACATTTTCCATCTCGTTTCCAATTCCCCAAACGAGAACCGCCGGGTGATTCTTGTAACGATTGACAGCCGCCAACACGGATTCGAATTGCCTGGAAACCTGCGACTCGTCAGAATAATCAAAGCCATGGCGTTCGTGTTCCAACCAAAGACCAACGGCGACGCTGATTCCTTTGCGATGCGCCTCGTCCAGGCGAGCTTTTGTTTTTTCATCGACACCCCACAAGCGATTCGAATTTCCGCCACTGATTCTCAATAAATCGAGTGATCCGTCGCCACCGGCCCCCTGAACATAATAGGGTTGTCCATTCCGCACCAACTGCCATTGGTTGCCGAATTTCTTGAGTGTGACGGAAGTGGGTTGCTGTAACGATTCTTGGGCACTCGCTCCGGACATGCCTAAAAAGACCGCCAGGAAAAGGATCACAATGAACCACAGACAAGTCTCTGAAAATCTATCGACAGCCATATGTATTTTCCAACACGTACTCTGGTGGATGAATGGGTAGTTCGGGAACTAGGATGCTGGCATGAAGCAAAACTCGATTTTTGTAATCGTTCCTTCTCGCATGAATACCGATCGCGATTCGGCCATCGTCAATTGGTTGCAGCTGCGAGAAACAGGTTGGTTTTTTCCAGCGTGGAAGATGCGCAGTTCCGTTTGCTCGCTCAAACGAAAGATAAATGGAACCTGGCAGAATGTGAACGCAAAACATCCAGGAGCCAACGGAAGATCGACCTGGCGTCCCTCAATGTCGATGTAGCGAAGCGATGACGATGTCGTCAAGAACTCGGAACTCTCAAAAAAAGAAGGATCCAGTACAATGACCCCCTTTCGAATTCGAACACCAATTTCGAAAAACCGTGAAAGGATATCTTCTTTGACCTGACCGGTCATACCTGGTTGCTGAACACCGGCGTTCGCGGGGGTATGAGAATAGGGGTCGGTTGGAAACGCTCCGTAATCTGCCGGCGTACTGTCCAGGCCCAATCCGTCCTTAATCTCTCGGTAATATGTTTTGAGCTGCGCTAGATGCTCCTTGGCGACCGGTTTCTGACTGGCATCGTCGTAGGTTTCCAGGACGGCCAGCGCCAGTTTTGAAACCATGTGCCAATAAACACATCCGAGACCTTCGTAGCCAAAAAAGGCTCCCGATCGTCCTGTGAACCGCCGATGGTCAAACGTCAATTCAAACAGGTCGAGTATCAAACCCGAGTCTTGATCAATGAGATCCGCAATTTCAGGTTTTTGCATTCGAAGGCTACCAAGCCTGGCAGCCAAGTCCTGTGCATTTCGGAAATCACCGTTGAAATGGACTTGGCCTTTGACGTCTCGGCGAACAACGTGCCGATCGTCCAGGGCAATTAGCGTCTGAATCAGTCGCGATGATTGGGCTTTGTCTTCGGGAATGCAGTTTTTTTCCGTGAATCGCGGCAGGTCGCGATCGGGATACAAAAGGTAGCTGTTCAGGTCTTTGCGGTACATCCTGCTGTTCCTGAGCGCCTCGAGAACGGAGATCGCCTCCTGAGGTGTGAGCAACTTTGAGCTTAGCGCTGCGACTTGTCCTTCCAGCATTTCATCGAGACGCTCGACTCGCAATTTATCGTGTTCGAATCTCAGCAAATTGTATGAGTCGAAAAGTCCATCGGTACGTTTGTTCGACCAAATGGTTTGATCCAGGTACTGGATGCACTGGTCAGCAAATGCAGCGATTCGCGAGCCCTTGAGTCCGTGAAATTCTCCGCTGAGCCCCAGGCCATACAGGACGTACCGATAGTTTGAGCCGGCCGTTTGAAGCAGGTCAACAAATCGGCGACGCGTTTGATCGGTGCAGGATCCATCAAGCAAATCCAGGTTTTCGTCCAGAGCCTGTTCGATGTTCTCGAACAGTGAGAAGACCTCCTGACTGATCTCAAACAACGGCATGCGAGTCGAGGCGATCGTTTCTTTCAGAAGACAGAAATATCGACGCAGATGGCAGACGGTGACGACGGAAGCACCATTTCCCACCAGTGCATTGTTTGCATCGTTCCATTCCGGTCGTTGCGTATTGAGCCAAATCCCGCCATCGGGAACAAGATTTGACATCTTGATCAGCGCGGGAACGAGTAGTTTTTCAAGGATGCTGATTCGATGGATTTCACCTTTACGATTGGTCACGAGCCGCCCGTCGGCTCCGATTCGTTCAACGCGATCCTCGATTTGTTTCTCAGCTGAATGGTCATAATCAATCGTTTGACGCGGGTTTTTCAATATCTCGTCGTAGCTGCGAATTCGGTACGGTAATTCGGCATAGACTCCCAACTGAGAGGCAAGGATTTCCTGTAGACCTTCTGGAAAGAAGTTACGAAACCATTCCAACAGCTTTTGCAGGTAGATGATCTGATGGTCACCCCAATACCCGATATTGGCCCATGGATCCTGGTGATCTGGTTTTTCCCACTCGAAACCGACTTTGGTTAACCGATAGGGATTGTAGCCGTCGGCAGTGGACGCGTTCAGGAATCGCAACACCATTCCCTGGATAAAACCCGGGAAAGACAATCCGATCGCCTCCCAGTTTTGGAAAATGTCCCGCCAATTGCCTTCATAATTCAACTGGAGATCGCCGTCCTCGTTTTTTAATTCAATGGAAAAATGGTTCCAGGGACGAGTTGGGTCACCATGACGACGTGAAAATGTGAAAGGAAGATATTCTGCCGAAATCCGAACCAGGTCAGGGTCGTTTGATACCTGGATGTGGTCGAACATCTCGCTCACCCGCATCATTGGTCCTTCGAGTTCCAGCAGCATCTGACGATGTTTTTCGAATACCAAATGACTGCACGCTCGAACATGACGGATGAAATCCGAGACGTCGACTTGATAGCCATGAACCGGGGTGCCACCTCGCATGAAATTAAAAATGACATTGGAGCGGTGACGATGTGTCCGCAAGCGATTTTCACTGGTCTGAATTCCATCCGCCGCGGATAGCATCCTTTCCAAAATTGCCACGCCTTGATTCAAGTCTTGTCCAACCGCCTCCAATGGGTCGCCCGCGTTTTCCAGCTCGTTGACGAGGTTGTTCACGTCTGTCTGGTCGTATTTCAGATCGGCAACAATTGTCCAGGACCGGAAATCCATGGTCGGCAACTCGAACGAACTATTAACGAAAAAGGCTCCCCGCTTTCCGCGCACATCTGTCTCCGTTTGAACCGACAATCCGTTTCGGAACAGGTCCAACTGTTGGTCACTGAGCAGAATCCTGGGTTGATCAAGACCGCTTTGCCATACAACCGTGGCCCGAAGTCCCTCGCTTGGCTCGGCCCGATCCGTTGGAATCGAGTTGAGGTAAAACAGGCCCATTTGAATGCCCTCGATCAGCTCGGATTTCTTGTAGGCATCACCAAGATTGCTGAATCGCAATTGAAACATCGACCGTATTCCGAACGGCAAAATGTTCTGAATTCCGTCGATTAACGACACGTTTTTCGATTCATTCCCAACATTGGCCAGGTAGCATGACCGCACAAACCCAAAATGGTCACTAAATTCCCAACTGTAGCGAAAAATCAACTCCAACGAGGGGTTTGATTCTTCGAAGTAAATCTTGCTCCCGTTCAGATTCTTGTAGAGATTCCGGATGCAATGGGAGTTCTGGTTTTTGTCGGAAAACGGTTCCCAATTAACGGTTTCACCCTCTGAATTGGTCGTTTGAACGATGGTCTTGGGCCCCGTGGAACTCGCCAGATCAATTATTTTGTCAGACGAGTAATAGGGAAATAAGGCGTTATCGGAATTCCGCCGTCCCGCAGTCAGCGCGCCGTTACTGGCAATGAACATCCAGTGATCCGAAGCGCTGACCAGCGACATGAAAAATGGTGGCATCGTCTGACAACCAGCGATTCGAAAGAACACCTCTCCATCGACTTGCACGTGTTGTCCGGTTGCGGCTATGGACTGGCTCTGTTCTGAAAGAGCATTCAAATTCATTCGCGATCTAATCAATTGAAAACCTTGCTGTCTGTTTACATCGCGTCGAACGGATCGCCGCTTGTGCCTGTCTTGAGTTTCCTGTCGCTCAAGTCAACTTCGATCTCATGAAGCAGTTTTTCACTGATGTTGTAAAACATCAACGAAACTGCGGCTGCGGCCAGAAACATGGCCGGGATCACGCTCATCATCAGGACAATACCGTCGATCGTGTGTTCCGATTGCACCTGCTGAACGCCGTCCACTGGAGCGGCGAAGCCATACCAGGCAAGCATCCAGCCAGGGATGGCGGCACCCAGCGCACCGCCCAATTTCTGAGAAAAGGTAGCAGCCGAGAACACGAGACCTGTTGCGCGACGGTGGAACCTCCACTCGGAATAGTCCGCGGCGTCGGCATACATCGCCCAAAGCAAGACTGGAATGGGACCTCCCACAAACGCGAGGCAGATATTGAGCCCGTACATCAGGGCAACCTGGTCCGACCTGAGAAATATGAACATGGCGGTCAAAACCGCGACAGCCAGGTTCATCAGGATCATCAACAGTTTCTTCCCGAATACTGCGGACATCCGTTTTGCCGTCATCATGCCGAGGATACTTGCCACCGTACTGACCGCCAGGAAATTGCCGAACGATGAGTTCACGTAATAGGTGAAGTAATACGCAATCGCGCTGCCCCGCGTCCATCCGGCAAGAATCTGGAATAGTCCAACGAACAACAGCACGATCCAGGCCCGGTTGCGAAGCAGGTCCCAGAAGTCCTGGCGAAACCTCGAATTTTTTTTCTGTTCAGGAAAAACCCGTTCCCTGGTTGTCACAAAGGTAATCAAAAACAATACGACCGCGGCGATCGCATAACAAACAACCGTCCAGAAGAAACCGGTTTGTTTGTCCAGGACAACGACCTTCTCAATGCCATCGACAAGTTGTATTTCCGTCCCGCCGAAAAATGCGACGAGCGGTTCAGTGAACTTCTGAACAATCAAGCCGCCACAAAACGCCAGGACGAATCGATAGGTTGAAACGCTGGTCCGTTCGAGTGACCGGGATGAGATGACGCCCATGAGAGCGCCGTAGGGGATATTGATGAATGTGTACGCCATGAACACGAGCGTGTACGTGATATATGCGTAAATCAATTTTCCGCTGGGACTAAAGTCTGGTGTATAGAATGTCAGGATTCCCGTTACCGCAAAAGGAATCGAGCCCCAAAGCAGATAGGGACGAAACCTGCCCCAGGCTGTCTTGGTTCGATCCGCCATCAATCCAATCAAAGGATCATTGATCGCATCCCAGAGTTTGGTAACGAAAAACATGGTTGCCGCAGCCGCAGCAGAGATGCCAAAAACGTCGGTATAGAAAATCAGCTGAAAATTTTCGAAGAGTTTCCAGTAAAAATTGGAAGCCGTGTCGCCCAATCCATAACCAACTTTTTCCAGTACCGACAGTTGTTCAGCTTTGCCAGATGGGTCGGTTGTGCTTGCTTTGTTGTTCATGACTTGATTTAACCAAACTTCCAATCACGAACCACGAGCTGATTACATTTCAGTGACTTGGGTTTCTCTGGATGGCCGATCGCGCTGATTCCTGTTGACACAGCCAAGGGGGCTGGCAGTGAGTGCCAATCGCTCCGACGAACAATGATCTCGTGGCCATCGTTCACGCAACGCCTTGGCGACTTGAATTTTCAGTGCCATCGAACGCTATGATCCCGAGCGACTCTCACCCGACCTCGGATTTGACCGACTATTTGTCGGCATGGCGGGCTTGGCGTTGAACAGACGCTCATATTCTTCATCATTCACTTTTCGTTGAACCATATTCAAAAACCCAACCATGCGCATCCCATCGGAACCGGTTTTTTGGAATACAACCGGCTCGGTAGACCCGCGAGTTCCAGACGGTACGTTGTACCGAATGGCGAATGGTTCACCATCGCTCTCGCAAATAAACAGCTCGTCGATCTCATTTGGATCAACGCCCATCAACGCAAGAGTTTCGCTGTTATTGGCCGACGAAATGAACTTCCTGAATTCGACTTCGTCCTTGGGACCTTTGAATCGATTCGTCATCTGGTACTTGACATACAGATTTGACAGCCGTTGCAGGTTTGTTTTGTTCGCTTGAGCGATCGCCGCATTCGGATTGTTACCGGATCCGCATCCGGCACAGATTGCCAAAAAAAACAGCATTATCGCGGCCAGGCCCATTCCAGCTGGTTGTCTCATGACGGCCACCCTCCTAAAAATTGAATTCACTGCCCGAGTTTCAATCCATCGGGCAGTGATGAGAAAAGGTGGATTACAGATCGTTCGTCGACGCGATCGTACCGTCCGCTCGACGTCCCAATTCATCAAGAATTCGCAAGTTGGAAGTATTTGAGATCGCTCGAGTGGATCCGTCTCCAAAGACTGCCGAAAACGTACCTGGGTGAGACGATCCAAACCCGAATTCCTCGGTGTGGCCCGCGCCGTTTCGCCCTACATAACTGGGTCGTTCACGATTGTCCGCCCAGACCCCAACTTCGAAAATGTCACCACCGGTTGACCCATTAGCGCCCAGCACGCCGAACTGTCTCATGACTGGCCAATCCGCACCTGTGTAATATCCCATTAATTCCCAATACTCCCAGTTCGATCCATCAATCGTATATTGTCCCGTAGGGACCGCTTTTTCTGCCATCATGATTGTGTTAGATGAACCGTCGGTGATGGATCCAAAATCGACCTTGCCAAATATCGTTGCTCGGCCGGTTGATGCGTTGAACTGTCCGCCTTTGCACAGGATGCCGGTCCACACCTGAGATTGCTCGCTCGGAACCGGGTCAACCAATTGCCAGGCATAACCGTCCCAGGCAGGATTGTTCCAACTCGCCATGACACCCGCATAATCACCAAGTGCAAACGTCGTCCACCCCATATTCGCAAATCGGTTGTCACGTGAGGGGCAATTGAATGCGTTTACCTGTAACGGGGAAATTCCATCCAGCAGTCCAGCCGTTTCGCGCAGTTCATACATGATGTTTTGTTCGATGAACGGCAGGATCTGGTAATGCCAACTGGCGTTTTCGTAACCATTGATTGCCCGGTTTGATTCGTTCCAAAATTGATCAACAGCTCCTCCCGCGGACGGGAAGGCTGAAAATGCGGATTCGAAGTTGTGCGTTGCCAGTCCGATTTGACGCAATCGGTTCATGCAATCGGTTCTTCGGGCTGCCTCGCGGACTTGCTGCACGGCAGGCAGAAGCATCCCGATCAAGATTCCAATAATCGCAATCACGACAAGTAATTCAACCAATGTGAATCCTTGTTTTGAAGAGTCAGCCTTGATTTTCATTTGTTTCACTTGGGTTAAAGGACATAAATCGAGGGAATAAGGACGCCAAGGGGGCCTTGGAACCGGTTTCATGTAAGTCTCAAATATGGCAACTGAAATTGAAAAGTCAAGCCTGAATCGGTAAAATTCTGGAACCGGTTTCGGTTATTTTCGCTCGATTTTTTAGGGCTTATTTGGGAGGACAGGATACAATTACATTGCTTTCCCAGTCCTTGTTGGGTTTTCGATTTTCAGCCACCACCCATCCATGTGAGACGCCAGACAAATGAACCGGAAGAATGTCACGATTCAGGACATCGCAAACACGGCCAACGTATCCAAAAGTACCGTCTCTCGCGTCTTGAACGATTCGACCCCGGTTGACGCGAAAAAACGGGCCGCGGTCCTGAAAGCGATGAAAAATCTGGATTTCAAACCCAATGTGTTTGCCCGGATTCTCGCCGGCGGACGATCGATGACCCTTGGTATTGTCACGCAAAATATTGGTAGTCCGTTTTATGATTCGGTAACGATGGGCGTCATTAACGGGCTGGCGGATACCGGTTATTCGCCCATTATTGCTGATGGACAATGGAATCAAGAGCGTGAGCTGGTCGCCGTCAGGACGTTGATCGAAAGACAGGTCGACGGGTTAATCATGGTGGGCGGAAACCTCGATTCATCGACATTACGGGAGGCCTGTCACGGTGTCCCAGTCGTTCAGATCGCCCGGTACCTGGAAGATTGTAAAGAACGATGCATTTGTATCGACAATGTCGCTGCCGCCAAAAGAGCAACTGAGTTTCTCATCGAAGCCGGCCATCGAAATATCGCGCATATTGCCGGGATCAGTGATCACGAGGACTCGATCGATCGACTCAAGGGATATCAACAAGCCCTCACCGACGCGAATATCGTCGTTAGGGATGAACTGATTGTCCAGGGAGACTTCAGCGCCCAGTCAGGAGTTTTGGCACTGGAAACGCTACTTTTACGCGGCGTGGCCTTTTCCGCCGTGTTTGCCGCAAACGATGAAATGGCATTTGGCGTTCGATTGGCACTCTTTCGAGCTGGAAAACGGGTTCCTGAGGATGTTTCCATTATCGGTTTTGATGACCAGCCGAATTCTGCGTACATGATACCTCCGCTTACTACGGTGTCCCAACCGGCACTCGAAATGGGAGCGGCGGCATCGAAAATGTTAGTCAGCGCAATTGCCGAAAAGCCATTCGAAATACCAATGCTTCCCGTAGAATTGGTTGTCCGTGAATCAGTAACCCGCTTGCGATAGCAGGAATTGCCTGTCCGGGAGCTGGCACGACTTCATCCTGGCCTCAGGCCCGGCCTGTTTGATTGATGCGAATCTGTCCACAGTCATCCAGCGATTCGCACGGGCGATCGATGATCGATTGGGAAACGGCAACAGGTTTTCTCCGTTGCTTCGGCTGCTGGTCGATGCGAAAAGTGATCTTTATTGACCAGATCACAGCATTTACTTTCATTCGTCTCTACCATGTCAATCTCGTTTCGCTCAACGAGGATCGACTGCCCGTGTTGCCAGCAATTTGCATCCAACCATATTTGGGGCCGGCGCAATAAAAAGGGACAACCGGTCAGGTTGTCCCGAGAATTCTGGAACTGGAAACGCCAATGTCTAACGACGACGTCGGGTAACCAATGCGATTGCACCGAGGCTGATGATTGCCAGGCTGCCAGGTTCTGGAACTGCGTTGAGAACGACATTCCCAAATTCCTGTCGGTCACTGACCCAGACATTCTCGCCTTGAACATTAAAGCCATACTGGACGTGACGTCCGGCACCGGCATCGGTGGCAAGTTCAATGCTGAATGCACCGGTTTCATTCAAATTAAACACTTGCGTCGAGCTGTTGTTGGACGAGTAGTCGGGCGCAAAGTCTCGGATGAACGCGGTGACAGTGTGGTTTTCAAGAAAGGTGTTAGAAAGGATGGTTCCCGCAAAGGTCACAGTTTGACCTGACAAACTTCCGTCATCGATCTGCACATAGCCATTGGCGTCCATCCATTTGTTGCCAAGTCCAGGGCTGCCTCCATTGTCAATATACCAAAACGGATCCGGATCGTTGACTGAATTTGGTCCCAGGGTCAATGTGTTGGCTCCCGTATCGAATTCTGCCGTCAAGTCGTTGAACCCCCAAACAGACTCGAAAACATATCCCCCCGGAGCTGGGAGTGCCCCGCTTCGATCAAGGTCGAACACAGTCATGTAGCCAATCCAATTTTGGCCGTAATTGACGCCGACCGTAACGTCTGCGTGGGCCGTTTCAAACAAGCCGGCTGCCAAACAACAGATCGCGACTATTTTCTTTAAATCTAAAATCATGTGGACTCCAACAGGTTGCATATTAGATGAAAATGGGACTTCGAGTGATGTTTACGACAATCGATTCAAATGACAGAGCGGCCAACATTGGACAAATTGCTGGCTTGAACACCATGGCATGAAATCGGTTTCATTGATAGGCCAGAGTATTATCTGGCTGTCTTAAAATCAATCAGGAAATTCCCTTTTTTTTCAAGGATTTCAGAAAAAGCTGATCGCGACTTTTCTCCAAAACCCGTTTTTTTGCCCGCGCAACCTGCATTTTTCCGGAGAATTTACACCATTTTTCAAAAACGAAGCTGTCGAACAGGAAAACCGCATTTTCTGCCGTGTAACTTGGCGAAACGGGAGGGTTCAATTCGGACCGGGATCAAACCGATTCCACCTATGCCATGTGTCCGGCGGTCGCCCTCGACGACCTGGATTTCGTGCACGCCGTGAATGAAATCCCGCTGTTTCCGCCATATGCGACTTTAAATTCGATATTTCGTTTTGAGTCGCCTTATGCGGCATTCCGTTTTCAGTTTGACCATTCGCAAAACCGGATCGAAATCAAAGTTGGCGTTTGGGTTGACCAGCACCCAATCGACTGCTTTCCGACCGTTGATCCATTTTTAGTCGGCGATGGCGGTTGTCGTTTCCATGTATGTTTACTTGAAACAACGAGCCCGTCCGACTTGGTGAATTTCTTCTCGACGAGAACCAGGTTGCCGTGGACCATTGCCGTGGATTGACTCAGGACAAGCTTGGACGGTCAGATGCGGGTTCGCTGCCAAGCGGTTTTCCCGCTGATCAGGTTGTCGGAATGTCCCTTGGGAATCAAACTCACGTAATGGAATACCGCGTTGATAAAAGGGGTAATTCTCGTCACCGTCAGCGCCCACGACAGATGGTAATTGAGTTGATAAGTTAGTAATCCATGTCAGCGATTCTAATAGCCGATAACAGTGCAGAAGCAATCAGTCAAATCGAAGCGATTGTTGCGCAGTCTGAATTACTGGTCTTGGTTGCTGGATGCGCGGAGGAGCTTTTTTCGCTGGTCGAATCCAGCGAGGTGAGTGTTGTCATTCTTGACGTGGGTTTTGACGACAACCGGGGACTGGCACTTTACCAGCAGCTTGCTGAAATCGATCAGCACTTGCCAGTCGTAGTTGTCGCCAGCAAGGCGAACAGTCGCCAGGCGATTGAAGCGACAAGACTGGGAGCGCTGGATTACCTGGTCAAGCCGCCAGATGAGCATGAGCTTCAACGAGCGATCACACGCGCACTGCAGATTCGACGATTTGCCCGCGAGCCGATCACGCTGAATCCGGACTCGCCCGAAGACGAAGAGGGCGACTCGATGATCGGCCAATGTTCTTCCATGCAGGATGTCTACAAGTCGATCGGTTTGGTGGCAAGGCAAAATGTAGCCGTCCTGATTCGTGGTGAAAGTGGCACTGGCAAGGAACTGGTGGCCCGTGCCATTTTTCAGTTTGGCAATCGCAGCGATACTCCGTTCATGGCAATCAATTGTGCTGCGATCCCGGATGCCTTGCTGGAGAGCGAACTGTTCGGCCACGAGAAGGGGTCGTTTACGGGCGCCGATCGCCAACGAATTGGCAAGTTCGAACAATGCGACAACGGGACTCTTTTTCTCGATGAAATTGGCGACATGTCAATGGTGCTTCAGGGGAAATTACTTCGAGTACTTCAGGACCAGTCGTTTGAACGCGTCGGAGGAAACCAGACGATCAAGACCAATGTTCGGGTCCTTTCTGCGACCCATCGCGATCTTGAAGAAATGGTGAAATCAGGACAATTCCGGGGCGATCTGTTCTACCGTCTGAATGGATACACAATTGAATTGCCTCCGCTGCGCAAGCGGGACGGTGATTTGATTTACCTGCTGGAGCACTTTCGTATTTCAGCAAATATGGAACTCGGCAAATCGGTTAGCCGGTTCTCACCGGACGCGATTGAACGATTAAGCAGGTATGACTGGCCGGGTAATGTTCGCGAGCTTCAAAGTGTTATTCGGCGGGCGGTATTGCAAACCACCGGCAAGGTCGTGATTCCAGATTTCCTGCCTGTCCTCGGTCTACGCGACGACAAACAGAAAGTATTCCTGCCAGCTGAAAATATTGCGACACTCAAAACGGAGATTGAAAGTCTCGTCCAGCAGAAGATCCAATCCGGCGAGAAAAATATCTACGACTCGGTGATTGAACGAATTGAACTGGAGTTGATTACGCAGGTCCTTCAGGTCACTGAAGGAAACCAGGTCGAGGCAGCTTCGATTTTGGGTATCACTCGCACGACACTCAGGTCGAAAATCAAGAAGCTCGGAATTCAGATTAGCCGAAGCGTGGCCACGCAAGCGGAATTCGCGGATGAAGCAGTCGACTCCTCGACGACGGATCAGGTTTGAATTGGGTAAGCGCTCCCTGCCCGTCTGGAAAGCAATCCGCTGTTGGAAGGTTGACGCTGGTTGCGTTCAAACAGGGAGCTGGGCCGGCGGAGAGTGGTTCTGTTATCATCCCATCGCCACTCATGGCGAAATTGAGGGGCCGGAATTACTCAATGGCAATGGCGACCTGGAACAACCTTCTCTAGGATTGACGGGAGAGTAGGAGATTCAGAACGATATTCTCTGTGCCTGGTCGTAATGGTTGACGTCTCCGGTCGCAGTCTGCCTTGGCTAATCCAAACAATGAAGAATTCAATATGATCCAAACTGAAGACGAGCAAAAAAGTGATCCGGGCAGCAACAACATCGTCGCGTTGCAGGAGGTTGTAACGTTTTTGGAGAAAGGCGCATTTGCCGATGCCGATGCGACACTGGATGAACTGGATTCTTCAACCCGATTGCTCGTGCTGTCACGGTTGCCGGCGCACCTCCGGCGGTTGTTGATCGAGAGCGTCGACCTGGAGGATGCGGCCGAATACCTGCAAGATATCCCGGAGGTCCAGGCACTACGGTTGCTCGAAGGAATCGAACCGGCCAAAGCAGCCGATATTCTGGAAGAGTTGCCCAAAGATGAACAAGCGGACTTTGTTGGGGAGCTTTCCGAGCAACTCCAGGCTTCCATCCTGTCGGAAATGCCAGCCGAAGACGCGGCCGAGGTCCGCGAATTAATTGATTACGACGACGAAGAAGCCGGCGGAATCATGGTTGTCCGTTATGTCGCCGTCGACGAAAGTGAAACGGTTTCTGGTGTGATCAACCAGTTGCAACAGAATGCCGGTGAATATTCAGATTTTGAAGTCCAGTATGTCTATGTGGTTGGTTCGGACCCACAGACAAAAGGGAAGCTTAACGGCGTGCTGCGCCTGCGGGACCTTTTGCTCTCGCCCGGCAAGACTCGAATTGCAGACTTGATGATCAGAAATCCGTTGTCGGTCAGTGTTCACGCTCCCCTCAAGGACTTGCACAATTTTTTCGACGAATATGCGTTTGTGGGTGTCCCCGTTGTGGATTCCGGCAGCAAGCTTGTCGGCGTGCTTCGTCGAGCTGATGTCGAAGAAGCGATGGGCGAGCAGTACGCGGAAGACTACCTGAAATCGCAGGGAATCGTCAACGAAGAACTACGCACCATGCCGCTGTTGCTAAGGTCTCGACGAAGACTGGCGTGGCTGACGATCAATATCGTGCTGAACATGATCGCCGCCAGCGTCATCGCGTTTTATCAGGATACGCTCACTCAAGTCATCGCGATCGCAGTATTCTTGCCGATCATCTCGGACATGAGCGGATGTTGTGGCAATCAAGCGGTCGCTGTCAGCATGCGAGAACTTTCGCTGGGGCTCGTCAAATCGAACGAGCTCATGCGAGTTTGGTTCAAAGAGATCGCCGTTGGATTGATCAACGGTTTCGCACTTGGGTTGTTGATTGCATTGGTGGCAATGGTCTGGAAAGGAAATCCCTGGCTCGGCATTGTCGTGGGCCTGGCGATGATGATCAACTCGGTCATCGCGGTTTCACTCGGCGGAACGCTCCCACTGGTAATGCGGTTGCTCAAGCTGGATCCAGCGCTCGCATCCGGGCCGATTCTGACCACGGTTACCGACATGTGCGGGTTTTTTCTGGTGTTGAGTTGTGCCACCTTGGTGCTGGACAAGTTGGTCTAACTGACACCCGGTTTGCGTGTCCGGCAGCCCGGGAAAGGCGAATCTGGTTCACTTCGAAGCCATTATGAGCAGGGACCGACCGTCGGTTTGCCGGGTTCGATGAATCGCCAAGCCATCTTGTCTTCGTTTCCCGTTGGTAAATTATCCATTGATTGGTATGCGAATTGCGTGCCGATCGGGAGCACAGCAAAGTTTCTCGTCACCTTCCGACAATCGGTCAGCAGCCGATTCGTTTGACGAACGGCATTTTTCGCCAGCCGACTAATGCAGGAGCTACCGTTGAGAAAGACAACCTGGCAGCCAGGATCGTCACTGTTTTTGGAAGAACCCCAGCAGCAAATTGTGCCATTGGAAGAAGATTCGCCTGATGATTCGCCGATGCTAATTGTCACCGTTTCCAGGGCGAGCCGATAAGATCGCGTGAATTCCCGATACAAACCAGAAACTGGTGACAGTTTCCTACCGTAAACGGAGAGAATCGAGTGTCTCCTGGGGACATGAGCCAGGTTCGATGCACCTCCCACAAAGAAAATGAACGCAATTCCTTCCATCCAACGCACCGGCGAACTCTGTGACTCGCCCACGCCGGCTCGTCGCGCGAGCGTCCGGGAATCGCGTCGGCTCAGAACTGATTTGCGGGCCAGTTGTGAAGAAGGCATCGCATTTGGTGGCATGGTTGGCATGGGGGAAACCTATTTCGCCGCGTTTGCCCTGACCCTCGGGTTGGGTGAAATTTCTTCAGGCCTGGTCGCGAGTGTACCGTTGGTGGCTGGTGGAATTCTGCAATTGGCCTCGCCGTTGCTGATTCGTCGTCTTGGGTCACACAAAACGTGGGTGGTACTGTGCGCTGTGGCACAGGCATGTTCATTCCTGCCTTTGGTATTGGCTGCCGTGTCGGGTTTGATCAGCACGCCCTGGATGTTGATGGTTGTTTCATTCTATTGGGCGGCAGGACTTGCCACGGGGCCAGCATGGAACACCTGGATTGGGACGATTGTCCCTCAACGAAAACGGGCCAAGTATTTTGCTTCCCGTACTCGATGGAACAAAGCGGCGGTTTTCGCAGGTTTCCTGGCTGGTGGCATCGCCTTGCAGCTGGCAACGGACAACGACCTGGTCCGCCACACATTTGTCATTCTTTTTGCCGCAGCCGGGACTTGCCGACTGGTTTCTGCCTGGTGCCTGTCACGTCAAAGCGAGCCGATTCCAATGCCGACCCGGCCAGAACAACGATCCTATGCCGAGCTGGTCAGAAAACTCGGTCGGGAAAACAGCGGACGATTGCTGCTCTACCTGGTGGCCGTTCAAGCGTCGGTCCAACTGGCCAGCCCCTACTTTACTCCATTCATGCTAAAGCGACTCAATTTTTCCTATGGCGAATTCGTTTTGCTGCTTTCGGCCTCTTTTCTTGCCAAGGTTTATTCACTTTCTGCTTGGGGGCAACTTGCCAAGAGGCTCGGCGCATTGCGACTCCTGTGGATCGGCGGGATTGGTATCATTCCAATGAGCAGCGGGTGGCTGGTCTCCCAGAACATCGTTTGGCTGGTTTTCCTCCAACTTGCCGCCGGTGCCGTCTGGGCCGCATTTGAACTGGCATATTCGCTGATGTTTCTCGACTCGATCCCGGATGAAGACCGGACCGAAATGCTGACGCTTTACAATCTCGTTAACACGATTGCCTGGGTCGGCGGAGCATTGGTGGGAGGCGGGATCCTGTACTATTGGGAAGCTTCGGTTTCCGGTTACCTGATTTTGTTTGCCGGATCATCCGCCTTGCGGGCGGGGTGTCTGCTGCTGTTAATCCGTATTCAGAATGTCCCCTTGAACCTCGAGAAACCGCACTCCAGCACTCGTTCTGTTGCTGTTCGACTGAACGCAACCTCACTCGAAACCCCCCTGCTGCCTGGCAATAAAAGCGAATAGATCAACTCGCGATGTGACGCCAAGAGCATTTCTGGATCGGGATTCCCTTCCGTCGTGAATCCGATCCATGGCAATGTTGCCAGGATCGGAAATGCATCCGGGCGAATCAAAGGCTCGGGTTGTGCCTGCTTCGAGTTCATGAAAACCAAACCATCTTTTTTGAGTCGATCGAAAAAATTGCATTCGTTGCGGTTCGTGATCGCAATTGGCATGTGGTTTGCAATCTCAGTGCATAATGGGATGGATTCCATTGAGGACATCAGTCCGACACCACGCCCAAAAAACAAATCCCAATACAATCGGAGATTTGAAATGCCTGCCAAGAAAAAAGAAACCGGATCTGCAACTGTGACTGCCAAGCCCATTAAGGCAACTACCAAGGCCGCACCCAAAGCGACCACCAAGGTAGCACCAAAGGTAGCCGCCAAGTCAACTCCGAAGCCAATTGCCAAGGTAGCACCGAAGGTAACCGCGAAAGCAACGCCCAAATTGCCGGCCAAGTCAACGGTAAAGACGACGAATGTAACGGCGAAAGCAAAACCACGAACCGTCAAAAGTGTTTAACGTTGGCGCTGATTCGGTTGACGTCCAACTGAAACAGGCTTCAAACCGTCGACGATGATATCAGTTCGGATTAGCCGCTTTTCAATTTCGAAAAGCGGCTGTTTTATTGCGCCTTTGTAATAATTACCGATCGAAAACGATCTGGATAAAAACTAGCCACCTTGATCATTCCGTTTTCAGCACGGGCTCTCATGCCGTGCAAGCAGGTGCGTTCGACCGGGAATTTTCCAGACCCATTCCGGGAAAATAAGTTGCCTCGATTTGGCACGCGTTATGCGTTCTCTTCGAAGACCGGGCTCAATTTCTCGCAGGGATATTGAGCCGTGGCCACGATTCCAGTATTGGCGATAACCGGTCCAGCTCTTTTCGGAGAACGGGTGTACGATCGATTTTTTTAAGGGGCGGATCCTGGTGCCGTCCCGGATTAATGGTAAGGGTAGCGAGTTTTTTCAATGTCACGCGAAGACAAAAAACGGTCCAACAAACAGTGGAACAAAAACGGTCGGGGAAAGTCCAGTAAGCTGGACCAGGATTCCGATGATGGGCCATCGGGTGGGTCTCGTAATTCGGCCTGGGACGATGTCGAATACCTTTCGAAAGAGGATTACTACGAAGGCTACGATGAAGATGACTGGGATGTCGATGACTCGGAGTTCGACGACGAGACTGAAGAAGAATAGTGTTGGGTGGCATCCGTTGGATTGAGGTGATGGACGCGCGTCTCTGAGGATGACAGATCGACTGGTTCGTGGTCAGACAGGCCCGGCGCATCATTTGACTCGTTGGATTCGCGTTGTCTTGATTCGCGTTGATTTGGTTGCAGACGAGGCGGCAAATGGTGATCAGAGCAGCGGCAAGAACGGATGTCGGACATGTTCGCGAAAAGAACGAAGACTATTTTTACGTTGATAGCGTGAAAGGGTTGTTCATCGTTTGCGACGGGCTCGGCGGACACATGGCCGGCGACGTCGCTTCTGCCAAGGCGATCGAATTTGCTGTCGACTACATTGAATCGCAGTGGAATTGGATTCACTCCCCGGGATCGCCCCTGGATTCTCGTGACGAATGTGTTCTTAAACAGTTCGTGGAGAACACCATCCAATACACCTGTGACTGCTTGATCAAGCACTGTAAGACTTCACCGCAATTCGATGGCATGGCAACCACCATGACTCTGTTGTTGATCGTTGACGGCCTTGCCGTTGTGGGGCACGTCGGGGACTCACGACTCTACCTCAAGCAAGCAAGTCAAGCCAGGCAACTCACTCGTGATCATACGCTGTTCGCGGAATTTGTAAGTGAGAATCCGAATTGGACTTACGATCGGGTTGACTTTCATGCCATCCAGCGATTCAGGCGCGTGTTGACGCGATGCCTGGGTCGTGACGAGCAAGTGGTGGTTGAAACTCTGAGTTTCGAACCGGGGGATGGAGATGTTCTTCTTCTGTGTACCGATGGCTTGAGTAACTACTTCGAGAGCGAAAGAAAAATTGCCGGAATGCTCGAAGGCGATGACGTGGACGAAATCGCCGACCGACTGATCCGGTTTGCCATCGACAGCGGCGGGCGGGACAACGTCACCGCGATTGTTGTCAGGATTACCGACGTAAAAGACTTTGTGTTACGACAACGACGGGTTGAATTTGATTCAGACGATACGATTGATTTTGACCAATTCAATTGAACCGAGAGAGTCGGGCGTGGCCCTGCCCTTGCTTATCGCCTACCGTAGATCGGAGGTGTCCAATCCTTCGGAAGGCGGCCTTGCGGTTGGACGCCGTACGCGTCAGCCGGAATCGGGTGATCCTCCAATTGCTGCAGCGGCAAGTCGTCCGGCAGGTGCTTGATCCGAAAGTCCTTGTATTGCACCTTCATGGCCGGGCCAACGTGAACCTGGACTGCGAGGACACCCTCAAGTTCGCGTCCAGTGGGATCAAAGTCAATCAAGTCTGCGGTCAGGCGATCGTCAATCCAATGCTGATGGTGGTTCCCTCGAACCAAAACGCGGTAGTCATGCCATTGGTCAGCAGCAACCGCTTTGACGGGCATTTTACCGACCACCCAGGGTTTTCCCTCGGCGTCAACGATGACCTTTTCTCCGGCGTGAGACAGGATTCGGCGACCCCGTTCTTCGTACAACATGCCGTCAAAGTCCGGGTTTTTGGGGACGACATCACATTGGTATCCGGACACGACGTCCAAACCGAGGTCTGGCCGCGAAACTCCCCGGTATTGAATACCACTGTTGCCGCCTGCTGAGATCTTGACTTTGGCACGCAGGTCAAAGTTGCGAATCGTCGATGGTTTCCACGTAATAAATCGGTTCTGCGACAGGGTTCCGTCGGTGACACCCGTCAGCGCTCCGTCCTGCACCGACCAGAACTTCATGTCGCCACTCCATTGCCGCAGGGTTTGGCCATCAAACACGCTGACAAAGCCATCTTTGTCTGTCGGTGCTCCCACGCTCGCGGAAGCTTCCGGATGCGGGACCGTCGATGGAGTTAATTCGCGCTCCATCGGCTCAAGCGGGCCACCGAGTTGTGCGACGCGGGTGGTGGTGCGATCGCGCATTGCTCGCAGGAGTCCCGCATAATTTGGGTCGCTCGCCAGATTAAGCAACTCGTCCGGGTCGTTTTTCAAATCATGAAGGAACTCATATCCCCGGTTGTCGATGTATCGAACGTATTTGAACTGCGCGTTTCGCAGGCCTTCAAACGCCGGGATTCGATTACGGACCGCAAAATGCTCGTGGAAGGACTCGGTTCGCCAGTCAGCTGGTTTTTCCGCCGAAACGATGGGCTGGAGGCTGCGTCCCTGGTAGCGATCCGGGACTTTGACCCCGGCCCAATCGAGAAACGTCGCCGGCAAATCGAGATTGAGCGAGATTGCGTCAGAGACCTTTCCCTGCTGTTCGATCGGTACGCGTGGGTCAAAAATGATCAGGGGAACGCGAAGTGATTCTTCGAAGTGCGACCACTTTCCAGCCAATCCGCGATTGCCCAGATAGTACCCATTGTCGGCGGAGTAGACGATGATTGTGTTGTCGGCAAACCCGGCCTTTTCAAGGGCTACCAGAAATCGACCGATGGCCCCGTCGATTCCGCTGACCATTCGGTAGTAGGCTCGAATGTTGGTTTGGTACTTTTGACTTGTGTTCCAACGCCAGAAAAAACGCTCGCGGTTAATGGTCGTCTTCAGGAATTCGGGCAGGGCATCGAAAATCACCGGTTCGTTAAGCCGCGGCGGGGCAATCTCAACATTTTCGTACATCCCATCGACGGCTCTCGGCCAGGGGAAGTGACCGATTCCAGGTCGTCGATCGTTGTCTTCCGCGTGACAGGCGTTGAACCACAGGTTGAGCGCGAATGGTTTGTTTTTCGGCTGGGATTCAATGAATTGAATTCCACGATCAACAATCAATTCCGTTTCATGTCTCAGACTGCCATCGGGTTGTTGCTTGTAGTACGGATTGCGCCCGATAGCCTCAAACTCGTCAAAGTGATCTTCTCTTGCGTAACCTTTGGGCATTTTCGCATGCCACTTTCCGAAGTAACCGGTGCGGTAGCCGTTGTCTCGGAGGATATCTGAATAGAGCGACGCCACAGCGTCAGCCCGGGCAAGTTCGCGATTGCCAGGCGTTCCATAACTGCGTCCCGTCAGTCCCGTCAGGATTGTCGTTCGACTGACCCAGCAGATCGAATGGCTGACGAACGCGTTTTTGAACCGGGTTCCCCGCCGGGCAAGAGAATCGATGTTCGGTGTTCGGACGATATCGTTGCCGTAACACCCAAGGGTGCTGATCGTCTGGTCATCGGCGAAGAAGAAAACAATATTGGGTTGTTCCGCAGCGACTCGGTTGGCCAATCCAATCAGTAACAGCAAGCAGATAATCAATGTTGGTTTCATATAACGAGCCTGACGCGGATACGATAAATGTGTCGATAGAACGACCGCCTATTGTAGCAGTAATCGACGTTCGAATTGCAGCAGTGCACTTGACACATTCGACGGGAACAGTTTCCAGGCCTTCGTAATATGCAAAAACGATGGGTCCCGGGAAATCATGGCACTGGGTTCCTGTGTTAGCAAGACAGTTATCGCTCAATCGTGTCTAATGCCGCAACCCATCGACTGTTTCCGAAAATGGAGCGACCCGTGAACCGAATTCTCAGCCTGTTCCTGTTTCTGTCGTTTGTCTGTCAACTGGACGCCCAGGATCAGCAATTCAACTGGCAACGATTTGAAGTTGCAGGTCGACCCGCGTTCATGATTTTGCCAGCAGCAGAAGATCGCCGCTCTCCAATGCCCTGGGTGATGTATGCGCCTACATTTGACAGGTCGTTGCCGAATGAAGGCAGCGAGGGTTGGATGATCGGTCGTTTTCTCGCCGCCGGTATCGCGATCGCGGGGATTGATGTTGGCGAGTCCTATGGAAGCCCCGCCGGGATCGAAACCTACAATTCGCTTTACGAACATCTCACCCGAAAGGAGAGGTTTGGATCCAGGGCGTCACTTCTGGCACGGAGTCGGGGTGGGTTGATGCTTTACAACTGGGGGGCTGAGAATCCGGAAAAAGTGGCTTGCATCGCCGGTATCTACCCCGTCTGCGACCTGCGAAGTTACCCGGGACTCGGCAAGGCATGCGGTGCCTATGGGAGGACCGAGGAGGAACTGGCCAAAACACTGAAAAAACACAATCCTGTCGAACGTCTGGAATCGTTGGCCAAAGCCAGGGTCCCAATCTTTCATATCCACGGCGATAGCGATTCGACGGTGCCACTTGAAGCCAACTCCGGGGCCGTTGCGAAACGATATCGAGAACTTGGAGGTTCGATGGAACTCGTTGTTCCCATCGGCCAGGGCCACAATATGTGGAAGGGGTTTTTTCATTGCGAGGCGCTGGTCGAGTTCCTGATTGACAACGCCGAATCGTCACCCGTCTTGCCACCAGCCGTAGCTCGCTGGCGACTGGATGAGGTTTCCGGGCAGATCGCGCGCGATTCCGTCGGTGGACACGACGGCAGGATCGTCGGTGCCAAGCCGGCAGAAGGAAGAAAAGGCGGTGCGCTGTTGTTCGACCGGTCGAAAGGTGACCACGTTAACATCGATTACTCGACCGATTTCGAGCTTTCTTCTTTCACCGTGTCCGCCTGGGTCAAGCTATCGCGACCACCAACCTTTTCCGGCATTTTTGGCACTCGATTCGGACAGGAATTCACATTCGACATGAAAGTGAACGACGCGAAAGTACATGGTGATATTGGCAATGGACAAAAGTGGATCGAGACTGCAGTAAACTTCTACGAAGACGACATCGGGTCCAACGGGCATGGCGGTAAACTGGAGCTCCAGCGGTGGTATCACATCGTATACGCGATAGATGACTCCCGAAAGGAATGTCGATTGTATCTCGATGCCGATTTAAAAAAGACGATTGCCTTTCAAGACACGCCAAAATTGATGCAACCTGGCCAGCAGATGCGGATCGGCAATTCCTCGTCCGACGAGTTCATGGACGGCTTGATCGATGACGTCGCCATCTGGCCAACCGCGCTTTCGTCCAGACAAGTAAAGGCCCTGTTGGAATGACGTGGATTAATCCGGAACGAAAAAGTGTCCGCCATGGTTTCCGAATTTCGAACCCATGCCAATGCAACCCGGGATCCGGCATTATTCTCTGCTGATGTATATTGCGTCACCCGTGAAGCGATTTAGAAGCTCTTCGTCGGACCATTCGACTAATCCAATCGCTGGATCGGCAATCGTCCATTTTCCGTTTGTCTGGCCGATGACAACGATGGCGTG
>JAHEBQ010000023.1 GCA_024642205.1 Planctomycetaceae bacterium | reverse complement strand
TACGCGATCCGACAAAGTTGTTGATATTGAATTTTCGATTTGCTAGTTGGTTGATCGCAGGTCTCGTCGCAAAAACAAGACTGTCGCGCACAACAGTAGCACTAGAGTTCCGATTCCAATTAACGTATCTCGCCATTGCAACCAGTTCCAATTCGTGACCGGATTACCATCGTTAATTGCAACGTAAAGAAAGTATGCTGCGGCGAGAAAAGCGTATGTTGTCAGCCCCGTGAGCGCCAACGTCGCGATTGAATATTTTATCGGAACATTCGCTTCCGTTTCAGAACCAGAATCTGGCTGAACTTGGGGTGAAGCAAACGGATTGTCATCAGGACGCGTGCTAATAGTCTGAGCCTAGGCAGGATAACTTAATTAATTAACCAGCACAGTTGGCCGGATAAAAACCATTATTGCGTTATTATCGGACTCGGACCATTCTATTTTCTGTTTTTATCCAGCCTTTTGGCTGGGTTTGTCCTAATTATCCGTCTGGCCAATGATGGTATTCCTGGATTGATTTGGCTGATTGGTTTCTTTTCTGATTCTCCAGCTCCTCGGGCTTGCAATCGCCCTGTTAATGTACACAATGCCATTATTGGGTTTGAGCCGACGTTCTGACTGACCCCGCTAACGCAATGTTCCTCCGCGTCAGCCAGCCCTTTCAGGCATGGGGCGTTCGGTTCGCGCTATTCCGAGCCGAGTCGTTTTGTTTCGTTAACGCATGGAGTTGACCGATGTCGATTGCAAAGTATCAAGCTGCGATCCCTCGTGACAAGATCGGAATAAACGACCAAACGTGGTTTGTGCGCTGGGTCAGGCGCTATGAATCCTGGATTGGCACCCGGAATGTTGATTTGCCGGTTGATGAGGAGTCCGTGGTCGCATTCTGTCGTTCGCTGCGTGACAAAAATATCGACGCCTGGAAAAGGATGCAGGCTGTTCGTGCACTCCAGGCGTATCAGAGGCTGGTTCTGAAAACAGATAACCCAACACTTGAGCCGATCCGAATCGCGCTCTCCCGACTCGCGTCGAAAGAGCGTTCGCAATCCAACGGTGTCGCCGGTCGACGTGAAATTAAAATGGTGGATTCGGGTGTGTCTGGCCAGCGTGCTGTGGGATTTATTGACCCGACAGAACCGAAAGTGATCCGCGAACTGCGGCAAGAATTGCGATTACAATTTCGAAGCACCAACACGGAAAAGGCCTACGTCAAATGCATCAAGCAGTTTGCAGCATTTCTTGGCACCAACGAACTGGAAAGATTCGCCGAGCCGGAAATCCGACAGTTCCTGACCCACAAAGCTGTCGACGGTCATGTTGCACCCAATACCCAGAACCAGGTCAAGTCGGCGTTGCTATTCCTGTACGTGGAAGTCTTCGGACGTAATCTGGAATTCCTCGACTACGTTCCTTCAGACAAGGATCAGAAGCTCCCGGTGGTGCTCAGCCGCCAGGAAATCGTGCGTCTATTGCCAGAATTCACTGGCCTGAAACGATTGATGTTTCTAATCATGTATGGGAGTGGGCTTCGCCATGGTGAGTGCCTGAGACTGCGAATCAAAGATGTTTGCCTTGACGGTGGCCAAATCATTGTGAGAAATGGAAAAGGTGAGAAAGATCGCGTGACTGTTCTACCGGAAGCGATTCGAAATTCGTTTGCCGAACAACGCGAGCTCGTTCGCAGGTGCCACAAAAAAGATCTGAACGACGGGTTTGGTACCGTTTACATGCCCTACGCGCTGGATCGCAAGTACCCCAACGAAAACAAGAAGCTGGCTTGGCAGTATGTTTTTCCTGCCGCCAACATCACCAAGGACCCGTATTGCGGGGTCCCGCGGCGTCATCATGTCGGCGAAACTCTGTTTGCCAGAGCTTTCGGAAAAGCGGTTGCCCGGGCCGAAATCTTCAAAAACGCCGTACCCCATTCGCTTCGCCATAGTTTTGCGACTCACCTCCTGGAAGACGGTGCCGATATCCGGACGGTTCAGGAATTACTGGGTCACAAAGACGTCCGGACAACAATGATCTATTTGCATGTGATGAACAAGCCAGGGCTGGCAGTGAAGAGTCCCGTCGACTTGCTGGATGCAGGGTAGGAGACAGCAGAACGGGTGTTAGGTTGCACGGTCTGGTTTTCGAGGCTCGTAAATGGTCTTCAAAGCGTGGTAATGAAAGTTCAATTCAATTCTGATCCGTTGACGCGAAGCCTTGAGCTGAGTCCACGCAATGGACAGGTTTCTGGCAGGTCGGGTTCGAGGCTAACGCCTTCTGCTCACGGATATACCTGGCCGTTTGTGGTGGATATACCCGGGCGTTGGACATGTGTCATCCGAGTGGACATTGTTCTGGCAGATCTTGTCCGAGGCTGACGCCCGCGGCCCAAAATCTGTTGAAAATCAGGTTTCGAATCGCGCTCAAGTTCTTGGAACAGGGTTCAACGCGTATAATCTGGGCATGGATGAATTGGACTCAAAACCTACTGCGCCGCCTCCGGCGGATGGGACCTCCGCGGATGGGCAGATTCGTGAAACGACTGCTGAATTCGCGTCGCTGACCGCTTTCGAGCGGGCGGCGGTCAAAGTTCGGACTTTTCCGCAATCGCCGGGTGTTTACCTGATGAAGAACGGCGCGGGCGTTGTAATTTACGTTGGCAAAGCGACCAATTTGCGCTCGCGTGCCGGCAGTTACTTTCTCAAGGCAGCCGCCGAAGAGGCCCGAACCGCCGATTGGATTGGCGAAATTGCGGATGTCGATTTCATGGACTGCGAAAGCGAAGTCGATGCCCTGCTGGTTGAGTCGCGATTGATCAAGGACATTCAGCCTCAACACAACAAAATACAGAAAGACGACAAGTCTTTTCCATATCTTCAAATCACGACCTACGAGGATTTCCCCCGGGTTGAAATCACTCGTGAACCGGCGACCAGCGGTGTCAAGCTTTATGGCCCCTTTGCCAGCGCGGGTTCACTTCGAGGTGCTGTGCAGGTCCTGCAGCGAGTTTTCAAGTTCCGCACATGCTCGTTGGACATCGACGCCGACGACGATCGTTGGCGCTGGTTTCGGCCCTGTTTGCTGGCCAGCATCAAGCAGTGCACTGCGCCTTGCAACCTGCGGATTTCGAAAGAGGAATACCGTAAAGACATTCGGCGTCTGCAGATGTTCCTGGTGGGGAACAAGAAAAAGCTGCTCAAACAGATGCACGAAGAAATGATGGGCGCGTCCAAGGCAATGGAATTCGAAAAAGCAGCCAAGCTACGTGACGAGATCGAAATGCTCAATTCGCTGGACCGGCGCGGCGAATTGGAAACGCACGAGCAGCCGGAGGTATTTCATATTGACCCCAAAAAGGGATTGGCTGGTTTAAAGAAAGTCTTGAAACTCAAGCAGACTCCCAGAACAATCGAAGGAGTCGACATCGCGCATTTGGGAGGCGGCCAGACGGTTGCCAGCCTGGTCCGGTTCATCGACGGGCTTCCTTTTAAACCCGGGTACCGACGATTCAAAATCAAGGACGTATCCGGAATTGACGATTTTCGCAGCATTCACGAGGTCGTCTCCCGACGATTTCAACGGCTTTACGATGATCAAGATGTATTTCCTGATATCTTGTTGATCGATGGCGGCAAAGGACAACTCAGCAGCGCCGTTGCGGCATTCGAGGCGCTTGGGATTGATCCTCCAATTCTGATGTCCCTGGCAAAAAAGCAAGAAGAAATCTATTTGCCAGGTGAATCAGAGCCCCTCCGCCTCTCTCGCCATTCGTTTTCGCTGCGATTATTGCAGTACGTCAGGGACGAGGCACATCGGTTTGCACAGCATTATCATCACATTCTGCGCGGCAAGTCACAGTTCGATTGATATTTCGGGGCCTCGAACCCTGACAACCAACTGAATGAGCCGTTGTTTGACGGCATTCAATCGCCCATCCTCAAACGGGATCACCGGGCACTTCATGATGCGCATTGTGAACGGCAAGACCGGATAACCGTTACAAGCGTAATGGTAACAATAATAATGTCGGGTTAGGCAGTTTTCGGATCGCAGACAGAGCAAGTCATCCCGTGCGTTCTATGTTTGGGAACATTCAATACCGATCTCCCCAAGACCTGACGATTCGTCGGGTTACTGCGATTGATGAGCTCTCAAACCACCCAACCCAGGAAACCGGCTAAACCCGGGTCGCGACCGGTAGGATTCCGCGCCCAGATGTCGCCGGGTGCGCCGGAGAAAACGACAGTTGCGTCGATCCGAGGGTTAGCTGGCACCCCTTCCTCTCCGACGTCGCCTGCAGCCCCCGTGACGACCAATCAGCGCAACGCGCCTCCGATGAAAAAACGGGCGAAGGGAAGCGGATTTTTGGGGCTGATTTTCTTACTGGCGTTTTCGACACTGGGGTACCTGGCATGGTCCCAATTACTCAAATACGAATCGTATGGCGTGATTCATGGACGAGTCATCTCGGTCGCCGCGCCATGGGACGGAACCGTGGCAAATTGGCAGGTTCGCGACGGCGAAGAAGTCCGTCAGGGGCAAGTGCTGGCAAAGGTTTCCAATCTGGACATGGAACATGAATTAGCCGCCTTTGGTGATGAACTGAAAATGAACCAGGCTTTATTGGAAGCAGAGATGTCCAAGGTCAAGTTTGATGTCCAGAACCAGTCGGAACGGTCGCAGGAAGCGGTTGCAGAATATTTGAAATCCTACGGCGAATTACTCGCTGAACGCGCCAAATGCCAGGAACTCGATCGAAAATTTGAACGGACCAAACGGTTGGCATTGTCCAGCAACGTGTCACGGTCCGAGTACGAACAGATATTTTTTCAGTTGGCGGGGCAAAAACAGAAAATCGACAAACTTCAGGATGCCGTCGATGTCCTGAAGATTCGCAGTACCGATTCCAGCCTGGTTGATGATGATGGTTCATCACGGCTGAAACCCATTCTGGCCAAAATCGAGTTAACCCAATCAAAAATCGCGCGTTTGCGGGCTCGCATTGATCAGGGGCAAATCAAGGCACCGGTGAGCGGTCGAGTTTCCAAACGTCATCGTCTGACCGGTGAATCGGCCAGAGTTGGAGAGCCGGTTATCGATATTCTGGAAGACAATTCGATTGAGGCAGTCTTGTATGTGCCTCAGCGGATCGTCGACGAATTTGAAGTTGGCAAAGAAGTCAGTATCAATCTCGAACCCTACCACCAACCCATGCGTTGCGTCGTTGATCGGCTGGGAGACAGGTTTCAGACGGCGCCGCTCAGCATCAAGCGATTCTATTTTGAAGGACAACCCTTGTTGCCGGTTTATCTGAAACCGGAACGGGAAGTGAGCCAGATCATGGCAATTCGGGTTGGCGGAACTGTCAGACGGCCGTACGAATATCGCAAAGCGATCGGAAAAATCGCAGAACAGATCATGAGCGCTTTCAAGCAATTGTCACCGCCGAACGGACGTCCTGCCTTGGAAGGACCCACAGCACCGACCGCTGGCTCCGAGTCAACGACGACCGGTATCCGGGACACCGCATCGGATGACGTGATTGCCTTTGACTCGCGTAACCCGGACGCCAGCCAGATCGACGACGATGTTCCGCCCGGTTCACCCGTCCTTGAAATATCCCATCGGCGTGGTGGCAGCGAGTCGATTGAATCACCGTTGCCTCCTTCCTTTTAAAACCCATCAAAGGATCGAAATGAAAAATAAAGCGACCGAACGCTTGATTCCGATCATTGGCGCTGACGCGGATTTGCAGTCCCGGATGGACCAGGAACTCAAATCTGAGAGAAAAAAGAGGTCTGGTAAACCTGTGACACCCACCAGCTTGAGTGGATTTGAGGAAAACCAGCGCAGGAACGCGCGCTACGAAATTTCCAACGCCGTGACCTGTTATCCAGTTTTGTCAAGCCGTGAGATCTCGACTACGGACGCAATGGTTGGCATCGCGGCCAATATTGGCGTCAACGGTATCAAAATGAGGCTCGATTCGTTGCGCCCGTTCAACGGAATGGAAATTCTGGTTGGCGTAGAATCGCGATCAGGCCAATCCCAGTTCGCCAGTGGCGTCATCGTTTCGGTACGCAAGGCGGGCGAATCTGCCTTTGACGTCAGTGTCGATTTCAGTGGTTACCTGCACGAAGTCCTTGAATGCGAGCAAATCATACCGGTCCTGGATACCGAGGCAATGCGATTCTTGTTGCCGTATCCGGAACCGGTCCTGGCTTCGCTTTGTAAGGTCGGGGCTGCCATTTCGATGTCATTGGATTCAGTAACGCTGTGCCCCCGTTGTCACGCGCTCCCGACGTTTCGTGATGGTTGCAGCCTTTGCCTGTCCAGTAACGTCAAGGCGTCGAAGATGATTCACCACTTTGCATGCGCGCACGTGGATTTTGTGGAGAATTTTGAACTGGAAGACGAGTTGTGCTGCCAGAAATGTCGTACACGAAGAATGATCGTTGGCTCGGACTACGAATATCTCGATGGTCCGAATATGTGCTATGACTGCGGCCAGGCCAACCTGGAGAAAATTCAAATTGGCCATTGTCTCAGTTGTGAGCATCGGTTTCCCATCGAGACGGCCTATCAAATGGACATAGTTGGATATCGTGTTAAACGACTGGATGTACTTCATCTCATCGGTACCGCTTGAAATCAGGATCTGGATGGTGGTTCCATTCCTGGTGTTTGACGGTACTCGCTACACCATCGCAACCGCGATGATGTGTCTTTATGATGCGCTGCGCGCGATCTGGAGCTTCGTGAGGGGCGTCGAAACAGATACCGATTGGAGCTATTGTCCTTCGGTGGCGGTGATGATCGTCGGCTTGAACGAAGGTGACACCATCCAACATGCGCTTGAATCGGTTTACGACACATACCCGAGAATGGAATTGTATGTCGTGGATGACGGTTCGACCGACGACATGGCGGCCAATGCGGCAGAGTTTGCCAAAACCCACCGAGGGGTGACCGTATTGAGTCGCAAATTGCGTGGCGGCAAATCGTCTGCGATGAACATGCCTTTGCCGATGATCAAATCCGAAATCGTCGTTGTGATCGACAGTGACTCGCATCTCGCACCGGGTGCCATCTGGAACATCGTTCAACCCTTCAAAGACCCAAGGGTCGGGGCCGTATCAGGGAGCGTCAGCGCTCGTAATCCGTACGTCAATCTTTGTACATGGCTCCAGGCGATGGAGTATCGACGTTCCATCTTCCTCGGCAGAATCCTTCTCTCCCGACTGGATGTATTGGGAATCGTCTCTGGCGCGCTGGGCGCGTTTCGCAAGTCCACGCTGGACAAGTTTGGAGGGTGGGACGTTGGGCCGGGCGAAGACGGCGATTTGACGATTAAGTTCCGCAAGGGCGGATACAAGATTGCCTATGTGCCCGAGGCATCATGTCTGACCAATGTTCCGACCCAATTCGGCACCCTGACCAAACAGCGCCGGCGTTGGGAGTGGGCAGCGATTACTTTTGAGTGTCGCAAACATGTGGACGCCGCCAATCCACTGGGCAAACACTTCAATCTGAATAACTTCTGTATGATGATTGAGCGATGGGTGTTTAATGTCTTGATGGTCTATTTGACCGTCGCCTACCTGGGATACTTGTTTTTTACCCGCGAGCTGTGGGCGATCGGATATCTGGCCCTGATGTTCTATTTGATCTATGCCGTTTGTGACGCGTTGCAGGTCGCGATGTTGCTTTATTATTCCGATCAAAAACTCAAGGATCTCAGGCTGGCACTCATTTCTCCATTGATGCCCGCCTATTATGCTTATCAGAAAGTTGTCACCCTGATTGCGATTACGGAAGAATTGTTTTTCCGAAAATCGTTTCAAAGCAACTTCGTTCCTGAACGCGTCAGAAATGCTACCTGGCACTGGTAGACTTGCGGGTCTGCCTGGGCGAGTTCTTCGCCCGTACGTCGCAGCATGGGGAAATTCCGGGACGATTGACAACCTCTGGCCCACGCGGTCGCTGCCAATGTTCGATCCCGATTTTCTCGTTTGATGGCGTGGAACATTGACGATGGGTTGGCGGTTGGAAACAGATTTCCCCGAACCCGTCATGGGGATCTTTTGACTTCGAAGCGTTCCGATGACACACCACGATCCTTCGCCTGGCTCTTCGTATCCCTGACCCGTTGCGCGCCGAATTTCGACTGGAAGTCTCCGATGAGAACCGATTTGACTGATATTACACTTGTCATTGACCGCAGTGGATCGATGCAGTCCATCCAGAAGGGTGCTGAAGGCGGTGTTCAACTCATTCATTACGCAACAGGCTCAAGAACCGGGTGAAGCGCTGTTGACGTTGGTGCAATTTGATCACGAATACGAGTTTTTGCACAATAGTGTCCCCCTCAGCCAGGTTGCTGAATACAAATTGAAACCGCGCGGGACGGCTGCATTACTCGTCGCTATCGGCCGAGCGATTATCGAAACAGCACAGCGACTGGCGAACCTCGACGAGAAGGATCGACGTGGATTGGTCGTGTTCGTCATGATGACCGACGGACAGGAAAATTCGAGCACGGAGTTTTCCAACGAGCAGATCAAAGGAATGATCGAAGAGCAACAGACCAAGTATCGTTGGCACGTTACGTTCCTGGGTGCAGATCAGGACGCTTTCGACGTGGCGACAAGATGGGAATTACCGGGGCTGGCTCAGCAGACTTTTCCAAAGGCAAGGTCGCGGCCACATATCTGGCTACCCGGGAAAACTTGGCCGGATGCGCAGACAGGCGGCGGGAGGAAGAGCTGTCGGCAACGAGTTTACGGAACAAGAGGGAAGAAACATGCAGTAGGATTGCCGATTCTTGAAGCTTCGGCGTCGTTATCGAGTCGCCACGTTTTCCCTGAGAAGCTCTGCCGATAACATGACCAGGTGCCTGGCGGGGATCGCGTAACTGGAGGCACGGCCTTGGCGGGCAATGTTGATTCCCAGAACATTGCCGTCAAGATCGGTGATTGGCCCACCACATTGTTCCGGGAACAGCGGGGAATCATGCTGAAAAACACTTGGAAAATTGTCACCCCGACGGCTGGGGATCGCACCCAGCCGGTTCATCATCTTGAATCTTGCGGCTTGTTCGCCGGAATAGTCGCGAGCTGCGAGTGTCGCGTTTGTCTTTGAGTGAGCTCCGTCGCGAAAAAACTCAATCTCCACTCGATCCCCGGGGATTCGATCGCGAATGGTCTTGACCAGGCTCGCGACATCCGGGATCGAAGCACCGCCAAGCTTTGTAATGACGTCGCCGTTTTTCAGACCAGCTTCAAATGATGCCGAGCCGGGTCGGATATCACTGACGCGCACTCCCAGCGGTGTCGTCTCGGGCTGAACGCCGAGGAATGCCTGTTTTCCTTCAGCGGTGGATCGTGGCGGCACGCTGTACGTCCCGAGCGAAATAACGGAACCGTTATTGTCAGGTGTGACCACGAAGGCGCCGGAGACAACCTGTTTGTCAGACCACTGGATAACCGGCAGCCCGCTGGCTTCGATTTTCAGGACAGCCAGATCATTTGCTTCATCGGTGCGAAACAGACTGGCTACCAGTTTTCGACCGTCAGCCAAAACGCACTCAATGCCGTCCCGATTCCTGATCTCGCTGGCTTTCGTTAATACAAATCCGTCCTCGCGTATCACCGTTCCCAGGGCGACGTGGCGGTTCTCGCTGTAAACGCGAACGGTACATGCCGACGCCTTCGATACTGACTGGCCGAGTTGAGCTAAAACACCGGGATTTTGTCGTTCGTATCGCTGGATTCTCCGGTTTCGCATGCTTGGCAACTCGAACTTCAATGCGATGTTGCTTTCCGAATCATGGATGACGATGTCCTCAAGTCCCTCGAATGGATTAACGGGATTATTTCGAAATCGTTCAAACTCTTCGGGCGTGAACTCGACAGTCGCGGTATCATTCCTGATCGCCGTTTTGAATTTGGCTTGCAAATCACTCTCCAGGTCATCCAGCATCCCTTCGAAAACGTCGCGGACATCCTGGGGAAGCTGACCATGGGCGTGCTCAGTGAAACACGCGTTGAAACCAACGGCCAGGAACATTGCAATCACGGCACCAGAAATTTTCCGTTTCATGTCGAGTCGCACTCCTTTGCTGGATTCCCGGTTGGATTCGAAATTCTTCATGTTCTACCTCAGCATGATTTCGAATCGCAGGGTGTTGCCGTTACGAGTTACCGTAATGGAGCAAACATCACCGGCATGCCTGGTCTTAATAACGTCGATCAGATGTTGACCATTTTTGATCATGATTCCGTCGAACTCGGTTACGACATCTCCGGCCTCGATCCCAACATCGCTTGCCGGCGAGCCAATCTCAATCGACTTGATCAGGCAATTGGCCGCCGTCTTGTCAACGGAAACGCCAATCAGCCCGCGCCGGGTCTTGTCGTCAGGTTCGTTGAGTTCGGGCAAATGGCCCCAACTTTCGCCGCGTTTCAGCCGGTCCCAGTCTCGCACAAACGATGCAGTTGTCACGTGACGGTTTTCTGCGACCGAATCTCCAATGGAACTGTGAATACCGATCAGTTCTCCCGTAAGATTGAACAGCGGACCACCCGAGTCTCCGCCAATCAAAACCGCGTCGGTCACAAGGGTCTGCCCTTCTTGAGCGAGAATTCGTCCGGTGCGAACCGGCGGTTCACGTCCAAGTTCCCAACCGCCAGAATGTCCCAGCGACACGACCCAGTCACCCGGTGTTTGAAATCTGTCTTGATTCAGTTTGACAAACGGCCAGGGGCCCGGCTCGAGAATCTGGACCATGCCCGTATCCGAGTTGAGGTTCTTTCCCAGCGGTTTGGCTTTTACCATCCTGCCACTGGGCAGCGTGATTTCATATTGCCCATGGTCGGGACTGGTCATCACATGACCCGCCGTCAATACCAACCCATCTGCGCTGATGATCACGCCGCTTCCATATCCGACGCCATCAAAAACGGCGACGCACATCGGCATGTTTTTGGAGACAACCTGGCTGACCCTTTTTTCAACCTCTTTCAGACGGGCAATCGTATCATTGTCAATCGCCTCGACCGGGGAACACCATCCGCTCCCCAGACTCAGCATGCCGAAAATCAGAATGCCGAACAGGGCATTGATGCAGAGGTGAGAAACTGACTGAGTGGCTCGTGTCATGATTTATTCCATTCAGTTGGAATTCCAGATCGTCCTTGTTAGCGCTATTGTCCCATCTCAACCAGGTGATTGGAGATTTGTTTGGGAGGAAAAGTGAATAAAAAACAACGCAATCAACTTATCGGTACTTTTACTGGTCAGAAGTTAAGTTATCGTTTTCGAGGCCGTTGATCTATTCGATTGGGAGGGCCGGCGCAGGTATCCAGCTGCTGGCAACAAGTTGCTATCGACCCCGTTTTGGTATTATAGATGACCGAGAGTACTTCGGCCAATTATCCACTTAGGATGAGTGGAGAAGATATCCCGGCCTGGCTTGGCGGCGGTGTCAAACCGTGAGTCCTTTGGCCACTGGCTAAAATTTCCCGTTATTTATCCAGGGTTCCGGACCTTCAGATCGTTGGTGAAGTGATTTGCCGGTCGGAACTGATCTCAAGAACGGAAATTCAGGGGAACGGACCCGCCATGCGTATCCTGTATTACATCTGGACGTTTCCCAACTCGCTAATTGGCTTGTGCGTCGGCGTACTGGGACTAGTCAGCGGTGGCAGATGTCAAGCACGGCGCGGTTGTTTGGAGTTCCACGGGGGGCTGGTCACCTGGTTGCTGAAAAACATCAGCGTCAATGGTGTCCTGGCAATGACACTTGGGCATACCATCATTGGCCAAACGACTTCGGCACTTCGCATTTCCCGAGATCATGAACAGGTTCATGTAAGGCAATATGAGCGTTGGGGCCCGTTGTTCATCCCGGCTTACCTGATTTGTTCGGCATACTTGTGGATCCAGAACAGGGATTGTTATCGGGACAATCCATTCGAGGTGGAGGCCTATGGGATTGCTGATCCCCATGATCCACAAAAATATTCAGATGATTCGGCGGAACCCGGAGGCGTCACGCGTGATCCATAAACAGGCGCGTTTTTGTTTTATTTGTCACAGGATCGAAATGCGACCACACAATCGTCCGTCTGCCTGGCTTTTGGTCACGAAAAAACGGTTTCTCCTCCGTGTTTGAATTGTCATCGCTTTTGACGAAAGATACCATGGAAACGGCGAAGGGTTCATTGTTTTCAGGTCCACCACCGACTTCGATTGAATAACGACCCGGAATTGCCAACGATTTAGCCCGCCACTGAAGAGCCAAACATGAATTTAAGCATCGTCACTTTTTTTGACTTTCGCACGTCCCAGGTGCTGGGCTCATCCAAGTGGTGTTTCACCATGGTCAGTCGCAGCTTGTTGATCGGGTTCATTGCACTCAGCACAGGATGGGCGTCGTTCCCGCGAGAAACCCGGGTGGACGATCAAGAGTTCACCGAGGACGCAGCAGCGGCCATCAAGCAAGCGATCGCACAGGAAAAGGACATCATTTTTCTGTTTACAGGAACCGACTGGTGTGCTCCCTGCCAGAAACTCGAGAAAGAAGTTCTGTCGGAAAAGGATTTCCTGTTCGAGGTTTCCAAACACTACGTGCTGGTGAAACTGGATTTCCCCAGGCAGACGGAACAGGATCCAGGCATCGCGAGACAGAACAAGGAGTACGCGGACAAGTTTGGCGTAGCGAGCTTTCCCACGCTTGTGCTGACCGACAACAAGCTCAAACCATTTGCGTTCGCCGCGTACGAAGAAGGCGGGTTTCAGAATTACCTGGCACTCCTTGAAAAAGCGCGATTGCTCCGGGTTAACCGCGACGAGAAACTGAAAGCCGCGGAAGGCAAAACAGGCGACGAACGAGCCCGACTCCTGGACCAGGCAATCAGCGAAATGCGTGAAGAAATTATCGGAGTCTATTATCCCGAGATCGTCGAGGAGATCGTTGAGATCGACAAAGACAATGAGCTTGGGCTTCGCAAGAAATGGAACGCTGCCGCAGACGCCGAAATGCGCAAGGTCATCATGACTGACTTGATGATGATTTCTCGTGTCGAAAAGCCCGAACGGGCGATCAACTTCATCGATGAAGTCATGAAAGAGATTGAGTTCTCGGATTCGGAGAGGCTGAAAATCTACCAAATGAAGCTCAACCTCGTCCGTCAACTCAAAGACGACGACAGGTTGGACGCATTATTGGACGAGATGATTTCGCTCGAAGGAGTCACAGGAGACACGCGACAGCGTTTGATTGTAAAAAAGATCTATTTGATGGTCGGGTCTCAGCGTCAGGATGAGGCGATGAAAGTCCTTGAAAAGGCGATTGCCGATGGCGACGGTTCGATGCACCTGTATCTTGCCAAGGGTGAGCTTCATGCGGCAAAGAAAGATTTCGTCCGTGCCATTGAAGCGTACGATGAGGCCTTGAAGACCGCCCGCAACAATCCAGACATCATGATTGATCTGGTCAGCTCCAAAGCCGACGCGATGTATGAGCTGGATGATGCAACCGGAGCGTTGACGATTCTGGATAATTTCTCTGAGGACACGCAGATGCCTTCCGATCTTCGTGCTGAGGCATTGCTTCACAAGGCGATGATCATGCGCGACATGAAACGCTTGAGACAGGCTCGCTTGGCCGAAAATCGTGCGATCGAGATCAGTGAGTCGCCCCAGGAGCGCGCAGAGATGCAGAAAATCGTTGATCGACTGCGCGAAAAGTTCGGCGGCTAACTACCAAGGCACTGACTTTCGCCACAGATGGGGCGATGGCCACGAACCCATGGCGATGGCCTTTTCTTTTCGACACAGAAACCACCAGTACAAACTATCCCCGTTTTTGTCCTTGGTTTTGTCTTGCATTGTATGTGTGGTTCTTTTGATTTCGGACTTCGCTTCGTGATCCAAAGGAGCGGCGAAAGGGAAATGATCATGTGGAATTTCATTCTGTGAATTAGGGCTCATTCAGAGAGTAAATGGCCACCGGCAGAATGAGAGCCCACATACCGGTCAAGCCCCACCAGGTTGCGTGGCTGTCCAGGAGGCGTTTTGCCTCATCGATCCCAAAACCCAGCTGAGATAAAGTGATCGATTGCTGTCGCAGGCTCGCTCGCCGACTGCATGTTGGGGTTGCCAGCGAATATTGGATGAATCCAGCAAGCTCGCGCAATCGGTCACTTGCGGTCGCCCCGACCGGGAATCAGGAAATAGAGCATGTGCCATTGGGCCCGCGGCTCAACGCAATACCATCGGTTTTGTTTATTCCTGTCGGGATATACGGTTCCGCATTCAAAAGTAAGCTAGATTGAGCAAGCGCCCGGGTTCGGTTCCGAGTGAGCCGTTGTGTCCGCGTCCGAGGTCCGCGGCATGAAAACGAAACACGACCAGCTTTAACTCGTGTCCCGCTTGAATCAATTGCGTGGGGCGACCTGGTTGGCGATATCGACGTCTCGCCGCACCTCACGGCGAGGGTGGCCCCAATTGCCGGGTCGATGGTTCACTTTGTATTTTCGATCCTGATGAGATCGATCATTTTTAGTTGAAAAAGGCACACTTTTCGTCCTCGCCATTCCGGGAATGAAGTTTCTGCGCAAAGCGTTGAATTCAGAACAAATTGCAAAAATCGATCGGTCAATTGATGTTTGGACCGATTCCAGCTACCTTGGTGGTCAATATTCTGCCAAGACCAACCTCCGTTCTTACTACCAGGAGAAGAGATGACTAAGGGTACTAATCGTCGTGAATTTGTTAAATCGACAGCGGCACTCGGTGCCGGTGCATGGGTCGCGGGCGGCATTTCTTTAAAGCCAAGTATTTCGGCGCTGGAGGAAATCCGGTTTGGCTGCATTGGTGTCGGAGGCAAGGGTGCCAGCGATTCGACCGATGCCGGCAACCATGGCAAAGTCGTTGCGATGTGCGACATTGATGACGAAACACTTGGCAAAAAAACAGCCGAGTTTTCGGACGCGAAGACCTACAATGACTTCCGCAAGATGCTGGAAGAAATGGGAGACAGTATCGACGCGGTCACTGTCAGTATTCCGGACCATTCCCATGCGGTTGCGGCGCTGATGGCAATGCGAATGGGTAAAGCCGTTTACTGCCAGAAACCGTTGACTCACTCCATCGAAGAAGCCCGAATGATGGGCGACGTCGCCAAGGCAACTGGCGTCGTGACTCAAATGGGCAACCAGGGTACGGCTCTCAGCAATTTACGTGAATCGGCTGCCCTGATTCGTAAAGGCATCGTCGGTGACGTTACTGAAGTCCACGTTTGGACGAACCGCCCGGTTTGGCCTCAAAGTTATGGTCTGAAAGTCGCTGAATCCGATCCACCCAAGACCGTTCACTGGAACGAATGGATCGGGCCGGCAAAAAAACGACCTTATAGCGCCGAGATCCACCCCTTCAAGTGGCGTGGATTCTGGGATTTCGGGACAGGCGCGCTAGGCGATATGGCTTGCCATACGCTCAACATGTCTTATATGGCCCTGGATCTCAAATTCCCCATTTCGGTCGAAGCAGTTTCTGAAAAACACGATGGCAACTGCTATCCGGCTTCCTCCAAAATCGTTTTCCAGTTCCCTGCCCTTGAAAATCGACCGGCGGTCAAAATGGTCTGGTACGATGGCGGTGAAAAACCATCCGATGAATTGATGGCCGACCTGCCGAAGAAAAAAGGCAACAATGGAAGAGAAAGTCACTATACCAGCGCTGCCCTGGTCGTTGGGGAAAAAGGCAAATTCTATTCACCTGGCGATTATGGTGGCGAGCCAAACGAGACCGGATTGATCGTCGATGGTGAATTCACTCCCCAGCGCAGAATTACCCGATCGGGAGATGCCCCATTTGCCAAGTTCAAGGGCATCGAATATGTCAAGTCGCCCGGTCACTTTACCGAGTTCGCAAACGCGATCAAGGGAGAAGGGAAAACGGTGTCTGAATTCGTTGAGTACTCAGGACCGCTAACCGAAACGATTTTGCTGGGCAACCTGGCAGTTTGGTCGGGAGAAAAAGTCGACTGGGACGCCAAGTCAATGGTGGCGGCCAATGCTGACGAAACGACTCAGAAAATGGTTCGACATGATTACCACAATGGATATACAATCCATGAGTTTGCCAAGGTAAAATCGTAGTCAACTCGTTTGAGGCTGACCGATTTTGGTGGCCCTGCTGGAAGCACTTCAAACCTCGTCTTGAATCATTCAATTCGGGGTTTTTTTTCACGCCTTGAATGGTGTTTCGAAACGACTCCCATCTGTTTGGATTCCGGGTTGGGAATTTACTGCCTGATGTGTGGGTTCCAAACTCCGCATCCCTGTTTCAAACGCCTCGTAATATCGGTTAGACTTATTCAAGCGAACCCACCAACAACCATTGCGTAGTGACAATGCGGACCCGGATTGTTGCGAGTCGCACGTGGTTGTCGTCGTTTTCAACGGAGTCAGACATGCGTATGTCCAGTTTAATCGGTAACTTGATCGGATGCGGCATTTTGGTGTCGTTGACGATTGGCTGCACAACTCCAAGCGACACCTCGATCGTCGGATTGTCGGGTTCCAGCCAGCAAAATCAGGCGTCGCCGATCGACGAGCAGAAAGCAGGGAAAATGGAAACGGCAACATTTGGCGGCGGATGTTTTTGGTGCGTGGAAGCAGTCTTCCTGCAACTTGAGGGAGTCGAATCCGTCAAATCGGGCTACATGGGCGGGGAAGTCGCAATTGCCGGCAATGGTGGTACCGAGTATTCATTAAAAAATGTTCTGCCCGCCCGATATCACCCGGTTTCGGTTTTCCTCAACGGCGAAAAGAAGTCGCCAGGCGTCGATTTTACATTGAAACGCACCGACCTGGTCATGGCCAAGCCAGTCAATGCAACAGATGAATTCTATGTCGTCGTCGACAACCCGACCTATGAACAGGTTTGTTCGAAAACGACTGGTCATGCGGAAGTAATTCAAATTCAATACGACCCGTCGAAAGTTTCCTTCGACGTATTGCTCCAGGTGTTTTGGAAAACACACGATCCAACAACGCTGAATCGGCAAGGGAATGACGTCGGGCCGCAATACCGTTCGGCGGTTTTTTACCACAATGCTGAGCAGCAAGAAAAAGCCGAAACCTACAAGAAGAAACTTAACGAAGCCCATGCTTACGCCAACCCGGTTGTGACCGAGGTCACAAAGGCGACCCGTTTTTATGAGGCGGAAGACTACCACCAGAATTATTTCAACAATAACCCTGGCAGCGGGTATTGCCGGCTGCTGATTCCCCCGAAACTCGAAAAACTGAAACAGGTTTTTGGCGACAAGCTCAAGAAGTAGGGTGGTTGGATCTGTCGATCCGATTTAAAGAACGGTTTCCGAGCTACGGCAGTTGACCCGTGGAAACCTGGTCAGTGGCCTGGTTTCCATGAGACCACTGAAGGGGTTTATCAACGGAGTGGCGTCGCAGGTTTGACATGGATTGGCCTGATCGTCGACTCGGTCATCGACCAGCCATACCACGCGATCGAAGTGATTGATATGGTTGGACATCAACGGATTAGTGCCGGTAATCTTGATGTTACCAACAACCTTCGGTGAAACCATGCTGGGCCGATTGTGACCAACAATACCTGGAGGTCTGGATGAAAGGATGAAATCTCCATTTCCGCCATATGGAAAAATGTTTCGCAGACGATGCGGCCCGGATCGTGAAATGTTGCTAAAATCCAGAGATTATTTCATCGTGACTTTCAAGAAATACCTGGAGCGAATGCTAGGGACGTAAATGACCAATATCCTCATTGTCGACGACTCGGATGTAGACTTGCTCTTGATGGAACGTCTCTTGAATGAACCGGGATTCACGATCGTGACTGCAGGTAATGGAGTTCAAGCCCTTGAGAAAATTCAGGATTGGTCGATCGATTTGATTTTGACAGACCTTCAAATGCCCAAGATGGATGGATTGCAGCTCGTTCGTGAAGTCCGCAAGCGACATCCACACCTGCCGATCATATTGACGACCGGTCAGGGAAGCGAGGAAATTGCTGCCGAGGCACTTCAGGCTGGCGCGTCGAGCTACATTCCGAAAACCAAACTTAGCGGCATGTTGGCGTCCACGGTCAAAGAAGTGCTGGATATTCTCAATACCGAACGAAGCTACGAGGAACTGATTTCACATTCCCTCGGTGCTCGATTTCAGTTTGACTTGAGTTCCGATCCAAAATTGCTTCCGCAAATGGTGGATTTCTGTCAGCGCATGCTGCATTCAATGACTATGCTGGATCGGATTGATCGACTGCGGATTGTAATCGCGATTGACCAGGCGCTGCACAACGCGCTTTATCGCGGCAACCTCGAGTTAGGCAGCCATCACCGGATCGAATCTCGTGATTTTGCTGTCTCAGACATTGTCGAAGAGCGACTCAACACGGAGAACCTTGCGGAACGAAAAATCGGCGTGATTTTTGAAATCAAACCGGCCCGATTACTCATACGAATTCAGGATGACGGGCCAGGATTTGATACGAGTTCGGTTGGCTCCTGGGACGATCCGTCGCTCCGTGGGATAATTCTCATGAACGCTTTCATGGATTCCGTCGTTTATAATGACAAGGGCAATGTCGTTGAAATGCGGTTTAACTTTCATCGATCCGATGGGGAATCAGGCCGTGCAGTCGGCTCGCCGGTCTCGATCGCCAAGTTGACCTGTCGGACCACCGGCCAAACCGTTGTCCTGAGCAAGCCCAAAATCGTGATCGGTAGTCGGACCGGATGTCATATCAAACTCAAGAGTCAGGAAGTCGCTGCGTTGCATTGCACTTTGAGCCTTCATGACGACGAATGGGTCCTGGTGGTACTGACCAAAAAAGGTGTCACCCTGCTCAATAACAAATCCGTCCAGAGCTCCAAGCTTTCGTCAGGAGATGTAATCAGGATCGGCGATCGAGAATTTGATTTCGAAATTTGAGGCATTTGAGGTGGCAGCTGCCAACCATTGCAACCGCGGATCCACCTGAACGGTCGCTCGGTGGCGCGACTCGCCCGGCAGATTGACTCGTTCGTTCAATGATACTAGGGAATCGACTCATGCTGATTCGTGATCAGGATGTTCCTTTTTGAATCGCGATTCCGCGTGCCACTGCTGCCGCAATTGGCGTATAATCGTTGTTTTGCTGGAACATTCGACGTTGGCTTTCCCCGTTTTCATGCATCGCGGATCGTGGCGGACTGGTTTCCGACATCCGGTTGGATCCGGCAGATGTGATTCAAGCTTTCTCACGACAAACTGTATTTGGCGGATCCCACGACTATGAGAACATTATTGATCTGGCTGGCCCTGTCAGGAAGTTGTCTTGCCATGCAGGACGACAAGCAGAACAAATCCGACGACGAGAAACCTGCGGTCGATATCGCGGCGTTCACCCGTGACATGCAACGCCATGAGGGCTTCGTACCTTTTTATTGGGCGCCGAAGACCGGGAAGGTATTTCTGGAGATCCAGCAGCCGGAAACAGAAATTTTGTATGTGCACTCTCTGGCGACCGGGTTGGGTTCCAATCCGGTCGGCCTTGACCGGGGCCAATTGGGGGATCAAAAAATCGTTCGATTTTCACGAATTGGCCCCAAAGTACTCATGATCCAGCGCAATCTTCGGTTTCGTGCCAACACCGACAATCAACTCGAGAAACGTGCTGTTGAACAGTCGTTTGCCGAGTCAGTCATCTGGGGCGGAAAGGTGGCCTCGGAATCGGACGGGCGATTCTTGATTGATATCACGGATCTGTTGCTCAGCGATATTCACGACGTGATCGGAAAACTGAAGTCAACCGATCAGGGGGATTTTTCTCTGGACTCCAGTCGGTCTGCGGTCTATCTGCCGCGTTGCAGGTCGTTTCCAGAGAACACCGAGCTGGAATCGACGTTGACATTTTCCTCCAAAAAGCCCGGGCGATACGTCGAACAAACCGCCCCGACAGCAAATTCCGTCACACTTCGCCAACATCATTCTTTTATCAAGCTTCCGGATGACCAGTATCGACCGCGGGTATACGATGTTCGAAGCCCCAGCATATCCATCACGTTTTCGGACTATGCCTCTCCGCTGGATAAGTCGCTGGAGCAGCGCTGGATCACGCGGCATCGCCTGATCAAGAAGAACCCGGAAGAAGGCCTCTCGGAGCCTGTTGAACCGATCGTTTACTATGTCGATGCCGGCGCTCCCAAGCAAATTCAGGACGCGCTGCTGGAAGGTGCAAGCTGGTGGAACGATGCGTTCGAGACCGCAGGATTCAAAAATGCGTTTCAAGTCAAACTGCTGCCTCCGGACGCCGATCCGTTGGATGTTCGGTACAACGTGATTCAATGGGTACATCGCAGCACGCGCGGTTGGAGTTACGGCCGAAGCGTCATCGATCCTCGGACCGGAGAGATCCTCAAAGGACATGTGACACTTGGGTCACTGCGGGTGCGGCAAGACCAGTTACTTGTCAACTCGCTCGCGACAACGCCGCCAAATGTGCAGTGCGCTTGTTGCGGAGTGGGCGGGATTGCCGAAGAATCTACGTTGGCGGATCTTGCGGTCGAAGGCAATGCGCTCGATGTCGCACTGGCTCGAATTCGCCAGCTTTCTGCCCATGAAGTTGGGCATACGCTCGGCTTTGTCCACAATTTCGCGGCCAGTACCTACGGTGATCGGGCATCGGTGATGGACTATCCGGCACCCCGAGTGAAGATCAACGATCAGGGTCAACTGGATTTGAGCGACGCGTACGCAGTTGGAATTGGTGAGTGGGATAAGGTTTCCGTCAAATTTGCATATTCGGAGTTTCCTGATGTTGAAACGGAAAAAACGGAACTCAATACCATCCTGGAAACGGCCAAGCGTACCGGCATGATCTTTATTTCCGACTCGGATGCACGTCCGGCTGGAGCGGCTCATCCGATGGGCAATCTCTGGGACAACGGCGTTGATCCGCTGGAAGAACTCAGTCACGTGATGCGCGTCCGGCGGATCGCCTTGACGCAATTTGATCCGAAAAACTTGCCCGATGGAACGACGACGGCTGACATTGCCCAATACCTGACGCCGATTTATCTCCACCACCGGTATCAGTTGCAGGCCGCCGGCAAGCTCATCGGGGGGCACATTTATTCATATGGTTATGCCGGTGGTGGGGCCGCAAATCGAATTACCTCTAATACATCGATCAATAATCAGCTCCAGGCGGCTGCGATAAATGGATTGATGGAAACGATTAAGCCCAGCGAACTTCTCATTCGTCCGAACATGATTCAGTCGATCAGTCCCCGACCTTATTCAACCATTCGGGATGCGGAGATACTGCCGACGCAAACGGGTCGCGTGTTTGATCCGATGGCGGCAGCGAGGGTCGCCGTCAATCTGACGCTCGATGAGCTATTCCAGCCGCAACGATTGAGTCGTTTGGCACAACAGGCGAATGCCCGGAATGAATTAACACCCAGTGCATTGATTACATTCGTGATTGACGAAACCTGGGATGCGGCAAAAAATGAGACCGAATACTCGGTTTCTCGCGTTGTTCGTGAATCCGTTGTGGATCGTCTGTTGACGCTGGCTGACAACCAGAACGCCGAGGGAGAAGTGCGTCAAGCGGCGTTTGCGGGTCTGACACACGTTCTGACCAAAAGCCCTTTGGAAGACGAGCTTGACAGGCAGTTCTTCGAGCTTCAAAAGTGGCGAATCAAACGGTACATGGAACGTCCCTATTCGGTGCTTCCCAATTCCAGGAGTCTGGACGTCCCCCCTGGAAGTCCAATCGGTTCGCAGAACTGAACGGCAATTGAGATCCTCGGGCGAAGGCCATTGGTTGAAATTCGTGTCAGGCATCTGCCTGTATCATTCATTTATTAGGTCAGGTTCTGTAACATACCCGCCGCGTCGTGGTCGGGATGTTCCAGGATCAAAGTAGAATCACCAACCCCATGTCAACTCAACTTCCTGATTCGACCTCTGTCATTGAAGCCATTGCAAACGAGTTGGAGATACCGGTCCGGAAAGTCCAGGCGGCGGTTGATCTCTTGAACGACGGCAACACGATTCCGTTTATTGCCAGATATCGGAAAGAAGCCACCGGTGGCGTGGATGAGATTGCTTTACGGGCGATTGAAGATCTACTGGACCGTGCCAATACGCTGGCGGCCCGTAAGGCGACGGTTTTGAAAACGATCGATGAGCAGGGGCAGTTGACGATCGCGTTACGGGAACAGATCCAGCGCTGCAACGACATTCGAGCGCTCGAAGCGATTTACCTCCCGTTCAAGCCGAAACGTCGGACAAGAGCAACGATTGGCCGGGAACGTGGGCTCCAGCCGCTCGCCGATCTGCTGCTGGGCCAGGCAAGGCTGCCGCAATCCAGACAGGCCACGCTCCAACGATTTGTCGATCCGGCCAAAGAGATCCCGGATACCGAAACCGCGTTGCAGGGCGCTCTTGATATCGTCGCCGAGCAATGGTCCGAGGATGCCGGGACCCGGATTTGGCTTGCGGAGCAAGCGATGAAATATGGAAAAGTTTCGTCGAAAGTGAAACGGGGTAAACATGAAGAGGCCCAGAAATTTGAGCTCTATTTCGATCATCAGGAACTGGTTGTCAAAATTCCGTCCCATCGCCTGCTGGCCATGATGCGAGGTCAGACGGAGGGCGTTTTGCGCGTCAATCTGCAACTGGATGAGTCCCGTGAGCTGGAAGATCTGAAAAGAAAATTGGTGCACAATCGCCAATTCGAGTTTTTTGCTGAGTTGATCGACTGCGTGGATGATTGTTATCAACGACTACTTCTGCCGGCGACAGAATCCATGGTACTCCAGCGCCTGAAAGAGAAAGCCGACGAAGAGGCAATTAGCGTGTTTGGGAAGAATCTGGAAAAGCTGCTGCTCGCGGCTCCTGCCGGGCCGCGTGTGACGATAGGAATCGACCCCGGTTTTCGAACCGGATGTAAAGTCGCGGTGGTCGATGGAACCGGCAAGTTCCTCGTCAACACCACGATTTATCCGACCGCTCCGGTAAACGATACCATCGGCGCCGGTCAAACGTTGTTGGAGTTGATCGAAAAACACGGCGTCGAGTTGATCGCAATCGGAAACGGGACGGCGTCGCGTGAAACCGATGCCTTTGTTGGTCAGTTGATCAAGCAGAACAAGCTTGGCGTGACGAAGGTCGTGGTCAGCGAATCTGGTGCGTCGATCTATTCCGCCAGCGAATTGGCTTTCAAAGAATTCCCTAACCTCGACATCACGGTTCGTGGAGCCATCAGTATCGCCCGCCGATTGCAGGACCCGCTGGCGGAACTCGTCAAAACCGATCCAAAGTCGATCGGCGTCGGACAATACCAGCACGACGTCAATCAAGCCAAATTGCGAAAATGCCTGGATCGCGTCGTCCAGTCTTGCGTTAACAGTGTCGGTGTCGATCTGAACATGGCCAGCGTTCCGTTGCTGTCATATGTCGCGGGTATTGGACCGAAGCTCGCCGAAAACATCGTCGAGTTTCGCGAATTGCATGGGAAATTTGTCCAGCGAAAACAGCTCACCGACGTCGCCAAGCTGGGTAAAAAGGCGTTTGAACAAGCCGCTGGTTTTCTCCGCATTCGCGACGGCGAGCAACCGTTGGACAATTCGGCGGTTCACCCGGAAAGCTATTCAATCGTTTCCCGGATGGCAAAAAAACTCAAGGTTGATACGTCACAACTGGTTGGAAATGCAGCGCTCAGCCAAAAATTGGAGGCCAATGAATTTGTTGATTCCAGGTTCGGATTGCCAACAGTCGTGGATATTATCTCGGAACTGGGCAAACCCGGTCGTGATCCCCGCAACGAATTCAAGGCAGTCAAGTTCAATGACAACGTCAACAAGATCGAAGACGTGAAATCCAGCATGATCCTCGACGGTGTGATCACCAACGTCACGCATTTTGGTGCGTTCGTGGATCTCGGCGTACACCAGGACGCGTTGATCCACGTTTCTCAGCTATCCAACGAATTTGTTAAAGACCCGAATGCAGTTGTTGCCGTCGGGGACGTAGTGAAAGTCAAGGTCTTGGAAGTTGACGCGGCGAAAAAACGAATCTCAGCAACACGGAAATTCTAGTTGGCTCTGAATGGGATTGTGTCTTGGTGGTGGCAGCCAGAGCTTTGACGCGTTCGGCTTGCCGTTTCGTTGCCCAGGGCGAAGGCTTTAGGCTCTATTCCCAATGAAGTCAACCGATCAAACCTGATCGGCAAACGCCTGCATGTCAGCAGCGTATCCATCAAGTCGTTGGCTCATCGCACGTTTGCAGGTTGCCAAGTCAGTTAATTCACTGGGAGGCATGTAGGTGAACATATAGAATTTGACTTTCGGTTCGGTCCCCGAGGGCCTTGCGGCAACGTAGTTTCCTTCAACACCGGTTTCAAAAACGAGAACGTTACCGGATTGTCCAGTGATCGGTTCCGTGCTTCCATCTGGCAATAGTCGTTTCCCAACCGAATAGTCACGAACAGCCACGACAGCCAGTCCACCCAGCGATTTGGGCGGATCCGACCGGAATTTTGCCATTAAGCTGTTCATCCGCTTCATCCCGTCACTGCCTGCCATGCCAATGTTGACCAGGCGTTCTTCGTGCAATCCGTGAATTCGATAGAGCTCGTCCAAATAGTCAAACAGCGATTTCTTCATTGATTTGACCCAGGCTGCCAATTGCGCCATCAGCATGCATGCGACCGCGCCATCCTTGTCCCGGCAGTATTTGCCAACCAGAAAACCATGCGACTCCTCAGTGCCATAGACGAATCCATCGGGCCCTTGGAGGTCCATTACATTGCATATCCATTTGAAACCGACCTGGTTATCTTCCAGACAGCGAACCCCATACGAATCGCAAATTCGTTTCAACATCCTGGTCGTCACCAACGTGGTGACGACATAGTTGTCGCTTGACAGCGTCCCTTCAGATTGTCTCCGATTCAGGATAAAGTCACCGAGCATGGCGGCGAGCTGGTTTCCGTTGAATGTGCACCAGGGCCCGCGAGGGTCGGTCGTTACCGGCGCTGCCGCACCCATCCGGTCGCAATCAGGATCCGTAGCCAGGATTAGCTCCGCGCCCGTCGTCTTTGCATGTTCGATAATCGCTTCGAACACAATCGCATTTTCCGGATTCGAAACGTGACCGGGAACATTTGGAAAATCGCCGTTTGGTTCGCGGTGAGGACCGTAGATTTCAAGGTCGCCGAATCCAACTTCATTCAACAACGACTTGACATTGTACTCACCAACTCCATGTAAGGGCGAGTAAATGACTTTCAAATCCCGGGGCCCGTCAAAACTCTGTTTCAAGTGTTCGGACATCAGCGCCCGGTCAATCTCCTCGCGAATGATGTGAACATTTCCATCGGAAACTGCTTGATCGAAATTCAGTTTGGGGATTTCTTGAACCTGGCTCACTTTATCAATAACCGCCTGATCATGCGGTGGAATCAACTGGGCACCACTGGACCAGTAAACCTTCACGGCATTGTCACTGGGTGGATTGTGGCTGGCAGTGACCATGATTCCACAATCGCATTGCTTGTACCGAATCAGGTACGAAAGTTCTGGCGTACTGCGGTAATCATCGATGAAATAAACTTGAAACCCATTGGCAACCATCACGCTGGAACACAGTTCAGCGAATTCACGACTACGGTGGCGCGTGTCATAGGCAATGGCCATTGTCCACGGTCCGTCCGGCTTGACGTCTTTAACGTAGTCGGCCAGCCCCTGTGCACTCTCGCCAATGGTTCGCTCATTGATTGCGTTGGAACCAAATGGATACATCATGCCGCGGCGGCCACCGGTTCCAAACGGGATGACCGTCCAGAAAACATCGTCCAGCTCCTGCCACTTCCCGGCGGTAATATGTTCGGTGATGGCCGGGACGTATTGGGAATAGCGCGATTCTGTTAACCAGGTGGAAATGTTCTTTACTGACGATTCCGAGATTTTGCCTTCGGCCGCAGCAAATTTGACCCGGGTCAGGCAATCATTGATATCAAAAGAAGTTGTCGCTTCAGGCATCGCGCTACGCCGTTCAAAAAAGGGTGAGGAAATGCAAATTCGAGCCAGACTGCCCGCGATGCACTCGTTGATTTTAGGACGATGCAACGGACGTCTTCAAGCCCCGTGCGGTGCCGAAGCGGAGGTGATAGGACCGGTCAATGGAGTCGCCAACGGTGAACAGCCAATAGAAATTCCGTGGATCCCGGCTGGGGGCCCTATTTGCCCATCCAGCGGCGGCGATGGACAGGCGTTGGAACAGGAAGTGATGTATCAGGACAAGGGGTGGAACTTGAATGAATCAGCAGAATCGCCAGGCGGTAAAAATGGCACAGGACCTGGGATTCCAATAACGCGCCCGGGAGAATAATTCATCAGCAATCTCAAGGCTATCACCAATCTCGAAAGCATATTCATTTTTTTTCGATCCTGTTCATCCTGTCGGAAAAATCACCCAAAACATTTCGTCCGACGACGGCTTTCGGTGTTCGGACAGGGGAGAGCGAGATCGAAGGCATGAACCGGCGATCTCCGCTACCGATCAATCGGGTTTGTCACTAAACTCGATGGCTTGCAGAAACGAATTCAACCCACGAAAAAATGAACGAACCCATTATCAGCGTTTCCGGCCTGCGTGGAATCATTGGCGAGAGTCTCGACCCGATTCTGGCGATCAAGTACAGCACGGCATTTGCAAGCCTCCTGGAGGACGAAGGTCCAATTGTGGTTACCCGCGATGGGCGGGCGACCGGGACGATGTTGGCACAGGCGATTTGCAGTGGACTGTCTGCGATGGGTCGAGACGTGTTGTACGGTGATGTCGCCGCCACTCCGACGACGGGGATTCTGGTTCGCGAACATCACGCGGCTGGGGGGATCCAGATTTCCGCCAGCCACAATCCGGCACCTTACAATGGGATCAAGTTGTTTGAATCAAGTGGACGCGTCATCCCGGCAAGCGCGGGGGAGCGGGTGTTGAAAGCCTATCAAGACTACCACTTTCCCGCCGTAACGCACGACAAAATTGGCAAGATCTCAAACCTCAGAGACACAACAAGTTCTCATCTTGCCGCCGTCCTGTTAACGGTCGACGTCGAGTCGATTCGCTCAAGGAAATTCAAAGTCGTTCTGGACAGTCATCATGGCGCCGGGTCTGTCCTCGGCATCCGGCTACTGAAGGAGCTCGGTTGCGAACTCCAAAGCCTGGGGGATACGCCGGACGGGCTGTTTACGCGTTCTCCGGAACCAACGGAAGTCAATTTGCAGGAGACCATTTCGATGGCAGCCGGTTTCGAAGCCGACGCCGTTTTTTGTCAGGACCCGGACGCAGATCGGCTGGCACTGATCGATGAAAACGGCATCTATATCGGCGAGGAATACACGCTGGCGATCGTTCTGAACCACGCCTTAACGACCCGCAGCGGCCCGGTCGTCATCAATTGTTCGTCCAGTCGCATGTCGGCCGACATTTGTCAGGCCCACGGTTGTGAACTTCATTTGAGTGCGGTCGGGGAAGCCAACGTCACAAGCAAGATGAAAAAACTTGACGCCGTTTACGGAGGCGAAGGGAATGGAGGCCCGATCGATCCACGCGTTGGATTTGTACGCGATAGTTTTGTCGCGATGGCCCAGGTCCTGGATGCGATGGCAAGTACCGGCAAGTCGATCAGCGAATTGGCGGCGGAGATTCCGCGGTACGAAATCTACAAAACGAAAATCGACATCGAAAGTGGGAAGATTCCGGCGTTGTACGAAGAATTGCAGCGGTCTTTTCCTGACGCGGCCGCCAGCACGATGGACGGGCTGCGTCTGGACTGGCCAGACAAATGGATCCTGGTTCGGCCAAGTAATACCGAGCCAATCGTGCGTGCGATCGCCGAAGCCGGTACGTTGGCCGACGCCGAGGCCCTTTGCGTAGCGGCCGCCAAGGCGGCGGGCAAAGTCGGGCAAACGAGTGGTCTTTGACCACCGGAAATGGAACCTTGAATCGGAGGATTCAATCCCGTGTGTTCCAAGAATTCAGGTTCAGAAGCTCTCACCGTCCACGTTCAACCTTTACCAGGCGACGATCTGCGCAACGGCATCGATGGCTGCGGTCGGTCATTTGGCCAAATTTACCAGGGCCCGTCGCGCCGCGATTCTTACCGATGGGTTACTGTCTTCCAGTCGGGCACGAATGTTCTCTTCGTATGATTTTGCAGCGGTTCCCAAATTTCCGATGGCTACTACGGCAACTTCCCGCGTGGTTGGTTCGACTGAATCCAGCCCGCGAGACACCTCTTCAATGAGTCCCAGTCCATCGGAACCCATGATTCCAACCAGATGAATTCCGTCATTTACATAAGAGGGATCATTCAAAAGGTCCCGAAGTACCTTCGCTGACTCATTCGTTTTTCCGGTAATGCGCCATAGTGCATATGCTGCGTAGCCACGTACGAGTTTGTCATGACTCAACAGCTTCTCGCGAACGACATTAACGACCTTGATTGCTTCGGGCCCCAAATAGGCAAGACCGATCAGAACCCGTTGCTGTTCAATTAACGGAACCGGGCTTTTATCGGATTTCGAAACAAGCTGGTCGGCAAGTGATTGCGCAATATCCACTTCCGATGAGGTCGGTCCGATAGCTCCCAGGCAGATCGCAGCCCATCCTCGACTCGAAGGCCCTCCCTTTTTCTGGAGCTTCAATAGCGATTCTTCTGCTTCGATCGCATCGTTGCCAAATTTTTCCAAAATCCGGCAGGCACTACACTGGTTATTCAGGTCCCGGTCCAACACGCAGATGATGATTTCTTTCATCGCTTCTTTGCCGTCTTCGCCCATGCCCTGCAGCGCGTACAAACCGCATTTGCGATGAAGCGGATTGTCATCTTCCAGCAAACGCTTGATCTCCGGCAGGTAGATCCTACTTCCAGATCCAATCGCACGCATTGCGGAGCAGGAAATGCGGTATCCCAGCGTGGTGTCTTGGTCAACGAAAACCCGCAGATGTTCTGCGGCATCTGCGCCAATCTCCTCCAGTGACGCGTCTGCGGAATTCTTGACCATTTCATTTCGAGAGGTCGCCAGGGTTGCCAGAATCGGAACCGTTTTCTGAAGATCCCCCGGTCGCTTGCCCAATTGCAGAATCGCCTCAATCTGCTTGGGAGACGTAACATCTTCGGCCAAGGCCCGAAGGTCTTCCTCGGAAAGGGACCGCAACCGATCCTGACCCAAGATGGTATTTCCGGTCGATGCCTCATGGGTTGCATAAAGTCCGAAAACCATGCACAGCGCGACCAAGGTGCCGGTGACGTAAGATCCCATCAAATTCTCCATGCTCAGGCAGATTCATGACAAACTCAGCGTGGGACGCTTGTTCGTAAGTAAATTTCCAGGGAACAACCGTCGTCAAAATCGAGTTTTGGACGTTGTCAATTCTAATGCCGTCGACTCCATTTAACCAGAACATCTTCGGATTAACCGGGTAAAATCCGGATGGTTTCTGCCATCCCTTTTCTATGCTCGATTCGACCAGTCACATAGAATGGCGCTTTCATACACAAACGAAAACACTCAACATGACCACCTAGGGAACCAGACATGAACAGCTACGCAGTCCACGAGAGGCCCAAACACCAGGTCCTCCGCCATTTTTCGATGAACGGTGCACACAAAATCCCCGCCCCCCACCGTTTGCTCGTTTTTTTATTTGCAGGGAGTATTGGACTGGGCGTCTTGGGCCTCCCGTCAGCCCGCGCCCAATCTGGATCGCAGCCGGAAATGAATGCAGTCGAAAAGGATCGGGCCTTGATCGAGTCCGTCTTGAAGGATCAAGTCAATGCATGGAATGAAGGCGACCTTGTCAAGTTCATGGACACGTACTGGAAATCGGACAAGCTGACGTTCAGTAGCGGAGGACAGACGACCTCCGGCTGGCAGGCCACACTTGATAATTATAAGAAAAACTATGCCCCGCCGAATCAGATGGGCCAATTACATTTCGACGAACTGGCTATCTCAATGATCGAGTCCAAGTCGGCGCTGGTATTGGGAAACTGGCACCTCAAAATGAAAGACGGTGAGAAACGCGACGGGAATTTTTCACTGGTCGTGAAGAAACTGGAATCTGGTTGGAAGATCATTCACGACCACTCGTCATCACTGGATCCAGTCAAAAAGCCAGACGCGGACTAGTGCTGGTTGGTCCAGGAAATATTGATGTTTGGAGTGATGAACAAACAACGAAGCGTGCCGCTCAAAACAGCGTTTGACCGGTTTCCAGCCTAGAATAAGGGAAATAGCACATTGGGCGCGTCTCCGGTATACCCGAAACAAATTCCCGCGATCTGGGGTATGAAAATCTGGTACTCCATCGTTATCGTTTCACATGTGTTGAACGATTGTTCCACCATCAACCGAATCTGCCCATGCGACAAAACTTGGAATTTCGAGCCATCATAGGGATGCTCATCTGGGTCGGGATTGTCGCCGTCGGAATCATTTTCGCGCGGCAATCGTTCAGTCGAGCGCCAACGGCAACCACATTGATTGCACAATACGTTGGCAATCAGCGTCGGTTGGTTGAGATCAGGATGGAGGATTATCAGCTGGTTGCCACAGGCGATCCGGTCTATTTACCAGATTCCGACAGCGTCGCCCCCATCGGCGTGGTGACGCGACTTGAGGAGGCTGACAGCACCTTCAAAGGACTGGCCTGGGTTACGAAAGCCTACGTGACACTCTACGGAGCGGCTCCTCAAATTGCGGATGGCGATTTCATGATGTATCACTCGGCGCCCGACTCCTCAGCGTGGGTCCTGCAAACCATGCTGCCGCCGGAAAAGCGCCGTGAACTGACGAAGCTGATTGTTGATTCCTATCAAAAAAACCAGGATGAAATTCTTAAAGCGTTACGACCCGTCGTTGAAGAGTCGCTTCGCAGAGCTTCCGATGTGATTCGCGACGATCTGAATCGGGCATTCGAGGCGCGGGAGGATCAGATTCGGCTGATCGGACAGCGTTATCAAACGGAATTGATCGAAAAAGAAATCGTCCCATTGATCCGCGATGAAATCTGGCCAATCGTTCAGGCTGAATGCGAACCGCTGGCAAACCAGGTCGGCGCGGAAATCTGGAGCCAGGTTTCTGTGTTTCGTTTTGGCTGGCGATACCTGTATGACCAGGCCCCGTTGCCAGACAAAAATCTGACAGAACGCGAGTTCAAACGATTCGTCGACGAGAAAGCCATTCCGGTTCTTGAGGGGCATTTGAACGAATTTGTCGAGTTGCAAAAATCGGTGATCAAAAAAATATCGCAGAACGAAAAAGTGCGATTGACCGTGGCGAGAAGCCTCAAAGTCGTCGTCAACGACCCCGAGGTTCAGGATCTGCTACAGGAAGTGCTTCAGGAGGTCTTTCAAAATAACAACCGCTTAAAAGGCGTTCTCGAACAGCATTGGCAGAGTCCTGAGGCGCTCCGAGCCATTGCTCTGGCCAATGAGAGGCTTGAGCCGACGATTACGGAGATCGGTATCGCGCTGTTTGGCTCCCCACGAAAACAAATCACGCCAGAGTTTGCTCGCGTGCTCCGGCATCGAATTCTTCACAAGGATAGCCAGTGGTTTACGCTTCATACGGCTGCTCAGGACAGCGCCAACAGCAGAGCGGCAGTACCAGAACCGAAATCTCTACCTGTTCGAATCGCCGATAGCCCGGCCGAGATTCCTTACGCACCGGCGAGGAACCGCAATTGAACGATAAACTGGATGCTGGTGCAGGAATTTCGATTCAGAACATCCATGTCACTGCCGGTACGCAAAAACTCCTGACCGGAGCCAATGCCAAATTTCGACCCGGCGAAATTACATTGATCGTCGGTCCCAGTGGAGTTGGAAAATCGATCCTGCTGCGGATGATGGCAGGACTTTTGAAACCGGTCAGCGAAGGGATTTCCTGGACGGGCAACGTCTTGATCGATGGAGTAAAGACCAAAAGCGGCCGGGCCGGCGTTGTCTTTCAGTCTTTTGCCCTGTTCGATGAGCTTTCTCCACTGGGCAACATGGAGTTCGCCCGCTCGTGTGGTCGCGAGCACGCCAGTCCCGTTCCATGCAAGGAACTGCTCTCGCAACTTCGTGTTCCAGCCAATGTGCCGACATCTCGACTGAGTGGCGGCCAGCGTCAACGCCTGGCAATCGCGCGGACCCTGGCTTACAACCCGGCGGCCATACTTTACGACGAACCCACGTCGGGTCTGGATCCCCTGACAGGGCGACAGGTCGCTGACTTGATTCGCGAGACCCACGAGACATTTGGCAAGACCTCGGTGATCGTGACACACGACTACCATTCGCTGATGCCGATCGCGGATCGGATTTACTTGCTGGATCCCCAGGCTGGTCAGTTGGTAGAAGTTGAAAAAAACGACTGGCCAACAATTCCGGATCGCCTGGCTCCCATGGCGACAGCGACCGTCAGGAAACATGATGACATTGAATCGAGATCGGTTGGAGACCGGGCCCGAAACTGGTTTTCCAGTTTTTTTGTCGGTACGACCAACGCGCTCATCGCATTATTGATCGGACTGAGCAGCCTGATTCCAGTTTGGAAAAACCCGGTTTGGGGGTTTCGTTTTTTTGCTCATTACGCGCGCCTCGTTTTTGGTCCGACGGCGTTCTTGTACTTGATGGCTTCCGGACTGATCTCCGGGTTCGTGACTACGTATTTCACGTTTCAGTTCCTGCCGTATTCCAATTATACCGAACCTCTGTTGGTAGAAGATCTCTTGACCGCGTTGGGATTCGCAATGTATCGAATCTTCGTACCGGTATTGTCATGTGTTCTGATTGCGGCTCGTTGCGGTGCCGCTGTCACCTCGGATATTGGTGGTCGACAGTTTGGCAATCAAATCGATGCAATGAAGACGTTTGGTGCGAATCCGCAATTCTATCTATTGACCCCGATCATGTGGTCGTTCGTGATCGGCACGCCTTTGCTCAGCTATGCGGCCTACTACGTGGCGAAATACACAAGCCTGGTTACGTTCGTCCTGGCCGATCCACGCCGTGGTCCGGATTTCTGGCATCAGCACTTCCATCGCGGGCTTGAGGAACTGGGGCAGTTCACCTACAAGGGTTTTGGTTGGCTGATTGCCAAGCTATTATGCTGTGGCGTCGGCATCGCGATTATCGCATACTACCAGGGACGCAAGCCGAAGTATTCGACAAGCGATGTCAGTCGAAGTGTGACATCGACGATTTTGTGGGCAACACTTTTCGCATTGGTCGTTCACTACCTTTTTGCGTTGTACGAATATGAAGGCGTGGTACCCAAATGAACCTGCCGGAATCGATCAACGCGTTCACCTGAACTCGGAGCAGTGAGTTGCAAAAATGACATTGAATTTGACATTCTGGATTGTGGCCTGGTTAATGATGGGACTGACGTTCATCGCGGCAACCGGTGCAATTCTTCTTGGCGCAAAAGCGCTTGATCGAGACAATCAATATCCCGACCGCGATGAAGTGCATTGAGGGGGTTACAGGTCGTGTTACTGGTTTGATGCAAGAATCCGGATCGTCGATTTCCAGTCGTGAGAAGGATTACCAAATTTGAGTCAAATGTTGTAGGCGAAGCAAATTACGGCCGATTCGGTCTTCAACGAAGAGGCCCGAGAGAATATTATTTGATTGCAGTTCAATCACTCAAACAGCATGGAGAATCAGGTGAATCATAAGTTATTGGCAGTCGCGCTCCTGGTCGCTTTTGCGATCACGACCGGATGCAAAGAGCCGGTCGAGGAAGCAAAGCCGACCAAGCCCAAGCAACCGTCGTCGACGATCGCACCGCCGGCAGATCCGGCATCAGCAAACTCCAAACCCGCAGCCAGGTACAGAGTTTCGGGCGGTCCGACGATTGGAACCGAAGCTCCGGAAATTGTTGGGGTGGATTTGGATGGCGTTGAATTCAAGTTGAGTGATTATCGAGGCAAAGTTGTGATGCTCGATTTTTATGGCGATTGGTGAGGACCTTGTCGTGCCATGTACGATCACGAGCGGTCGCTCGTCAATGAAATGGAAAAAGCCGGCAAGCCATTCGCGCTGGTCGGTGTCAACTTTAACGATACGTTAGAGGACATCCAGAAAGCCGTGAAAGAAAAAGAACTCAACTGGCGCTCTTTCTTTTGTGGCGAAGATTCTTCGGTTGTTGAAGCCTATAACGTAAAGGGCTTTCCAACGGTCATCATCATCGACGCCGAGGGCATCGTCCGCTCTGCGGCACATGAAGCCCAGGATGACATTATCGAGGAACTTCTGGCTGAAATGGAATAGCCCAGCATTCGAGACCGTGCCTGGAGTTTGAGAACACGGCTTGGTCAATCGGACAGCATTTCAAAGCGGCAGCGAATTTCGGTGCCGCTTTTTCATGCGCCATTGAACCGGACCGAAGCATCCTGGAACAGCCTGGCTATTTGCCCTGATTGAACAACAACCAGGTCCCATCTTTGCCTGCGACGGCGATGTCCACCTTGCCGTCCTCATTCAAGTCGGCGGTGCGAATCTGGAGCCCCGTCCCAATGTGGCCTTCGTCGATCACAAATCGTTTGAAAGTCCGCATTTCAGAATTCCACTGGTAATAGTACATGCAGGCCATCTCTTGTCCGCCGGGATCGTTGCCGTTATGCGCCCGGACACGCTTGCCGCTGATCAATTCGTCCGATCCGTCGCCGTCCAGGTCCGCGAAATGAATCGTGTGCGGTTGGGAATACTGATCGTCGATCAGGTGCTGTTCAAACTTGAGCTTCCCGTCTTCGGCAAGTCCTTCGGATTTCCACCAATAGAGTCCGTAATCATGCCCTTTGCCCCAGATCAAGTCATTCTTGCCATCTCCATCGAGATCGCGAACTAACATCGGGCAGCTCGCGTGCAGGTATTCCCAGTCGGGATGAAATTTCCATGGCTTGGCAAATGGATCGTTTTCCGGACGCTCATACCAGCCGGTCGCAATCAAAATGTCTTCGCGGCCGTCGTTGTTGATATCACCAAATCCCATCCCGTGGGAGTTACCGTTTACACCGACAACATGTTTGATAACCGTTGGGACTTTTTGTTTAAGGGTGACCTCCTTGGCATTCTTGCCTTTCCCCCGGGTCGATGTAACTTCCGTCTCGACCATATCGAATTTCCAAACGACGACCGGGTTCTCCTGTTTCCAGCTATTGGAAATCCACTCGGGCTGACCGTCCCCGTCAAAGTCATGCAGGAAACTGGCTTCGTTCTGGCTCAGTTTTGTGTCGACCAGCGTCGCTTCGGGCCAAAGTTGACCCAGGGAAAGTGCTTCGGTTCCCGGGTTCCTGTACCATTTCACTTCCGTTGGCAGGAACGACCCAGCGACGACGTCGATCAATCCATCCTGATCGACATCGACGCAGAAATCACCATTGGACTCGACGTAGCCATTCCAATCGGCAATCAGACGAAGCGGTCGCGGGGCAAATTCCGGTGCTTGATACCAGTTTCTGCCCGCGACGATATCGAGCTTGCCGTCGCCGTTGATGTCCGCGATGTCGATCCCTTCGTTGGCGTCAACGGTCAAGAGTTTCGACACAAAACGAATGCCGGCCTCCTGCGCGTTGCTTTGTGAAGTAAAAAATGCCAAACAGGATGCAACGAAAAAAACCAGGATTGCGGCTTTCATTTTTGTGTCTCGTTTACGTTGGAATAAATCGGAAGACGGGCGGGCTGAAACCAATGTTACCTCGTGATCACCGCTGGTTGTACCGGCCTTGAACCTTCCGAAGATGTATTTGAGTTTCATGGAAGGCTGATATTCGTAAGGAGGGCTCCTGGGCGGCGAAAACTGGTGGTTGAAGCGGCCGAGATTAAAGCCCCCAGGCATTTACTTCCGCCGGGGCTGGGCGGGCAATGAGCCTGATTTGTCAGCTTTTTCTTTTCGAAGCCGAAACGACCAGTACAAAATCTGATTCGTTTTGTCATGCCATGTGTGCGTGGTCCTTTGTGTTTTCGGACACCGCCTCGTGATCCAAGGGGAAAAACCATGTGGCATTTCACGTTGAGGCTGAGAGATACAATGACCACCTGTGAGCGAAATGCCACATACCGTCATTCCCCATCAAGCGGATTGCCAGTCCTGGAGTTATTCCTGGCCCACGGATCCAAAAACCCGGCTGCGATAGAGTAACGACTGGGTGCTGCAGACCCGCTTGACGTATGCACGTTTCGGTTGCCAGCAACAACCGGATAAATTCACCAGGCTCGCGGAGTGGGATACCTGCGGATACCCGGAACGGGGATCAGCAATCGGAAGAAAACGGGATTGGTCTTGGGTTTACCGCTCGGTCGTTGGTTTGGCGGCCCGAGACCTATATCGCTGTCGAGGGGGATGAAGGGCACGGACGCAGCCAGGTTTGGCAATTCACCTGTGCTTTCGACTCTATTTCAGTTTTTTGGGTGGTCGAGGCTCCCGACGAGACTTGTTCCTTGCGTAACGATGAATCCTCATGACCTCCCAAGTAATGAATAGAGCCTAGGTCAGCGATTCGCCTTCCAGCCCTGACAAACGACCGGGAGCACGAGCGGCGACGATTTCGATGCGACTGCGGAAATTGTCTTTGCGCTCGTTGAACATGGTGATTTTCAAATCTTTGAAACCCATCCACAACAGGATATCTCGCAGCGTTTCCTTGCCATTTGGGAACCAGGACAATTCGTGTACTCCTGACATGACCTTGGTTCGGCTTTCGCGAGCCATTGTCAGTCCACGGGGGTTTCTTGAATCCAGCATCAACGCCGTATTGAGAATCAAGACATCGGTTGTCAGGTCGGCGGCAATTTTCAAACCTGTGACAGGATCGGGAAGGTGATAGAAAATTCCGCTGAAGTAAGTCATGTCAAAGGGCTCGTAATTCATCGTTGGCACGTCGTAGAGGTCCATGACGTGAAACTCCAGGTTGTCGGTCGGAAACACTGTGCGATGTTCCTGGACAAACCGGGCTTGTTGAATCCAGTGCTCGCGAACGTCAAACCCAACGCCCAGTGCGATTTCTCGCTCGCGCGACCAGAAGCAATAGCCACCAGCATTACAGGCACAATCAAGAAAGCTCTTTCCGCTCATGCCATCGGGATAAAGTCGATCGAGTTGTGCCAGGTACCGAACTCGCGGCGAGATCAGACTGACACCATCATTGCTGGGCCGATCGAGTTTTCCATCTGGCGAGAAAACGCGACCAGTGGAGAAGTCATCAAAAAGCAGAATATCATGATGCCAGGGCCGCATTGCGTTGATTTGTCCGGTCAATTGCTTTCGCAGATCAGTTTTCATCGAGGTCTCTTGGAAAAGTGTTCAATTGAATCTTGAATGGTTTCGTTGCGATCATTCAATTCAATTCGGAAGTTAATAGATCGGTTCAACCGGTTGCAAGAACCAATTGGAACGAAAGCACAACGATCAAGAAAGGCCGAAGGACGAGTTGGATTTGAACGATTTTGACGGTCAATGGATACTCAATCCAAATTGCGTACAATTGACCAGGGATATCCCCTGGCTGCATTGCCTGGAATGGAATTCCGATGAAAAGACCGTTGCGGGGATGAAATCCATTTGCTGCCCCACTAGTAATGTTGCTTCGAAGTCGTAAGTTGCATGGCTTCCGTCCAACAACGCCGGTCAGCCTGCATGCCTTCTGTACAGCAAAATCCCAGATTCGGACTGGTTTGTGCAATTCTTGCGCAGGTTCTTTGGGGCTGTTTTCCCATCTATGTTTACGCGCTCAGAAGCGTTGAATCGATGGATTTTGTCGCTCACCGCGCGATTTGGTCGTTTTTTCTTCTGGCAAATCTGGTCTGGATATCACGATCCGTAAAACATCCGGTGCTTCCAACGACGGGCGAAGTTGCGAAGTCACTTCGCGACCGAAAAACGCTCTTGCTACACGCGTTGGCATCGCTGTTGATCGTGATCAACTGGTTAACGTTCGTTTGGGCCGTTATGAACGACCATGCACTTGACGCAAGCCTGGGCTATTACATTTGCCCGTTGGTCGTGGTGTTGCTGAGCGTTTTGTTGTTACGAGAGCGGTTAAGCAACCTCAAGTGGATTGCGGTTGGGCTGGCTGCCTTCGGTGTTGGGTTCACGACGATGTCCGAAGGCGGTTTGCTCTGGGTTCCCCTGACGATTGCGTTTAGCTTTGGGTTCTATGGAGTGGTCAAAAAGAAGGCCAGCCTTTCCGCGTTGACCGGACTAACCCTGGAAACCGGATTTGTATTGCTTCCGGCCCTGGTTTATCTGGTTTGGCGGTTCGTGACAACCCAGGGAAACCCCCTGGAGTTTCCCTGGTGGACTTACGTTTTGCTGTTTGGCAGCGGCCTGGCAACAATCGCTCCGCTCGCGCTTTACGCCAGTGCCGTCAAGCACCTGCCTTTATCGACCGTTGGATTCTTGCAATACATCGGACCCACGATTCAGTTTCTCACCGGTCTTTTTGTGTTTGGGGAATTGCTCGATTACACACGATTGATTGGTTTCGCGTTTGTCTGGTTCGGAGTGTTGCTGTTTTTGATTTCGATGCGGAACAGCATGCTTGCGGAATCGAAGTTGAATACCATGGCCCAGGAATGACGACTCAAGTTTGTCAGACCCGAGGAGTGTTGTATTCACTCAAGTTGTTATACCACTCAAATCATTATTTCGCTCAAGAAAGCGGGGCTGGAGTTGATTCTTGATCCGTCCGCCCACATGGTCACTGTGCCCGAAAACACCCTCATCCATGCGTCCAAATTCCTGTTGAGCGGTGCGATCGTCAACCGATTCTCTGCCGACCACAGTCGGTACCAGACGGGTTTTGCTCCGTCAATCAACTAAGCTTCAAAGTGACAATCCTTCTGCAGGCGTATCATGGAATGCAAAGGCGGATCCCCATGAGAATTGACATTGGGTTGCCCAACCTTGTGATTGATGCTGCCGCCAGTTTGCCACTGGTTATTCTTTCCGGTTGCGGATCGAATCGGGGCTCAACGAAAACCGCCGTCGACGTTGAACAGCGAACGCCCTGGGAAGTCAGCAATACGGAGATTTTGTTCGCGACTGCGACGTGCGTTACCTTGTTGGTACCAAAATGCTGTTTCTGTGTTGTAGGCCGGACGTTCATGTTCTCGGCTCCAACTCATAACTGCCCCGAGAAAGCTCTGCCTCGCAAACCAGCTTTCTGATTCCGCCCACTTAAGGCCTCAGGACTCCATCCCTGAGACATGCGCGGTATTCGACCCGTTGGCGGTTCTGGCCCGGCGCGAAATAATACGGCGGAAACCCTGGTAGCTCAAAGTCGAATTTCGGCGATCGGTCGTTTTTTTCCGCGGGAGGAGCCGTTGTAATTTTGCGCCTCGCTGTCGATTTCACTGCCCGTGGCTGTTTGAACACGTTTCTGGCCCGAGGTATGACTTGTCAACCGGTTCCGAATCGAATTTAATGCCCTAAGCACTCGATCGATCGGTGACACTCCGATTCACTCCTGAAGGGATCTTTCATGTCGACCATTACCACTTCGTCCGTTCCGGAATCGCTGCAGTCGTTCCTCAGTTCTCCCAAGAAATTATTTATCGACGGCGATTGGGTTGCGGCCAGGAGCGGTAAGTGCTTTGACGTTTTCGACCCATCCACAGACCAGGTCATCGGGCAAGCGGCGGAAGGCGACGCAGCCGATGTGGAGCTGGCTGTTGCAGCCGCTCGAAAGGCGTTTGATAGTGGGCCCTGGTCGAGTATGACCGCGTCACAACGCAGCCGATTGATCTGGAAAGTTGGCGATCTGATCGAACAAAACGCCGACGAATTGGCCCAGTTGGAAACGCTGGATAACGGAAAACCGCTGGCGGTCGCCAAAGCCGCAGATGTCGCGCTGGCCGCCGACATGTTTCGCTACATGGCCGGCTGGGCAACCAAGATCGAGGGAAGCACGATTCCGGTCAACGTGCCGTACGTTCCCGGCGGCGAGTTTCACGCCTTCACATTGAAGGAACCAGTTGGCGTCGTGGGACAGATCATTCCGTGGAATTTCCCGCTTTTAATGGCCGCCTGGAAACTTGGCCCGGCCCTGGCGACCGGCTGTACGATCGTCTTGAAACCAGCTGAACAGACTCCACTTTCGGCCGTGCGTTTGGGTGAACTGATACAGGAAGCCGGTGTGCCTGATGGTGTTGTCAATATCATCACGGGCTTCGGCGAAACTGCGGGTGCCGCGATCGCTGCCCATGACCAGATCGATAAAGTAGCTTTTACTGGGTCGACCGAAGTTGGAAAGTTGATCGTCAAAGCTGCAGCCGGCAACCTGAAAAAGGTAACTTTGGAACTGGGAGGCAAGAGCCCCAACGTCGTCTACGACGACGCGGATCTTGATACGGCGATAGCAGGAGCGGCCGATGCGATTTTCTTTAACCAGGGCCAGGTTTGCAGTGCAGGTTCCCGCTTGTTTGTGCAACAGGGTATCTACGACGAAGTGGTGGCAGGGGTAAGCGAAATCGCCAACAACCTGAAAGTCGGGAGTGGCTTTGATTCCGAGACGCAAATGGGGCCCCTCGTCTCCCGCGAGCAGTTGGAGCGTGTTCGTGGATATCTCAAAGCGGGATTGGCAGATGGCGCCGAAGCGACCGCAGGCGGCGCCGCCCTCGATCAACCGGGGTACTTCGTCCAACCCACTGTTTTGAAAAACGCTTCGAAAAGTATGTCAATTGTCCGAGAAGAGATCTTTGGTCCCGTTGTCGCGGCCATGCCGTTTGCCAATGACGCCGAACTCGTCAGTCAAGCCAACGACTCCTCCTATGGCTTGGCTGCCGGAATCTGGACTCGAGATATTTCCAAAGCTCATCGCTTGGCCAAATCGGTCAAAGCTGGCACGGTCTGGATCAACTGCTACAGCATTTTCGATGCGGCGTTGCCGTTCGGTGGTTACAAACAATCGGGCTGGGGTCGTGAAATGGGCCATGCGGCACTCGAGAACTATCTCCAAACCAAGTCGGTTTGCATCAGCCTCTGAAAGAACGCCGACGATTTCGGTCTTGACTGAGCCAGACAAGCCGCGCCGACCAGAAACAAGCCCTTACGTTGAGTTCCAGCTCTGCTAACGACTTGTTTGCGTTTGCATCGACATGCTACTTAAGCGGTTGTACAACGTGTCCATTCCGCGGCGCAAAACCCAGGTTCGCTCCGTAACATTGTGCGTGTTTTTGGCAGTGTCAATCGCGTGTCGAACGGCCAACAGCGTGTGGTCATCCATGTTTTCGATGCCTGTCACTGCGATCGATTCCATGGCCTCCATGTACAGCGTACAGCATGCCGCGTGATCACCGGAATTAAATTTTGGGACACCCTGATCAATGGCACTTGTCAGCGTTTTCATTGCGTGACTACGGGTCATGTTCGATGGAATTAACACTTGATCAATTACGTGGATCACGCCGTTTGATGCTTCGATATTCCTGGCCACGACCTTCGAATTACTGATTTGGATCCCAGCTGCAGAAAAATCAACGCTGAGACTTGGGCCAAGCAATGTCTTGGCGCGGCCGGCTTTGACCGCGTCGTTGGCATAAACGCGACCAGAAATGACATGAAATTTCAGGATGTCAGCAAGCTTTTTCCGATTTTCCGGCTGCAGCAACGATTCAATGGTGCCAGCTGGCAACCCGTCAAAGGCTTCATCCGTTGGGGCAAAGACCGTGAAAGGACCAGGGCCGGACAGGAATTCGGACAAACCTGCCGACTCGACTGCGGCCAAGAGAGTCGCGAACTTGCCGGCCGCTGCGGCAATGGCGGGAATCGTGTCCTGCGTGGGCAAGAGGACTGTGTCAATCACATGAATGATGCCGTTGGAACACGGAATGTCCGTCACGGTGATGGTCGCATCACCGACGCTCAGCGAATCACCTCGAAAATTCAGAAGCAATCGTTGGCCATTGATGGTTTTTGCCGAATTGAGATCATAAGCGTTGCGCGCGAGCACTCTGCCCGCCATCAAGTGATAGGTCAAGACATTTGCCAGTTGGGCTTTGTTTTCAGGTTTTAGCAGGTACTGAATTGTCTCCGGAGCGACTTTTGAAAATGCGTCGTCGGTTGGCGCAAACACGGTAAACTGGCTGTGACCGTCAAGCGTGTCAATCAGATCGGCAGCCTTGAGCGCGGCGATCAGCGTGTTGAAATTCCCGGATTCGACAGCCGTTTCGACAATCGTTTTTTCCTGTGCCCAAGCTTCTCCCCCAAAAAAGGCTGATGCCATCAGCGAAACTGCCAACATTAGACGTGTCATATCGTTCTTCCGTATTCTGTAAGATGGTTTGAGTCCTATCACCAATTACTACACATTGATTTCGTATGGAATTAAGAATTGGATTCACGAAAGCCGTGAAATTCTCTTTCAGCCTTGAAAGCGACGCGCCCGACGACATTCCGCTGAAGTCGTCCGAACCGACCAAAAACAAGCGCGAACTGCGAATCCACCACTGGAGTTCAACGATTGTGGTGCCGCGAGGCAATGACAAGGAGACGCAACGGCGCCGTTTGGGTTGACGCGATAAACCCGTGAAACCTATTTCATATTCGTTAAACTGGAGGATGGGCAATGTGATTATCATGTGTTCGCAAGATTCGCGGTATCGACGAAAAAAAAGCACCGTTCTTTTGAACGGTGCTTTTTGAATGTGTGGATTCGAAGAGGTATTCATACCTCCATCGACTCTACCTGTTCTTTTTTTCTTTTTGCGCCTTCCGCTTTTCCTTCGGCGTGCGCACGGCTTTTTTCTGTTTCTCTTTTTTGCCTTTGTCTCTACTTCCCTTGTCGCCCATCCCTGATCCTCCGGAAATGAAAATAGCTGATTAAAAGAGAAGGCTTGCCGCCACTATGCGGTTTGAACGTTCTCTGCACACGGACCTTTTTGTCCTTGCGCTTCAGTGAAAGTCACGCGCTGACCTTCCCGGAGTTCGTCGTAACTCACGCCTTCGAGGCTTGAGGAGTGAAAGAATAAGTCCTTATCACGTCCAACGTCGATAAATCCGAAGCCTTTGTCTGTGAGTCGTTTGATCGTACCTTCAGCCATTTGTTCAATTCCTAAAAAGTTTTCTTCAGCGGTCGCTTGATACGGTGTGTCCAAGCCTAGCCGCCCAAGTAGCATCCTACCAGTTTCTACCGTGAAGCGATGCCCCGCGAAGGACTGATTCGTCCGACAAACAGGACAAAAAGAGAATCGAAACGGCCAGAGTGCGAAACCGAGGCGCGATTCGTCGTGAATTTGTCGCAACCGGATGCAGATGACTGCGTTTTGGTTTTAAAACATTAATTCGAAAAAGACCAAAATTGAACATCATTTCCGCCGGCGAAGCTGATTTGAGCGGCATAAGCAACGACGAAGCGAATTTCGGAGGAGTCGAATCGCGATGCCGCGTTTCGCCATTACGGCTCGGTTTCCATCAAACGAAGGCTCACTAAAAGACAAGGGAACCGATCTCTACCGTTTTTGCAATTGTCAATCATTCTGCCGCGCGACGTTTTCGGCATTGCCATGCACAACAAAAACGACGTCAATCGTCAAGGTTTTCGAATCGGGTTCTCATACCAAATCACGCCCAAATTGTCCCGTTCTTCGCACGTCAGGACATCGAGATCGCCGTCCCCATCCAGGTCCAGCAACTCGATTCGGTCAAACTTCGTCCCTTCATGATCGCTGATTGCCCGGGACGTCCAGGCTTGTTTTTCGTTTTCCTGCGCGGTCGGTGCAAGTTGACCCGGGCCAAGCAGTAACGAGACACCCGCGACTTTGGTCTCCATTGCTCCGGTATTGGTGGTGTGAACAATGTCCATTCGACCGTCTAAATTCATGTCACCCCAGGCGGCACCTTTTCCGGACTTGACGCCAAACGGATTTGGAATTGATGTCACTGGTTGTTGCCCCACAAAGATGAGCAGTTCGCCGTCGCGCGTTGGACAAACGATGGTTGGTTTGCCGTTAGGATGTTGGATCACGTCCAGGAACATGCATTCGTGCTTTTCGCCACCGACGTCAAGCCGATTCCATTGTTGCGCGATTGATTTGTCGTTTTGATTTTCCAGCCAATAAACACCGCGCCGGCTACCTTTCCGATCCGAAACCAGCACATCCAGATCGTTATCGCCGTCAAGATCAAATGATCGGAGCGACATGATCCAACCCGCATCCTGCCATTGATGGTACTTCCACTGGGACAAGTCTCGTGCGGATTTCAAAGGAGGAGATTCAAGCCAGCCGACTTGGCCATTGGGATCTTTGGAACCAATGACAAGATCAATTCCATTGGAACCATCGACATCCATTGGCAAGCAGAACATCCAGCGAGTTCGGCCGGCAACCTCGGGAAACGAATCCGTTGTCCATTTCCTTTCGTCCAAATAGCCGGCCAGCTCAGGTGCCCAGTGTACAAACACCTGTTTTGTTTCGCCTTCACAGCAACTAATGACGTCGAGATTCCCGTCTGCATCAAGGTCAACGAATACAGCATCCTCGACTGAGGTTGCTGGGCCCACGGTCACGGCAGGCCACGGCTTCTTTGACGCTGAATGTCCGGGATTCCTGTAAACACGAACGATTCCTCCCTGCTCCCATCCCGTGACAATGTCCGTCAATCCGTCTTCGTCGAAATCTGCCAAGCGGACACCGTCGGCCCCCTCCGACGACTGGTCGATCGTATGTCGATGCCAATGCTGTTGAGCATGAGAATGCGAATTCAACGTCCCGATCGACGCGATCACCATGGAAACCAGCCTGAGAATATCAGCAAACGAAACTCGCATTTTATTTTAGTCCCTATCGTCCCGTTAATTACCACGCTCTAGCCTACTTCTGGGGCATCAATATCGGCGCCCCCAACAGATCGCGGTTGGGTTGGAAGCCATCGTTGTCAATGTCGACGTAAATCGGATTGGTAACCGCGATTGGCATCGTGAGACCATGCTCGGGCCCCATGACTCGGCCCAATTGCAATCCTTCGCCAGCGACAATGACAATCAAATGGGAGTCTTCCAGAAGCGGCACGTCGATCGTCTGCTGAAACTTTACAACGCCATCGGCAAACATTTGACTCGTTTCGCGGCGGGTAAAGTTGAGCTCCTTCTTCAGTCGACCATTTACGGCGACCTGGACCCGGTTGATATCGAACCAATTTGGGCATTGCACTTTGACGTCCAGTTTCAGGCTGTCTTTTTTGGCGACGATCCTGTCGCCAATCTGTCCGGTCACGTCCTCTTCTTTCGGGCCCTTGCCGTGGGCTTGAACCGTTACAAACGGACCGTTGCTCATCAACACCCGGCCGGCGGCGGAGTTCCTCACGATTTCCAACGGGTCAATGCTTGCCGGATCATCCGTGGAACATTGGACAAAGTTCCTCCGGTATCCTGATCCGTGAAAATTGTAATGAGCATCCGCATTGATGACACCTGGAACGCGATAACCAAGATTTAACATCTGCATCCAGTTAAAAATCACGTTGCCCCGTTTGCCTGGCTGGGGCAGTTCGGTAACTTCTTCGAATATTGCACTCAATGGATGCACTTCAACCACATCAACATAACCAAACATTCTGCCGAAGCCTTCATCTGCTTCGCCGTTGGAATCCCGGTCGCCCAGGATAGCAACGAGGTTCGGGTGATTCATTTGAACCAGTTTCTCACTCCCATTATCCCACAGCTTTAAACGTTCAACCTGGACCACCGGATCAACGGCGGTCGTTGGACCGCCGCCATCCTGAGTTCGTGGACGCATGATCATTGGAAAGGCATTTTGATGATTTATCGGCAAAGGTGTGCCGGTGAGTTCCATTCCGGGGCAAGTCGCCATCCGATGCTGGGCGTTCAATTTCTCGAGGTGAGGCCGATAGCTGTCGATTCGGTTGTGTTCTGTACAAGGCGCAAAATCGAATTGCTCGGCCAGTAAATTCAGTACGCGACCCAACTGATCACTGGTGTTGTCACCTGAAGGAGAGGAGTGACTGTGAAATTCGGTACTTACCCAACCCGTCGTATCGACCGTGCGATTCAGCGTCACATTGAGCTTCGTTACCAGTCCCGCCGTCACCTCCAGTTGCTGTACGACCGCATCAAATTCCGGCCCGTGACTGACAATCACGTCATACTTGCCTGGCCCAAGTGATTGTTTGAATTCTCCGTTCGCGGAATAACGAAGATTTTGGACCGCGATGGCCCGACTATCGGGTCCAAAATCTGGATCGGCGGTTCCATCCAGTCCGTGAAACGCAACTTTGCAGGCGATGGGATTTCCCTTTCCATCTGTGATTTGTGCCTCGATGACACCAAGGGAAGTCAGCTCGATCGTCGTCATTCTCGACTTGTCGAATTGAAATATCGCTCCCAACTTTTCACGCCCATCCGAATCAACAACGATCTCAAATTCGAGTGGCTCAAGGCTCGCAATCAGTTTTCCGGTATGATCGGTCCGGGAAAAACCGATGCTCTTTCCATTTTGCCGAATCGTCACCGCTGCGTCCTCGACTGGCCCTGTTTTGTCGCGAACGAATAATTCCATGGGGACTCGTTCGATTCGATTTCCTTCGGCAACCCGAAGTTGATCGGCAATCACATCCAGTTCAAGATCGTCTTTGGCGGGAAAAATGTATCTTTCCCATTGAAGGGAATCCCCGGTGGCAATTTCCTGTGGTTCCCCCGCGGTGCTGCGGTAGTACCAGTCTTTGTTGCGGTCGTTCTTTGGTTTGGGGAATTCAATTACTGGCAGCTCCCCCACTCCAAAAATACCGTAGGCTTGATGGAACGAGGGGTCATAGAACGCGACCAACCGGTTGTCCTGGGAAACCCGCGACTGGAAGGTTCGGTCCGCCCGAACCGAATCGGGAAAATTAAACGCCATCCTGGATTCCGATTCGTTCGAAATCGATGTTGAAACTGTCAGAAATGTATCACCCGAATTGAGACGGTAGATCACCATCGCCGGGAGCGCTCCCGCGACAGTCTTTCCGTCGACCGCAACCTGGCGCGACTTGACCACGCCATCTGTCTCGCGAATCGTAGTAAACCTGACACTATCCGCGTCATGAAAGACCAGTTGGTTACCACCTGGATAAAAGCAGCTGAGCTGATCGTTCGGTTCGGACCGCGACGTCAAGTCAATGATGGAGCCGCCCACGTCGCGTACCGTCATATTGGCGTTTCGCTTGCTGGAAGGCTGAGCAATGACAGCAATAATCTTTTCGTTGCGGAGTACAATATCTCCGTAAATCGCATCGACTTCTTTGCCCAGGGGAGCGAACTCGTCCCAATTCGCTGCACTGAGAACAACACACTCAACCTGTCGCGAATAACATGAACTGGCAGCGCAAATCGACGTCAGGAAAACGAGAGCCGCCAAACCGGCGTTTGAGACGCAAAATTTTGTTGCCCGAGGAATTCGAAATTGAGTCTTCATTCGCCGGCTCCCGGATAGGCTGATTCGCGTCGACCCGGAGGTCGATTTTTGCGATGAACAGGTTTCGGCGTAATCTTATCTTGTAACCGGCCTGTTCTCCACCTTGAAGAAGCAAAATTCACGTCGGCACAAAATTGACGTGTTTTCATCCAGTCCGGGCCATTCCTGCAGGGGCCCTTCTTCCAAGGGACCGATGGACAACAAGGAACCATCTCACGTCATTCCTGCCGTCGGTGGCAACGGTTTTCGACCGGGTGAATGTGCCGGGGAATCGCTGCCCTGCCGTCCGGCTTTTTGTCCGACTGGGGAAGGTTACTCTTTTTCAGGAGCCAAGTATTTTTCGCAGAAATTCAAAATCGCTTGATAGCCACGGAGCTGGTTTTGTTTCTTGCGGAACCCGTGGCCTTCGTCGTCGAAGACCAGGTATTCAACGGAAACGCCGTTTTGGCGGACTGCTTCGACCATGTCGTCGGATTCAGCTTTGATAACCCGTGGGTCATTGGCTCCCTGAAGAACCATCATCGGGTGCTTGATGTTTTCGGCGTGGAACAGCGGCGAGATTTTTCGGAAGTACTCAGTATCGTCAAAATCGCCCAATTCCTTTTCGAGGGATTTCCGTTGGGCTTCCCACCATGGGGGAATGTTCTGAACGGTTCTCGCCCAGTTCGTAACGCCAAAGATATCAACGCCGACCTTAAATTCTTCGGGACGAAATGCCATTGCCGCACAGACCATGTATCCTCCATAACTCCCTCCAATGATACCGATTCGATCTGGATCAACTTTACCGGTCCCGATCAACATTGATTTGCTACTGACGCAATCGTCCAGGTCCCCTTCGCCGTGTTTTTGGTCATCGAGTTGTTGAAAGGTCTTGCCGTATCCGCTACTACCCCGGTTGTTAATCGCATAAATCGCGTAACCGTGGTTGACGAGATACTGAATTAAACCTCTGTACCCCAGCGTCGATTGCCCGCCAGGGCCGCCGTGCACCCATACGAGCGCAGGAGCCTTGTTCGCCTCGGTCGCGGAATGCGGAAGGTAGACGATTCCGGGGATTTCGAGTCCGTCAAACGACTTGAAACGAACCACATCGCCGTCAACCAGGTCGTCCGGGTTGATTTCCGGGTTTAATGATCGTGTCAATTGCCGGGCCGGCTTATCGGTGAAATCGTAATAGAACAAGTCGCTGGGCATCCTGCCGCTGGTCGCATACATGGCAACACGCGTTTCATCTCGTGAAAGCGAAGTGCTTGAGATACTGGCCCCCTGGATCTGCGGAAGATCGATCTCTTGCATCGACGGGTACTCGTAAAGCAGCACCCTGGTTTTTGCATCTTCATTGACGTTGACTTCGAAATATTTCCCGTGCTTGCTGAACCCCGCACCACTGATATCCCAATCGAATTTTGCGATCTGTTTTTGATCACCACTTGTCAGGTCAATTTGAACGAGGTACTGAAATTCACTCTCCTTGTCGGTTGTGATCAAAAGGCTCTTGCTGTCTGGCGTGAAGTCTGCGGGTGAGTGGCTGATGTCTCCTTCATGGGGAGTCACGCATCGGGTCGATTTATCCTGGCGGTCGAAAATAAACACGTCACTATTGTCTCGCGTTTCAACCTTGGTCAATGCAATCAACTGGCCGTCGGGAGAAATCCCTCCCGGGAAGTATCCATCATCGTTTTGATAGATCATCGCGCGGGTGAAGTCACCGGCGTCATACTCGTAAACATCGAAGAAACGAGGGTCTCGCTCGTTCGTCGTAATATAGAACTTTGAATCGTCGCAGGACCATCCAGCAAAACTGGCCTTCAAATCTTCCCCTGGCGTCATGTCTTGCGATGTTCCATCGTTCATGTGAACGTAGACGTGGTTGAGTTCGTTTCCACCTTGATCCGAGGTGTAGAAAAACCGATCGTCATTGGGAAAGTAGCTGATCGCGAAAATGGAGTCTTTTTTCGAATCGGTGAGCGCAGTCATCGTGCCGGTTTCGATGTCGATCGAATAAGCATTGAAGACCCCGGTGGAATCTGAACTGACAAGAATTTTCGAGTTGTCGTGTGAAAAAGACGCACCGGCAAAGCTGGTTGTTTTGAGAAACTGTTCGATGGTGTACTGCTGGACGGCTTTTTGCTGGCAGAAAACCGCTTGGCCAGAAGCAAGTAAAAACGCCATCGCAGTCAATACGATGGATCGGCTGGGTTGGGTCGACATGGATTTCCTCTGTGTGAGATGACAAGCTTGGGAACGATTCACTGGCGTGTTTGCAAAATACCAGTTGAAACCCGGGTGAATCGGAATTCAAGCGGGGACCACAATGGTGTACCGATTGGATCTGTCGGTAGTTTCACTGACGCTGAAAATAACTTGAAACGGTTTCCCCGGGGAGACTCGTCCATTCGATTGTCCCAAGATTGGTAGTTTGGCTACTCTCGCACAGGTCGATTTCGTCGTAGAAGAATGCTGCACCCTGTTTTCACTACTTTGGCAATCGCTTCAAACAGAGTTTCGCCCACTGAGCATGAAGCCAGGCCATCCCGTTAAGAATGTGCAGTGAAAAAAACAGCAATAAAACTCCGACCACCGCAAACGGAGCCGCCTCGACCGGTGAATCGATCACCCAGGAACCCATTCGCAAATTGCCCAGACTGAACGTCGTAGCCAGCGGCAAGATCGAGAGTGCAAGCGAAACAGGAATCAATGCGACGGTTAACACGAACGACACAATCCCCAGTGGCAACTTGAGTAACAGGAAGGCAATTCCCGCCCAGTTCTCGCGACAGAAAATCAACGACTTGGCTTTTTCAAAGGCCGATGTTTCCGCTGTCGGACGAGTCGGATAAGGCATTATTCGCGACGGGATCGTGGTTTGAAGCAATCCGGCCGCGAGTTTGCGTTCGATCGCGGTAAGTCCACGGATCATCAGGAATGTCGCCAACAAGACAAAAGCACCCACCCAAATGATTAGTGTTCCAATTCCTACCGATAGCCCGACGACGGTCAATACAAAATAGATAATCCCTAGCGGAAATGAGAGGAGCAGGTAAACTACATTCCGGTATGACTGTGGATTGGTCAATACAGAAAAGAAGCCACCCCGAGGAAAGGGACCCGGCAAAACCGGACTCGTGAACTTCTGCTTGATCGGCGCAACGGGCCGGGAAATACTGTGCTGAAAATGCTCGCCGGGGGAGTCCACCGCCATGTAAGTTTTATTTCGTTGTACCGAGTTCAAGGACTGCATGTCCGATTTGACGTCGCTGACTCGCTGGTATCTGAGCGACGGTTCTTTCTCAAGCGTGTGCAGGACGATTTCGTCCATCCGCACATCCACCGAGACTTTCTGGGAGGGGGCGGCAAATCGCCCCAGTGGCAGTTCTCCTGTCAGCAATTCATAAATCACCACTCCCAGGGAATAAATGTCGGCGCGATGATCTACGTCGAGTGGTCGTTCGAACTGTTCGGGAGCCATGTAGTGCATCGTACCCATGACTTGATGCGCCTGGGTCAATCCTGGATTCGCCGTTTTTTTGTCCAGGAGTTTTGCCAAACCGAAATCGGCAATTTTTACTTTGCCATCGGTATCCACCAAGATGTTCTCGGGTTTGATGTCCCGATGAACGACCCCTTTGTCGTGGGCGTATTGAAGCGCGTCGCAAACGGCCGGAACGATTTCAAGCGCTTGGCTTGGATTCAGTTTTCCAGCCCGTAACATCTGTCGGAGGTTGATTCCATCGACATATTCCATCACGAAATAGTAGACGTCGTCAGTCTGTCCAAAGTCGTGCACGGTTACAATGTTGGGATGGCTCAGATGTGCCAGGGCGCGCGCTTCGCGAATAAACCGTTCTGCAAAATCCAACTGCTCCCGGGATTCCGGGCGAATGATCTTCAATGCCACCAGTCGATTCAGGCTTTTTTGACGCGCGCAGTACACGTCGCCCATTCCTCCGCTGCCGACCAAATGCAGAATCTCCAACTGGGGGAATTTTGCAGCGAGATCTTCGGCAACAGGAATGTCACCGCCTGATACGCCGACCGGTGCCGCGGTAGGCTGCATTGCTAGGCTACCCACGCCCGCCCGTTGCTCCCAGGTTTTCATTCCCAATTGCAGAAGACACGCGGAGCAAGGCGTCCCGGGAGCACTGTCCGAAAGATCTGCGCCACATTCCGGGCAATTCAGGTTCGGATTGACAGCTGTTCGAAAAATCATCGTGTTGACTTCGTGTTGAACGGTTGGAGGAATCGTCAACCACAACAGAAGCATCTTGACAGAATGGTTACACTTATCGGCAGGAATTTTTGACTATTTCCTCAAAACATCGAATAACTGTTGAATTTCCGCGTCGACTTCTTCCGGTGTTGATACCGTTTGCTCGATTTCAGCCCTCAGAATCTCGCCAAACCTTTGGCGCATTCGATGGAGTGCGACTTTGACGGCAACCTCTGTCATTTCGAGTTCGTTGGCGGCCATTGCAAGCGTTTCTTCGTCATTTTTCCCAGCAAGAAAATGCTGAAGTTTATCGAATCGATGGGCTTTCCCACGCTTGGCAAATTCCGCTCTTAAATCCATCTGAACCCGACTGAGAAGAGTTCTGGCCCATTGTCTCTGGTAAATCAAATCCGGAGTTTGGTTGTGCGACGGCTCCAGCCGATATCGATCGTCTGCGGCACGGAAATCCAACGATAAAACCGGTTTGCCACCACCACGTTTCCGGGTTTTCGCTTTGTCCCACTGATTGATCAGAAAGTGTTTCAGGGCGGTTAACAGAAAAGACCGGAACTTGCCAAGCTCGGGATCGACCTTCTTGAGATCTTCGCGCTGGAGTAAATCGGCGAAAAAAGCCTGGGTCAAGTCCGCCGCAGAATCTGCATCATAGCCTTGTCGCCGCACATAGGTATACAAAGGATACCAATATATCTGACACAACTCTTGCAGCGCATTCGACGCCGCGCCGGAATTCTCGTGGTTGACCGCCCGTACGATACTCCAGTGAGTTGTGGCAAACTGACGATTGCCTCCAAGTTTTTCCGCTTCATTTCCATCAGACATTTTTCCATTGTAAGGAAAGTACTGAGTTTTGCTGATTGGTTCCAGAAAAATAATAAAATAGGACGTGAACAACGACTGGATTCTGATCCCAAACGATCGTCGGGTCGGGACTTACGCGTCAGCATCGCGGATTGCTTTCGTTCAGTCTACGTTTTTACTTGGATTGGACCTGAATTGTGCCCGACAATGGATTCCACTCTGTGATTCGAATCGGATTCTGGCTGACACGGTTTTCGAAATGGTTCCCGATTCGGTTTCGCCCAGGGTTTGAAATTCGACTTTCATGGTGTCTGCCAATATCACGAATCGTGTTTGATCCCCGGATCACGACAACATCAGAGATCGCGGTGGAGGAAAAAACTGCTTCGGTATCAGAATCCTCAGTTGGCCCCGGAAAGCATCGCAGCCAAGCCGATTCTGGCATGCGATGCAAACCCGAAACTCTCCTTTGGAAACATGGCCCTCCCAACCGAAGCCCGGCAAGTGTGGTTCCGAAACATCCAGCTTCGACCCTTTTGGACTAATCCACTGGGACCAGCGGAAAGCGAAAATCGGCCAAAATCCGCGACAATTTCAGTCCGGGGAGCGGAAGACGACGTGGCTCAATTTCATCTACTTCATCTGTTGGCCCAACGTATGGGAGAGGTTCGAGAGCCCACCATCGTATTTGCGCCCGATTTTAGTGGTTCAAACCGGATAATCCGATCGCAATTCGGGTAAAAGGCAATTATTATAGGCTCAGCAGTCTTGAACTTTGAACTTCAACATGATTTGTACACGAGATCAACAATGCAACGTCGACTTTTCTTGCTTTCTTTCTTGGTGCTTATTGGTCTGGCCGTTTTCGCAAATCAAGCGATGGCTGATATCACGATCAATTACGGAACCAATGAAGGCGGCACACTGTATATTGATCTCCAGGCGGAAACGGCGAATCAGGTCGTTCACTTGTTTGCCACAGGAATTGTCGCCGATGGTGGTTCGGACTTCATGGAATTGGATGTCCAAGTCGGCGACGGCGGGAGCGTTCTTGGCGGTACGGATACGACACCTGTTATCAGTTCAATCGATTTGATTACTGGAACGATTTGGGCATCGGCAAGCCCCATTCAGTCTGACCCATCCGTCAATCAATTGATCCGACAAAGTACTGTCGAAACAGGTTCGTTAGTCTCAGCCGACGGTTTGATCGGGACAATCGTCTTTAATACCACGGGATTTGGAACCGGCGAAATTGATTTTCGATTGTCGGGGATCGTTGTCGAAGGCGATACGTTCAGTACAAACTTTCTTCAGGGAACAAGCCAGCTTACGACGATTGCCCCCAACGGAATCATTCGTGTCACCGCCGTTCCTGAACCATCCACACCAATGTTCCTTGTCGGTGGATTGGTTGGACTTGTCGTTCGTCGCCGACGATTGACTTGAGGCCTATTTCGTCGCTACGTTTGGGTGGCATTATTCCGCCGTCGACCCATAGTTTCAGATCAACGGAATATCGAATTTTTCAAACACGTTGTCCAACGAAAAATTCAATTTGGTTCGTTCGCCAGAAAGATCATCGACTCGATCCGTGGACGCCAACGTAACCAGAGGTCGCTTGTCGTCAACTTGGCTGCCGATGAGAGTCAACGACGTAGTCAAGCCTGGTTCAACCAGCTGTTTTTGCCGTTTGCGTTGATCCAATTCGATTGCTTGATCAACTTTGCTGTCGGTCGCCGAATCCGACACGGAATTGAACTGGCTTGGGATACTGATCCCCTTGTTCTTGTTCGCACCTGGCGTGATCAGCTTGACCACCGTAAATCCAGATTGATTTGCCCGGGCAATTGCAATGTCAATCCCGTTCACTCGTCCATCACGGTTGAAATCGTAGTCGTTATCAATGTCTGAACTGCCAAAACCTGTCTGATTGAATCGCGTAAACGCCAAATCCAGACCGTTAACAATTGCGTTACTCGGGTCGTTGCCGGTCTCGCCAATCACGCTTCCGAAGTAAAATACGTCCGGTGCCGCAAGACCTGAAACCGCACCAGAAAGGACTGTTATTTGCAGCCACTCATTTTCGATGGCATTGTCATTCCAGGTCAAAAACACCCGATCCGTTCCAATGATGTCGACATTTTCCTGGAACACCACGCTGCTTGGCGCGGGTGCAGTCGCCCAATCCCCCGGCGTATCATCGTTACCGACTTTGAATGCAAAGAAGTTCCCGATACTGGCAAGCGTTGGAGTCGTGTTCAAGTCGTTGACTTCCAGCGCTAACCCGTTGATTCCCAGCCAGTAAGACGAGTAGTTTTCAAACTTGGCCGACTGACCTTCGACCAGGAACTGTTTATCAGTTGCTACCGCATCAAAATTGTCCGAACCATCGAAACTGGAATTGTCATAGAACAGCTGTCGCGTTCTTATCACAGCGTCGTTCACGTTCGAGATCGCGATCGAAAATGTCTTCAGACTAAAAGTCCCATCCGAACTCGTTGCTTTGACGTCGATCAAATGGCTGATTGCAGTTTCATAGTCCAGCATACCGGCGACCGTAACGACGCCGCTATTGGTATTGATTTCAAATCGTCCGCCAGCATTATCGGTCAATTCATAGGTCACGGTATCACCGGGGTCAGCCGCCGAGGCCGTAATTCCGACAGTTGAACCAATTGCAGCATTTTCCGCGACTTGGTCGTTGGCACCGTTCGCGTCGGTCACCGGACCGATGGAAGGATTCGGTTCAACTGTGATAAACAGGGACCAAGAGTTGAGTTTGCCTGTGTCCAAGTTAGCGCTGTCGGTAATTGAAAGGATCCAGTCGCCCGTAATCGAAATACCGTCGAGTGCCGCAAAACTCTCCGCCGGCCGGAAAACTCCGGAATAGGGCGGAGATCCGTTGGAGATCGACTGGCTGGCATCGTCGTCAAACAGAGTGTCAGCATAGTCGTTACCACTGCTGCCAATTCTGGCGAACAGCGTGATCTGCTCACCATTGGGTGCCGTTAAAATCCCTGTCAGGTCGCCATCCCACGTGTGGGTAATGTTCAATTGCAAATCGATGTCCAGCAGGTTTCCGGAATCGGGGACCGTAATGGTCGAACGGATGGTGGTGTTGTCGGTAATGTTGATGGGAACATCATTCGCTGTGTACTCAGTGACATCGGCAAATACGCCAGTGTCCGTCGCGGTCACGCCATTTCCATTTCCATCGTCCGCATCCTGATAGGTGACGGTAAATGTGTCACCCAGCGCCGCTTGAAGTTGACTGTCACCGGCGGTCGGCGTTCCAGCAATCGTCGTCAACATGCCGATGTAAACACCGGAGTTTCCGGTCAACGTCAACGACTCGGAGTCACCATTTGAGCTCGTGATCGACACCGGAATGGTCGCCGGACCGTTTCCATCCTTGACCGTTATCGTGATCATATCACCAACGGAATATACGGACTTGTCAAGCGTCACCGTTCCAATTGTCTCTGGTGGTTCAAGAATGCCACGATCCTCGAACGCTTGACGAATCACGGACGCATTTGCTCCCGAGTTGATATTCTGGTCTGCCAACAAGATCATTTCGGCGGCCGTAACCATCGAAGAGTTGGCAGGCAGCATAAAATGCGATTCCAGAATAATCCGGTCCGCCACCGCTGACCCAACCGTCTGGTTGATATCCCAAAGTGCCCTGGACCAGATTTCTCCGTCCGAATGTACTTCGCCGTTCAGATCGACTGGGTAAACCTTGTTTCCATCAACGCGACGCAAATTCGGCGGATTAGCGCTGCTGTAGCTTACCGCGTCCCATTCAGCGACGGCTGCGGCATGGTTGGAAAGGTAGGTCGAGTCGCCCACTGTCTGAAAAAAACTGGCTGCGAGGTAATCGCCAAAACCCTCGCCCATGGCGCCCATTTCACCGCCTCCCCAGGAAGCGTTTTGATCGTGCTGAACGGCGTGACCGTATTCGTGAGCGATGACATCCCCATCTTCACCATCGTCTACTCCGCCATCTCCAAAATGTATGGCATCGTCGCCAGTGGAGTAAAACGCATTGTCGCTGGTGTACCAATGCGCGTTTGCCAGTGTCGCGAAATCCCGAATTCCATTGGCCACACCCGCGTCGTCATCAAAACCCAACAAGTGAAAATAGCGATTGATTTGATCGACCGTGTGATAAATCACTACTTGCTCAAATCGGTCGTCGTCGCGTGTGTAATCGTAATTTCGAGTTGGTTCGTTCGCATCGACATCCGTCAAATTCGGGCTATTGAGCGAGGACAGGTTGACGAATTCGCCATTCAAAAAACCAGTTCCACTGTCCAAGCCCTCCAATGTTACGCTGACCCGTTGATTGCTGAGGGCTGTGTTATTTGCATCTCCGCGGTCCGTCAAGTCCGTTCCGCTACCCTGCGTCTGATACGGATTGGGGAAAAAGACTTTTCCAGTCCCATTCAAATGCGAAATTCGATTCTCCTGGGACAGGACCTTTCCAGTTTCCACGTCGACGAAAGTCAAAAAATCGCCATGGGTTTCCGGTGTTACGCCGAAAACGGTCATCTGCCAGACCTGTGCGGCAACGTTGTTTTGGCCGGGAAGCCAGACCAGCTCTCCGCGGGAAGGAGCAAACGTGGAGTACGCGCCGGCAAATTCCAATGCGACTTTTTCCGTAGCCGAAAAATCGATCAGCCGCTGTGGCGTTGCATCACCGATCGTGCCGCGAAATCTTTGATCATGAATTAGCAGGAAATCTCCATCGGGTCCCTGGATCGTCGTGACATACGCATCAACGACAGGTATACCCTGAATTGTCTGTTGAAACCGCGTGACCGTTGTGGCCAATCCGTGTTGAATCTCAACCAGCTCCAAATCGATGAATCCAGATTCGAGTATCGCGACGTCCGTGTTCGCAGCCACATATTCGCGGGCAACCGATTCCTGTTTTGCGTTCTCCAAAAAATAGTTGGACTCCGGTAGCGCCGGAATGACCAAGTCAACGGCGGAAGCAAGAACCCGTCGGGGCTCTAGAATGTTGTATGTGAAACGATCCCGGTATTTTGAAGAGCGAATTGGAGGTGACATGAATTACCCGTATAATGACGCATAAAATGGACACTCGGAACTGTCGGATTCGACCCACCAAGGATAATAAGAACCGTCGGAAAGTAAACATTCCAGCCACCACTTATCGTGTTACCAACCCGGAAACCGGACAGTTTTTTCTGCCATCGATGTCGACACATTCGAATTGTGCTATCCAAAGGCAATTCCCGGTACGAGAGGGAAATCATGACACTCGCCCAGGTTGACCTGAATCCAGTCTGACAAGCCGAAAATCGTCCATTTATCATCAATTGGGATTGTCATCCATCCAAGATTCAAGATCTGTAGATGTTATCCAACAGCGTAGTAGCAAAGTGCAGCCAGCGCGCCTCCAATGATCGGGCCGACGACCGGTATCCAGGCGTATGACCAGTCGCTGTCCCGTTTGCCTGGAATGGGAAGTATCTGGTGCATGAGTCGCGGGCTCAGATCGCGAGCCGGGTTGATTGCGTAGCCCGTCGTGCCACCCAATGAAAGCCCAATTGCCAGAACCAGCAGGCCCACAGGGAGTGCATCGAGGGAGCCGAGCCCTCCCTCGGGAGACATGATATGCAGCACGGCATAAACCAGAACTGTGGTGCCGATGATCTCGGACACCAGGTTCACCAGAGGTCGACGAATTGCGGGAGACGTACAAAAAGCGGCCATCTGCGACTCGGGATCTTTGGTGATCGAAAAATGGTCAACATACATCACCCAGACGAGTAACGCTCCCAATATTGCTCCCCCAAACTGAGCGATCACGTATATCGGCACCAAATTCCATTCGAGCTTTCCTGCCACAGCCAATCCCAGAGTGACGGCTGGATTGATGTGAGCACCGCTCACATTGGCAACACAAAAGACGGCAACAAAAACAGCCATTCCCCACCCCAAGGCAATCACGATCCATCCGGCGTTTTCTCCTTTGGTGTTCTTCAAGACCACGTTGGCGACAACGCCATTACCCAACAGGATCAGCAGCATCGTTCCAACAAATTCTGCGATAAACAACTGCACTGGACTGTAGGGTTCAAGTGGCATTTTCAGGTTTCCTGTTGGAGCGATCGAGTTTGAACAAGGACGGTTTTGAAATCCCCGAATTGAACGAGTGGAATTACGGCCTAGGTTTCCGTCCACCCTCGGGAACGGTCGAGTGCTTTTTGCCAACCGCGTTTCAATGTTTCAACTTTCTCGACCGGAATGTTCGGTGTGAACTTCCTATCGATCTGCCATTGATGGGAGATTTCATCGAGGTCTTTCCAAAACCCGACCGCAAGTCCGGCCAGGTACGCGACGCCCAGTGCAGTTGTCTCCAGCACGCTTGGGCGAATGACAGGGACACCCATCAGATCGGCCTGAAACTGCATCAGTAGATTGTTTGCCGAAGCGCCTCCATCGACTCTCAATTCCGACAACGAAATCCCGGAATCCGATTGCATGGCGTCGAGAACATCAGCAACCTGGAAAGCGATCCCTTCAATCGCCGCCCGGGCAACATGTGCCTTGTTGGTACCCCGCGTAATCCCGATCATCAAGCCTCTCGCATACGGATCCCAATGGGGAGCGCCCAAGCCGGCAAAGGCCGGGACGATATAAACGTCGCCATTATCCGGGACCGATTCAGCCAGGGCTTCGACTTCTTCCGACGAATTGATCAACCCCAAGCCGTCCCGCAACCATTGCACAACAGCACCGGCAACAAAAATGCTGCCTTCCAAAGCGTACTCTGTTTCGTCGCCGATCTTCCAGGCGACCGTCGTCAACAGGTTGTTTTTTGACTCAATCGCCTGGTTCCCGGTATTCATCAACATGAAACAGCCTGTCCCGTAAGTGTTTTTGACCATCCCTGGTTGAGTACACATTTGCCCGAACAGAGCGGCCTGTTGGTCGCCGGCAATTCCGGCAATCGGCACTTCGGGGAGAGTCTGCGAACCGGCCGTGCGACCGTAAATTTCACTCGAACTGCAAACTCTGGGCAGCATTGCGGCCGGAACATCCAGCATCGTTATTAACTCTTCGTCCCATTCGCCCGTATGAATATTGTAAAGCAATGTACGCGAGGCATTGGAAACATCCGTGATGTGGACTTTTCCGCCTGTCAAATTCCAGACCAACCAACTGTCGATTGTCCCAAACGCCAACTCACCCCGTTGTGCGCGGTCGCGTGCTCCCTCAACATTGTCAAGAATCCACTGAACCTTTGTACCGGAAAAATAGGCGTCCAGAATGAGCCCTGTTTTGTGCCGAATCGCGTCCGCGTGACCAGCAGACTTGAGTTCGTCGCAGCGCGATGCCGTGCGACGATCCTGCCAGACGATGGCGTGGCAAATCGGTTGTCCCGATTTGCGATCCCAAACCACGGTAGTTTCACGTTGATTCGTAATCCCAATGGCAGCGATGTCCTGAGGCGCAAATCCCCCTTGCCGGATCACATCATTCATCACTCGGAGTTGGGTTTGCCAAATCTCCATGGCGTCATGTTCAACCCAGCCGGGTCGAGGAAAGTGCTGTTTGAACTCTTGCTGAGCGACGCCTGCAATACTGCCGTGTTTGTCAAAGACAATGGCGCGGGAACTGGTCGTGCCTTGGTCCAACGCAAGAATGTACGACATGATCACCCTTGATCCGTGAAAAGAAAACGGTTAAGCAAATTCCCGGCCCGTAATGCCGATTTCGATTTCCCAACGCCTCGAAACCGTTTGAGCCAGAAAGTCTTGAATCAGACCAGCCTAACGATTAACGTAAACGTTGTCACGGAAATTTCTGGTTCAGTTCGGCTCGAATTACTCCCGGCAGATTGGTAGTGATGCCGACCGCTCCAAGCGACTGATAATACCGGGCATCTGTTGCGTCATCGACGGTCCAAACGTGGAATTCCTTGACGCCTCCCATGTTGAGTGACCGGATGAATTCCCCACTCAGGACGCTCCGCCGAGCCTGACTGCCCACTCCGTCGGCACCGATTCGACGGACGGTTTCCGCAATTTGCTCGACGGTTGGCGTCCAGGGGCCGACGTCATCCTTGGGCTTGTATCCCGTGAGCCAATGGGCTTGAATGTCCGGCCGGAGGCGTTTCGATTCAGCAATCGTGTTTTCATCAAAACTGATCACAAGAACCTGGGACGGCTTCAGACTGGACGCCTGGAGAACTTCCTGCATCGGAGCAACAATCTCCGGCCCAGTCTTGAGTTCGATTACGATTCGTTTGCCCAACGGGACCGTGTCAACCACTTCCTGCAACGTCGGAATCCGCTCACCGGCAAATTGCCTGTCTTTCCAGCGGCCCACATCGAGTTTCCTCAGATCCTCCAGCGTCGATTCGGCGACCTTCAAGTCAATCCCTGCGGTTCGCTTGGTCGTGTCGTCATGAATACAGACCACGTGCCCGTCACGGGAAAGATAATAATCACCTTCGATGCCGTCGGCGCCCTGTGTCCATGCCAAACGAAACGCCGCCAGGGTGTTTTCCGGAGCATCATTTGATGCTCCGCGATGCGCTATGATGAACTGAGCCTGCGAAAATCGGGTCATACAAGTCAACATTAACAGGATTGAACAGCATTGGAAAACGCACCGTCGCAGGAGAAAGTAATTCATTGCTGCTCTATTTTTATCAGGCATTAGTTGACGGTTGACTTCAAAATCAAAACCCCACGAATCAACTTGACAACGATTTGTCACTGCCAGGTTTAAATCATCCAAATGTGAATAATTGAAGCTTCAATGGCAAAACCTGTTCAGCAATTCAACTGTTGACAGGAGCAACAAGCCGGTTGGAATCCCGGTAATATAACCGACCTGTTCGAATCAATCGGACTTACTCTAGCACATGTCGACCCGGCGGGAAACAAACGAGCATGAAATTCGCGTCCCCGAACAGTTGTCTTGCCATTTCATGGGACGCCATTATTTGCATACGGGTTAATCTACTTGACTCATGGCCACGGCCGCTCCGTTGCCTATACATTCAGAATTTTTGCCATTGATAATCTCACACCGACAAAGACACCAGGTCATTGCCAGCCGGAATCGACTGACGACAACCTCATGACGGTTCCAATATTCCGACCCGACCGCAGTGGACGATTTACTGCCCACTTGTAATGACATCGGTCGTTTGGGGTCCGAAATGCGACAACGGGTAATCTGGTTCATTGGCCACGCGCGACACCAGGAAATTACACGTTTTCCACCTCGGCGGTTGCACTATGGAATCACCTCTATTTCACCTGTGAAACGGGAATGTCATCGACTTCAAGACCGGCCGCGAATATCACTTGGCGGCGAAAAACCCAGAGGGGTGGCACCGATTCCCACGTACGCGATTGCGGTGAACCGGTTGTTCGGCCAGACAAACGCGAAACTGTATTGCCCGGGCGAAACGATCAATCAGAACTACCCACATGGTTGAAAACCTATTCGCATAACGCGCGTGACGGAGCGGTAACAAACCGAAGTCGGATTTTTCTCCCCGTTAATTCAACCGCCTGATCGCGACCGAACAGTTGAACTCATGATTTTCCTGTGTTCAATTGGCGCATTTTTCAAGTTGCAGTTATCTCTCCGATTATCAGCGTGATATTATCTCGTCCGCCGGCTTCAAGAGCCATATCGATCAGCTCGTCGCAAGACGTTTGCAAACTGTCCTCCGTCAAGGCAGCAGCGATCTTTTCATCATCGACCATATCACTTAATCCGTCCGTACACAGCAAAATGCGATCGCCGGACGTCATTTCAACATGAAGTACGTCAGCATCAACATGATCTTTCCTGCCACCAAGGCTGTTGACCAGCACATGATGCAGTCCACTAACGGCTCCTCTGGCGGCACCGGCATCGATCAACGATTGGGCCAGTGTCTGATCTCGCGTAAGCTGGGTCAAAATCCCTTTGCTGTACAGGTAGGCCCTTGAATCACCGATGTTCGAAATAATGACATGCGGCGGAATCATGTAGGCTGCGGTCAGCGTGGTGCCCATGCGGTTTTTGTCCAGGTCAATAGAACCGTAGTGGCGAAAGGCCTCTTGAATTCGATCGACATAGGCCGCAGTCCTTTCTCTAATGCTTTGTGAATCCAGGTCTTTGAATTTCATGACCCAGCTTGTCGCCAAACCGCTCGCTTGAAAAATCGTCTCGATTGCCAACTGGGAAGCGAAATCTCCGAACTCAGCCCCTCCCATTCCATCGGCTACCAGCAACCCATAGGTTTCGCTTTCGACATCGGCCACGTCGTCCGATGGCAGATTACTGATCAACATCTCGCACGTTCGGGTTCTGCGAAAAACGGCAAAGTGATCTTCATTTCGGCGGCGTTTCTTGCCCAAGTGAGAATCCGCCACCAGTCCGACCTGATACTCGCTTCCCTTGGAAACAAAAAAACCTTGCTTGAAATTGCCGCGGGCATCGAACTGCGTGTCCTGTTCCTGTTTTGACATTTTGGCCGACCTGTTTGAAAAACTTGTGACGCACAAGGATTCCATCGAATCCACTTCAACGCATCCCAACCGGTGTAACCAATTTCCATCCAGTCGAGGTCTGGTTGAATTGTCGCTGATCATGGGATTGATTACAAATCGTTTAATTGATTACAGATCGTTTACAAATGCCTTCTTACCAGGTAGGAAGTTTCTGGGGACGTCAGAATCCGCATTACCTCCGGTTTCGATTCGACACCATTGGACTATGGAATCAAACAAAACAAAACTGCGAGCCATCCATAACCATGACCGGGATTCGGACGGATTTGCCCCACGTTCCAGGGAGACTGTCAATCAGGGTAGGGACACAGTGGCGACGATTGCCTGAGCCAAGGCCACATTTTCCAGTTGCAAAAAAAAGACTAGAATGAGGGTTGAAACAGGCGTTTTTGAATATGAAATGAAAGCCAGACAATGGGACTTGTTGCGGCCACCCAGGCCTTTTTTAAGCTGCTTTTCGACCGCGAGCTAAGTGATTCGTTTCAAAAGATGTTGGATGGGGAACTTCAGCCAAGAATTGAACAACCAAACCTGCAGGTAACCACGACTCGCCCGAAGCCTGATCCGGATCCCGTTCGCAGCGACGCGATCAGCCTCTTGGCGGCCCTTCAACGGGAAGCCCGATTCCTCGACATTGTCAGTGAATCACTGGATGAATATTCTGACGCCCAGATCGGTGCCGCTGCACGGGATGTATTACGAGACTCCGGCAAAGTGATCGATCGGATGTTCGGGCTGGTGCCATTGACCGATGCCAAAGACGGATCGCAGCTCGAAACGCCCACATCGTTTGACCCGACGGAGTTTCGACTGACGGGAAACGTCGCCGGCGAAGCTCCATTTCGCGGAATGGTGGCTCATCACGGGTGGAAGGCAACTCGCTGCAATGTTCCACAATGGTCTGGCAAGTCCTCAGCCACAATGATTGTCGCGCCAGTCGAGCTGGAAATCGGTTAGTGACCTCGCAGGAATTCTAATTGATCCTCACCGAGTATCAAATTGCGGGAGACGATTCACCCGCGCAACAACAGACACTGTCCCGCACTTGAGAGCTAGAGACGCCTGTGCAAAAACAGGAACGCAATATCGGAAGAGGTCCAGGTTTGACATTCGGACGATGAAACGACCACTTCAAGAATCCGAGGCGAGCGCCCTCGATTTTAACGACACCCAGCGGTAGTACGGTAACGGATCCGTCAATTACAAGCCGAACAGAATAATGGAACCAGACTTGAAATACATCATCGGAATTGACCTGGGAACGACAAACTGCGTTTTGGCCTATTGCGAATTTGGCCAAAGTCAAAAGGACACTGGCCCCCGGATTCAACTGCTCAAGATCCCGCAGCTCGTCGCCCCCCATACCATTGAGTCGAGGCTATCGTTACCGTCGTTTTCCTATCTTGCGAACGATGCGGAATCAATGGATGGATCGTTTGACCTGCCGTGGGCCAGCGATCGGCGCTACGCAACGGGCGAATTCGCGCGTGCGCGGGGGGCCGAAGTGCCGGATCGAACCGTCGGCGCTTCCAAGAGCTGGCTTTGCCACAGCAAGGTCGATCGGCGTGCCCCGATCCTGCCCTGGAACGCACCGGTCGAAGTAGCGAAAATTTCCCCGGTGGAAGCAGCCAGGCAATACTTGGAACACCTGGTTTCCGCCTGGCATCACCAATTCCCGGATGCGCTCATCGGGGACCAGCAAGTCGTGCTGACGGTCCCCGCTTCGTTCGATCCTGTTGCGAGGGAGTTGACACGCGAAGCTGCGGTAGCGGCAGGGTTACCGGTTGAATTCGTGCTGCTGGAAGAACCTCAAGCAGCACTCTATGCCTGGCTTGCCCAGCAGGGTGAGCAATGGCGCAAGACACTGGCCGTCGGCCAATCGGTTTTGGTTTGCGACGTAGGTGGCGGCACGACCGACCTGACATTGATCGCCGTGGATGAGGAAGGTGGTGAACTGGTGTTGCGCCGCGTCGCCGTTGGCGACCATTTACTGGTCGGCGGCGACAACATGGATCTGGCTGCCGCGCATCTGGTGGCGGCTCGCTTCGCGGAAAATGGTACGAAATTAAATCCGTGGCAATCCGTGTCGCTTTGGCACTCCTGTCGAGCCGCAAAGGAAACGTTGTTGACGGCTGACTGTCCCAACACCCATACCATTTCGGTCTTGGGACGCGGAAGCAAGTTGATTGGTGGCACCGTTTCTGTAGAAATCCAACGAAAAGAGCTGGCTAACCTGTTGCTTGACGGCTTCTTTCCCCTTTGCAACCTGGGCGATCGGCCCCAACGACAGCCAGCGTCCGGTTTTCAGGAAATCGGTCTGCCATTTGAATCCGATCCCGGTATCACGCGGCACATCGCATCTTTTGTGAGTAAGCATTGTTCAAACGACAACGGTGATGTCAATCTACCGGACCATGTTCTGTTCAATGGCGGTGTTTTCAAAGCGACAGGCTTCCAACAGCGAATGATCAGTGTCCTGTCCACCTGGTCGGGTGCACCGGAACAGGATGACGGCCTACCGGTTCAACCGTTGACCGGAATTCACGATTTGGATTTTGCCGTTGCACGTGGAGCGTGTTTCTACGGCTGGAACAAAAATTCCGGTGGACTTCGAATCCGCGGTGGTGCCGCGAACTCGTATTACGTCGGTATTGAAACGGCGGGACTTGCCATTCCGGGTGCCCCCCGCCCACTCAAAGCACTGTGCGTTGTCCCTTTCGGGATGGAAGAAGGAACTGAGAGTCATGTTCCCTCGGGAGAAATTGGCCTGGTGGTTGGCCAACCGGTAAACTTCCGGTTCTTTCGATCCAATGCGCGAAAGGAGGACCCAGCCGGGTTGATCCTGGATCATTGGACCGACGAAGAGTTAACGGAAACGGACTCGCTTACCGCGACACTGGCGTTGGAAGGTTCCGATGAGTCGTACGTCCCAGTCACATTCGATTCCAGAATTACGGAACTCGGGATGTTTGAACTTTGGTGCGTTCGGGCCGGTGACGAACACGGCGGGGACGGAAAACATCCGGGCCAATGGAAGCTCGAATTCAACGTTCGAGAAATCGACTAGGATCTCGCAATAGAAGCGGTTCCCTTACGATTTCCTATGAATCAATTCCCTTGGTCGGTTCATCCTGACAGGAGTCAACAAGTCTGAGATTAGTGTACCCTACTCTTGATCGTCGTTGCCCATGGCGACATCGGCCTTGATTCAATGTCTTTTTCCGGATCCGTGCAACTCGATTGCAAAACAAAGATCATGCCGGGAACAGACCACTGGTGGTCGGCCCTCCTGGTCGCCGTTCGAATCGAGCGCAGTCGAATGTCGACTAATGGCGTGACACCCGAAATTCTTTCCTGATGCTTCAAACCCAATCTTGATGTCAACTGAATCCTTCGATCCATTGATCGACCACCAACCAAGTCGCTATGTCGTCGGAATTGATTTAGGCACCACCAACTCGGCGGTGACTTACATCGATTCCGTTGAACAACCGTGGAAAATTCGTGTGCTTTCGATACCTCAACTGGTCGCTTCCGGCGAAGTCGAATCACTCGATACGTTGCCCTCATTTTATTACCAGCCTGTACAAACGAGCGGTCGGAATTCGGATACATCATTGCGATTGCCATGGCACACAAAGTCACCCGGGTCGTGTATTGGAGCCTATGCTCGCGATCAAACGGCGAAGACATCGGGGCGCGGGATCGCTTCCGCAAAGTCCTGGCTTTGCCATTCGGCAGTGGATCGGACTTCCGCCCTGTTACCCTGGCATGGCGCCAGCGATGTCAACCGGCTTTCACCCGTTGAAGTCAGCGGCGAGTATTTGCGTCATATTCGCCAGGCATGGGACCAACAGTTCCCCGACCATCGGCTCGCCGAGCAGGACATTGTGCTCACGTTGCCGGCTTCCTTCGACGAGATCGCCCGCGAACTGACCGTCGAAGCAGCTGCACTGGCCGGGCTTTCCCGAGTCGTTTTGATTGAAGAACCTCAAGCCGCTTTTTACGCGTGGGTCTACAAACATGATTCTGATTGGGAGTCGCGAGTTGAGATCGGACAAAAAATACTGGTTTGCGATATCGGTGGGGGCACGACCGATTTTACACTGATTCGCGTTCGCAAAAGCGGGGTCGAATGCGCGACTGACGTGAGTCGCGAAAAAAGGGCAACCGGCGGGACCGACGCTCAAAACAATGCGGCCGGCGGTCAGACGATTCAATTTCATCGCGTGGCCGTTGGTAATCACTTGATCCTGGGTGGCGACAATCTTGACCTCGCGGTTGCCAGGTACCTGGAGCAAAAACTGACCGGTGGAGGGAAACTGGAAGCATTTCATTGGGACGTCCTGGTCGGGACCAGCAGAAAAGTTAAAGAGCAAATGCTTTCGGACGGGGGTGTGGATCAAATGACGATCCGGCTTCCAGTTCGAGGCTCCAAACTGATGGGCGGAAACCTGCAAACAGAAATCAGTCGCGATGAAGTTCGGAATCTCATCGTCAAAGGTTTCCTCCCGGATGTTCGCTTCGACGAAAAACCGAGTCGCCATGCGAGTGGATTTCAGGAGTTTGGTCTACCGTACGCCAGTGACCCGGCAATCACCCGGTACCTGGCGGACTTCCTGGCGACTCACGCCAATGCCGGTCACGTGCCCGCCGAAACCGGCGAGCCATTGGTTGACACGGAATCTGCGATGATGCTGGCCCGACCGGACGTTGTCCTGTTCAACGGCGGGTTCTTCGCTTCACCGGTCCTACGACAAACCGTGATCGATCGAATCTCGAACTGGTTTCGGACAGTTGCGGAGCCAGATTGGTCTCCGTTGGTGTTGGAAAACGACCGACTCGATCTGGCCGTCGCGCGCGGGGCGGCCTATTACGGTGTCGTTCGCCGTGATCTGGGGGTTCGAATCGCCGCTTCGCTCGCGCGCAGCTATTACATCGGAATCGGCGACAATCAAACGATTTGCATCATGCCGGGAAATGCCGAACCGGGGCAAACATTTACTCTCCGGGATCGCACGTTCCTGTTGACGATTTCCCAACCAGTTGAGTTCTCGATTTTTGTGTCAAGTGTTCGTTTGGCTGATCAACCGGGTCAGATCGTGGCGGTCGATCCAGAACAAATGACGGCTCTACCACCGATTCGGACCGTGTTGCGCGCCAAAAGCCGAAATGAAAAAGCTGACGTCCTGGTTGAGTTGCAAATTGGACTGACCGAAATCGGCACGATTGACCTGGCTTGTCACGAACAGGGCACTGATCGGAGCTGGAAACTTCAGTTCGACATTCGTTCGACCACCCAAACCGACATGGACGCTTATCAGGCGATCGGCGAATCGCAAGGTTTTATTGACGAATTGACCTGGGAGGCATGCGAACAGTGCATCGCCGGTGTATTTGATCCGCGGCCGGCAGACTCGAACGACGCTGTCGATCCCAGGGATTTGGTCAAACAGATAACCGATGTGCTGGAGCTGCAAAAAGACCAATGGCCAATGACATTCCTCCGCCGGATCTGGGATTCGCTGATGGCGTTTGAATCCGCCGCAACGTCCGATTCGGGCCGCCGCAAAAGTGCCAAACACGAGTCCCGATGGCTTAACCTGTTGGGCTACTCACTTCGACCGGGCTATGGTGTCGCTCTGGACGACTGGCGGGTCACCGAAACCTGGCGAGCGTTACGGGGTAAGCTCGTCCATGGATCAGCCAACATCCAGAACGATTCAATGATCCTCTGGCGGAGAATCAGCGGTGGCCTTTCCCGGGGACAACAATCGGCGTTGGCGGAACCGCTGATGTCTTCGCTTAAAGCGCTCGAAAAGCAAATGACCGGTCGCCCCGTCAAAGGGGGCGCGGTTCCGATTCGTCCCGAAGAATCGGTTGAGGCATGGCGATTGCTTGGTTCACTGGAACTCCTGTCCGAAGCCCAGAAGATCGAACTCGGTAACATGATTGTCAATTTCAAAGACAAACCCAAGTTGCAGAACGCCCGCAACGCGATGGTCTGGGCTTTGGGACGACTCGGTCAGCGAACGCCGTTGTACGGGCCGCTCAACACCGTCGTTCACGCCGGGCAGACGGCTGACTGGATCACGAAAATCCTCTCTCAATCAAAAAGTACACCCATTGAACATTTGGCCGTCGTCCAGATGGCCCGCCGGACGGACGATCGCTACCGAGACATCGACGACATCCTCCGAGCCAGGGTTATCGATTGGTTGTCGACTCAAGACGCCGCCCAGCATCTGATTGATCTGGTACACGAGTCAGGCCTGTTCGACGCCGAGGAACAGGCCCAGGTCTTCGGCGAGTCTCTTCCGCAGGGTCTCACGATGGTCAAGTAAGTACAAATCCCGGGGTTGTTGCGCCCATCCTCTCGCAAGCCATCTACCAGGACAGGTACCGATCTATTTCCGACCCAAACTCGCGACCAACGCCATATTCCGTCACCACTTCGTAATCCGCTGGGGGATCGAAATGGAGAAATCAGTTGGCGTTCTACTCCATAAAATAGCGATCATTCGCGGGAGTGAATGGCCGCTTTAAATACACGTCCGACCGATTGAGTGCCTGTCACGTTGGTATGTTGGCTTCCCCATGCCGATAGCTGCTGCCGATTTCGATTTCGAACAGCAGGGCGCATGAAAAAAGCCAGGCAATTTCCTCGCCTGGCCTTGATGACAATCGTTGGATATCGGATTACTTGCGACGTTCTTTCAAACGAACGGCTTTACCCACGCGGTCACGAAGGTAATAGAGTTTGGCTCGTTTGACAATCGAAGACCGCTTGACTTCGATTTTCTCGATTCGGGGTGAGTGAACCGGAAACTTCCGTTCGACCCCTTGGCCGGCGACGATTCGTCGGACGATGAACATTTCGCGGATACCCGTTCCGCTGCGGCCGATGACGGTTCCCGTGAAGACCTGGGTACGGGACTTTTGCCCTTCCAGGATCTTGCAATGAACGTCAACGGTATCGCCGATTTCGAATTCGGGTGTTTCCGACTTCAAACTGTCTTTTTCGACAAGTTCCATGATTTTGTGAGACATCTTTTTATCCTCTGGTATTTCGCGTTCGATTGACGCGTTCGAATGTTGTTTTGTAATCTCTGACCAAGTGGATCGATTGGAATCATTCATCCAACAGATCGCTACGTTTATCCCTTGTATTCTCCAAACTTTTGGCTTTGCGCCAACGCTCAATTTCACCATGATTGCCACTAAGGAGGATTTCAGGGACCTGGTGGCCCTCGAAATCCCGCGGTCGCGTGTATTGAGGATACTCGAGTAACCGGTTTCCTCGTGAAAACGAGTCATCCCAGCTACTTTGCTCATCGCCCAGTACACCCGGCACCATGCGGACAAGGCTGTCGACCAACACCATCGAAGCGACTTCGCCGCCGTTGAGGATGTAGTCTCCGATCGAAACCTCAAGCGGACGAAGCACGTCGATCACACGTTGATCGAACCCTTCATACCGCCCACACAGTAAAATCATTCGTTGGTTGACCGCCAACTCCTCGACCATCGGTTGGTTCAACCGTTGGCCTTGAGGCGTCGTCACGATGACCGTTCCCGGTTGGGAAGCCATCGCCTGCACATCGCGGACACAGTTGACCACCGGCTCGACCATCAAGATCATTCCCGGTCCGCCACCGAAGGGCGTATCGTCGATTTTATGGTGTCGACCTTCCGCCCAGTCCCGCATATTGTGAACGTGGATTTCAACCAGTCCCCGTTCAATGGATTTATTCAAAATACTCTGGCTCATGTATCCCGGAAACATCTCCGGGAACAAAGTGAGTATGTCAAAACGCATGAGTATTTACTCGGCCTTTTCTTCAGTCGCCGGTTCGGCAACCGCTTCGGTGGCAGCTTGCTCCGCAGGAGCCTCCGGAGTTTCGCCTTCGGCCGTCGCTTCCACAGCCACATCCTCAGGCTTCGGTTCCGGCTCGGCCTTCGGCATTTCGACTTTGGCTGCTGCAGCGCGCGCCGATTCAATGGCGACTGCCCGACGACCGGATAGTTTCGCAATTGCGGTGGCCTGCGCCTCAAGGTGAGTTCCTTCGACGCCGTATTTCTTGATCAAGGTCGCAACCTTGGGAGTCGGCTGTGCACCAACGCTTAACCAATACTTGATCCGCTCCCCATTGAGGATGGCCCGGGCGTCGGTATCAGGAACCATCGGGTCGTACGTGCCAAGCTGTTCGATGACGCGACCATCACGCGGCGATCGCTGGTCCATCGCACAAACACGAAAGAAAGGCCGATGAGCACGACCCAATTTTTTCAAACGAATTTTTACTGCCACTTTTTCCTCTTTCTTCAATCAAGTGATTAAACATTAGTCCTGACCATTGTCTTGATTGGAAAAACCAGGATGGCATCCCGGACTTGAGATGCCAACTCAGAATTTGTCCGTCAAGATCAGTGGCCTCTTCGCTGGGAAGATGAACCGTTCTGGTTATTGCCGATCTGTCACGATAACCGATCGCGCGGTCTCTGTTACTACTTCAAAATACAATCTTGGATCAAACGGGATGAATGATCCTTTGTCGTGCAATGTAAATCATGGCCATCGGGATCGAATCCGGTGTCGCCATTTCGAATACCGGACAACGCACGACGCATCCCGTCCTGGATTCGAGTCGCGATTATTTGTTCTTTTTTTCCCGCCGTAGTTGCCGCAATCGCTTCTCGCGCTCTTTGGCCTGTTGCTTTTTTTCTTTGGGTGTCAGTCGTTTACCGGTGTGCTTTTTGGTTTTCGGCATTCCGCGGGATGGATCCATCATTTGCGATTGCAGATCCTGCATCTGCTTCATTCGATCACCAACCCCCATGCCGGCCATCCCGGTCAGCATCGGCTTCATCGTATCATATTGTTTGATTAACTCACTGACCTGTTTGGGTTGTACGCCGGAACCAACGGCGATTCGTTGTCGGCGACTGGGATCAATGATTTTGGGATTCCGGCGTTCGACAGGCGTCATACTGTCGATGATGCCGACCATTTGCTTGATTTGCTTGGAAGTATCGCCCTGGTTCATCATCTCGTTGATTTCGCTCATGTTGGGCATGCCGGGAAGCAACCCCATCATTTTCTGCATCAGGCCTGGTTTGGCCATTTTCTGCATGTGATTTCGAAAATCATCAAGCGTAAACTGGCCCTTTTCAAGGGCCTCCTGCATCCGCCGTTGCTCGTCTTCATCAACCAGATTTTGAGCCTGCTGTGCCAACGCAACCATGTCGCCCATGCCGAGAATTCGGCTGGCCATTCCGTCGGGTCGAAAGATCTCGATATCTTCGAGGTGCTCGCCGGTTCCCAGAAACCGGATCGGAACCCCGGTGACATGTTTGACCGACAACAACGCACCGCCGCGCGCGTCACCGTCGAGTTTCGTCATGACCACGCCGTTGAGTTCGAGCGCTTCGTGGAAGGCGCCCGCACTTTTGACAGCGTCCTGTCCGGTCATCCCATCAACGACCAGAAAAACGTAATGAGGTTGGACTTCGCGGTCGATTGACTTCAACTGCTCCATCAACTCTTCGTCAATGGCCAGACGCCCTGCAGTGTCAAGAATCACAACGGGGTTTTTGTTGGCCCTGGCTTGGGCAACGGCTGCCCGGCAAACCTTGATTGGATCTTTTTCTTCTTTGTCGAAATAGACCGGGACACCCAATGATTCCCCCAACACGCTCAACTGGTCGATCGCAGCCGGTCGTTGAAGGTCGGCAGCACAAAGCAACGGTGTGATTTTTGCTTCCCGCTGCAACAGTCGAGCCAGTTTGCCACAAGTCGTCGTCTTACCCGAGCCTTGCAAGCCACACATCATGATGATGTTGACTTCCTGGTCCAAACGCAGGTCGTCCCCAACCGGGCCGAGTAGTTGGACCAATTCTTCGTAGACGATCTTGACCAATTGTTCCGACGGATTGAGTGCCAGCAGAACTTTTTCACCAAGTGCTTGCTCAGTGACGCGATCCATGAACGCCCGAATCACGTCGATACTGACGTCTGCCTCAAGGAGCGACGTCTCAACGAGCTTGAGCCCGTCGCGCATATTGCTCTCGGTCAGCTTGCCCTTACCGCGCAGCGACTTGAAAGCACCCTTGAGGCCGTCTTGTAATGAGTCGAACATCGATCGTGTGGGTATAAATAAAAATCCGGCAAGTGGGGGACCGCTGGCCGGACTGCGAAACCAAATGGGGGTTGTCGCCTGGCTGCGGCGACTGAACCCGGAGATTTTACCCGATAAAGTTGATTCCCGTAAGTGCTTTTGGAGCGAAATTTTGCCATAGAACCTCGGGATTTATCGTGATCGTGGCAGACCCTGGTACCCCGGCTGGCGAGCCGCCGAATCCGTTTCAGTGGATCGGATGTGAGCCTCGGTCGCAAGTTCGATTTGACTTCGTCCAGGCGGTAACCGGAGACGGTTATTTGCCGCCAAAACAACATTTATCGCAGCGTCTGACCCGGCTTCCACAAGGGCTTCAGGAAACGCGACACGGGCCTGAAGCCTGGCGTTTCGAGGCTTCGCATCGCCGCAGTCGCCGTGACCTCGATATTGGACTTGGTGAATTTTGAGACCATCCATTAAAAACAGGAATTCCGGTAGCCATTTGTCTTACTGAGGAGCTGTGATGAGAAGGGATTCAAGTTGCGCGTTTTGGTTTTTCTCCTTGATTTTGGGAGTAACATGCCTGCAGACAAATATCGGATTGGGGCAAATTCGAGAAACAAATCAGACGCTGACAACCGTACCTCCCAGTCCGATGGAGCCTTCTCCGCTGTCCCGGTTTTCCGCGACGACACCGTTAATCAACCAGTTGAATCAGGCTCAACAGGTCAACGGTGTCTGGTTGTCGTCCCCCTTGCCGGCATCGCCGTCGACGTCTCAGGCTCTGGTCACCAAGGAAATTGACCTGAAAAAGACATTGCGAAAATATGCGGCCTACAATAAATGTTCGCTCAACGAAGCGTTCGCCGAAACGGTTTCATTCCTGAAGATGGTCCCACTTCATGACAAAAACGCTCGACCGATGGTAGGAGCGCAGGCAATCTATTCGATCGTCAAACAGGATATTTATCGAATCAGTGCGCCACAGAAGTTTTTTGAGGCACTTCCGCTGAATTTATTGTGCCTTGAGAACGGAAAAAGAAACCTCTCGATCGAGATTCACTTTCTCGGAATTCCGGCAGAAGACTCCGAGACATTCCGAAGTCTAATGGTGCCCGGATCGTTCGATTCCTTCAATAACAAGATTCCCCAAGCGACTCCTTACGCGACGACTGCGAGCTACCAGAATGAATCGGCCAACGAGAATCAGACATCACAGACCGGCGGTACGTTTGTCGTGGCAACGGAAACGCGAACCAAAGTCTACCCGACCTTCATGGGACGACTCGATGACACCGGCGTAAAAAAACTGATCGAATCCCTGGAATCAGACGAAAAAAGCAGCGTTACCGTCGCGCCGACTTTCGTCGTGCTGCCCGGACAGACGGCCGGAATTGCCGACGCGTCAACAAGACCGTTCGTGGTTGGCGTAAATCGGGTGGAAGGCGAGTTTGCAATCGCTCACCAGCCTGTTGTCCAGCCAATCGAGGAGGGAACGATGTTGATGCTACGGGCAACCGGAGAAAACGGGAAAATTCGACTCGACGCCGATCTGGCATTATCGGAAATCGAGTCAGTGGAAACATTCGGCTATTCCGATTTCAAACGAAATGGACCATTAGCTGGCTCGGAAAAAACCGCGACCTCCGTGACGCTGCAGGTTCCGGAACAAAAGCTCAAACAGGTTCATCTCTCAACCCTGGTCGAAGAAGGCCACACCCTGTTCATTGATCCCGTATTTGAGCGCGTCATCCAGTCAGGATCCCAAAAGTCAAAAGGAAATCGATTGAAAACTTCCAAGTCCCGGGTCATGTTGTTGATCAAACCCGTCTGGGTGGAATCAAATTGACCCGGCAACGGTGCGTCATGGCACGCGATTGGCAAATCGCCTGATGTCAGCGTCTACCCGGAATCCGATCCGTGAGACGTTGATCGATGAGTTCGAATAGAGCTTGGCTAACGTGAGCCGAATCCGGTAACCGGCAAGTCCGGTTGAGCCTAATTCTTGGAGGCCGAACGGGAACCTCGGGCCGAATGGATCCATATCCTTCGATTACTCGAGGCAATCTGCTAGGCTCGGTTCCCTGTCCTTCGAGTATTGACCCAACCGCCAATCTTAAAACACGAGCCGCATTTCCTTTCAATCCTGAGATTGGACGAGGCGGCGAGCGAGAACTCCCCGGGATATGATCAATCCAGACTTTGATGCAATCATCTTCGACTGTGACGGAACTTTGGTTGACAGTGAACCGATTACCGTCAACGTACTGGTCGATTTTGTCAATGAATTCGGCCTGGATTTGGCCTTCGAAGAAGCACTGCCGCTGTTTGTTGGCCGTGACATGCCCGGTATTGTTGCCGAGCTGGAATCGCGATTGGGTTCCGGTTTGCCGACGTCATTTTGTGACGACTTTCGGCAGCGCCAGGCGATTGCTTTGCGACGGGAAGTGCGGGCAATTTCAGGCGCACACGAGTTGCTTGGAGCGATAACCCGTCAATTCTGCGTCGCTTCCAACGCGCCGCAGGACAAGATAAAAATCAACCTGACCACGACCGGCCTGGACCGTTACTTCCAAGCCCATCGGACGTTCAGCGCATATGACATTAACTCCTGGAAACCTGAACCGGATCTCTTTTTCTTTGCTGCCGGCAAAATGAGCGTTGAAGTTTCGCGATGTGTTGTCATCGAAGACAGCTTGGCCGGAATCGACGCCGGGTTGGCGGCAAACATGCAGGTTATCGGCTATTCCCCGAGTCCCGACCAAATTCCAACGAACAAAGTTCCATTCGTTCATTCCCTGGTTGATTTGATCGAGGTACTGTCCTGATCTTTTGCATTTGAAGTTGCCAGGTTGGTAAGTTGAGTCGTCGGACGAGACAGGGTCATCAACCGGCAGGACTCGGTCGAAGCTTTGCGATCGGCCAAGATTTCAGTCCTGCGCCGAGTCGATATTTGATGACGAGCCAGGCACACTGTTTTCTGTGGAGGCGTATCCGGCGACCTGTTTGTACGCCGGATTGTCCAAATTCGTCACCCATGGAGGAAGGCGACCGAAAAACCGAAATCTGCTTTGCAGGGAGAGTCGTTCTCAACCGAAACTTGGGGTGCATGAAGGAGGCGAACTCGTACTTTTTTCGTTCCGTTCTGCCGGTTTAGCAGGTGTCCTCCGATTCACCTGGACGTGAACAACCTGGCTTCTTAACGCCATCATGTACCTCCATTTGCAGACTTTTCTCTTGGCGAAGTGATTCGACGGAGTTTTACAAACTTCGAAACCACGTTGAGTTCAATCGACATTACCACCGCTTGGGACCTTGCCGAACCGCACGCTTTCCCTTTCGTCCAGCGAACGCCGACGGGCATCGTGCCCATCGCTGTCTCCACCCTGGTTTTGGCTGGATCGCCAACGGATGATTTGGATTGAACTCTGCAGCGTTGCTTACACTGACCGGCTTGAATTCCGTACGCGACATCATGTTTTCCGGCGAGTTTCTTGTCGATCTATCCGATCACGGACGTGGAGCCGGGTTCTTCATGATTGTTGCCACTTACTGCGTTTTGGGAATCCAGTTTTCGAAATTGAATGTCTCACGACCATTCGCGGTCGCGTTGTGGATCCTGGAATGTCTGCCGTTGGCACGCATCCGTTGCCTGTTGAATTTGAACTTCCCCGATTTAACTGGATTCCAATTGCATCTTCTGACACTGGAATGGCGGCTTGGACGGTGACGTTGGCCGGGAAGGCGAATTCAACTCTTGGCGAGTAATTTGGATTCGCCTGAAATGAATGAAGATAGCCCTGCGTATTCCTGGAATTCGAGAATACTCTTGAAGGTCAAGTTGGTTTTTCAAGAAAGCCGAGGTTTTTAGCCCCCCCGTCCTCTCAGCCTCCGGTCTGGTCGAGTACCTCTGGTTGGGGTGCGTGGGAACAGTCTTGAGTAGAATCAAAGTCACCAGATGACGGTCTGTCCGGAAACGGACGGAACACTGGTGAGTTTCGAGTTCATGTCGCCCTGACTTAAAAGCCAGCAAACTGAGCTTACGAATTGTGCGCGTATCTCAGTAGGTGAAAACTGTGGCTAACGTCCGAATTTTGATCATAATATACCCTTTTCCAAATGCGAACTGTTGGTAACACGAATGTTAGACCGTCGAAATTTGCTCAGGTCCCTCGCAGCCACCGGAATTGGTACTGCTTTGTTTCACCGTTCCGCAGCTGCTTTGCTGGCCGCGGCGGAAGAAATCAGCGTGGATTCAATTAAGCAAGCCGAATGGATTACGGGCCTGGAGTTGACGGAGCCGCAGCGCGAAGAGATTCTGAAAAACGTACGCCGGACCGGATCTGCGATGGCAGAGCTTCGCAAGGTCAGGCTAACGTACGATGTCCCGATGGCGACCCAATTCGCACCGACATCACAGTTCAGGCGATTGGAAACGGTTACCAGGAACGCCGAGCCGACCGAGGCACTGGTTGTTCTCTTGCCGGAAACAGAAGAAGAGATCGCTTATCTGCCAGTCCACCGATTATCCTGGTTGGTTCGAACTCAAAAGATCTCCAGCGTCGACTTGACGAAAATCTACCTCAAACGACTAAAAAAATATTCACCGATGTTGCGATGCGTCGTAACGTTGACCGAAGAACTGGCTCTCGAACAGGCGGCGAGAGCGGACCGGGAAATTGCGGCTGGCAGGTACCGGGGACCTCTGCACGGGATTCCGTGGGGAGCCAAGGACCTGATTGCGATCAAGGGATATCCGACCAGTTGGGGAATTCCCTATTACAAAGATCGGGAACTCGACACGACCGCCACCGTGGCGGAACGATTGGAATCGGCGGGTGCAGTGTTGGTGGCCAAACTCTCGCTTGGAGCCTTGGCTCAAGGCGACCAGTGGTTTGGAGGAATGACTCGATGCCCGTGGAATCCAAAAATTGGGTCGAGCGGATCATCGGCTGGTTCGGCGTGTTCGGTGGTGTCGGGTCTGGTTGGTTTTACTCTGGGCTCGGAAACACTTGGCAGTATTATCTCGCCGTCCACTCGCTGCGGTGCATCCGCGTTGCGTCCGACATTCGGGCGCATCAGCCGCGATGGGTGTATGCCGCTGTCCTGGTCGCTCGACAAGATCGGCCCGATTTGTCGCTCGATCGAAGACTGCGCCCTGGTATTCGATGCGATCCATGGGGCGGACGGAAAAGACTTCACGGCCGGCAATTTCGAATTCAATTGGCCCTCGACCAAAAAACTGGATCACTTGAAAGTCGGATACGCGAAAAGTGCGCGTCAAAACGACGAGGACCGCGAAGAACTGGCAATCCTGAAGGATCTCGGCTGCGAGTTGGTCGAAATCGAACTACCCAAAGGCCTGCCATTCTCGGCACTATTTTCCATCATCGACGTGGAAGCAGCCACCGTATTTGACGATCTGCTGCGGGCTGATCATACCGAAGGGTTCAACACCTGGGACGAGAGTTTTCGTGCCGCACAATATATTTCGGCGGTTGATTATGTCAGAGTCCAGCGATCACGGTCATTGCTGATCAAGGAGTTCGAGAATGCCATTGCCGGCGTTGATGTGTTCGTCAATATGAACGATCTCGTACAAACGAATTTCACGGGACATCCGTCCGTTGTGATGCCCATTGGCTACCGGGAACGGGATGGAGCCAAATCACCCAGGCCAGTAATTTTGAGCGGACATTTGAACGACGATGAACGGTTGCTCGCCATTGCTTCGAAGTTTCAGGCGAACGTTACCGCGCACCTGGAGCACCCCGATCTGGATTCATGGCTGGAAAAGTTTGCAGCGGGCGAGCTCGGCGAGGCGTAACCAAGTCAAACCTGCCTACATCAAGCTATTGAGCATATTGACATACTGCTGTACGGCGAACACCAGTATGACCAACACGACCGCAGCGACGAACAAAATCATCAATACGAACCCAATGGTACCGATCGCCTTCAGATTCAATTCCGCGCGGGCTTGCAGCTCGTCCGAGGCCCGATCCATCGACTCCGACAGCTCCCCTGCCCTTTCTCCATTTTCGATATAAATCAGCAAGTCTTCGGGAAACGCCTTTGTTGCCTTAAACGTTTCATAAAAAGGATGGCCTTGCTGGAGACTGCGGGAAACAGCCGGCTCCAGGGTCGTGTAATAAAAATTCTCGGTTGATCGAAGGGCCAATTGGGCTGTTTCAATCGCGTTCATTCCAGCGTTTTCGGCTACGGACATCGTCCACGCGAATCGTGACAATGCGAGACACTCGATCGTCTTGCCAATCAACGGAATCTTCATCGCGATCCGAATGGGCAACGTGCCAAACCATCCCCTGGCTGTTCCCATCACGATGGTCGCGACTCCGGCAAAGACCAAGAAAACCAGAACGAAATAGGCAATCACGTTTCCCGTCGTGCTGCCCATCAAGAACCAGTCAAATTTCTCCATCTCCATTGTTTCAAAGATTGAATCGCAGATTACCATTAACCCACCGACAATCATGATCGCCGCGAACAACTCAAACGCAGGCCAGGCGATCGCGGCCAGAAACTTGTTTCGAAACGCAACCAGATCACCATAGTGTTTGCTCAACCGCGCAAAGGATTCCTCGAGGCGGCCGCCGCGTTCGCCTGCTTTGACAACAGAAATCGCGAGTTCCGGAAAATACCCGTTGGTGTTCGCCATCGCCTCGGCCAACGGTTGCCCGCCACCAAGCTGTTTGTAAATCTGCTGGGCCTTCGTGCGATAAGCCGGGCTGCCGGTTTGTGCCTCATGTTGGTAGGCCGACCGAAGATCGATTCCCGCGGTATAACTGGTCGCGAGGCGATGGAACAGTTTGGCCATTTGAGACATGCTGATTTTTGCCATACTTCGCTCAAGTGTCCTTGTTTCGAAAACAGAATACGATGCCGCCGAATCGTTACCATTGAACCCGGTTCTTCAGCCTGTCGGGTTGGTTTATTCCGGCTTGAAGCTGCATTTAACCATTTTTCCCAAGACAATTTGCCAAGGCAAACATGTTGTGTCGATAATAGGCGAAAGGCATGAAGATTGCAAAAGGATCGCACAACGCCTTCGGCGACGGATCGGGTTATTGGCGAATTTGTGCCGGTTGGCCAAAATAGAGCAAGGTTGCACTGGGTTGGCGAAACAGCAAAGTCGTCGTTCAACGCCGGAGGATGCGTCGACTCAGGCAGCCGACGAAGCGAATAAATATCGGAGCGTCCATTCCAGGAAAACACAGAACATGAACCGTCTTAATTTTGGTTTTCGCACTGTTTGGTTCGGTCTGGTTTTGTCGTTTTCCTGCGTCAGCTCGACACTCGCCCAGAAAGACGCGTTCGACCGCGACGCGTTAATGGTCAAAGACAGCGTGGTTCTGAGATCCGGTTCACAACTCTTTGGTACCGTCCAATCAGAAGGCGTGGATGACGAAGGAAGAAAATACATCATTTTTCAAACCGATGATGGTGGACTCCTCAAACTTGATCTCGCCAGAATGGTGTTTCGAAATAGAGTACGGAAAATCGATGAGATCGACAGGGAATACAATCAGCACATTTCAAGGCTGGAAGACACGCCCGACGCACATTGGGAACTTTACGAATGGTGTGGAAACCAGCCCAGCGGCAGTGTCCGGTTCAAGGATCAAAGACAGTTCCATCTGGAACGGATCATGGAACTGGACCCCAATGACGACATTGCAAAAAGAAAACTGGGTTACCAGTACCTCCGTGAGCAGGACCGTTGGGTACCGGAGGAGCGGTATCATCAATCTCTTGGATACGAAAGGCGGGGAACCAGTTGGGCTCCGATGAAACAGCGTGATGTGGATCGACGACACGACCTGGTTGAATCCGCCGAAGGGGATCGCAAAGCAGCTTTCCGGGTTTGGTCAAAGGAGGCCAGCAAGCCCAATCCCAATGTCGCGGCGCTCCGTGCCGATTTATTCAGGATCTGCGATGCCACTGCCGTTCCCATCATTTTCAATGCGGCTCGAGAGGAAAAAAGCCCAGCGATTCGAGCGCTCTTTATTGAAGCGATCGGTCGCGTGCCAACCCAGGTTGCGTTAAACGCCTTATGTGTGTTTGCGATCGAAGACCAGGTCGCCGACAACCGAGACCGGGCATTGGCGCTGCTTTCACAGGACCATTTCAACAAGCCAACCGCCGTCGCAGTCCTGGCAACTTACCTGGCGTCCGAATCCAATGTCTACGTACGACGCGCTGCATTCGGGATCGGAGAACTGGGCGATGCAGGTTCAACGCTCGCACTTGTCAATGCCCTGGTAACGACGCATCTGGTCAAGCCGGCGGGACAGGCGGGTCGCATTCAAACCGGCGTCGGAACCGACGGGAACGTCAACGGTCTTTCGCTGGGGGGCGATACGAAACCAGTCATGCGGGATATCCCCAATCCCGAAGTCGTTAACGCACTCAAGAAAATCTCAAAACAGGATTTCGGGTTCGACGCCCTGGCCTGGCAAAACTGGTTTATCTCCAACCATACCCATTACGACGTAAAAGTCAGACGGTAGGCCAGGCTGGTACCTGGTGCTTCTTCAAAACACGGCCAACGCCGTCGAGGCAGCCAACGAAAATGGCAAGATCGCGTGACAATCGTGATCGTCGAACAACTCCCCTATCCGATCAGCCTGCGCAATGTCCTTAGATTCATTTCATCCATGTCTTCACCATCTCGATCGCCCTTTTCCGTTTCCAGGTACATCGGAGTTTTTGCGAACCGTTTGTCGTTGAGCAACAACCGAAACGGTTCAAGCCCCATTTTTCCTTCGCCGATGTGCTCATGACGGTCCTTCCGTGAACCGAGCTCCTGCTTACTGTCATTGAGATGAAACGCCTTGATCTTGTTCAACCCGAACGACTTGTCCATCTCTTTGAGGGTGGATTTGTATTCCTGGGGAGTACCCAACGGATGGCCGGCCGCGAATGTATGGCACGTATCAATACAAACGCCCACACGATCGGGGTGCTTCACCTGATCAATAATGTGTGCCAAGTGTTCAAACCTCCAACCAAGATTGCTTCCCTGCCCGGCCGTGTTTTCGAGCAGCGGTATTGAATCCAACGAACTTGTGTTTTTGTGGATAATATTCAACGAGCCCACAATCGCATCGAGTCCTTCTTCTTCGGTACTGGTCGTGAATGACCCCGGATGAAAAACAACATAGGGTATCCCTAACGCACTGGCCCGCTCCAATTCAACGACCATTGCATTGACGCTCTTCGTTCGCAATTCCTCCTGGGGGCTGGCAAGATTGATCAGGTACGATGCATGCGAAAGCGGATGTGAGATTCCTTGCTCGACCATCGCATCGCGGAATCGGGTCGTGTCCTCGTTTGTCAACGCCTTGGCACGCCACTGGTTGTTATTTTTGGTAAAGATCTGGACACAATCACAGCCCGCGCGGCGGGCAGCAATGACAGCTTTATAATAACCGCCGGCAATCGACATGTGGGCACCCAGGATCGGCATTCGACTCTCCGTTTTTCAGTCTGACAGGAAACGGTCATCGTACCGTGAAACCTTGGGAATGCCTATTCAACCGAGTCGCGAAGCGACGCGGACGTCCCATTAAACCGGCACTTGCGTCAGGCTGATTCGAAACCAGGCAGGCAGTTCCACCTGGGCGGAACACCAGGGATTCGCAAGCCGTCGCACCAAACTTCTCAGTGGTGCAAACGCAGGCTATCAATGCTGGCGACCAACCGAATCAATAATGCACTTTATGGGTCTCACGACGATTCAACCGACCCCGGACCCTGTCTGGCCGTTCTGCTCGGCTGGCAGGTTCTCTCGACCACCATCGTCCTGTCAAGAGACTGCCTGCGAGGTCAATCAAATCCGGGATAAATCAACGACCGGAAGAAACACTTGTGCAAGGTGCACCCAATCACGTTACAATTCGAACTCGAACAACACGTAATTGGCAAACGAGAACTACTATGGCGATACTCAAATTTCTCAACGCTTCGTGGATCCTCACCTTGATTCTGGCGTTTGCTACCTGCGTCCCGGACGTGAAAGGGCAAGACCCTGATGAGCGCAACCCGGTCCCCACACTGCGCGACCTGGATGGTTACTTTCCATTCCAGGTTCCAACGGATTTGGATGCCTGGAAAACGCGCAGATCCATGTTGAAAAAGCACCTCCGCGTGTCACTCGGACTCTGGCCCTACCCCAAACGAACACCGTTAAACGCGGTTGTTCATGGGAAAATCGATCAAGGTGATTACACGATTGAAAAAGTCTACTTCGAAAGTGTGCCGGGATTTTTCGTGACAGGTAATCTCTACAAACCAAAAAACTTCAACGGAAAAATCCCTGGAATCGCCACGCCTCACGGCCATTTTCCTCAAGGTCGGTTTGGTGAGCAGAGCGACGACGCCATTGCAAATGACCTCGCCAGCGGCGCTGAGGCATTTCGCTCGAACGCAAAAAACAAAATCCAGTCCCGCTGTGCAAACCTGGCCAAAATGGGTTGCATTGTTTTCGTGTACGACATGATCGGGTACGCGGACAGTCAACAAATCAGTTACGACATCGCCCATCGATTCGCCAAACAACGACCGGAAATGAATTCGCCGAGTCGTTGGGGACTGTTCAGCCCCCAAGCGGAACAGCAGCTTCAGAGCGTCATGGGATTGCAGGCCTGGAACTCAATTCGCGCCCTCGATTTTCTGGAATCGTTGCCGGATGTCGATCCAACGCGGATCGGCGTTACCGGTGCCAGCGGTGGCGGCACTCAAACGTTTATTGTTTGTGCACTCGATGATCGTCCGGCAGCAGCATTTCCCGCTGTCATGGTTTCCACGGCAATGCAAGGCGGCTGCACGTGTGAAAATTGTTCCTATCTCCGGATCGGGACGGGAAACGTCGAGCTGGCGGCGATGTTCGCTCCCAAGCCGTTAGGGCTGACCGCTGCGAACGACTGGACCAGGGAGATGCCCACTCGGGGATTTCCTGAACTGCAAAAACTCTATGAGTTGTACGGTGTTCAAGACAACGTTCACCTCACGGCCCGAATTGAGTTTGGACATAACTACAATCAAGTCAGCCGCGAAGCGATGTACCGCTGGTTCAAAAAACACTTGAAATTTGATGGGCAGCCAGTAGAGACCGAAATCGAGTTCTTGAAACCCGAACAGCTGACCGTTTTTGACAACGACCACCCGCGTCCACAGGGTGGCGAACTCTTTGAAAGCCGACTGCTGGCCGATTTGGCAGCTACCAGCACGGTTCGCGATAACTTTGCTACTGAACAGTTAATTGATCGGTTTACTGACGATCCTGAACGACTCCGACGAGTCGGTGAAAAGTATGGCATTTCCGATCGCCAGGCAATGTTTCGTATCATGCATTCCAATTGGGACTCGTTTGCACTGGAATTCAAAACACTGATCCAGGACGCGGGTCCCAGTTTGGTGGACTACGAACATGACATCGGGACATTCGTGGAATTGGTGACAAAGTTGGCCGGAACGACCAATGGTATGCCGAAATCGTGCCAACCGGTAGAAGTCGAATCGGGATTTGAAGGATCGGACGCAACCCAGTGGGATTTCGGAACATCCAACATTCCGGAAGTATCCTCCGTGCGGGAAATCTCCAACGGGTCATCAACGCGCATGCTCCTGATCAACAATGACGGGTTCGGTGCCCTGCAGACAGACCACGAGCTCCACGCGTTTATCAAATCATGCCTGGATTCGATGACCGTCAGTGTATTCAACAACGGCTGGATTAGCGCCTCTGAGAAAAAACAAACTCGGCGAGTCAACAACCCGCGCGAAGCACTGTGCTATACAGTCGGTTACAACGCACCACAACTGGCGCGTCGCGCGAACACCTGGCAAAGCGTAACCGAATTGACGAGCTCCAACGGTTTGCCACCAGACGAATCCGTGTATGTGGTTGCTTTTGATCGGTCTGGATTGGAAATCGCCTTGAACGCGCATGGTCTCAAATCACGGGACGAAATCGCCGGGTTGGTGATCAATACCGGGGGCTTCCGGTTCAACCAGATCACAGACATTCGAGATCCCGATTTACTTCCTGGTGTTCTGAAATACCAGGATCTTCCCGGTCTGTTGACCCTGGCAGCTCCTGAACCCATGTTGTTAATCGGTGAAGACGCACAATCGGCTTCCATGGTTGTGGATGCCTACAAGGCTGCCGGCGCAACCGAAAACCTGACGTTGATCAAGTCGGTCCCTGCAGGTCAAACGGTGCAGAACGTGGCTTTGCAATGGATCAAAAATCGGGAATCCAGGAAAAACAACACCCCATGACGATCAAAGAGCAACTTGCGCGAGGATACCTGTGGCTGGCTGCATTTGTCTTTTGTGGACTCGGCACCGCCCTTTTGATCTGGCCGACGGAAATCCTCAGCAGCGTTGAGATTCAGTTTGATTCACCGACGGCGTTTGCCGACATCCGCGCTGATTACGGCGGATGCATCCTCGGCGTCGGTCTATTTTTGTCCTGGTGCGCAGCTCATCGGCACCTCAACCGACCGGGGCTTCTCTGTGTCGGCTTGGTCTTTTCAGGCTATGTGATCGGGCGTTTACTGTCACGGTTAATCGATGGGACCCCGAAACGAATCATTTTCATCTTGATCACAGTCGAAATTGGAGGGGCTCTTTTGGCGTTTGCACTGTACCCATGCGCGCCGAAGAGCAAATCTCCGGATCAGCAGGATTGAGTGTGGCGTGGGTATTCCCATGAATTCGACGTTTCGAGCGCTTGAATTTTTCAACCGTTCCTTCTGTTTGCTGCCGTCCAACCCATCACGAATGTGAAAACTGACCCGACTCACGCAAGGCCAGCGCAAACGCTTTGAATTCCGTCTTCTTCTGTTCCGGCAAATCCCGCCAGTCAATATCGTGAATTGCGCCGTGGATTGCATAGAGATATGCCGCATTGCAACTCCCGACGGCGCGGCCCCGCTTGACCCGCCCCAACAGCATTCGAACAAACGTCTCTTCAGGACCAAGCCGTTTAACGTCTTCGGCAGTCAATATCCCCACCGCGTTCAAATCACGTTCACTTGCCGGGCCAAGGTTTCGCATCTCGGAAATCCGTCGATGGTCCCTGGTGGTCTTCATTAGATGGGCTCCAGCATCGCTAACAACCGTCTGACAGGTAATTCTACCTGCGACCAGCCCCTCGAAAAGAAGGGAAATGACAGCGTGCATCCATTCCGGTAGAATGGACAGACGCGATCGAATTTGAATTCCACTTCGATGAAAATTCGGAACCTGAAACGAAAACCGGAATTTCTCGAAGTGTCGCGGCGACGCCTGTTGCTACGATAACTCGTTGAGAACCCATTTGCCACGAAGGACCCTCTGATGAACAAACCATTCAATTTGATGAAGTGGATCAGTGACCACGATGACGTTTTCAAGAAACCGGTAATGAACAAACAGTTCTATCCGGAAGCCGAAGACGTGATCGTGTTCGTTAGCAAAGGCCCAAACACCCGGAACGACTATCATGTCAACCCGACCGAGGAACTGTTCTATCAACTCAAGGGAGACATCGCGGTTCGCGTTCGACCGCTTGACGGTTCTCCTCCGCACGACATCGTGATCCGCGAAGGCGAGATGTTTCTGTTGCCGAGACTTGTCCCCCATCGCCCCCAACGTCCGGACGGAACGCTGGGGCTGATCGTCGAGTTTCCCCGACCCGAAGGGACCAAGGATCAGCTTCGATGGTATTGCCCCGACGACATCCATTTGGTCCATCAGGCCGAATTCCGCCTCAAGCACATTGATGAAGATCTGCATAAGATCATGGATGAATTCTGGAATGGTCCAGTGGAAATCCGGACTTGCAAAGAGACAGGCAAGGTCATCGAACGCGCCGGTCAGTTTGAACTTTCCGCCGCTCAACCAGCGAATTAGCAACTTTTGGCCTCCATCGAAGTTCGCGAAATCTCCTCAATGGGCTGTTCACGTGAACTCTATCCGTGCGCGACCCAGGGCCCAGTGAATATTCGAAATTTCATCGATGGATTGCAAATTTTTGCGCAGGCCGCGGTCTTCGACGAGGACTGGGGAACCTAAGTCGCCCAATTTCCGTGTCTCGAATAGGCTCAACGATGTGCAATCGCCGACTCGCGACGTGAATCCAAAGCCAGGAAGTGCTTGGCCGCCGACCCGTGACCCTCTACTCCTCCGCTTTCCCGTAAAAACAACCAATGCCCGTCACCGCCAGAACAATGGCGACGACGAAATTGGTCAACGAAAGCAATTGCCAATGCCAGTATTCTGCGAACGGAACACCCAACGTCGCGACCATGTAGACAGCTGACGTATGCCATGGAACGAGAGACTCAAGCATCGTCCCGGTGTCTTCCAGTGAGCGAGACAAGACCTTTCGAGGAATTCGCTGCTGATCGTATTTGCTCTTGAACGCATCACCAATAATGAAGCTGGTGGCATATTGATTCGAGGTCATCGCGTTGGTTGCAGCCGTCGCGAACAAAGTGGTCAGCACGGTTCCGGATTGGGATCGAACCGAATTCATCAGGTGACGAACCACCGTCGGCATGGCTTTGATATGATCCATGGCTCCAATGTAGATAAAAACCATGAACGCGATGATGATTGCTTCGTTCAGCGCGTACAAACCGCCTCGATTAAGCAAGACCCCAATCTGAGCGGGAACGACACTCACCCAAGTCGCCATTTTGGTGTCAAAGCCCTTGTAGACGCTGGCAATGATATCGGTCAGCGTAAACTGTTGAAAGATCATCGCCAGTAAACAGGCGACAAAGACAGACGAAATCAAGACGGGAACCGGTGGCATTCGCTTCATGCTGCCAACAAGCACGATCAATGGTGGGAGTAGCAGAAACCACGAAAACTGAAAAATTGAATCAAGCCCGGAGAGAAACGGTTCCAGCGAAGTGAGTTCGTCCCACGATACCTGGGGCGGGTAAACCGAGCCCATCCAAAAGTAAATCCCGGCCGCGAACAGGGCCGAGGGAATGGTCGTCCAGAGCATGGACCGAATGTGCTCGTACAAATCAACATCTGCACCCAATGCGGCGAGATTGGTGGTATCGGAAAGTGGCGAAAGCTTGTCGCCAAAATAGGCTCCACCAATAATCGCGCCGGCCGTGATCCCCAGGTTTGCGTCCAGGGCCGTTGCAATCCCGATGATCACAACGCCAATTGTTCCCACCGAACCCCAACTCGTTCCCGTCAATGTCGAAAACACGATTGGGGCCAGGAAAGCGAGGACGTAGAGATATTCAGGCGCTATAATTTTCAGGCCCCAGTAAACCAGCATCGGGATGGTCCCACATACGATCCAGCTGGCAATCACCAAACCGATCGAAAACAGAATCATGAATGCCGGAATCGCCCGCTGAAATTTCGCCACGATCGAGTGCTGGATGTCGACCCATCGATGACCGGTCAACAAGAGCTGCAGGATCGTCGCCGAAGCGGCGAGAATAAAAATAATCTCCAATGGAATCTGGGTTTGATCGAAAGCCAGCGGTCGAATGAT
>JAHEBQ010000131.1 GCA_024642205.1 Planctomycetaceae bacterium | reverse complement strand
GAATTTCCTGTGCGATGGCGACGTCAGTCACGTGTAGCGGGACTCCGATCGCAAGCAAGACGACACAACTCAGCAGGTTTCTGTTGCCAAACATGGAAAAAGCTTTCGTAATCAATGTCAACGGAGCTGGGGGTTTCACCAGAATATGCGTTTAATTCATGACTATAACGAAGTCGGTTGGAGTTGCAAGAATCCAGAAACGCATTTGGAGTCCTGGTGGAAAGTTGCCGGTCAGATAGCTTTTCTTGACCGTCAAGAGTTTTTGATGTCGATAGCGACGGATTGAGATGCCCCCAATCAGATGTTTTATCTGGCCGTTACACCTGTTGCCTGGAAACGGGGTCCTCTTGAAATGCCTGAATCACGGTCATTTACCCGGGTTGCTTCATGGCCTTCTCTGTGTTCCAAGTCGAAATCCGTTGCGGCGGATAACGGAAAAGTGCTCCAGCTTGTCAAAACGAAAATAAGGGGTGTTTTGGGTGATGAAGCAACCGCACATCGGTTGTGAGCCAACTGCTCGTGGTCGAAACGTGGCCATTGGCTCAAGTGTTGGAGTGAATCGTGGGTTTGGGCCGGTTCGCGAATTTTCCTGTCGCGGAATATTTTCCATTTTTCGGATGAACCGATGATTGCGTGTATTCGACAACGCATTTGAGTGGCGGTCTCTAGTCGTCGTCCAGAATCGTGTTTCAGGTCGAAAAAAAAAGAGAGGCGTCCCTGACCGGACGCCTCTTGATGGTATCATCTGTTGGCAAATCATTGACGAAATCCGCCCAGGCGGACTACGCGTTTTTCTTTTTGTTATTCGCCTTCTTCTTTTTCTGTCCGCCGATTTCCCAGTCGATTACATCTTTGTAACCACTGCCTGGAACCGGACACGGGTAGTCGCCATTGTCGTTGGGTTGTACTGGGGCTTCGTCATTCATCCCGGTCAACGAATCAACATCGCAGAGCATGATGTCCGAGTTAATGGCGTCGTCCCAACTGATTTCCTTGCCCGAATATGTTGCCAAACGTCCAAAAATCGCTGTAAATGTACTTTTCGCACCATATTCAGCTTCATTTGGAATCACTCCGGCGCGGAGGTCGGCGAACAAGTCATGATGTTCCTGCTGGTGACCGCCACGTTGTCCGCTGCCTTCCTTGCATTTGAAGATTTCTTTGCCAGTGTTGTCAAAAATCTGACCGCCGCTGATATCGGCGTAACCCTTGGCTCCATGTGTATGCTCGGAAACCGAGTTCCAGCATTCTTTCTGGTGCCGGCAATGGCTCAGCAGCCGATGACCATTGGCGTATGTAAATTCAACCGCATGGTGATCAAATATCTGTCCTGTGTCTTTGCCAACGCGGACCTCACGCCCGCCCATTCCCTGAGCCGTAACGGGATAGTCGTTCATCAACCAGTTGGCGACGTCCAGATTATGAATGTGCTGTTCTACGATATGATCGCCACAGAGCCAGTTAAAGTAATACCAGTTCTTCATCTGATACTGCAATTCGGTTTCGCCTTCGACCCTGGGTCGAGTCCAAACCCCCGCACCGTTCCAGTAAACGCGAGTATGAATCAAGTCGCCAATGATTCCATTTTGCAATTCACCAATCGTTTCTCGGTACGCCCGTTCATGACGACGTTGGAGTCCGACGGCAACCGCGAGACCTTTTTGTTCGGCAAGTTTCCCGGCTCGCAATACGCGGCGAATTCCCGGCGCGTCAACGCCAACCGGTTTTTCCATGAAGATGTTTTTGCCCGCATTGACCGCGGCTTCAAAATGTAGCGGCCGGAACCCGGGGGGAGTCGCAAGGATAACCATGTCGATGTCCGATGCCAGTACATTCTTATACGCATCGAAGCCGACGAATTGGCGATCTTTGGGAACCTGAACTTTGTCTTTGTGTTCGTTTTGGCACGTTTTCAAAGAACCGTCCAGGCGATCCTGAAAAGCATCGCCCATGGCAACCAGCTCAACATTCCCACTGGTGGTATTCATTGCCTGAATCGATGCACCCGTCCCGCGGCCGCCACAACCGACCAAGCCGATGCGAATCGTATCGGAACCGAACGCATGGGCCGAACGGGCTAGCGAAAGCTGAGGAGCGATTATCGAACCGATCGCTGCCCCCGCCACGACGATTTTGGAACCATCGTTAAGAAACTCTCGTCTCGTTGATTCACTTGTCAAGGTCTTCGTCGAATCGGATGGGAATTTTGAATTTTGCTTATGTGTGGTCACCTAGGTTCTCCTTCGGGTGTTTTTGCTTTCGAGTAGGAAATGTAATTCAGTCAACAATCGAATCTCGTTAATGTCGGACGCCAATTCTAGCTGCTTCCAATTGGAGGTTCAATCAACACGCAGAGTCAGAGTCGGTTTTTTCACCGGGCGCGTCCGTAGCTTGGTTTTTGTCGATCCAGCTTTTTTTCTGCCCGCGGGTCGTGAGTTGGGATACAATAGCCGGTCAGTGTCGATCACGGATATTCCAATTTAAGCCTCCGCCCGGACTTGGATGGTTGGTTTCGTTGTAAATGCCATCAATATCACGACGTTCTTCGGAATACCGTATCGACGTCGGAGGAGTCGTTAAAACCAATGTCGACTGTATTGCATGCGCTGGGGTAGCCATCGAAAACGGATTCGAACTGATATACTGTTTGGCACTTGAGTTGAGGAAGCCAAGTGAGAGATTCTTATTCGTCAAACGTGATTTCCAATTCGTTTGTACGGCGCATCGATAAATTGACATGAACCAAAACCGGTTGACAACGCGACGGCATTTTTTCCAAGACTGTGGAGTCGGGGTTGGCAAAATCGCCTTGGCGTCGTTGATGGCCGGAGGCTTCCAAGCGGCCCTGGGTCGCCGGGTACTAGGCGCGAATTCTGGCTGGATAGCGCCAAACGACGATGAGTCCAGGGTTGGCGCTCATTTCGCCCCCACGGCGAAACGCGTGATCTACCTGTTCATGGCGGGCGCACCCAGCCAATTGGATTTATTCGATTACAAGCCCAAGCTTGCAGAACTGGAAGGACAGCCCATTCCACCGTCGGTCATCGCCGGTCAAAGGTATGCCTTTATTCAACCTGACGCGGCGGTGCTGGGACCGCGGTTCAAGTTTTCTCGACATGGCAAATGCGGTGCCGAGTTGTCCGAAAAACTTCCTTGGCTGGCAAAGGTAGTCGACGAAATCTCCATTTTGAAATCCTGCACTACCAATCAATTTAATCACGCGCCGGCACAGCTGTTGTTCAATACAGGGAGTCAGGTTCCCGGCCGACCGAGCATGGGCTCATGGTTGAGCTATGGATTGGGATGCGAGGCCGATGACCTGCCGGCATTTGTTGTCATGAATACCGGAGGGAGCTTGAGCGGCGGAGCGTCAATGTGGAGTTCGGGGTTTCTGCCTGGCACCCACCAAGGTGTGCCCTTTCGAAGCACCGGTGATCCCATCCTGCATGTCGCCAATCCCGAGGGGTACGATCGACGAGCACAACGGGATTCGATTGATATCATTCGCAGCCTCAATCAACAGCGGTTGGACGTGATTCACGATCCAGAAATTCAAACGCGAATCAATGCCTATGAAATGGCATTTCGTATGCAGTCGCGTGCCCCGGAACTAATGGATTTAAGCCAGGAAACTCAAGCGACGATGGATCTTTATGGTGCCAAAACAGGGCAATCCTCGTTCGCAAACAACTGCCTATTGGCCCGACGGCTGGCCGAACGCGGTGTTCGATTTATCCAAGTCTATCATTCCGGTTGGGATCATCACAGCAATGTCGAAAAAGGATTGACCAACGAATGTCTGCAAACCGATCAAGCGTCCGCAGCATTGCTTATGGACCTGAAACAACGCGGCATGCTCGATGACACTCTTGTGATTTGGGGTGGTGAATTCGGACGCACGCCAATGGTTGAGGCCAGCGTGGCATTGGGGCGCAGCCAGGGGCGCGATCACCACCCTCAGGCGTTTACCATGTGGTTTGCTGGCGGTGGCATTAAACGCGGATTCACATTGGGAGCAACGGATGAACTCGGTTTCAACGTTACCCAGAACAAATCCCACGTCCATGACGTGCAGGCCACGATTCTCCGGTGCCTCGGGCTGGATCACACGAAATTATCGGTCAATTTCAATGGACTGGATGTTCGCCTGACCGGCGTGGAAGAACACAACGTGATCGCAGAGTTGCTGTCATAGCCATTCGGATCCTGGACGATGGATTCATTCAGCTTGACTGGTTCCTGGATCAGAGCCAGACTGATCGTTGGTTTCCCTTTGCTTCGAAATTGCACGTGACCAAGCCTGGTTGGCGCCGGTTCGTGGTTCGCAACAGCCGAATGTCGATGATTGGAACGATCGTCGAATGTCTACCGCGGTTGGGTTTAGTGTGCGCTTTTGATTTCAGATTCGAATTCATGAACCGCAAGATTTCCACTTTGTCGCCGACTTCATCATCTGTCAGAAGGTCCTCCTACTTGGCATCGTAGAAAACATCTGGCTGTTTTGGTTCGGCCGCGGATTCAAGCATTTTTGCTGATTCACCGATCGGCGTTTGTTCATCCCAGGTGCCCGATGCCATCAACACGGGGCAGTTCATTTTGCCGATGTGGTCGATCGGTTGCAGGTTTCAAGAGATATGCCAAGACGCGGTTTGAGCCAGCAAATCAACGCTTGTTCAGGCAGGGACTTTCATGATCTGAGTCGGATGCCGATTCGATCGAAAACCGCGTAGTTGACCATCGGGCAAACAAATTCGAGAACGGGAAAAGTTCCAAGAAAGTTCAAAGTTCAAAGGACAGGCATGTGAAATTTAGGAGTTCTGCGTGCTTTTGGGGGGTCGCAAATGCGAGAGCGTTTTTGAGCAGCAGCAGTTGGTTTTTGGCCCAGTGAATAAATCATGAACAACCACAAGCCCTAACGAAAGCAAAAAGGACAAACGAAAGCAAAAAGGACAAACGAAAGCAAAAAGGACAAGCAAACGAAAGCAAAAAGGACAGGCATGTAAATCGGAACGAAAGCTTAAAGGACAGGCAAATGGAGCTTAGGCAAACTGGGTGTGCTGGAAAACGAAAGCTTAAAGGACAGGCAAATGGAGCTTAGGCAAACTGGGTGTGCTGGAAAAAAGGCAAGAGCGGGAGCGTTCTTGAGTGCAAGCAATTCGGTTTTGGAATTGGTGAACAAATCATGAACAACCAGCAATCCACTACTAAAAAGACAGGCGTTAAAAAAGAAGTCGATTTGGGATAGCAATGTTGTTTTAGAGAATTTCCTGGACAGCTGCGGCTCAGTTATGGGACTCAAAGTCGGAAACCAGACGTTGCTAGTTACCCAATTTGTCTCGTTTGTTCCGCGTTAAGTTCTGCAGCCGGAGTTTATTCCGCTTTAAATGAATGACGAAACAGAACCATCATGATGGCGGACTTATCATGAGTAACAATTCGTCATGAGTAACAATTTGACTGAATTCGTTAATCCAGACCTTGCAATTAACCCGAATGTCTCGACGGTCGTCCGCACGAGGGTCTACCTGGATTTTAATAACGATTGGGTCGGCACAAAGCAGTGTGACAATTTGCGAGACTGTTGTGGTTCCACGTCCCGGACTCAATCGGTCACCATCAGAAATTATTTGATCAATGCCGAGTACACCGAGACGCAGAATGTTCGGCCATTCGTCGGCAGTTGCTTCCGATGCGCAATAATATTGAACTGTTGAACGTAACTGCCGGGTTGGACATTCTCGCAGGCGAGGAATGGTTTGGTCGCGCCAGTGTGGGTATTTCGAGGCAGATAATTGTTGCGGACTTTATCGAGCGTTGATTCGGCTCGCCACCATTGCGTTCAATGCGGTCGGCCCAACCATTTGTGCAACATTGAACAATCGGATTCCGTCAACTTGCGAAACTCGAAACTGATGATATCAACCAGATTCAGTTACCTGGCAGAATGTTCGATTCGTTTCCCAAGCGTGCAAGCCGTACCCATGGACCTCCGTCGATTTGTTCAATCAACGAAAGCACATTAAACGTCGATTTGAAAGGCTTTATTTGGTTTGCAATTTCCTCGAATGCGACGTCCGTGCAAGTCCCATTTCGCGGATGAATGATCGTTACATGCGGATTCTGTTTGCGCGGCTTTAAATGCCCGTCATATAGCAAGTGATAGCGCAAGTTGTGATATTGATCGAACCCCGATAAAACTGGAAGAAAAACGAAGTTCCCGTCCCGAACTGCCCCCTCTGTGCCAACATAGGTGAGACAACATTGAAGTTTTTTATTAAGCTTGAGGGCTTGGAGAACTTTGATGTCAGCAGCGGAAAAAAAAGAAACAAATATGTCGCCAGAAGTAACCGAGAAGGCGACCCGGCGTCGTTTTACATTGGCCTACAAGGAACAGATCCTTGCCGAAGCTGACCAATGTACGGCTGCGGGTGAGCTTGGTGAGTTGCTTCGTCGCGAAGGGTTGTACTCGTCGAACCTCAGCAGCTGGCGTCGGCAGCGGGATCAGGGCACGCTGGCCCCCAATCAGCGCGGACGCAAGCCAAATCCGAACAAAAAAGAAACACAGGAAATGGCGAAGCTCAAACGTGATAATGCCCGACTCACCGAGCGGCTTCGGCAAGCCGAGTTGATCATCGAAGTTCAAAAAAAAGTATCGGAGATGATGGGGATCAAGCTGCCCGAGACGGACGATTGATCGCCGCGGAAGAGCTAGGCTCTATCCCTTAATCCCAGTTTATGATCATTCTTGCGATTGCGATGTGCACCATCGCGAGGTAGTTGTCGATGATTTTTTCGTATCGAGTGGAGATTCTTCGGTTTTCTTTGATCC
>JAHEBQ010000130.1 GCA_024642205.1 Planctomycetaceae bacterium | reverse complement strand
CGGAAATCAGTAGTGTACGCAAAAGAACTACTTTGTCAACCAAACAAAACCAAAGAAAAAACGACTGTCCTCTTAACTCTCTCTTGGCTCGTAAGAACTGGCTCTCCTCTTTTGTCCGATTCTATTTTCCCCAGGGTTCAAATTGCCTGTCCTTTTAATGCTTGTCACGGGGTTCAAGATGCCTGTCCTTTTAATTTTTACTTTTAATCTTTATTCTTAAGGAGAATCATTTTGTTGGGTTTCTTGCCTGTTCGTTCTTGTTTCTTTTGTTGTTCTGTTTTTGCGTGCGGACAACTCGATCGGAAACTTGGTGGCGGAAACCAATCTCAGAGCGTCGTCCAATTCAACGGCTCGCCGGTTCCATCCGAGTAGCTCGGTCAGATTGTTTGCCGTTTCCAAGCGGAATTTGCTCGATGTATCGGCCCTTCGGCTGTGCAACCTAATTAGTGAATCTGCTAAACCAGTCGCGGTTCCGTCGTAAAGGTGATTCTCGAGATCAAGTGGGCCGACGACCAGCCCAAGTAATTCTGGATAGGCCAGCCGGTCGGGAAGCAATGGGAAAAGACCCGCTGCAATAGATTCAGCTGCTGAGAGACCAAAAAACTCATGGTTGGCCGTCGAAACAAATACATCGGCTTCCCCTAAAGCATCCCAGTACTGCTGACGGGATTCCTGGTAACCCCAGCGGACAATTCGATCCGAAAAGCTCGTTCGGATCTCTTCAAAAACGGACGGCACACGCCGATACGACTGGCCCAGTACACTTAGCTTGAAAGGAACGGAATTGCGAGCCATGATCTCCAACGCTGCAAGAAATCCCTCGGCATTTTTATCGTGCTCCCATCGGGCAGCCCAGACAATATGCATTGGCTCCGACCTCGCCGCTCGGCCGATCCGGTGCTGCCGGTAGCGCTCGATGTCAATCGACGGCCTTTCGATCCCGGGGTTTTGAACCTCCATCTTGGATTTCAGAGAAGCAATCGAGGTGTAAGGTACGCAATCCGGCCAACGATTGGCTTGTTCCATCAATCCTTTGATGAACGAGGCAGAGTTGAATTGCGAGTTGAACCAGATCCTGTCTGCCGCCATTGCGGAGATAAAATTGGTGAACGGAAAATGTTCATCCCGTTCGAAACCGAACTGGTTGGGATAGGCGAATTGATTCTCATGAAAGTAAACGACGATTGGAAGCGCAGCCAATACTGGACCAACCAAGCCTTTTAACTCCGCCACGTTCAGCATGTCAGTACATACAATGACATCCCAGCGTTGGCCGGCCGCAACCAGGTCCCGAAGTTGCTCCGAAAAGTAAATGGCAGCGTGACGCATTCGCCATTTCCAATGTCGCGCTGGAAGCGTCAGCGACGTCCAATCGTGTGTGCTGTTTTCGACCCAGCCGTTGTGAAACCGCCGATGACTGCCTCCGAAATAGGGTTGAAGCGAGAGAACGCGACGTCGGCGATTCATATCGTTGTCTCATCCGAGAACAAAACTGAGGCGAATTCAGCAAAGCACCGCCAATGCTCCGGGATAATCGCGGTTTGGTCTACGTTTTCCTGGGAGATCGGATGCGTGAATGCAAGCCGCCTCGCGTGAAGCGCAATCCAACGTTTTCGCAAGTCATCCGTATCGGGTCCAAATTCGAGGCGGGATCCGTAAAGTTCGTCCCCGACAATCGACAAACCGCGTGAAGAACATTGGAGCCGGATTTGGTGAGTCCGGCCAGTTTCCAATTCAATCTCGACCAAAGCCAAGGACCGTGACCGAGCAAGTACCTGAAAATGGAGTACCGCCGATTTCGCGTCTGGATGACCCAGCTCAACGATTTCCGACTTGGCTTCATCCGGGATCTTTCGCATCCAGTCATTCCAAGTCCCGGAGTCCTTTTCCAGATTGCCGGCAACCACAGTCCAGTATTTCTTGACAACCGTTCGGGCTTGAAATTGTCTGGACAATCGTTCCGCGGCACGAATGTTTTTGACAACAACCATGGCACCGGAAACCGGCCGGTCCAAACGATGTGGAACGCCAAGATATACCTTGCCCGGTTTTTGGTCGCGGACTTTAAGGAATTGCTTGGTTCTCAGTTCCAAACTGTCAATCCCAGGCGGGCCCTGCGTCAATAACCCACCAGGTTTGTTCATCACCAGAACGGCCCCGTCTTCGAGGAGAATATCGGGCGGAGGAAGTTTTTGGCTATTCAATGAGTTAACTTGGTTTCAATAAATGGAGCTCGCAACCTTCGGTTCACGGCCTGCAAACCGCAATATCCTATTCTGAGGATTTGAAACAAGGCTAACAGGGCAGATGGATTGAATCGCACAAGAATCTAACGAAAGGCACGGCGGCCTTGAAATGCCTGATCAATTTATCAATCAAATCGCGATCGCAGAGATCTTTCTCGTCGAGTTTCGCCATCCCGATATGGTCTTTACGCTTCAAGTCGGTAATCAATGGATGATCAGCTTCGTAACCACGCGGCGGCCGTTTCAAACTATCGCCACTCATTTCATACAACGACTTGAACTCCTTCGCGTTGATCACTCGCTTCCACCGTTTCGGATTATCGTCGATCAAAGTACGAATTTGTTCGAGAGTTGGATTGTCCGGGTGCCAGATACCCGCTCCGACGAATACTTCATGCGGGTCGATGTGAAAATAGAATCCGGGCGCGTGAACGTCTTTGCCGGCTTCGTGTCGAAAATGAACGCCGAGATTAGTTTTGTAGGGTGCCTTGTTTTTTGAAAATCGCGTGTCGCGGTAAATCCGCATCAGCGAACCCCCAGATCGTTTGGGCACCGCGAGAAAATGGGGTGAGACCTTTTTGAGCGGTCCTTGAATGTCCTCGACAAGAGCTAATGCTGGGCCAAGCACAGACGATTCGTAGCGACACTTATTTTCCGCGAACCAGTCACGGTTGTTGTTACTGGCAAGTTCCTCAAGAAACTTGATCGCATCCTTTGGAAAACCCTCAAACATTGTCGCACCGGTACTGAATAAAGACCTCGAGAAACATCGATCATGAACAACCCAGTTTCATTTTACGGATCTGATTGTCTCGCGAAATCCGGCTAATTTTGAGTACCGGCCAGTTTACGGGGTGTTACACCCCCATTTCCTGGACAATTCGCCCTGAGACCCGTCAACGACAATGCGTTCAAAAGGCACACTTGCCTTACCAGTCGGTAAGAATCCTCGCCGCAAACACTCGCACAGGCAGTAAAAGCGCCGCGGTTGCCTGGATGGCAGACCCATTCGCCAGCGATTTTCGCGATTTGCCAATTCAATACGCCTTTGCCAAATCAACGCGAGTTGCGATATTGTCGCATTGGACAGGTTCTTTGAGTTGAAATTCGAACCTGTTTTAACTGAGATCAGACCTTCAACGTCGTGCAAAATTTAAACCTTCGACTGGCGAACAAACGAGCGACGCCAATCTCATTTTCGGTCGATCGCCAGCTCGTCGGGCTGGTGAAAACATACCCTTAGCTGGAATCTTCAAGTGCTACGAACTCATACGTGCGGCGAATTGAATAAAGAACATATCGGCCAGACAGCGACGCTGTGTGGCTGGGTCGATTCAATTCGTGATTTTGGTGGTGTCACATTTATCGATTTGCGGGATCGATATGGCCGAACCCAAGTCGTTTTCAACCCGGATGCGAGATCCGAGGTCATTGAGTTGGCATCGAAACTTCGAAATGAACATGTGATCAAGGTCGAGGGCATCGTTCGCCAACGCCCCGACGGCCAGTTCAACCACAAACTGTCGACTGGAGAAATCGAATTCGTTGTCAATGACCTCCAAGTGCTGAACGAGTGCAAGACGCCCCCATTTGTGCCGGGCCAGAAAGACGTGCCGGGAGAAGACCTCCGACTCAAGCATCGTTACCTCGACCTCCGCCGCGAAAAGATGCTTCAGACCTTGCAGCTTCGAAGTCGAATCATCAAAACGATGCGAGATTATTGCGCTGACAATGACTTTATCGATATCGAAACGCCGATACTCGGCCGCAGCACGCCCGAAGGTGCCCGGGATTACCTGGTTCCCAGCCGTGTCTTCAAGGGAAAATTCTATGCACTCCCGCAGTCACCGCAGATCTACAAACAGATCATGATGATCGCCGGTTATGACCGCTACATCCAGGTTGCCAGATGTTTTCGCGACGAAGATCTGCGAGCAGATCGGCAACCCGAGTTTACCCAGTTGGACCTGGAGATGTCATTCGTAGATTCGGATGACGTAATCGGGATGATTGATGGCTTGATGAAACGACTGGCCAAAGACATTCTTGGTCTGGATATTCAACTCCCGCTTCCTCGCCTGACCTATGACGAGGCAATGGCGCGTTATGGACACGACGCGCCCGATCTTCGATTTGGAATGCAGATCGTCGATTGCACCGAGATCGCCAGGGATTGTGGATTCGGAGTCTTCAAAAGCACGGCCGAATCGGGCAACTTTGTCCGCGGGATCAACGCCAGTGGAGCGGCTTCGAAGTTTTCTCGCAAACGTATCGATGAATTGACGGCAATCGTCAAGGATGATTTTGGAGCGAAGGGACTTGCCTGGTTCCGCTGCGAAGAAGACGGTACGCTGTTTTCGCCGGTCGCCAAGTTTTTCTCGGAAGAACACCTGGCCGAAATCAAGTCAAAAATGGACGCGCAGCCTGGCGACCTGCTGTTGTTTATCGCCGACACATGGGAGGTCAGCTGCAAGAGTCTGTATGGGATTCGCAAGCGAATGGGCGCGGAACTTGAGCTCTACGATCCCAGTCAAATGCATTTTTCGTGGATCGTCGAATTCCCGATGTTTGAACAGGTCGCCGAGTCGGATCAGTGGAGTGCCATGCACCATCCATTCACTGCACCGCGGGACCAAGACTTGAAAGATCTTGATAGTGACCCTGGCAAAACGCGAGCCAAGGCGTACGATCTGATCATCAACGGATACGAAGCGGGTGGCGGTACGATTCGAATTCATGACAGTGGAATCCAACAAAAAGTATTCGGATTGCTCGGACTGGATGCAGAATCAGCACAGGAACGATTTGGATTTTTGCTGGACGCACTCAAATACGGTGCACCTCCCCATGGTGGAATTGCACTGGGGATTGACCGGGTCGTAATGCTCTTCGCAGGGTTGGACAACATCCGCGACTGTATCGCTTTCCCAAAAACACAGAAGGCATACGACATGATGACCGAGGCTCCGAATCTCGTTGAACCGATTCAGCTTGAAGACCTGGGAATTAAGGTTTCCAAGACGAATGCAAATTCGTCGCCCTAAGAAAAAATCTCAATTGACTGCGAGTTGACCGTCTCCTGCGTTTTCCCGGAAATGTCATCCGCCTCCTATGGTTCGACTGGGAATCCGTCCAGCGATTCGAAATATAAAAAGCAACGCAATCAACAGAACTTGAACGAACGAAACGTCCTTTGGCGCGATGAAGGCGTTGCCGGTCAATCCTGGCAGACGCCGAATTGAATCAACGTTGAATTGGCTTCTATCTCACGCTCGTTCAACGTAGCTATCGGATATAGGGCAATGTCCAATTCGCAACGATAACGCTCGGCACAGTATGGCGAATGTCGTTCGAACCGGGACGACTCGGGAGAACTGGAATCAGCCCATTGGATTTGCTTTGCCGTTCCCACAGGTCAGTCGAGAGACCAGGGCGGTAGCTTCTCAACTCAAGATTCCGCTTGCGGTTTCTTTTTCAAAGCCTTTTTTCGTTTCAACTCCTCGGAAAACCACTCCTGCTTGTCGGATTTCGAACCAAGTCGAAACACAAACCCACATTGGCAGCGAACTTTATGCCCCACCATTTCAGGTTTGATTCGTTCGTGCAACTTATTGCAACTTGGACATGAAAATGAAAGTGTCGGCATGTTTTCGAAGACGGAACCGAGTTTTGTGAGTTACAGGTGTCAAACGTAGAGTATCCAGGCAAAGATCTGCAAGCACCGATTATATCTTAATCTGACCCAATTCGAACTTGGTAAAGCGGCACCTACGAATACTCCTTACTGCAGACCCCATTTCCACGGATCCAAACGTCCTGATTCCGCATTTCAAGCGTGAAATCTACGACGGTCCAGCAAAACTCGCTAGCTCGCTTCTGCAACGAAAAGTCCGAAAACTGACCTGTTTGAGGACTGAAAAACCGTCTAAAAGGCCTATCCAGAGATCGGCATTCATTCCGAGGGTAATTCGCCAACACAGGTAAATAATGCGTCACTATTCGAAGTCGGGTTTGTTCCTTTTGATTGCGATACTCGCTGTTGCGCAATCTTTCTCGCGTTCGATTATCGCAGATGATTACACTCCCGAGAACTTTACGGAAGCCCAGGCCGTCGAATACGAGCGGCAACTCAATGCGCTTCTAAAAACTCGACGAGACGAAGAGAAAGAGTTTGTGTCAAAAATCGTCACATTGGTCCGGATGGGTGTTATTCCCTCAAAACTCGTGAGCACGAGTTACCAGTGGGGCCATAAGAACCGGCCGAACTCCAATTATCCGTTCATCTATTTTGAAAAAGTCATTCGCATTCAGGCCAAAGCTATCAAGCTTGATAGCGAAATTCCGGCTTTTGATTATTCGATTTACCGATCTGCCGGACAAATACCGGGCGGGAATGACGCGTCAGCGGGTCAACGTACACAGGCAAATCGCAATTTCTTTTCCCGCCGGCCCAAAATTCGCTAGCGTTCAACTGCCCGCAGGAATGCGAATTTGTAGGGGGAAATGCCCTGGTTTCCTAAGCCCGGTCACACGTCGTACTCTGGGTATTCTGCGCAAAGCTTACTGGCAGTAGCAATCGTGCTTATTATTACCATGCTTCGGGCCGATCCAATTTTGCAGATACCATAACTGCGCCTGAATAGGTTTGGAGGCTCCCGTGAGGACGTTTACTTTAATTGCCACAGTCGTCGTATTACTTGCCAATGCTGCGTTCGTAGCGCAGTCACATGCACAATGGCAACAAAATGCGGTGAAAGATCCTCGCTGGACCGTTG
>JAHEBQ010000077.1 GCA_024642205.1 Planctomycetaceae bacterium | reverse complement strand
CAGACGGTGTGGCTTGAGGAGGTATCATCCAGCTATCTCAAAGACCTGAAAATCACCACTGATGCCAGCTCAGGAACAATTACCGTGCGGCCAATCATCGAGGGCGGCGGCGATGCACGGGTCGCCATAAAAGATGATGGAAGAGTCGTCGCGGAGGGTACCGTTCCCGAACAGGAAATCGAGTTAACGGTTGCCGATCCCAAACTCTGGTCACCCTCAAACCCGCATCTGTATGACATTGAAGTCAGTTTGCTGGATGGAAAGGGAATCGAACTCGATCATGTGCGCTCCTATGCGGGCATTCGCACCGTGGGCAAAACCCGAGGAACCGACGGCCATTGGCGATTCACGCTCAATGGACAGGAGATTTTCCATTGGGGACCACTTGACCAGGGATGGTGGCCCGACGGTCTGCTGACTCCTCCGTCCGATGAAGCGATGCAATTTGACATCAAGTGGCTCAAGGAAGCGGGTTTCAACATGATTCGCAAACACATCAAAGTCGAGCCCCGAAGATATTACTATCACTGCGACCGACTGGGAATGATGGTCTGGCAGGATCAAGTCAGTGGAGGCAAGAAGCCAAAATGGACGCGATTGGCTGAAAAACCAGAAGACGCGGATTGGCCCGATCAACAACATTCGCAGTTCATGCTGGAGTTTGAACGCATGATCTCTACGTTGGAAAATCATCCATCAATCGTCACCTGGATCCCCTTTAATGAAGCTTGGGGTCAGCACCGGACCATCGAGGTTGGTAAGTGGGCGACAAATCGTGATCCTTCTCGATTGGTGAATATCGCCAGCGGCGGTAACTTTTGGCCCATCGGCGACGTTGTCGACGCACATTCGTATCCCAATCCTGTTTTCCCGTTTGCTCAAGGCGAGCATGGCCGTTTCGATAACTTCATCAAGGTCATGGGAGAATTTGGTGGTCATGGTTACCCAGTGAGAAACCACCTTTGGGACGCGAACCGACGCAATTGGGGATATGGCGACCTTCCTCAGAATGAAGCCGAATACAAACAACGATATGTAACTTCGTTGGACATGCTCAATGAGCTGCGGAAATCTGGCATCGCCGGCGGAGTGTATACCCAGACGACCGATGTTGAAGGTGAAATCAACGGACTGATCAGCTATGACCGCAAGGTGATCAAGATACCGGCCAATGAATTGGCTAAATTGCACCGAGTGCTTTTCGAACCAGCGGGCTCCAACATTGGCGCGGCGGTCAAATCTTCGAACAAGACGCTGGAACAAGCGCATTCGGACCGCAAACCTGGCCCTGTAATGGACGCCGCATCCATTCGGGACGGTCTGACATCGCACGACCGCGCACTCTACATCAAACCTGGCTGGATTCGAGATCCCTATATAACCTGCGGCCCTGACGGCTATTATTACCTGACCGGGACTCAACCCAATCCAGATGATCCGCGTGAAACCGCAGACCCGTACAACATTGGTTTGGGCGACGAGAGTATTGTCGGGGAATGCGTCCGCGCCTGGCGCAGCCCTGATCTGATTCAGTGGGAATCACTCGGCACCATATTCAAACTGGAAGATTCAGCGCTGTTTCAAGCCCAAGTTCGACAGAGTGGCGTGCAGCCAAAGAAGCGGTTAATCTGGGCCCCGGAAGTTCATTGGCTGGGGGATCGCTGGGCATTGGTACATTGTCCTCGCAAAGTCTCCAGCTTTGCCTTGACCGCTGGCAAGGATCTCAATGGACCCTGGACTCATCCCATGGGAGAAGAACTTGGTAATCTTCACGATCCGTCGCTGTTTACCGATGATGATGGAACACGGTACCTGCTATGGCAAAACACATTGATTGCGCCGTTAAGCCAAGACCTTAAAAAATTCGCTGCCGAACCCGTGCGAATTGATCCCTCGGGTTCAAGGCTTGACCCGGACGGCCACCCAATCAGCCGGATTGGTCACGAAGGTGCCACGATGATCAAGGTTGGAGACAAGTATGTTCACCTGGGCACAGCCTGGTCAACAGACCAGGGGCGCCGAGGTTCGTACAATCTTTATTACTGCGTCGCCGACAAGATCACTGGGCCCTACGGACCACGGAAATTTGCCGGCAGGTTCCTTGGACATGGAACCCCGTTTCAGGACAAATCCGGCAAATGGTGGTGCACAGCATTTTTTAACGCCAACGTTCCACCGCTTTCCCGCGAAGGTATCGAGACCCGAGACCTGAGCCAAACCGCCCAGACAATCAACGAGCAAGGTGTCACGATCGTACCGCTCGATGTGAAGATACGGCAGGACGGGGACATTTCCATTAAGGCCAAGGACCCGGCCTATGCGACTCCCGGACCCGATGAATCGCAGACGTTTGCAACGGCGACAGGAGCAAGTCCTTAATCGCGGATTGCCGATTGACAACTTGCCAACTCGTGTACTGAAAACGGTTTACGCAGCTCGACGTCCCGCATCGTAGCGATCTTCTCCAGCATGCCGGTCGTCGACCCGACGATTGCGAGCGTTAATGGTGTCCAGATCCGCTTGATGTCTGCCGTGGTTGATCGTCCACAACCGGGCTTGTTTGTTAAAGGAATAGAAAGCCGCGATCCATGCGGTTTGAATTCCTGCTTTCCCGTCAAGAATGGAACGCTGCAAAATATACTCTCGGAAAAATCGCCACATTGGCCGTATCAACAGCTTGAAATAAGAAGTGTCTTTTTGCTGCTGACTCCACTGATGGGCCTGAAGACATGTGTAACGATGGTATTTTTCATAGAGCTGATCGTAATCCCAAACCGAGAAATGTGTCATCTTCTCCCTCAGCCTGCCGACCGAACCAGATGAAATATGAACTTCACCGTGGTCACTCGGACCGGCATACCGCCCGCGGTCACGACGGAACAGTCGCAACACACGATCGGATCTGGCATCGCCGTATTTTAGCCGGTGACCCATGAAGTGGTTTTCGCGATAAATCCAGTAGCCGTCAAAACTTGGCCCGCGGCTCAGTTCCATCACTATTTCATTGGCCAGTTCTGGCTTGATTCGCTCGTCAGCATCGACAATCAAGACCCAATCATGCCGGGCCTGGGGAATGGCCCAGTTCTTGAAGTCGCCGGATGTAACGTACTCACGTTCAATGACGCGGACTTTCGCATACTCGCGGGCGATTTCCATCGTTAGATCGGTGGAGCCCGAATCAGCGATCAAAATCTCGTCCGCGATCGAAGCAAAGCTCTCGATGCAGGCGCGAATGTTCAGCTGCTCGTTTTTGCAGGGAACGATCACTGTAAGTGGTTGCTTCATCGCCTAACAAAGATTCCTGGTAGATTTCCGGGTGGTTCGAAGAGCTTCGCCAGTCCAAAATCAAACGAAAACTGTTCCGACACACCAGTGCGGCGGGAAAGTAACGAAACCCCGGGGCACTGTCAACGTGTTTAGGCCAAGTTAGCTGACGGGCCGGTTTCGAAAATTCCATTTCTGACGTCAGTATGCCTAATCAAGGGAAAAGGTCCAAGTTGATTGGCCCGAATGGCGGCTGACGATGCTAGCGTTTGACGAAATGCTGGCAAAGTCGATTCGCACCGACATTTCACCGCAGGCCAAAAGTAGTTGTGTCCGCAGGTTCCGGAGTCCGTGACACTCGGGAAGCATCCGATATCTCGATCCGGAAGAAACAAGCGCCGGGCTGATTTCGGGACTTTACCTTAAAACTTGTTTCTCACAGATTGAAGCCACAGTCGCTTCGTCTTTCAAATGGCGTGTCAGGATGCCTTCGGCCAGTAGGGGTCCTGAAAACGTTGCAAATTCTTCCTCCGAATAACAGTTCACAATCGCCTCCACGGAATATCCTTGCCGCCGTAAGCCACCGAGGGCGATGGCGTTTTCCAGATTGATCGTGGAAACAATCACGATCACGGTCGCGTCACGCGGAATACGAGCTGACACTTCGATGATCAATTCGCTCAACCTCAACCCGTTTGTTTTCTCAAGTCTGGCGAGCATCTTGGAAATATGGACCAGCTGTTCCGGACTCTTGCGGGTCGGTACGATGACCGGACGAAGCCGATCGCTGTCGGCCATGCGGACCGCCGAATTTCTTGCTTCCTCACGAGTCCGCCTGTCCCCGGTCCAGCCTTCCTCTCGAACCCGATCAACCGCGTCCCGCCCGTTGGACACCAGGCCAACTTGTTGCCCCATTTCTTGAAGTGCATTGGCGACGCTCGCCGCCGCGGTGACGGCCAGTTCGCTTCGAAGGGGTTCGTCCCTGGTTGCAAACGAGTCCTGATGGAAGTCGACAACGATGGTCGCTCCAGCCAGCGTCGACGGCTCATAGATTTTGCTTTGCAGTTTTCCCGTTCGCGCGGTCGCTCGCCAATGAATCCGTCCCAGCGGATCTCCTTCCTGATACCTTCTTACTCCGGCGATACGCGTTGGATCCTCAAACAGGCGGTGGGTCATCACGATTTCTCCAATCGGGCGACGCGACGCGATATCGAAGGAAGCGATCGTTACGATCTTGGGAAACACCAACAGGAACATCGGTTCTGTCAAAACTCGAAATCGTCGATTAAGCCCGAACATATCGCCCGTTTCCAAGACCAGGGGTCCGACCTGATAATAGCCGCGTCGATTGCACTCGAGCTGGTAAAACAGACGTTTCGACTCCCCGGGTTTGAGTTTCATCACCTCCAATCGCTCCCCTTTGACGCCCAGTGCAGGTGGTTTGAAAATCGTTAATCCGGTCATGAGCATGTCTTCGACCAAAACCCACGTGATCGGAAACCGGCCAATGTGTTTGAGTTTGATTTCAACGGGCACCCAATCGCCGATCTTGGCCGTCTCAACATTGCAGACTCTTTCCGCTTCGACGGACAGAGTCCACTTGCTCGTGACCCACTTGCTGATAAACAGGATCGCGATGATGGCATACATCGCATAAACCAAGAGCGCCAGGTTGAGTGCCATCGCCACGATGAGGATCAGGATTGCAGCGACGATCCATTTCATGTGTGGGTCCGTTATCTCCAGGAAACAGCAGGCCTAGTTGCCGGTCAAGCACCTCAAGCGGAAACTCTCGAGAGTCATGGATTTCCAATCACGGGCACCGGGATCTCTGACATCAGTTGACCAACCACCTGCTCAGACGTGATTTTTCGCAGACGGCTTTCCGGTTTCAGGATCATCCTGTGGTTCAAGACGGGCGCGGCGACCATCTTGACGTCGTCGGGCAAAACGAAATTGCGACCACGAATCGCCGCGAGCGCCTGGCATGTTCGAAACAGAGCGATCGATGCTCTTGGACTTCCCCCCAAACTCAAATGCTCGTGATGGCGGGTCAAATGCACGATCTGCAAAATGTACTTGCGAATCTTGGGATCGACATGGACTCGCCGAACCCATTGCTGGCATTCAACGATTTCATTTGCCGAAACGACGGAGTCGAGGTCGTCAATCGGATGCGTCAACTGCAACCGATCGAGAATCGTCAACTCCTCTTCCAGCGAAGGATATCCAATCGAAAATTTCATCAAAAACCGATCCAGCTGTGCCTCGGGAAGGGGAAAGGTCCCTTCATGGTCGACCGGGTTTTGGGTCGCAATCAACAGAAAGGGCTTTTCCAGCTCATGAGTCACGCCGTCGACAGTAATTCGACTTTCCGCCATGGCTTCCAACAACGCCGCCTGGGTTCTGGGAGTCGTACGGTTGATTTCGTCTGTTAGCACCAGGTGGGAAAATAACGGCCCGGGTCGAAATTCGAACTCGGTCGTTTTTTGGTTAAAAATTGACGCCCCCGTCACGTCGCTGGGCAGCAAATCCGGCGTGCATTGAATCCGCTTGAATTTGCAGCCCACACTGCTTGCGAGTGCCCGGGCCAAAATCGTCTTTGCAACGCCAGGGACATCTTCCAGCAGAAAGTGCCCTTCGCAGAACCAACAGACCAGCGAATAAACCAGCGCCTGGCGTTTGCCGACAATTACCCGTTCGACATTCTTGATGATTCGTTTGGATACTTCCTGGACCTGACTCATCTTGATTCCGCAAAACCTGAAAGGATAGATGCCCTCGATTATGGCTGCTAGCGGCACGAATTCCCAGTCGATCGGAATTCGCTGATCACAAAAATCTGGCCGTTGGGGTGTCCAACCTCCAGATGTCCATCTTGACGCGAAGTCGACGATTTTGCGATTCTTCCCGGATCAAGACTTTTCTGCCGAGTTGTTTCATGAATCATGCCAACAGAATCCTGTTAATGGGCTCGCTGTTTATTATCCAGTTCGGTTGTCAAACGTCCCATCCAAACGCCAAAGTCGGCGGGTTGCTGGGGGGAGCGACAGGAGGCATGTTCGGTGCTGCGATCGGCAGCCATTCCGGCAATTCGGGCGAGGGTGCCTTGATCGGAGCGGTCGCCGGCGGCCTGACGGGAGCCGCGATTGGAAACGAAGCCGATCAAGCGAACCTGCGTATTGAACAGCAAGCGCAAAAAAATGCAATCGTGGCACAACAGTCTGCTGTAACGTTGGACCAGGTCCTCCTGATGACGCAAAGTGGTTTGAGTGATGACCTGATCGTCAATCAAATTTCTGTAAACGGTATCGCGGAACGCGTCAGCACCCAAGACATCATTCAGCTCAAGTCGCAGGGCGTGAGCGACCCGGTGATTCGTCAAATACAAACCATGGCCGCCCAGCCGGTTCGCGTTAACCCGTCAACGCCGTTGCATCCGCCGGCGCCCTTGATCCACGTCACTCCGTACTTTCCGCCCGTGTATCGGACTGTTCCAGTATTTGGCCCACCTCCTGCGATCCGGTACGTCCCCATTCAACGACACCGGCACCCCCGGGGCAGAATCTTTTGATCCAGCCTGAATTGGAATTTCCAGTAATTGAGGCAAGGCCACGCATTCATTCAGTTGACGATCCGCTGGTCCAAATTCTTGGGCTTTGATATCCTTACTTCAACTGAATTTCTTGGTTCCACCCAAAGCACCCGATCCGAATGAATGCGGAAGAACAAAAACCGAGGTCCCGGTATCCCCGAAAAATGCTGGTCTTTACGGGGCTCATCACCCTGTTCGCGTTCTTGATACATTGGCAAGCGTACTATCTCAACGAAACACTCAACGTGGATCCAGCACTTGCCTCGTTGTTGACCCTGTTGATGGCCGTCATCCTCGTGATGGCATGGGGGTTTTGGACTTTATTCTGGGCCAAACACCGTGTCATAGGACTGCTGATCTTCTTGGTTCCGATCGGCTTTTTTACGCTTTACTACCCGAACCTGACGGGCGACATGACCTTTGCGGGTTTCAAACCCCGTTTTTGGTCCGACGCGGGTTCTTATGTTGAACCCTCCGAAGCAGCCAGTCCGGTGATCGACGTCAAGACCACGTCCGACATTGACTTTCCCCAGTTCCTTGGCCCGAACCGAAACGCGCGCGTGGAAAATGTCCGGTTGTCCGATTCGTGGAGCCCCGTGCCCGAGTTACTTTGGCGAATCGATATTGGGGAAGGATGGTCCGGATTCGTGGTCGTCAACGGATTTGCCATCACACAGGAGCAACGTGGCGCAGAAGAATGTGTGACCTGCTACGACGCGAAAAGCGGAGAGATCAAGTGGATCAACCGGGCCCAACGTCGGCATGAGGACTTTTCGGCAATGGGAAAAGCTGGCCCGCGCGCCACCCCAACGGTTCACGAAGGCCTGGTTTACGTGACCAGTGGAACCGGTGTCCTGGACTGCATCGATGGTTCGAACGGCGAGTTGATTTGGTCAGCGGACGTTCCCAAACTGGTCGGAATCAAACAACTGGTCAGCACAAACAGAATGGGGTTGACGTATACCGAGGAAGATTCGCGAATGGTGTGGGGACGAAGCATGTCCCCGTTGATCGTCGATGATGTCGTCGTCGTTCCTGCCGGAGGACCCAATATCGTTGTCGGAGATTCCGACCCGACGGCAACCTTGATCGCGTTTGACAGGAAAACGGGAAAGGAAAAATGGCGCGGCGGCAAACGCATGCCTTCGTATGGATCGCCTTCCCTGGCAACCATCGATGGGCAGAAACAGATTTTGCTGGTCGCTGAAAATTGCGCGGCCGGCCATGATGCGGCAACGGGCCAGGAGCTTTGGAGCTTCGACCGGCCAGGTAACAGCAATGCCGACGCGAACTGCTCCCAAGTCACGTCTGTCGACGGTAATGAAAATCGATTTCTTCTATCCAAAGGTTACAGTGCCGGTGGAGAGCTGATTGAAGTCACATCGAACGACGGTACCTGGGCGGTCAGGTCGTTGAAAAAAGACCCCCGGGTTTTGAAAACCAAACTGACCAATCCCGTCGTCTACGACGGACATGCTTATTCCCTCTCCGACGGTTACCTTGAATGCACCAATCTCAATACTTTTTCGCGAATCTGGAAACAACGAGGTCGTTTCGGAAACGGCCAGGTTCTGCTGGTTGGTGAGAAACTGTTGGTTCACTCCGAAGCGGGAGAATTATTTCTCGTGAAAGCGACACCCGATGGATATTTTGAACTCGGTTCAATGAAAACGATCGACGGGATCTGCTGGAATACGCTTTGTCTTTACGGCGATTTGCTGTTGGTTCGAAGTGAAAAAGAAGCCGCCTGTTTCCGGTTGCCGACGGTGGGAGAATGACTGGACAATCAACGTTGGCGTCCCAACCCCTGGCGGGAAAAACGGCGATGGTCACTGGTTCATCGTCCGGAATTGGACGGGCGATTGCCACGGAATTTGCGCGCCAGGGAGCCGACCTGATTTTGCATTGCCGATTTGGTTCGTCGAAGATCCAGGAAGTTGTTGAAGCCATTACCGAACTTGGTGTGGATTGCCAGACCGTGTTTGGCGATTTCGCCGACAAACCAAACTGGAATGGCTTCGTCGATCAAGCGTGGTCCTGGAAAGGTAATATTGATTTCTGGATCAACAACGCAGGTGGCGATGTGTTGACCGGTGACTGGCCAGACCGGAAATTTGAGGACAAACTCAGCTTCCTCTGGCAGGTTGACGTCGTTTCAACATTGATGTTGTCCAAAAGGGCAGGGGAGCGGATGGTGGATCCAACCGACGGAGTAACCAGCGGTGTAATTCTGAATGTCGGCTGGGATCAAGCCTGGCAGGGGATGGCAGGCCCGAGCGGAGAGCTGTTTGCCACGACCAAAGGCGCCATCATGTCGATGACCAGGAGCCTGGCCCAGTCGCTCGCTCCTCGCGTTCGCGTCAATTGCCTGGCTCCCGGATGGATCAAGACCCAGTGGGGCGAAGAGGCTTCCGATTACTGGTCCGATCGAGCCCGGAGGGAATCGCTGATGAACCGGTGGGGAAGACCTCAAGACGTCGCCAACGTTGCGGCGTTTCTTTGTTCCGATGCGGCCAGTTTTATTTCCGGTCAGATCATTCCGGTCAACGGAGGTTTCAACTATCAAAATCAATTCAACCAATGAGCCGGACACGTCCACGTTGAAAATGTCGTACTCGAGCGTATTCCTCGCGGACGAAACGATCGAGAGTCGCAGTCATTCACAAATACGGTTTTCGAATCTGAATACGATTTTCGAAACTATCCCAATCCGGAACAGTCATGATTCAACAAACCAGACAAAAGATTGCCGACCTTGACTGCGTTGTCGTCAAAGACCCAAAATGTGCTTCCCCGAAAGCTGCAGTCATTCTCTGCCACGGATTCGGTGCTCCCGCCAACGACCTGGTTTCTCTGGCTCGCGAATTCATGGAGACCGACGGACCGCAACAGGAAGTCGTTTACATTTTTCCAGCGGCTCCCATCGAGCTGGACCCGCTTTTTGACGCGCGAGCCTGGTGGATGATCGATATTGAGAAAATACAGCAATTGATGATGGATGGCGAAACTCGCGAAATGCAGCGTGAGTCACCCGAACTTTTGCCTGAGCGTCGGGAAAGTCTGACACGTTTGATCGATCAATGCCGGCTCGATTATTCGCTGCCAGCCTCCAGGATCATTGTTGGCGGTTTTTCACAAGGCTCAATGCTGGCCACCGACGTCGCATTACATTACCCGGAACCGTTGGGAGGTTTGATTGTTTGGTCCGGGGCACTGATCAATGCGAAAATCTGGACGCCCGAGGCAAAACGGCAATCGCCGATCGATGTCGTCCAATCGCACGGACGAAGTGACCCGATCCTTCCGATTACCGGTGCGGAAGACCTTCGTGACATGATGACGCGGGAGAAACATCGCGTCCGCTACGTTGAATTTGGTGGGCAGCACGCCATTCCGCTGGAGGCCGTTGAACTGGCCAGTCAGTTGATCGGCGAAGTCGCCGGTAGCGGGACGTCATAAGCAAACTGCGGCGTTGCCGGTGAATTGGGGATCATACGTTCGCTTTTGCGCAGATCGATGCGTCCTTCGCGGGCCAATCGAAATACGACTTGAATCACATTTTGCCTGGCGAGATCCTCGATCGCCCCATCAACGTAGCCGATTTGATCGATTTCATGAGCCAGTAATTCCGCCGGACGGGACGCCATGGCATCGTAGATTTTCGATTTGAGCGACGAAGGCGCGTTTTTCAACGCGGGTGCCCATACTGACGTGTCGATGTTTTTTAATACGACGCGCATCTCATCGGTGGACAGGGCTGCCAGTCGGTCGATTTTGAAAACAGATCGTTCGAGCTTGCCGGCCAGGTCCGGGTCCATTTGCCCCATATGGGTGATCAGTGATTCCTGAGTATACTCGTCAGAGCAACTGAGCAAACTCGCGGCAAGATTGACTCCGATCGTCTTTCGCTGTCGCGAATTCAACAACTTGTTGAGGCGAAGCTTCAGCGCGAAACTCAGATGCGTGACTTCTTCACCGTTCAACTCTTCAATTTCGCAGATGCGTTTCAACACAGAGACTCGGAGCGCGGGGTCGAGGCCTTTCATGGTCTGAGAGGCAATATCCGGCGGGAGCATCGAAAGTACAATGGCGATGTTTTTCGGATGTTCGTCTTCGAGCAAATGAAGACGAATCATTGGTATCACGTCAACCAGGAAGCCAAATGGTTTGCCGGATTCAACGGTTCTCTCCAGGTCCGACGGTGGCGTGGCAAGTGCTTCGTCGACGCTTCGCCGGATCAAGTCAATGCTGGAATCGACTTCCTCATCGCCGCTTCGCCAGCGTTGCGCCTCGGTTGCCAATCGTTGGAGCGCTGCCGTGATTTGTGAGGCAGAAACGTCGTCGAGCCGGGTAATCGCGTCGAGAACTGTTTTGACATCGTTGGGCTCAAGCCGCGACAGGACCAAAGCAGCCTGCTGATTCGGCAAACTACTGAGGACCACGGCGGCCTGCATCAAACTGCTTGAGCGATTCATTTCGCGTGACTCGTATGAACAAATACGACTGTTGTTAGGATTGGCGATCGAAACTGGGGTCAATGACTTTCATGGGGTGCCACCGTTGTTTTCGCAGCTAACCCGCTAGTTCCATGCCCCAGGCTGCCCAAACGCCGGTTTGTCCTGGTTGGTGGATCCCTGCTGTCGGCTTGAAATATCAAGTTTCGGACCCTTTTGAGATACCTCCGATTGCTTGACCGATCCGGTTTTGGCAACCGACTTGGACTCGATGATCGACGGCGCCTGTTGAATTGCCTGACGTTCGGTCTCCGCAATCTTGGCACGGCCACGTTCCAGGTTGGCCTGGGCCATTCGTCGCGCCATGCTGGGAGTAATACGAATTGTCGATGTCTTGACTCGATTGAAAACCTGAGTTTCGGACTGGTAGTCCGTCCTGGCAACTTCTGGATCGGCACTCTGGACAGGTGTGCCGGATTGATAATCGGCTTGACTGACGACTGCGGGACTTGGTCCCAAAACTTTGTAGGGCTGTTTTTCGTTGGACTCTGCAACTTCCTCTTCTTTCAGAATCCTGCCTGGCAACGTACAGATGGATTGACTGCACTTGATCAATGCGCCCTCGGCGGTCTTGAACATCGGAATCAACGTAATCGACTTTCGGAATCCACCCATTTTTTCCCAGGGAACCCAGACACTATAAGAAGCCCCCAGGTCGTTTTCGCTGAAGTGCGACTGGAATTTGTCTCGTGTGAACACGAACTTCCGTTGGGCGCTATCTTCCGTTTTGTTCTTGACCGAATCATCAAAACCGTAAACGATCAACTCACCATCCGCCTTGACTGAGGTGTTATTTTCATCGTAGAAGAAGATCCGGCCACCAAAACCTCTTACGCTTGGCTCGCCGGTTTTTTCATACACCGAGTCTGCCCAAATGGCCGCCATCGTAACAGGTTTGGCGTCTTCTTCCTGTTTTTCTTTCCTTTCCTTGGACAACTGTTGCAGAGGATTCCAAGCTGAATTCTTCTCGCTTAATCGCATGGAATTCTTCATGCCGCTGCAACCGGTCATCCCGACCATCAGCAACAGGCTCATCAAGGGAAACAGCTTTTCTTTCATCGGATCTTCCTGATCTGAGTGTATTAAGAATGCATCGCCGCTGGACAGGCAGGGACAACGGCTTCCCGCCATCCCGCCAGGTTGGCCACCTAGTTACGTCCGGCTTGAGTTGAATGGGACGCTTGATGAACCTCGTTTTCGTTTCGCGGACGCGACTGGGCTTGCGGTGGACGCGATTCAAACCCGGGTTGTTGGGCGTCGATCACCTTGTAAAGTGGCTCGCCACGCAGGCCGGACGGATCCACGTCCGGATAGATCGTTTCGATTCCCGGTCGATTGCCCTCGAATCCGCGGTAATCCGTGTTCCCGTAGATTTCAGCGACATCGCACAGGCACCAATGCATCCGTTCCATTTCGTCCTGGTTCTGGGTGTCGATATCCTGATCGTCATCAATCAAATAAGGCGTCATGATGATCAACAGTTCGGATCTGTCTGCGAGGTCCTGCTCATAACTGAACAAGGGGCCGACCCAGGGAAGATCCGAGATGATCGGGGCACCTCGTTTCCGGTGAACTTTGTTTTCTTCAATCAATCCGGAGAAGACCACTGTTTGACCGGATCGGGCCATCAGTGTTGTGCTCGCGGTAGTTTCATTAATCTGTGGCGCGATGATGGGCTGTGCCGGCTGACCTGCAGCGGCCTGACTGTATCCAATGGTGATTCCTTCAGACTGGTCGCCAACACTCGATTTAACCACGTTGACAGCCATGACGATCATCCCATCAGGGCTGACTCGAGGCGTCACTTCGAGAATCACACCGACATCTTCAAACGTGATGTTCTGGGTTGTGCCAAAATTGGATTGCGTGGTTCCCGAGATTCGTGGCACCGAAGCACCGATCTGCACCCGGCCCTGGAGGTTTTCAACGGTCGTAATCTGGGGACGACTCAGTACCCTGACGGCCGCTTTGTCTTTCAATGCCCGCATGAGGATGCTGACCGACTCGTTACTGGCTGACAAGACAAGTCCGCCGTAACCCAGCGTGTTGTTGATCGTTCCAACCCCCAGGGTTGACAACGCCTGTCCAGCCAATGTTCCCGGAAAAACAGCGTTCTTATTGGCACTTGTCGCTCCAGGTGTTCCGAGAAATGGGAACCCAATGGAAGCCGGTGCGCTGGATTGGTCAATTTGTCCGTTTGCCAGCACAGAGGTTCCGCGATCGAACAACAGCGAATCCTGAATTCCGATGTCAACTCCAAACTCTTCCGCCGATCCAAGATCAACCTGTGCAATCAGAACTTTGACTTTCACCATTGGTGGGCGGCGATCCAATCCGCGGATCAGTTCTTCAATCTCGGCTCGTTGCGCGGGAGTGGCACTGACAATCACACTGTTGCTGACGATTTCGGCAACCACGATCACCGAACGATCGGCCTGGATAAACGCCCCCACGGATCGCGGGTCATTGGTAACAATGTCGTTTCTCGGTTCTAGGTAAGCGTTAATCGCGTCGACCACGTCCAGTGCCGGTGCGTTACTCAACCGGTAAACTCTCGGTTTCCGGTCGGTCACGTCCTGGGCATCGAGACGATTCAGGATATCTTCGACGACCTGCAGATCACCTGCGGGTCCGGATGCAATGATCGTGTTGGTCCGGGTATCGAACGAAAATCGAAGATTGATCAAGGCCGATCCGTCGGTGGCAGACACTTTTTGCAGCGGTAACTGGCTCAGGTTGGAGGTCCCCGTCGCACCGACCTGCTGGGTCGTCGCGGAACCAAACAGGGTTTCCAACATCGTCAGGAGTGATTCGGCATCGCCATTAACAATTTCAAATACCTTGATCTGTGTTTCAGCATTCGGAATTCGGTCCAGCTGTTCGATCAAGGTTGCGACCAGATCCATGCTCTGTTCCGGACCGGTGACCACCAGTGAATTGCTGTTTTTGTCCGCTGTGACTCGAACGTCGAACATGATTCCGCTTTTGACTTCACGCCCGTCCTGACCAATCATTTTCAGGCTCAGCTGTGCTGACCCCAAAGAAGAATTGGTAGGCTGAATCTGCTGGTTCTGATTCTGTTGGGCTTGTTGAGCCTGCTGATTCGGGTTGTATCCCTGTCCAGCGTTTGGCATTTGACCGCTGATCGCATCCTGGAGGACAATCGCCATTTCTTCGGCAAGTGTATTTCTCAGCGGGAAAACTTTGACGGTATTCGTTTTACCATCCACTTCGGCAACATCGATCGTCTTCAGATATTGCTCGGCCTGATCAATGAACTGTTTCGCTCCCTTGACCGTGACACTGTTGCTTCGGAAATCAGCAACGACCGTAACCGGTGGACTTGGCAGCTGAGTACCCTGGCCTGTATTGGCCTGGTTAAAGAAGCTGTCCAATCGGGATTTCGCATCCACGGCAGAAAGGAACTTAAGTGAGAACGTCTTGAAGCCGCCTTGCTCCATTTCTCCACCTTCGACATCCATTGCAGCGATCAATTCCTCGACGGCGCTGATCCCGGCAGGTTGCCCGACAACAACAAGGGCATTGGGGCTCGAAAGGGGTTCAATCTTGGCAGCCCCCGCACTCGGAGCGTAGGAAGTATCATAGATTTCCTGCAACTGTTCGGCGATCGCTTCGCTCTGCAAATTCGTCAGCGGAATTCGTTTCACGAGTGCCTGTTTTTCTTTGGATGCCGCGGAAATTTCCTCGATGATTTTTTTTACGATCGCAATATCCTCCGGTGTACCAACCAGCGTGATTGCACCGGTATCAGGGTCTTGCAGGATCTTAACCGTGTCCTTGACGCCTTGTTGCAATCCCTGTGGTAACGCGGTGCCCGGCGGAAGCGTAATCGACTGTTCCTGCCCGGGTTTGGTAATATCCTGGCCCGGTCCCGCAGGCTGTGTGATGTCCTGTGACAGTCCCATCAAGAATGCCGCTTGCTGAATGGTTTTCAGTTCGGCGCGATTGGGGCCAACCAAAACGGTCTGCTGAACGCGGCCGTCAGCCAGTCGGCGGGGAACCGAATCCAGTCGCTCGACCAACCGGTGCCAGTTGTCACGCAACGAATCATCGCCTTCGTAGGAGAGCGTTTGTGTCTCGCGGTCGACCAACATCGACATCCGCTGAGGTACACGCGTCGGTATTTCAACTCGAACGTAACGACCATCCGGAGACGTCGCAATCCTCAAACGGTTACCCCATGCCGCAACGACCGCAGATTCAAATCCCTGCATGCTGACTTGCGACAGGTGGTGGATCCCATTTCGATTTTTGACAGCGACATTCGCGGGTGCCGAACTGGCGACCCGGGCCGCCGGGGCCTGGCTCAATGGCATCTGCTGAAAACCTGGGGCATCATTGTAACTTGGTTCCTGCCAACTCACCTGCGCGGCTGAGAACGCTTTGTCGTTGGAAGCATGGTTGTTGTGAGGATCACTGCTCACCGATTTCCTGCTGCCCAACCGACCGGCTGGGAGGCCGTGAAATCGACTTTGCTCAGAAGCCGGGACTTGTTGCAACGGGTACGTTTGAACCGTTTTCGACGACGATTCGGCGACCGGCATGAGCATCCGGGCTTTGGACTCTGTCGAGCATTGGCTGCCGAATTGCTTGATCACACCCATCAACTCCGCCGCCGATGGACCCTCGATCTGTGAGACGGTCGGAGAATCGGTTGGGGCTGGTTGCGGTCGAGAAACGATTTGTCGGAGCGGAAGCAGCGAGTCATGGGTTGTCTGATCCATTGGTGGAACAGGTGAAAATTGAATCGCCTCGTCGGCCAACAGCCTCTCCAGCTTCGTTTCCTGGACCTTGGGATTGTCATTTTCGTCTGCCGTCAGTTGCCCCGAGATAAGGCATCCAGCGGCAAATGCTCCAAAACAGGCAAGTGGTTGGCGGAGAGTGAATTTGGTTCGCTTGATAAAATTGGCCATTCTCATATCCTTTGAGGGTCTAGGACGAATCCTCGACTCGACCAGTCTGTTGCGATTGACGGCTCCGCAATGGTGCACACAACGACATCGTCGAAGAAATACATCCACCGTCTACGTGATCGGGTTCACGCAAATTGCAAGATTCAGATTCTGGGTCTTCATCGAATGATATCCGATGCGGCGTACGGGATGCCGGGCTCGGACATCCCTAAACATCGGCAGGGATTCGCAAGTCGTAAGAACAAAAACAAGCGATAGAAGCAGAAAAACAGGAATTGCTTAACTCCTTTTGGCAGTCTGGATAATCGGGTTTGAGTCTGCGGTTGCCAGCATTTCGGGATGTCCCGTCAACCGTTCCCCAGCCGTCAAAGTTTGCCGAGGATGCCGTTTTTCACATGGTTGAAACGGAGGGGTCACGCTGCTTGAACCCCTAAATGTCACAGTCCCATCCAGTCCAATTCGGAAGCGACGGACAGATTATCTGTCCTCTGCCAACGAACCTGACACCGAAGTAAAAAGGCCCCTGGAAGCACTTGGTCCAATCGAAACCGCGCCTATCAAAACGGAATTTCGACCCGCACGAGACCATTCTCTCCACCAACAAGAATCGATTTCTCGTCAGGAGACAGCGCCAGGCAATGGATCCAGCCCGTCGCGTTGATGGTTTGGATAATGTTCGCCGTTGCTGGATCAACGAAGTGGATTTGCCCAGATCGCGTGCCTACGACGGCCTGCGTTCCAGCCCGATTCCAAACGACGCAAGTCGGAATTGATTCGAGCCTGGCAAAACGAACCATTCGGCCGATCGCCGGTTGCCAGAACCGGACCGTCGCGTCGTCACTCACGCTTACAATCATCGCTGGTGTGGATCCGGGTCCCGACGGTCGAACCGAAATCTGATTTACCACATCAACGTGATTGTTAAGCTCGCGCGGTTCGTTCTTTTTTTCCAGATCCCAGACCCGAATGATGTTGTCCAATCCGGCGGTGGCAATTGGCCCGGTATTCAGGACGACGATGCTGAGGATTCCCTGGGAATGCATGTTGAACGGAATCGCAGCGATGCCGTCCAGCGGTATCAGGCAACAGTTTCCCGTCATACTGCAAGCGACCAGTCGTTGATCCGAAATCCAGACGCAATCCGTCGCGACATCATCAAAAGGACCCAACCGGTGTGTTCTTTCCAGCGTCTCGATTGCAAAAACTTCGACCCCCCCAAGCTCTGCGGGCGTCCCACCCGAAATTGCGAATCTGTTTTGGTCAGGAGAAACCGTGATGGAATAGAGTTTTTCGATATCGGCCAGGATATTTTTGATCGGCTTAAGTGTTTTTTGATCACGGAGTTGGAGCCCGTTGTCCGAACCGGACAGAATTTGCCCGTCTGGCAGTTGGCATAGCGCAGTGATCGGGACTTCTTGCCCCGCAAGCTCGGCGGTCCAGGCGAACAACACAAGCACCACAACTGACCACATAACGCCAGCATTGTAAGAATCGGTGATTTTGGTTATCGACACGCTGCTCATGTTAGGCTGCGGAATCTGAAGTGTTGGTATTGCTCAAAAATAGCACCGTTTCCGGTTTTCCATCAACCGATTAACTCTGAGATAATCCTGCTCTCGCGAGAACTGATTCGAATCGGCCGACCGTCAGCGGTTTTCAATTCCAGCGCCGGGTCGATTCCGAGCAACTGATAAATACTGGCCACCAAATCCCCGGGAGTGATCGGTCGATCCTTCGGGCTTTCACCCGCCGTGTCGCTCGAACCGATCACCTGGCCTCCAACGACTCCGCCGCCTGCCATCGCCACGCTGAATACGCGCGGCCAATGGTCCCGTCCACCAGCTGCATTCAACTTCGGTGTGCGGCCGAATTCGCCCATTACGACCACTAACGTTTCGCTCAGCATGTTGCGGTCTTTCAAATCGTCGATCAGCGCCGAAAACGCCAAATCCAACGAAGGGACGAGCCCGACGGGCTTGCTGGCACCCGAGAATCCTTCTTTGATACGCGTGTACAAATCCGCATGCGTGTCCCAGCCGTTGTAGTTTACCGTGACGAACGGTACGCCCCGTTCAACCAGTCGGCGAGCCAACAAACAACTTTGCCCCACGGTCCGGTTACCGTATTTTGCCCGCAGTTGTGGTGTTTCCTGAGACAAATCAAATGCCTGTTTCGCCTCGCTGGACGTCACGATCCGAAAGGCCTGTTCAAATGTTGAATCCGCTGGTCCGCTGTCCAGCTGACTGAACTGATCGAGCTTTCGAACAAACTCATTGCGGAGCGCTAGTCGCTGCAGCGTCACGCCTCGGTAAAGATCGAGGTCCTGAACCTGGAATTCCCGTTTCGATGGATCACCTCCGACGGAAAACGGCGCGTTGGCCCGATCAAGAAATCCGTTTCCGGAAAACCGACCTCCGCCAACGCGGAATGAAGGAATCGCGATATTGGGAGGCAGATTTGAAATTCGATCGTAAACACTCGCCCCAACAGCATGAAAGGAAGGATATTCGAGTGACGGAGTGGGTTTGAAACCCGTCTGCATATAGTGCGTCCCAAAGTTGTGTTCTCCCAGCGGCGACGTCATCGATCGGATAATGGCAATGTCGTTCAGTCGTTTGGCCGTTTCCGCAAGGCATTCGCTCAACCGAATCCCCGGCAAGGCGGTTGCGATCGTGCTGAGAGGGCCACGAATCTCTCGCGCCGCATCGGGTTTTGGATCAAATGTTTCCAGGTGACTCGGTCCGCCATCAAGCCAGATGAGAATGCACGATTTTGCCTTTCGCGTTTTCGCGGCACCCATGTCATCGGCCTGTGCTCGTCGTAGACCAATGAAATTGGCCAGCCCCAGGCCCAGAGCCGACAAACCTCCAATTCGGATCAACTCGCGTCTGTCCGCTCCATCGCATCGTCGATTATTCATTTTGGCTCTCTACTTTTGTCGGCTTCGTGCTTGTCGCCAACTGTTAACCCGATCATCCAGACTGACACTGTTGACCAAACTACGGTCACGATTGACCATCGGTCATCGGCCGGGTCGTTTGGGTTACGACAATCATCAAAATTCTGTGGTGATCAAATTGCCAGTCCCCGTTAAACCGACGTTTCGGATCAGTGATTCGTCGTGAATTCCCTGCTATTCAAAATGCTCCAGACGAAGTCTTCCAGCCGTTGGACGCGCTCCGGCGGGTCGACCTCGCCCATTTCGCTTTCGATTCTCGATTTCCAGAACATCAATTCTTCCGATCTGGGCCAGCGGGAAAAAGCTCGTTCGTAAAAGAAATTAACAATCTGTTCCGTCGTGTTTTCGTTTCGAATCATGACCTGAAGGCTGGAATCCAGATCCAATATCCTCTGATTCAACAGCCGTCCATTTAACAGATGTAGCCGACTTGCCAGACCGCCCGCAACATTCGGCTCGCTTTCACAGGATTCGTCTCGAGAACAACGTCCGAGGATATCAAGGGTCGGTGAAACAATTTTGGAGTCATACAATTCGATAGCTCGGGTTCCTTTCGGCAGGTCGCCGTATGTCTCCCATATTCCGGTGACGTCGCAAATCGCATCGGCGAGCACTTCGGCCGACAATGGCCTCAGCATCGCGTCTGCATAATAAGTCCTCCGGAATTCCGGATCATCCTGCGAACCAATCGCCCGCTGATAGGCGAGGCTGTTGCAGATCAGGTCAATCGTGTGCCGCAGGTCGAAATCATGTTGCACGAAGTCATCCGCCAACCAGGCTAACAGCTCCGGATGTGTCGCAGGATTAGTACTTCGCAAATCATCTACCGGCTCGACAAGTCCGCGCCCCATCAACGACTTCCAGATCCGATTGACCATGGCCTGCGCAAAATAGGGATTTGAATCATCCAACATCCAGCGGGCAAGAGGAACTCGAATGTCCGCATCCTTCGATTCAATAAAATATTCCCCCGGGATGCGCGGCACAGCCGGTTTGCCGGTCCGCGCGTGAATATTTTCGCCGGATGGATCAAGACTAATCACTCGAGCCTGTTTCACCTGCGCAAAAATCGCAGCCAGGCCGTGATAATCGTCCTGGGTCCAATGATCGAGTGGGTGATTGTGGCAATTCGCGCAACGCAATTTAACCCCCATCAATGATTCCGTGACAAATTCCGACTGGAGTCTGGCGTCACCGGTGGTTCGATAAAAATTTGCCGGACCGAATTCGTGGGAATCGCCTACCGACAACAGCATTTCGCTTGCGATGACTTTCCAGGATTTGTGTTCTGCAATCTGGTCCCGCAACCAATCGTGATAAACGCGTGCGCCGATTTTGTCCGCCGCCTGAGAACGGATCCGCAACTGGGTCGCAATTTGATAAGCCCAATAGTCGACAAATTCCTGCCCCGACAACCATTCAGCAATCAAATTCGATCGCTTGTTCGCGGCATTGTCGGCAAGAAAGGCTTCGATTTGTCGGGGCGAAGGCAGACGACCCGTCAAGTCGAGACTCAGCCGGCGAAGAAACGCTTGATCATCCAGCTGTGCGCCTTTCGAAACGTTTAACTGGTCAAGTTTTTCAAATATGAACCTGTCGACCCGATTCCATTGTTCATTCTCCACGAACGACTCGCCGGACTGATAATATGGCACCAGGATTTCGACGGGTGTAACTTGATCCATGAACCGGGCCAGGACAATGTGGCGACCTGGCCTGAGAATTTTCGCCCTGTTAATATCACGCTTGATGGAGAGACTGGATTCGTCGTTCGAGGTTAACAAGGTCCAGCGTGTCACATCGCGTTGTTTGCCATCTTTGAAAGTCGCCAGGAATTGAAATGCATATTCAACTCCCGGTTTTTCCAACTCAACTGTCGAGTCGCCCACATCGAACGCTTTCAATTCGGTCTCGACGTTCAGGTTGGCTCCCTGGCGAATCCACTTCGCCAGAATCTCTCCGGCCGGATCGTCAATATCGAACCGTTGCTGCCCGCCATGATCCATGTCGCCGCCAGGCTTGCGCAGTAGAAGACTCTTCCTGGGGTCGTTCCGGTTGATTCTCCGGCCTTTTGCATCTCGAACCAGTGCCCGGTAATCTTCGCTCGGCTGACTCCCGTACAGAGAAAGCTTGAAACCACCTCGCCCAGCTGCGGACCCGTGGCAACTTCCAGCATTGCAACCCAATCTCGTGAGCACCGGAATTACCTCCGACTTGAAGTCGATTGGATCTTCCGCTGACGTCGACTGGTTTGCCAGCAACGCGCAGATCAATGTCACGATTTTCGCAGAACTTCGAATTTTGGATTCGATCCGCATTCGGTCTTCCTGATGGCAATTACTTGTCCGTCCGGTATTTCTCCGCCCAGGCCTTCAGGACTTCTTGAGCGTGGGAAGTTCCATAATTCGATAGTTTGTCGGAATTGACAATCGTGTTGGTGATGCGGGCAAGCTCCTTGGCAGCTGCTGGATTTTTTTCAACGTAGTCTTCGACTTCCTTCGCTGCGGCATTCACCTGTTCATCGGTATTTGATTTTTGGATTACGTTTCGAAGCAATCCCGTGAACTCCGGGTCCGACATTCGTTGGGGGGATTGTTGGCGATCCATGGCCTCGGCCCGCCGTTTCATCTGCGGTGCGTATTCGCGGGCCCATTTTTTTATGGTTTCCTGGTGATCATCATTTCCGATCGAATCCACTCGCTTGGAATTCACCCAGCGTGGAACAATCGAGCCCAATTGGTTTTGCAGCGGTTTGTTGTCTTTGACCAATTTTTCGATTTCTGCAATCCCCTCACCTACCGACTCTACCGTCGCATCCTTCGAATTGATTTTTCGGATCTGTGTCATCAGTCGTGGATCAATCGCGATCGGCGCATCCTGAGCCGCCTGGTTGCTGGGCAAATACTTGTTGATGTCTGGCCTGGCCTTGGTGCCAGTTGCCGAAGCGATCGCCGCCAGGATTTTCGGACCATCTGCGTGAGCACCTGGCTGAACCAACGCAAAGTTCGCAGTGACCTTGCTGTCCCTGGCGACCAGCACCGTCAATTCAACATTTCGATTGAGTCCATATGACCCCGGCCCTTCGATGCCTTCGGTCGAGTAACCCACGGGAGTTTTTTCTGGAAAGTAATTCCTGATTTTTCCCAACCAGTTGGCGGTGTCCGTCGGATCGCCGGTCAAGAAACAAATACCATGGTGAAGCTCTTCGCCGCCCTCTTCTTCACAATACCGCATGACCGCATTCGCCAGACCAAACGCCGGACGGGAACGCTTGTGTACAAAAACAATCACGATCGGTTGATCACCGGATTCCCGTACAAGGTCGACTTCTGTGCCGGCTCCGGAACCGAATCCAAGTTTCATGATCAACCCCGGCAGTACCTCTCCCACTTGCGGACCGGAATAAACCTGCTGGGTATTCTTGTCGTCCTGTGACCAAACTGTCGAAACCAACAGACCCAACAACATCATGGCAACCATATATTTTCCGAACATTTTTTCTCCGAATTATCCTGAGCTGAACCCAAGACTATTTTGAACTGTTTCGATCTTTGCCGTCAATTGAGCCAGAAAATCACGTTCCGAATGCACCTTGTTAGACGCGATTCCTGCTTGATTGAACACATGAAACGGCCCAATGACTTGAAAATTCGAGAAAAACTGTGGTCACGGTGTTGCAATACACACGGTTTCGCCGATCGACGGCCGACTCACCTCGGGATTTCGCCCAGCCCGGAGTCGCAGAATCTTGCAGATGCACCCAGGATACACGTTTCTTAAGGCGATCCCAGATTGGGGCTACCGTCGGTGTGCAAACAGGCAGACGCTTTCAACGAGATAAACCGAAGTCTCGGATTCTATCGACGCCAGTGGCTGGCCAAGGTTCAACGTCAGAATTGTCGATGAAGAAAAACCCTCCCGGCTTGCCACGCGTCGGAATTCAATTCCAAACGATGTTTCCCTCAAACCAATATCGCAACTGAAACGATGACTCGTATTCCGTGACAGCCCGATAGTCGGGCACAAGCTTGCCTCACACGAATCGAGTGGAATTTATTGCAATTAAATCAAATAACCGTCAGTTGAATGAGCCTATTGTCAGAAAGAGCAGACACGCCTCTCCAGATCGATTGGTCGACAACCGAGGTTTGATTCGTCAACCCCGCCAGTGAAGCTGCGACAAAATCCTAGGCCGACGTTCTTGGTTTGGGCGCGATATCGGATTCGAGTTCTACCTTAGCACCTTTTTCCGGTACATCTTTCGCGTCGCTCGTAACCGGAACTTCAAGTGACACCTCATTCCGGGGGTTAACGAATCGGTCGGTGGGTCGAAAGGTGAGTAGTTTGTTATCGACACGAAGAGTCGCCTCGGTTGGCTTGATCTCTTCGACAAACCATTTTCGGTTGTCGAGTTCGAACGACTCGCCCGCTTTCAACTTATAGCGGTCACCGGTCGTGCGAACTTTAATCCACACCCGCCAGTCGCCAGAACTCTCCAGGACAATTGCCGTGATTTGGGTCTCCCTGGCGTTGACGAAAGGTGGATCCGGCTTGGGCGGGGGATCCACTTTGACAATTTCTTTGTCCTTGAACGTCACCGCGAATTCTTCGATGCTCTCTTTGGCAGGAAAACCACTGTCAGAGACCTTAACCTTGAAATTGTATCGACCCGCCTTCTGGCCCGGAATGCTCATGCTTGCCGTTCTGGCACCCGGCTTGGAGGGATTCAGTTTGACACCTTCGACGGGGGAATCAATGATCTCGAAAGTCATTGCATCTTCTTCATCGGCGTCCTTGGCTGTCAGCGTCAATTCGACATCGGTTTCAGACAAATAGGAGCTCTTGGGACTGGCTGCGATCGTCGGCGTATTGTTGGGCGGACCAAAGATATCACGCCGAAGCACCATTTCCCGATAAGCCTTATTGGTTTCGGCAAACCTGCTTTCTTTCGCGCGTTGAGCAATGAATCCTTTCAGAAACTCCCAATCGTCAGCAGCCGTCTTGAGCGAGAGAACTTCGATTTTTGCGGTAATCGCGAGCATGCCGGTCCGAATTTTCTTGTTGCTCCCGGAGGTTTCGTTTTGAGCAATGATCTTCAATGAATTGATTCGATGCAGGAGGTCAGCGGAATAAAAACGGGAGAGCAGTTCGGTCAACTGATTCAGGGTACCGTCGGCTCTCAACAAGTAGTACCTGCGCTGCCCGATAACTTCCGTCTTGTTCTTGAGATCGCTCGCATCATTGGGGGTTAACGACTTGAACTGCATTTGGAGTTCATCACGAACAAGTCCCTTCAGCCAGGTTTGGTAGTCATTACTGGCATCCTCTACGTCCGATGGCAGACTGATACTGTCGTAATAAGCTCGACGGCGATTCGCTTTCTTCCCTGTTTCCATCTTGAATTCTTCGTCATCGATCTGCTTCAACAACGCAACGGATTGCAGATCGTTAGCCTGGTATTTCCCCAGGAACCAGAATACGCCGATGAATAACAGAACTGCGGGCACTAGCCCAATCACGGCAAAAGCGAGATTGCGTTCTCTGGATGATAGTTTCTCAAACATGAATTCAGACCGATTCGTTAATTTCAATTATGTTGTCGTTCTTGATGTGGCCGTAACCTGACCGAAGTTCAATCAGGTTGCTTTTCGGTCGTGATTTCGTCTCCGCCTGGCTCTTGGGAGCCACCTTGATTCTGTTTGACCAGTCCCTGGAGAAAATCAGCGGCCCGCTCGTCATATTGTCTAATCAACTCTCGTTCGTCACGCTCCAGTGAAATATTCAGGCTCGAGGCCAGCGGATAGCTCTTGTCGCCCGGATCTTCTGCGCCCCGCGTCCGTTCGACCACGTAGGGACGCGTTCCCAACTCTTCGATCAACGCCGATTCCTTGGCGACCTCCGTGATTCGCAGATTGACCACGAACTTGGGATCGGAACCGGCTCGAAGACCGGCCACCGCGTCGAGCGAATCGACAATCGTGTCGTCCGGTGTCAACGACCGACGGCTGTATTCGGCGATTTCCTGCAGCCAATTCACCTCGCCGGCCTTCCACTCGTCAATCTTTTCAATGTCGGTCAGCGTTTTATCGACACTCGGAGTCGTTTCGTCGCCACTGTTGAGTTTCTTCAGTCGAAATAATTCCTTGGCGTATTGGTCATTGGTCGCAGACTGACTGTGAAGGACCCACCACCCGAACAGGACCGTCATCAACGACGCAGCCAACGCCAGCCCCCCATACAAATACCATTTCGAATAATCCCGCCGGGTAACAATCGGGCGTCGCGGATTGACGAAATCGATCATGTGCGGTCGAGTGGACTCGTCGATCACCAGCGCGCCCAGGACAGCCGCATAGCGATCAGAATGCTCCGGTGTTTCACAACCCGAGGAAAATGCAGCCAGCGAGATCGGCTGAACAAATTCTACGCCCAGATCAAGTCGACTGCGGAGATTGCCTTCGAGTATTTTGTTTTTCTCAGCGTCGCCAAACATGATGACTTCGGAAATTTTCCGCTCGCCAATCATCTTTCGAGACGAAGCCAGAGTTCGGCGAATCTCGGACAACAGGGAGTCAGCCCGCTGATTGGCATCATTGGATTCGGGGATTCGAACGGTTCGAGTTGCAATCAGTGAATCACCATCGACGATCGTCATGTCCGTCTGATCACCGTTGGGATCAACGATCAAACGACATTTGTCATCGGCCAACCTGGACCGGATCAACTCCAGCGAAGAGAATGGACGCAGCACAATGTGCTTGATCTTGAGCCCGGCGTTGGTTGCAATCGTTCTGACTTGCTCCTGCAATTCAGGCGAGATCCCCACCGCAAGGACATTGCGGGACTGCATCGCTTCACCGCTGATCGGCAAGTAGTCCAGTGCCCAATGTTCATTGAGAGACGCAAACTCGTTTCGAGCAATGAACCGAACGATATCTGGAACTTCGCGGTCCGGGGCCGGCGGAATCACCAACTCCCGCATTTCGGCATCGGCTCGGCTGATCACGACAACCGCATCGCTTCTGGAAAGCCCGTGGGCGGCAAGCTTCGACTTCAGGGCTACCGCGGCCAGGGAATCATCGCCTGTTAAAGCAATCGAAAACAGGTGGGACACCTGTAATCGTTTTGCACTTGCGCGAGCGGCGGCGACAAGAATCTGGTTATCTTCCAATTGGATCGCAACAATTGCCATGGTTTACTTTCACGTTGTCTTTGTCTTGTACCTTCAGATCGTTTTCGATCCAGCAGCGTCAGTGGTTACTCAATTATGTTTGTACCCAGCGCATCGATCGAGAAACTCGCCCGCAAATGACTCTTATTTCTCCAAGAAACCACGCGTGGCACGGGGACTGTAGTATCAAACACTACTTCGGCCCTCGATGTTCCGACGCCATCGGCGAAATATCCAACGATTTCAGCCCCAAAAACGTCACCACCGGTACAGATAAATGGCATGAGGTCGATCATCGTTTGCAAATTGACGATCCCATCGACCAGCAACCAGGTCTCATATTTCCGATAGTTGTCGGCTCCGTCGGGATCATCCAACTCAAAATCCGTTCCTCGACGGCTGATGATCTTATCAACGGTGTCCTCATCAATGCCCGGGATTCCGGCCAATACGATCCGCGGCGCCTGCATGATATTGATGCGGCCCGGGATCGTTGCCCCTTCGAAAGTCGTCAAACTGGCCATCAGGGTTGGAAGTGTGAACAGCATGTTTCCGACTTGAATTGGCGACAGTGCAAAGCTGGACAGGTTTTCGGAATCAAACTCACTGAGATCAACATACGCCGTCACGAGTTCGACGATCGAATTGAGTTTCCGCTTGCTTTGCAGCACACTAAAATCGGGTGGCAGCAGGGCAGCACTCAGGATCACGGCCGTATCAGCGGGTTGCTCTCCAAAGCCACCGTGGATCGGTTCATTGGTCGCACATCGATAGTAGATAACGAAGTTTGCCCATTCGTCGTCGAACGAGCTTTTCAGGTCGTCGTACAACTGCTCCAGATCATCCGCGTTGACGTTGATCCGTGGAAGTCCCTCACCGGTCAGGTTGCTCTCATTGCTGTACAGAGTCAGGTAATTGGCCCACCCCAGGTACATGTCGGCATCGACTCCAGACGCATCGGAACCAACCGTTTCTTCAGGATCCAGAATCCCGTTGCGATTGGTGTCCAACCCAAACAGCAGCTGTGGGGTAACTCCGTTGACCAGCAACATTTCGTCAAGACTGTCCATTGGCCCGTTCTTCGCCGAATACGCCGGTGACAGGCCTTCATAATACGAGCTCTCGGTTCCGTAATCTCGGGCCACATCATCGGCATCGATCCAATCGAGAATCGAATCAGCAATCTCCTCTGTCATATCTGGCAACGTCATGAGAAGGTCTCTAACATCACCGCCGGTCATCGACAGCATCGCTTCGGCGTATGGCATCGTGTTGAGGTTGATCTTGCAGCTTTCGTCGATCAAGCCAAACCGCTGACCTTCCGGAGACCCTTCTTCGTCAAGACTTGACGTGGCAATCGAGAAGTATCCGACCATGTTGGCGTCAGTCGTTTCGACGGCAACCGGAATGGCCTGGAAATACTGCGGATTGTTCCAGCGCCCCCCCTTTGCGCGTATCGTGGCATCGCTGTTGGACAGATAAAGTCGAACAAAGTCCATCCCCGAGTCCGCCAGGTTTTTTGATTGCAATTGTCGTGTCACCAGACGTGCGGCTTCCTCTTCGGTTTGCATCAAGGCAGTGAAC
>JAHEBQ010000129.1 GCA_024642205.1 Planctomycetaceae bacterium | reverse complement strand
TCTGGCTGTGTTTCTGATGGGGAGTTTTGATTCTCCAGCTTTGGCCCAAAGAAACAAGGAAAAGACGCAAAACAGGTTCAGCGTTCTGGAAATTCCGCTCAATAATGGATTGGCGTTTGCGATTAGCGAACCAAACCAGGGAATCGTTACGGTTGGGATCCATGCTACCGACGAGGGATATCGATCGGCTGCCTTTGCTCAGATCAATTCAGACAACAAAACAGTCTCGGACTATGGTTTTCTACCAGAACCACGTTTCGTGGACCCAGAAAGTGGTAACGACAGGAATGGTCACAGCAGCGTGATTGATGTGAATAACGCCGGGATCCTGGTTGGCAGCGCGGGTACATTTGAGGACGATCCAGATTATACCGGGACTGACATCAACCCGGGCCGGGGAATCGTTTGGACATACAACGGTTCCAATTACGAATACGAGCTTCTTCCAACGCTTGATCTGGCTGATTCCCAGGCCAACGGGATCAACAATTTGGGAGTGATCGTGGGAAGTTCTGACAATCGAGCCGTTGTCTGGGATCCCTTGTCTCACGACATTGAGGACCTGAACACACCGCTGACCGCCGCATTGGGTTGGACTTTGTATTCGGCCAACGACATCAATGACGCCGGATTTGTTGTCGGTCAAGGAGACTTGCTGGGTCAGATTCGCGGTTTTCGGCTGGACCTGGTTTCGGGCGGCATTTTAGCGGTCCCCTTGACCGGCCCGGCGAATGGCAACGCGGCTTATCAGATTGATGCCAATGGGCGCGTCGTCGGACCGACCTGGAATGGAGGAGCCGACCCTTATGGCAATCCCAACGGTTTGAGGCCGGACTATTACCGGGGGTTTTCCTGGGATGGCCCCGGATCCGTTCCAACGATCCTGGAGTCAGTAACCGACAACACTTCAAGCGCATTCGGCGGCAATGATTTTGGGGTGACCACGGGCGTATCGATCATCGCCAATAACGATATTTTTGCTAACAACTGGGTGCCTACCCTGTGGGAGCCTGACGACAACGGAAACACGACTGCCCTCAATTTGCGAGAAGAAATTGGTGGATACAGCCCCTGGTTGCTGACAAATTGTGTCAACATCAATAACGCAGGCTGGATCACCGCCAAAGGGCGCAAACGCTACCGGGGAAGTTATGTTTGGAGTGCGTTATTGGTGATCCCCAACCAATAGACATGTCATACCGGGTTCCTCGAGGGCACAAGAAAATTACTTGTACCTGTCCGAGTCCTGTTGTGTAGTCAAATACCGGCCGTCGCATGCGCAATCCAGGCTGAGTTTCGCTAGTTGGGCGCCGCCATTGCCAGCAAACGTTGCAATTTGGGGCAAAATCAGATCTTCTCTGAAAAAAACTGATCGCCTTTGCTGTCCCACGCCGCATGGATTGGTACGCTAAAGTTTGTGATATCTGTGGCTCCCGGAGTATTGGTAAAATGCCATCTCACCCCAACAAAGAGTCGATTTTCAATCACGCCTGCGAAATCGAGGATACTGCAAGACGCGCGGCGTTTCTTGCCGATGCCTGTGGCGACGACCATGTTATGCGGGCAGAAATTGAGCAGTTGTTGCAGCTGGATGATCAACCCGATTCGCTGCTCGATTTCGAGTTGACCAACCTTGATCCGACATCGGACGCCTTACCAGCCCTGGAAAAACCGGGTGACCAAATTGGCTCGTACAAATTATTGCAAAAGGTCGGCGAAGGAGGCATGGGCGTCGTCTACATGGCCGAACAGAAAGCGCCCGTTCGCCGCCGCGTGGCCCTGAAAATCATCAAACCGGGGATGGACACACGCGAGGTCATCGCCCGCTTCGAAGCCGAACGCCAGGCCCTGGCGATGATGGACCACCCCAACATTGCCAAAGTGCTGGACTGTGGAACCACCCAAACTGGCCGACCGTTCTTTGTGATGGAACTGGTCAAAGGGGTTTCGATCACCGAATATTGTGACGCCAATCATTTGACCCCCAAAGAAAGGCTGGAGCTGTTTGTGCCGGTGTGCCAGGCGATCCAGCACGCTCACCAAAAAGGGATCATTCATCGCGATATCAAGCCCTCCAACATTTTGATCGCCGAATATGATCACAAGGCAGTTCCCAAAATAATCGACTTCGGCGTGGCCAAGGCCCTTAATCAACAGCTCACCAGCAAAACAATGTTCACGCAATTGGGCCAGCTTATCGGCACGATTGAGTACATGAGCCCCGAACAGGCCAAGGTCAACCAACTGGACGTCGACACGAGGAGCGACATTTATTCGCTGGGCGTGCTGTTATACGAATTGCTATCCGGTTCGACACCTTTCGACAGGAAACGCCTGCGGAGCGTGGCGATTGACGAACTGATGCGAATCATTCGCGAGGAAGATCCGCCCAGGCCAAGTACTCGTCTCAGTACGGTTGAAACCCTGCCCTCGATTGCCGCCAATCGTAAAATCGAGCCCAAAAAACTAGGTGCGCTGTTGCATGGCGAATTGGACTGGATCGTGATGAAGGCGATGGAAAAGGACCGCGGTCGTCGTTACGACACGGCGGCCGCGTTCGCCGATGACATCCAGAACTATCTGAGTGACGCGGCGGTTTTGGCATGCCCCCCTTCTTCGGCCTACCGGTTCAGAAAGTTCGCGCGGCGCAACAAAGTCGCCCTGGCCACCGGTGTCCTCGTCAGCGCAGCATTAATCCTGGGAATAATCGGCACCAGTTGGCAAGCGTTCCTGGCGGCCCAATCAGCAACGCGGGCAAACAACGCGGAGTGCGTCTCCCAGCAGCGATTGTTAGACGAGCGACGTGCTCGTGTAGATGCCGACAAAGCTCGAGAGGCGGAAAAGGTTCAGCGTCTAATTGCCGAGAAAAACACCGCACTCGCTTTAGCCAATCTGAATCTGGCACTTGAGTCGCTGGATGGTATCTACATCGAAGCTATTGGAGAACGCAAGCTTCTCTCAAAAATGTTTCCCAACCAATCAGTTGACGCACTCGGCGAATCGTTTGCTTTTCAATTTTCCGAAGAAGAACGCGAGTTGCTTGAACGAGGCTTGCAGTTCTACAAACAGTTTGCGACTGAAAATGCGGGCTCGTCGGATGCGGCTTTGCGTTGCGCCTCCGCCGAACGCCGTGTCGGAACGCTGTACATGGGCCTGGGCATGTTCGACGAAGCTCGAGAAAATTTCCAGGTGGCAATCACCCATTTTGAGACGCTGGTCACCGATGACAGTTCAGATACACAATTGCTCAACGAAATGGGAATGGCCTGTTATGGGATTTCGTTGACGTATTCTGACCCCGGGGAAATGACTCCCTGGATGCGAAAGGCAGAGACCTGCTTTGACCGGATCATCGAACTGGAGCCATGGAATACCGACGCTTTGATGTGGCGCGGCCATATCCAGATTTTCACAAGCCCCGAAAATGCCTATCAGGATATTTACAAAGCTATTGAAATCGACCCGGATAATGTGGAACACCTGATTTATGCCGCAGAACAACTTTGCAGGGGAGTCGCATCACGGTATCGCGATCAAGAATCCGCTCGGAAATTTGCGGAGCGGGCAATTCGACTTGAACCGGACTTGGTGGCGGCACATCGAACACTCGGGACGACATACAAACAAGTTAGGGATTACGCCGCGTCATTAAGACATTATGCGAGAGCGATTGAGATGGATCCTGGAGACGCCTTGAATTATCTGGAGCGACTACGTCCGTTAATTGGTCTCGGTCGATATGAAGAGGCCCTGGCAGACTGCAACCGGATTATCAAGCTTGCACCGTCGTACGGCTCGACTTATTCCTTCAGGGCCCGCATCCACGCGTTGACAGGAAATCTGGAAGAAGCTCTCGCCGATTGCGATCGCAGCGAGAAACTTTCGCCCCGCCTCTGGAAGATTTCCTATACTCGCGGCCTGGTTTTCAGGGAAATGGGGCGGCTCGAGGAGGCCGTTCGACAATTCGATCGCACCATTGAAGTTACGCCAAACTACTTTATGGGCTACCAAGGTCGGGCTGAAACAAAGGAGTTGATGGGTGACTATATTGGGGCGTTTGAAGACGAAAACAAGAGAGTCTTGCTTGTAGGAGATGACGAAAGATCTACTTGGAAATTGGCGAGTCTTGCCACCAGGTTGCGGAGGCCCAATGAACCTCTTGAGGACCTGATTCAAAGGCTGAATCTTGATCTGCCACAGAACAGTCTTGGGCTTTTTGCAGGTGACTTCCTCCAGCGACAAGGGTTGCTGGACGAAGCGATCACTGAATACCAGACAGTGCTGAAAGCCGACCCAATGCTGCTTCTTGCCAACCAGCGTCTGGCTGAAATTTTCAGAAAACGTCTCGATTTTGAAACTGCCCTGAAGTGGGCCGACAAATGCAGGGACATCGCCCCACGAAACGTCAGCACACTTTTATTGCGGGCGCGAATCCTCAAGTCAATGAACAGGTTCGAAGAAGCGATCAAGGACTATGGCGTTGCCATAGGTTTGCGGGGAGAGGCACCTGAGTACCACGGTCGCGGGGATTGTTTCAGGAGTCTTGGTCAATATGGCGAGGCCGTTGCCGATTACGAACAGGAACTGCATTTGCCTGGTGCCAAACACACCGAGACCTTCCCCAAACTGATTGCCTGCTACCAACAACTGGACAAAGTCGACGATGCCCTGGAACGACTGGATGAAATCGCTGGTTTTGAGACGACCGAAGCGGAGTATTGGCATCGAAGAGGAGACTTTTTAGTGGCGTTGGGCCAGCACCCATTGGCGATCGAAAGCTATTCCAAGGCTCTGGAAATCAAACCCGATCACGTTGGTTCTCGAACCAATCGAAGCCATTGTTTGGCCAAATTGGGCCTCAACGAAAACGCAATTGAAGATTACCAGTCATCGAAGGATCTGGAGTTCCCAGAAGCAGATTTCTACGTGGAATTGGGTGAGAGATTGCTCGGACTTGACGAATATGAGAAGGCTTCGGACAGCCTCGAAAAAGCGCTGAAGTCAGGTGTGGGCCAACACAACAAGGTTTTCACCAAACTGATTGCTTGCTACCAAAAGCTGGACAAAGTCGACGATACCCTGGAACGACTGGATGAAATCGTTGGTTTTGAGACGACCGAAGCGGAGTATTGGCATCGAAGAGGAGACTTTTTAGTGGTGTTGGGCCAGCACCCATTGGCGATCGAAAGCTATTCCAAGGCTCTGGAAATCAAACCCGATCACGCTTGGGCGCGTATCAATCGAGGCGCCTGCTGTGTCAAGCTCGGAGAAGATAAATACGCGATTGACGATTACCGGCAAACCAGGGGCCTGAAAAACCTTGCGAACCAGAGTGGACCATTTGAGAAATTCTTTTTTGAGCTTGGAGAGCGATTGCTGCGGCTTGAAAAATACGAGATTGCCACCGACAGCCTCGAAAAGGCGATTTCGCTTGCCCCTCAGCACACTCATTATCGTAAACGCGCGGCGCTCGCTCATTTTCACCTGGGACAGTTTGAGGATGCGATTGCTGACCTCAAGGTCCGCGTCGAAGCAGATCCCACAGACACCAGCACGATCGTCTGGATCCCGCCCGACCTGGTCGCAGCCTGCAAGGATGAATCCTTCAAGGCTGAACTTCTCAAACTGTCAGGGCGACTGTTCGAGATATCCAATCGCAAACAATGGGTTCTCTACGATCGAGGCTGGATCCATTTGCGTTGCGGTGAGCCGGAAAAAGCCAGCCAGTGTTTTAAGCAGGCAATCGAACTTAAACCGAATGCTGCCCCGCTGCAGAATAAGATCGGCATCCTTTACCTGAACGAAAACCAACATGAACAAGCGAGGGACTATTTCAGCCAGTCAATAAAATTGAAACCCGACCAGACAAATGCGTGGAATCTCCGCGGGCTGAGTTATTTCCGAATGGGCCAATTTGAGTTGGCTCGATCCGACTTTGGTCAATTCATCAAATTGGCTCCGGAAAACGCGGTGGCCTGGTGCAATCGGGCGGCCGCACATAAAGAACTGCAAGATTTTGAAGCCGCCATTGCCGACGCCGAAGCGGCCTTGAAGCTGAATCCAAAATATACAATGGCGTTGCGGTTGCGGGCACAGTCCCATGCCGGGTTGGACAACTGGGATGCTGCCATCAAAGACTTCACTGATTTAATTGGGTTGGAACCAGCGACCGTGGATCTTTTGCTCGAACGAGGCAAAGCCTACCTGGCGGCAGGCGACGAACAAAAATCGCAGTTGGATTTTGATCAATACATGGATGCTTTTGACAAAGCGGTCGCGGAAAATCCAGACGACTGGGGAACGATCAATCGCCGGGGAGTGGCCCAAACAGAAATCAATCGTTGGAATCAAGCGGTAAACGACTTCGCCAGAACGATAGCGCTGGCCCCGGAAGAAGCTATCGGCTGGAAGAACCGGGCGCAATGTTATTGTGAAACCGGGTATTGGAAACTGGCAGTCGACGATCTCTCTCAGGCCGTCGGGCTAGGGGATTCCAACTGGCTGACTTATTATCGCCTGGCACTTTGCCAGCTTGGCATCAACGACCTCGAAGGATACCGCGAGACGTGCAAAAGGATGGTTGAGGTCTATACCAAAACGACTGACCCGGTGATTGCCAACTTCGCGGCTTGGACTTGTTGCCTGGCGCCACGCGCACTTGAGGATTTGGACCGAGCCCTGACGCTGACTCGCCTCGCCAACAAACTGCAAAGCGAGTCGCTGCAGAACCAGAACACGCTGGGAACATTATTGATGCGCGCTGGTCAGACCGACGAAGCAATCAAAACGCTAATGGACGTAGCCGAAAAACTTAACGATTCAGACGCTTTGGCCAACACGTCTCCGGCCTATACCTGGTACGCACTGGCATTGGCACACCATAATCGTGGAGACGCCGAACAGGCACGGCAATGGCTGGACCGGGCGAACCAGGAGACAGAGGAAGTCCTGGCCGACGTTGAAAATCCGCCTGCCTGGAATCGGCGCGCCACGCTGGAACGATTCCGTAAGGAAGCGAATGCGCTGTTAGCTGGCGTTGATGCGAATCCGGAGGGGAATCAACCGCCGACAACATCCGAATCAAACGCAGCGGCGAGTCCCGATCAATAATCAAAACCGAGTTTGAATCCGCTCAGCAAGAAATGGAGCAAAAAAACAGGCCGGTGAGCCACGTCTGGAAAACTGGAACTTGCCGACCGGCACTGGAAG
>JAHEBQ010000128.1 GCA_024642205.1 Planctomycetaceae bacterium | reverse complement strand
GGTCAATCTGATGGGTAGAGCCTGGGTCGCTGGATTGGGAATCGAATATATCTTCAAACAGATCCTGACCGGTCGTTTTCGACGGAACCAGAAGTGAACCCTGGCAACTGGAACAATCAATCCGCTGCCCGGATTTTTCGCTGGCAACCCGGTTCAGATGCAGACACCGGGGGCATTCGAATTCGATTACGTCGAGATTGGCCAATGCAAGCTCCGAAATCATGACAACTAAATCGCCAACCGCCAGGTTTTGATTGTGAACCAAAACCACGAATGACTCAATGCGGTAATGTCCTATTCGTGGCTGGAGTCGGCCAATTGCCTTTATTCGGAATATCAACGAAAATTGCAGATGATCAATTGCGGCAGACAGACAATTGTTGATCCTCCAGATACCAATTCACTTTCCGACGGATTCGGAGCAATTCACCGAATGAGACTGCTTAAAATTGCCGCCGGTGTTCTGAATCAAACTCCCCTGGATTGGATGGGCAATCGCGCAAATATTGTTGCCGCCATTGAAGACGCCCGTTCACAAAACGTCAGCCTGCTTTGTTTGCCCGAATTGTGCGTCACCGGGTATGGCTGCGAAGACGCTTTTCATTCGTCGGGTGTCCACGACACGGCCCTGGAAATGTTGCAATCGATCGTCCCGGAAACGAAGGGCTTGATCGTTTCTGTTGGATTACCGTTGGCGTATGCCGGTGGACTTTTTAATGTTGCGGCCTTGTTGGTCGACGGTGCCATTGCCGGGTTTGTCGCCAAGCAGCATCTTGCCGGTGACGGGATTCACTACGAACCGCGGTGGTTCAAACCCTGGCCAGCCGGGATTCAGGGTGTTACTGAGGTCGATGGCCGGGAATACCCGATCGGCGACATTCTTTTTGACGTCGGCAGGATTCGAATCGGGTTTGAGATTTGCGAGGACGCCTGGGTGGGAACGCGACCGGGGGGAAATCTGGCAAACAAGGGGACCGATATAATCCTCAACCCCAGTGCCAGTCATTTTGCTTTTGGGAAACACTCGGTGCGACAGCGGTTTGTGCTCGAAGGCAGTCGGGCGTTCAATGTGACTTATGTTTACGCCAACCTGGTTGGTAACGAATCAGGTCGAGCGATTTTTGATGGCGATGCAATGATTGCGTCCGGGGGCAAGATGCTGGCGATTGGGAAGAGATTTTCCTACCGACCTGTTACCCTGACGACGTCGATTGTCAACGTTGACGTAACGAGGATGGCGCGGGTGCGAACCGGAAGCTTCGAGCCGGAAATCGATGGCGACGAAGAAGACGTCATCGATGTTGAATTTGCCTATCCCGCTTGCAGACTGGAACCTGCTGAATTGAGGGCTGAAAGCTGGATGGCCGGGTCGAATTTGAAGGAAGAAGAATTCACCCGCGCTGTTTGCCTGGGGCTGTTTGACTATATGCGGAAAAGTCATTCTCGTGGTTTTGTCGTCTCGTTGAGTGGGGGGTGTGATTCGGCCAGCGTGGTTGCGCTGGTGGCTACCATGCTGAAGCTGGCGGAAAACGAGCTGGGATTCGATTTTTTGCTGGCTCGCGTGGGTTCATTCCTGAGCCAAACCGGGGGCCCTGCCAATGCAAAACAGCTGATCCGGCGGTTGCTCACCACGGTTTACCAATCAACAAAAAACAGTGGCGCCATCACGCGGAATGCGGCGGCGGAAGTCGCCAAGGCGGTGAATGCCACGCATTATGAATTCGACGTTGACTCGATCGTGTCGAATTATGAAAAAATTGTGAGTGAAGCGATCGGTGAAAAACTGACCTGGGAAAAGCACGACATTACTTTGCAAAACATCCAGGCGCGTGTACGTTCGCCTGGCGTCTGGATGTTGGCAAACCTGAACAACGCGTTGTTGTTGTCCACCAGCAATCGCAGTGAAGCTGCCGTTGGATATGCAACGATGGACGGCGACACCTCCGGAGGGCTTAGCCCGATTGCCGGAATCGATAAGGCGTTTCTGAGGAAGTGGCTGGTTTGGATGGAACAGCAGGGGCCCGATGGGATTGGTCCGATCCCTGAATTGAAACTGGTCAATGATCAACAGCCTACCGCCGAGCTTCGACCCCCCGCCGACAGACAGACCGACGAAGATGACTTGATGCCATACGAAGTGCTGGACTTGATCGAACGACTGGCGATTCGCGACAAAATGATGCCGATCGAAATCCTGGATAATGTAGAATTGGCTTTTCACGACAAGGATCGTCGTCAGCTTGGCGTGTGGATCGTTCGATTCTTCCGACTATGGTGCCGCAATCAGTGGAAACGCGAACGGTATGCCCCGTCGTTTCATCTGGATGACGAGAATCTGGATCCAAAAACCTGGTGCCGATTTCCCATCCTGTCAGGGGGGTATGAATATGAAATTCAGCAGATGGAAGCCCACCTGAAATTGGTTTCGGAATAAATATGAATCGGTTGCATTCCAGATTCATCCAATCGCTTGAGCCAAGGATACACGTGTGACGAAGGCCTTGACATGACAACCGTAATCGATCACCTCAGAGAAAAGGCCCGGCAACGTCCGCGACGGATCTTGTTTCCGGAAATGCATGACCCGAGAGTCGTGGAAGCCGTTGCCATGCTGGCGGAACGGCAGTTGGTTGTTCCAATTTTGCTTGAGCGAGAAGATTTTGCCCGACCGAATTCGTTAAGCAGATTCGAGACGGTCTCGGTGGCTGATCTGGAATTGGTACGGAAATGTGCCGAACAACTGTATGAAAACCGGAAGCACAAAGGACTTTCACGGGAAGCCGCCGACGAAGCGATCAAGGATCCGTTATATTTCGCTTCGCTTCTGGTCAAGACAGGTTTTGCCGACGGTGCTGTCGCAGGCAGTATGACGACGACCTCCAGTGTGATCAGGGCGGCGCTTTACGGCATCGGAACGGCGCCGGGCGGAGGGACGGTGTCGAGCTTTTTCTTGATGCAATTGCCCGATCGCGCGCTCACCTACTCGGATTGCGGTGTCGTTCCGGATCCGAATTCAGCCCAGCTGGCTGAGATTGCAATTTCGGCGGCCGACAGTCACCGGGCACTGACCGGTGAAGAGCCGAAAGTCGCGATGCTTTCGTTTTCGACCAAGGAGAGCGCCAGTCACCCGCGAATCGACAAAGTCCGGGAGGCGTTGGATATCATCCGCACAAAACGGCCCGACCTTTGTGTCGACGGCGAACTTCAGTTTGACGCTGCGTTTGTTCCGTCCGTCGCCAGGCAGAAAGCCCCCGATTCGCCCGTCGCAGGACAAGCCAACGTGTTTATTTTTCCTGATCTGGATTCCGGCAATATTGCTTACAAGATCACCGAGCGGTTAGCGGGAGCCCAGGCCCTCGGTCCGCTGATACAAGGGCTGGAACGCCCCTTCATGGACTTGTCTCGAGGCTGCAGTCAGGAAGACATTGTTAACGTTGCGGTTATTGCGTCGGTCTTGGCGAAGTAACGGAGAATAACTCCGTCGCAACCAATTCATCTGCGAGCCTTCTGAACCGTAGACATTGCCCCGCGTCGAAGCATTCTGTTTTGGCACTTCAGCCATATCCAATCCCATTGGCTCTCCTCCCCGTATGCCGTATCGATACGCGGCACGGCGCTGCCATCGCAACTGTTCCGCTGTGCCAGTCCGAGGCCAACACCACACATTGATTACGCCGGAGTCAATTTCAAACCTGCAGCACACCGGTCCGAAAAGGCTCGTCGTCGGCATGTCGGGTAACGATCTTGAGCGAATTGATTAATATCGAACGGGTGTCGGCGGGGTTGATGATTCCGTCTACCCAGAGGCGGCCGGCGGCGTAACGAATCTCCGTCGACGTGTCGTACGCCGACTGGACCTTCTCGCGAAGAATTTCCATTTCCTCGGCCTCGGGTTCCTGGCCGGTTCGTTGGAGAGCAGCAATGTTAATGTCAAGAATAACCTTGGCCGCCTGCTTTCCACCCATGACGGCGTAACGGGCATTAGGCCAGGCAAATATGAATCGCGGATCAAACGCTTTACCACACATGGCATAATTCCCGGCGCCATAACTACCGCCAGTGATTACCGTGATTTTCGGGACCCGGCTGTTGGAAATGGCGTTCACGACTTTCGCTCCTGCCCGGATGATACCGTCCTGCTCACTATCCCGACCGACCATGAAGCCCATTACATCCTGGAGGAAGATGATGGGTGTCCACGTCTGGTTACAGTCCATGATGAAACGTGCTTCCTTGTCGGCGCTGTCGTGGTAGATGACGCCGCCGAACTGCATTCCTTCCTTTGCTGACTTGACCACCGTCCGCTGGTTCGCGACGATTCCCACATGATGGCCACCGATTTTTGCGTATCCACAAACGATCGTCTGTCCGTATTCCGATTTGTATTCCAGAAAAGAATCCGCATCAACCAGAAATGAAATCAGATCACGAACATCGTAGCGAGATTGGGGGTCCAGCGGGATTTTTTCATAAATGCTGGCCGCATCTTCGGTCGGTTCGACGGCTTTGTCGCAGCGGAATTGTCGGGCAGTGTGGTCTTCGGGAAGCAGGTCAATCAAGGCTCGCAAACGATCGATTGCCGCATCATCGTCGGCTTCTTTAAAATCGATGGTGCCACTGATCGCCGCGTGCATCGAAGCGCCGCCGAGGTCCTCTGAGGTGACCTCCTGGCCGATTGCGCTTTTCACGAGTGCGGGCCCGGCGAGGTACAGGCCACTCCCTTCCGTCATGACGAGCTTGTCGCAAAGAACAGGAAGGTACCCACCGCCCGCAACACAATTACCCATGATCGCAGCAAGCTGAGGAATGCCCATTGCCGAGATAACCGCATTGTTGCGAAAAATGCGTCCGAAATCGTCTTCATCCGGAAAAATTTCATCCTGGAGTGGTAAAAACACGCCGGCGGAGTCGACGAGATAGACCAGGGGAACGCGACAGTGCATCGCGATCCGCTGGGCCCGAAGGACTTTCTTGCAGGTCATCGGGAAAAACGCGCCGGCTTTGATCGTGGCGTCATTGGCGATGATCATGACGGTCCGGCCAGAAACGATTCCCAATCCGCAGACGACACTTGCCGATTTTGTTCCGCCCCATTCGGAATACATTTCCCAGCCCGCCCACAAGCCGATTTCCTGCCAAAACGATTTTGGATCCAGGAGCCTGGCAATTCGTTCACGTGCAGTGAGGCGACCCTTTTTGTGCTGCCGTTCGATGGAGTCGGTTCCACCACCAAGTTCGATGTCAGCCTGCTCGGCTCCCAGATCTTCTATCAGTTTTTGCCAGGTCATTCAGAAATTCAGTCGTTCAGGGTGAGTGCGGGTAGGCGTGTCAGCCATTCGTTTGAGGTTCAAAACCCAAGTCCGTGGTTATTGCTCGATTTCGCGCTCAGCCGGCTTAAGAACCCAATCTTTTTCAAAGGTATCCTTCAGCCACTGCCCGGCAACCAGCTCCTTGTCCTCGTCAACGTTGAGTCGAATTTCATGAAGTCGCTGTTCATTACGCTGGTGGGCCAGACCGAGATAGAGTCGGCCTGTGTTGAATTCGTGTTCCTTGACCGGTTCGGGGATCGTGCCGTTGACAAGGACGGCGGTCAGTCGGGAGTAAACACAACTGGCCATGAACAACTCGGTCGCCATGTCGCCCAGCCGTGCCTGCAGGAACTGCCGGTTAATGATCCCCTCCTGGTATTTGGCCAGTGACATTTTCAGTTGCCACGAGAATTGTGCAATCTGTTTTCCCAAAGCGCGTGCGTAAAAACGCAGATGTTCGTGCTTCACCGGAATCTTTGCCGCGGTTAACGATTCGCCCATGATGCCGACGCGTTTCTGCCACAGTTTCATGAAGCTCTCGTCTTTGCCCTGAAGTTCAACTCCAACGTGGCGAAAGCCGACACTCGCAATGAAACAACGCAATACATCGTTGGCGCCTTCGCCGATCAGGTTCAGCCTCGCGTCCCGCATCAGGCGTTCGAATGGCTGGTCCGTAAAAAATCCCTTGCCGCCCCAGATCTGCAAGCAGTCATTGGTAATTCGCCAGAGCTGATCACTGGCAAAGACTTTGATCATCGCCGTTTCTACCATGTAGTCTTCGGCGCCACTGTCAATCAACGCCGCGGTATACAACGTTGCACTTTCCATCGCGTACATGTCGGCAACGGCTTCTGCGATCTTACCTCGCACCAACTGGAATTGACCCAACGTTTGGCCAAACTGGCGGCGCGTATTTGCGCGGGAAACCATCCGTTCGATACAGAATTTCGCCGCACCGGTGCAGCAGGCGCCAAAGGTTGTGCGTCCGAAATCCAGCACCGTCAGTGCAAGCTTCAAACCACGACCGACTTCCCCCAGGACGTTTTCCTTCGGGACGTACATGTCGGTGAACCTGATTCGCCCCGTCGCCGTCCCGCGAATCCCGACTTTATCCATTCGCTCTTCGAGAACTTCAAAACCTTTCATGTCCGGTGTCACAAGGAAGGCAGTGATCTTGCCTTCGGGCACCGAGGGATCCGGCGTTCGGGCCATAACGGTCAGGACGTCGGCGATCCCCCCATTGGTGATCCAGCGTTTTTCGCCCGTTAACACGTAGCCTTTGCCATCATTGCTCGGTTCGGCCTTCGTCTGTACGTTACCAGCGTCGGAACCGGCCAGTTGTTCGGTCAATGCGAATGCCGCGAGCTTTTCGCCGGCGGCCAGCGGGGCCATCCATTTGGTTTTTTGTTCGTCGGTTCCAAACAGCTGCAAAGCCCGAAGCCCGATCGAATGATGAGCGTTTACAAAAACAGCCGTCGAACCACAATGGCCGCCAATGATTTCCATGACCCGACAGTAGTTGATCTGCGACATCCCCGCGCCGCCGTATTGTTTGTCGATCGTCATGCCAAGCACACCAATGTTGCCAAGTCCCTTGATAACACCATCGGGAATCCTGGCTTCCCGGTCGATCTGAACAGGGTCGATGTACTGGGAACAAAAGTTCTTGGTCTTCTCAACCATCGAATCGCCGGCTGCCCGCGCATATTCGGGTAGCTCGGGATAGGGCATGATCGATTCAGTTCGAAATCGACCAAAATAGAGGTCTTTCGCGAATCCCTCTTTATCGGGACCTTCGAACAGGATCTCATTCGCTTGTTCAATCTGTTTTTTTTGCAAATCGGTGAGGGTTGCGGACATCAAACTGACTTTCTCAAAAAAGGTTCGTCGGCCAGACCAGGACCTGTATCGCGCGGCGTTGTTAACCTCCGATTATCCCGAATTGTTGGTCAAAATCAACGACCGGCCGCTCCGTTCTGTCCAGGGCAAGTTGAATTCGACAT
>JAHEBQ010000076.1:5880-28917 GCA_024642205.1 Planctomycetaceae bacterium | reverse complement strand
CCGACGGAAGTACTCGTTTCTTCACCTACGGTGTTGATAACGGCAACAACGGTAGCAATGGCTACGCTGAATCGGTTTTGGGAAGAATGGCAACTCGCGCCGGTGGCGAAGTTTTTGTTAATCCATAACTAACCAACCAACCAACTGACGTTTAGAGGCTTTGCCAGTCTTGTGCTGGCAAGGCTTTTTTTTTGTCTTGTTTAGAGAGGTTTTGCCAGTTTTGTTTGGCGATCGTTCCCGGAAAATCACGCGATTAGACCAGCTAAATATTGGAATTGCCCGACATTGCGGTGTTTTCAGTTTTTCCATTGATGTGAAAGCGGGTGGTTTTTTCGCGAAAACGTGGGAAAAAGACTGGAAAACGGTTCTTCAACAGCCTGAACGCCGATTTGTTCGAATTTTTCTCAAGTCGAGAATTAAATGCTTGGAATTCGCTTTCTAATCGACTATATTTAACATTAATTGCACGATTGATTGTCTGCGGTCAGTTTTGCAAATGCGTTTCCTTTTTATTTCATTGTTAGGGAGTTTTATGATGCAGCACACACCTTCTAGGAAGACAGGCTTTACTCTTGTTGAGTTGCTTGTCGTTATTGCAATCATCGGGATTCTGATTGGGATGTTGCTTCCTGCTGTTCAGCAGGTTCGCGAAGCGGCTCGGCGTGTTACTTGTCAAAATAACATTCGTCAGGCTTGCTTGGCTCTCCATAACCACGAGAGTGCTTATGGTTATTTTCCTGCAGCCATGCTTTCCGGGGCAACCTGGTGGGATGGTGGTCGGGAGAAAGATCCACCGCCATACGGAACGGGACCAAACACTAGCTATCCAAACGGTGGTGCTATGTGGAGTTGGATGATGCACATTGCTCCCTTCATGGAGCAAAACAACTTGCATGACATGGCCAACTTTGATGCCCATCCACGTTGTTGGCCTTGGTGGCAGTACCTGCCAGCAGAGCTGGGTGGCGGCACGATTCTTGGCGTTGGTGCCCCTGGACTGGTTTGTCCTTCGGATCAACGTGGCGATCAAAAATGGGTCGGCGGACCAGATATCACGGTAGCGATCACATCGTACCTTGGTGTATCGGGTCGAGACAGTTGGAAAACGACTGGCGGACAAGACGGTATTCTGTACTCGAACTCAAAAGTCAATTTTGGCAAGATCACCGACGGATCGTCAAACACTTTGGCTGTTGGCGAGCGATCTCCTGATGCCGACCTTGAGTATGGTTGGCAGTGGGCTGGATGGGGTTCGGGCGGAACCGGTGCGACTGACGTCGTACTTGGTGTTCACGAGCGAATCACTGATGATCCAGCTGCCGGCGTACCTGCCGCAGCCGCTACGGATTATTTCCGTCCACAGACGAAACCAGTTGCAGCCGGTGCAATTGATCGTTATCACTTCTGGAGTAATCACCCAGGTGGTGCTTCTTTTGGTTTGGCCGACGGAAGTACTCGTTTCTTCACCTACGGTGTTGATAACGGCAACAACGGTAGCAATGGCTACGCTGAATCGGTTTTGGGAAGAATGGCAACTCGCGCCGGTGGCGAAGTTTTTGTTAACCCATAACTAACTAACGTTTAGAGGCTTTGCCAGTCTTGTGCTGGCAAAGCTTTTTTTTTACCTTGTTTAGAGGTGTTTGGACGGTCAACTAATGAGTTCAGCTTTTGAGAAATCAAAGTTGAGTGAATTTGTTGGCCTTGTTGGTTACAGAGTTGTTCGAGGCCCTGCTGAACTTTGTTCGCCAAATCGTCAGCTGTTAGAATCCCGACCATTCGATTATTGTTTGGTCACTACTCCCAATTACTGCCAAATCGAAATCCCAGGCTATTTATCATGAAACAGCATTTTAGTTCAATTGTTACGACATTGATGTCGGTCGCGGTACTGACCGTTGCCTTGTTTGTCATCGGCTGCAACTCTGGTGACAAAATGGATCCAGATGCCCGGATCCCGAAGGTTCCACCGAGCACTCGGGGAGCTGGTGGTGCAGGCGGAGCTCCAGGATCGCCAACAGGTACAGCAGGTACACCGGGTGCTCCAAAAAACTAGGAATTCGTGTTCATTAACTGTTTGTGCGTATGCATGAAATCCTAAACTCTTATTTGATGGGTTAGTCCCACCAAGAATTTCGCCCGCCGTTCCACGGCGGGTTTTTTTTGTCCAGGCACCGGATAAGCCGCCGACCGACGAATTTCACCACGAATCGTTTGCCGAAACGCTTCATTCCAAATCAAACGGACTTGGGTTCTGGTTGGGGTGGTTCAACCGATGCAATCAAGACCAGGACGGACAACGGAGTTGAAGGATTGACGATCACTCGGGCTTCCAGCGGAAGCTATTCAGCGCAACACGACCGCGGTCATCGAATTCGACCCCTTCGGAGTCCAGTTTCCTACGCTGGTAGAGTTCGCTATCCGGGTTGCCGCGCGAGCTGATTTCGCCCTTCGAGTTGACCACTCGAAACCACGGTATTTTGGATTCGGAGCGTAGAGATCGCAAAATCGAGCCGACTTGGCGTGAATTTCGTGGAACGCCTGCCAGTCGTGCAATTTGCCCGTATGTCGCAACTCGACCAATCGGGATATTTCCGACCATTGTCAGGATGGCGTCTGTATGTTCGGATTCACCTACGCGACGGTGGGTTGTTTTTCGCGGCAATGCAGTCTTTCTTCTGAAGGGATCCGTGTTTCGGGGAGGGATTCTAACGGGCAGTCCTGACTTAAACGGTGCGGCACCACGAACCATGGGGTGTTTCGGGTTCCACCGCTTGGCTTGAGTTCCCGGTTAATCGAGTCGTCGGGCCGCTTCAACTGCGAAATAGGTCAAGATTCCATCACATCCGGCGCGTTTGAAGCCGATCAAGCTTTCCATCATGACCGCTTCATAATCCAGCCAGCCGTGATTCGCCGCCGCCATGAGCATCGCGTATTCGCCACTGACCTGGTAGGCGAACGTCGGCACGCCAAATGCCGATTTGACCCGTTGCACGATATCAAGATAGGGCATTCCCGGCTTCACCATTACCATGTCGGCACCTTCGTTGATGTCCAGTTGGACTTCACGCATGGCTTCGTCGGTGTTGGCCGGGTTCATCTGGTAGGTCTGTTTGCCGCCGCCACTGATATTGCCAGCCATGAGATTGGATTTCGAGCCGATGGCATCGCGAAACGGACCGTAGAATGCCGACGCATATTTGGCAGCATAGCTCATGATCATCACGTGTTCGTAACCCTCTTGATCAAGCGCCTTGCGGATTTCCCCGATTCGTCCATCCATCATGTCGGAGGGCGCAATAATGTCACAGCCGGCTTTCGCCTGAACAATCGCTTGTTCGCAGAGCATCTGAACGCTTTCGTCGTTGACCACCACACCATCGCGGACCAGTCCGTCCTGTCCGTGAGACGTGTAGGGATCGAGTGCGACGTCGCAGATGATGCCGATCTCGGGGATCGCCGAGTGGATCGCCGCAACAGCCTGGCATACGAGGTTGTCCGGGTTAATCGCTTCTTCGGCCCCGTTGGTTTTTTTGGCGGGATCGGTTTCGGGAAAGATCGCGATCGCGGGAACGCCCAGATCACGGGCTTCGGCAACGGCAATTTCAAGTACGTCGATCGACATCCGAAAAACACCGGGCATCGAGGCCACTTCGTTCTTCTGGTTTGTCCCCGGTTGAACAAACACGGGCCAGATCAAGTCGCTGACCACAAGTTGGTTTTCGGCGACCAGACGTCGTGACCAAGCCGATTGTCGTACGCGCCGCATTCTCGTAGAAGGGTATTGGGGGAAACTCATGTCATCCTTTTTTCGTTAGTAGAATTCCGATGATAGCCGAAGAACCGTCATCGACACGTCGAACTTTGCTGGATTAGCTGATTGAACTCACCGCTCGATTGGGTTGCGAAGTCACCCGTTTTGTGATGTGGCCAACTGAGCGGGCCTGGATTAAAAGTTATTGAAGCATGGCGGTCCGATCACTGCAATCAGTATGCGAATCGACAATGGTTGCCCAGCATGTTGTCCAACCAGGCGTGATTTCATTGATTATAGATTTGCTCGGCATGGTAAAACCGGTCGAAGCAGATTAAATTGTTGGGCTGAGCTGCCGTCGGAAAGTTGATTTTTCCGGCAGCCAACATGGTTCATTTACGATAAATCAATCCTCCAGAACGAACGAGAACCTATTCGGCGTCTCGGTGTTTATTCAGCTTGGCGGTCCCGCGACTGCCGGAACATCTACCATATTTTCGGGTACCAAAAAATGTACACAGTGTCTCAACGCGTTTTGCGTGATTCCAAGTTACTTGTTGATTTCAGTTTGGGTACGATCGTCTCCCGCCTATTGATGATTGGACTCACTGTCTCGATCATTTCGCAATCTCTGGTCATGGCCCAGGATTGGGCAGGTTGGCGCGGACCGGAACAAAACGGTATTTCGCGTGAAACCAATCTGGTCGATGACTGGTCACTTGAACCTTCCAAAAACGTGGCCTGGGTTTCCAACGTAGGCGGGCGGGCAACCCCGGTGATCCTGAATGGGAGAGTTTATCTGGATTGCCGAACCGCCGACGACGTTGCCGATCCAGTGCAGAAAGTCAACGCACGTGAGCAGGTCGTTTGTTGGGATCTGAAAACGGGGCAGGAACTTTGGCGAGATGTGTTCAATGTATTTCAGACGGATGTCCCAGCCCCGCGGGTCGGATGGGCGTCAATGTGCGGTGATCCAGAAACGGGTTACGTATACGTGCACTCCGTCAGCGGGATTCTTCGATGTTACACCGGCGACGGCAAAAAAGTCTGGGAGATTTCGCTGGACGAACAGTATGGCCGGATTTCGGGTTACGGCGGGAGAACGCAAACTCCGATCATTGATGAAGATCGTTTGATTCTCAGCTTCATGGCAACCAACTGGGGTGAATCAAAAGGGCCTGGGCCGCTCCATTACTACTACGCGTTTGACAAAAAGACGGGAGAACTTCAATGGGTTTCGGCTCCCGGTGGTGCTCCCAAGGATACGAACTATTCAGTTCCGGTGGTTGCTGTCATCAAGGGTCAACGTCAATTGATTGGCGGTAACTGCGATGGTCACGTCTATTCGATCAACGCGCGAACCGGGAAACCGATTTGGTCTTTCAAAATGTCCTATCGGGGCTTGAACACGACTCCCGTCGTGGACGGAGATCACGTCTTCATGTCGCATGGTGAAGATAACATCGACACCACCGAATTCGGCCGGGTTCAGTGCATTGATGCCACCGGGACAGGTGACGTCACAGCGACGCACGGAGTCTGGCGGGTTGATGGGATCAAAGCAGGATACACGGCCCTGGTGGCCAAAGACGGAATTCTGTACGTCGTGGCGGACCTCGGCAACATGTATGCCTACGACACGAAAACCGGGAAAGAGCTTTGGGTTCACGATCTTGGGACTGTCGGAAAAGGGTCACCCATTTGGGCCGATGGAAAAATTTACGCGACCGAAGTCAACGGGAATATGTGGATTTTGAGACCCTCTCGTGAAGATTGCGAGACGCTGTCGCACGTCACAATCAAGGCACGAGAAGGCTCAGGCATGGATGAAATCTATGCGTCACCTGCGATTGCCGATGGCCGCGTTATTTTGGTGACACGCGATCGAACCATTTGTATTACCGACGCTTCGAAGCAGGCGAAAATCGGTGACGTCGTATCGTTTTCGGCCGAAACTCCCGCCGGGACGTCGATTGATACGATTCAATTGCGACCCTTTGAGACGATTGCCAAGCCAGGATCCACGACACAATTCAAACTGGTTGCATTCGATGCCAACGGACGCTTTATCAGGGAACTGCCGATTGAAAACCTGACAGCGGATCCGGGACTGAAAGGTTTTTCCACGATTGGTGCTGCGGTCAAAGCTCCTGCCACGACCGATGGCGGCCACCTCGCGGGAACCGTGACAGCGAAAGTCGGAGAATTGACAGCGACGGCCAGGATCCGAATGTTCAATCCGGCAAAAGTCTGGAAGTGGGATTTCAACGCGTTGAAGCCTCCGGTGCAGACCCCTGATGGTTGGATCCGAGCACACGTCAAACTAAAACCATTTGAAGTCGACGGCGAAAAAGTGTTAAAGGTGGCCGGTGGAAGTGAATCCAAAGGCCGGCCGAGTCATCAAATCGGACTCGGTTATCCTGAAATGAAAAACTATGAAATCCAGGCAGACGTTCGTCTGGAGGAACAGCGTCGACAACTCGGAAGCATCGGACTTTCATGCAACCGATATAATCTGATTCTGATCGGAAACACCGGCAAGCTGGAGGTTCAGTCATGGGCACCCCATAAACGAATGGCAAAGGACGTCAAGTTTCGCAGTGACCCGGATGTTTGGTACACGATGAAGATGAAAGTCGATGTGACTGACGGGGTGGCAAAAGTCTATGGCAAGGTCTGGAAACGATCAGAATCAGAGCCCGCCGAATGGACAATTGAAGCGGATGATCCTCACGCAAACGAGAATGGTTCGCCAGGGTTGTTTTTTTACGCGTTGGCGGACTGTTACTTCGATAACGTGATCGTCACGCAGAACTAGATGCTATCCTGGCTTAAAGCCTCGTTGAGAAAGCGAGGTTGGTCGAAGCACTCATATGTGTTTCGACGGTTCTCGCCTGCACAGATTTGAAATTTAGACCAGCAATTTGATCAAGGAATAATTATGAAAGCGATTCGAATTCTATCGCTTGCGTTACTCGCGTTGATTGCGACTCTGTCTTATGCCGCGGCAGATTGGCCGATGTGGGGCGGATCGCCCAGCCGGAACATGTTGTCCGCGGCGAGCAATGTGTCCATCGACTTCGACCTCCAGGCCGGTGAGGACGGTAAAGTCGTTTGGCAGCAAGGCTTGGGGTCACAGACCTATGGCAACCCGATCGTGGCCGACGGGAAAGTCTTCGTGGGGACCAACAACGGTGGCGGTTGGCGAAAAGACAAATACCCCGAAGAAACTGATTTGGGTGTCCTGATCTGTTTCGCAGAAGAAGACGGGAAATTCCTTTGGCAGCTTTCGCGCGAAAAACTGGCGGCCGGACGTGTCAACGACTGGTTGTTGCAGGGGATCTGTTCGGTTCCCGCGGTCGAGGGCAACCGAATGTGGATTGTTACCAACCGTTGCGAGTTGATGTGCCTGGATACCTACGGGTTCCTGGATGGAAAAAATGACGGAGACATCAAAGACGAAGTCGATGCGACGCAACAGGATGCCGACATCATCTGGAATCTGGACATGATTGAAGAGTTGGGAGTGTTCCCGCACAACCTGGCGACCAGTTCGCCGGTTGTCATCGGCGACATGGTGTACATCGTGACGTCCAACGGTGTTGACGAAGCCCACCTCGACGTGCCTTCGCCTCGGGCCCCCTGTTTTTTGGCGGTCAACAAGAAGACCGGCAAAGTCGTCTGGGAAAAGAACCAGCCTTTTGACAAAATTTTGCACGGTCAATGGTCTTCGCCGGCGGTTGGCGTTGTCGAAGGTAAGGCCCAGGTTATTTTCCCGGGAGGTGACGGTTGGATTTACGCTCACGACGCCGAGTCGGGCGAAGAGATCTGGAAGTGCGACTTGAACCCGAAGGCGACCAAGTGGGAGTTGTATGGAAAGGGGACGCGTAACTCGATCATTGCGACACCGGTATTCTACGAAAACAGCGTGTTGATTGCTGTGGGTCAGGATCCTGAACATGGTGAAGGCGTGGGTTACCTGCGACGCATCGACGCGACCAGGAAAGGTGATGTGAGCGCTGAGTTAGGTGAGATCGGCATCAAAGGCAAACCCAATCCAAACTCCGGAGTTCTGTGGACTTACGGCGGCGAGGCTCAGTCAATCCTTGTGGGAGCGGAACGATTGGCTGAACTGGAATCCATGCTGGCGGACCTGAAGAACCTGGAAGGTCAAGCTGGAGGTGGTACACCCGACTACAAGGCGTTCATGGACAAATACAACGGCTCGTTCGGGAAGGGAATTCTGCACGAGAATTTCAACGAAAAGGAATTGTTTGGAGAACGTGAATCGGTTTTTCGTCGGACGATGTCGACGGTTGCCATCGCGGATGGACTGGTTTTCGCTGCCGACCTGAGTGGATTCGTTCACTGCATTGATTTCGAAACGGGCAAACGATATTGGGAATACGACATGCTCTCAGGTGTCTGGGGTTCTCCGTTGGTCGTGGATGGAAAGGTCTTCATCGGCAATGAAGACGGCGTTCTGACAATTTTCAAAGCCTCGAAGGACAAAGCCGAAGTCTTAGCCAAAAAAGAAACGGTAAACTTCTCCGCGATCTACAGTACGCCGACATTTTCCAATGGCAAGATGTTTCTTTCGGATCGCGCCCGACTTTATGCGGTCGACATTGCCGGAAAACCGGATGACAAGCAGGCGACCAAGAAGTAATCATCAACGGTGCTTGAGATAATATGGAAAAGGGCGAAGTCTTACTTCGCCTTTTTTCTTGCCCAGGCCGCTGAATGCGGCGTAACGGCTCGTCGTGAAGGAATTTGGAGCGGTAAAAACAGAGTCCAATGGCAAATATCAAAGCGATACTTGCGTTGATGGCCGGTAACACCGACATTTCGCCATTTCGCAGCATCACTCAATTACCGGGTATGGTTGGATGTTCACTCTGTGCTTGAACGCTAATTCACAATGAGAAATGCCAAATAGTGTTCCCTTTTAGATCCTTCATTGGATCACGATTCGGTGTCCGAAAAAAAGAACCACGAATACAAGTCAGGATGAGTTTTGTGCTGGTCGTTTCCGGTTCGAAAAGAAAAGGCATACGCGAAGTTCTCATTTAACCATCGCCCCACCCGAATCCGTAAGCACGAACTGGCTCCAGCGGTTCCGGCATGCACGGCGCTCTAATTAAATCCTCCGCGATTCCCGGAATCATTAGAGGAGTCGGGGCGGTCAAAATCGCTACCTGAATTCGATGCCTCGTTGTAGTCGTCATCGAGGACATCATCTTGATCGTGGCCGTCGGAATCACCGTCCATCATATCGACAGCGTCCACCTGATCATTTCGCTCTACCGAAACGACTTTACCTTGATAGCTTAACATCTCTTCGATCCGGGCGAGTTTACCTTTGAAAAACGGAAACCACGGAGTGCGATACAATCCAACAACCCGTTTCATGGTGAAAATCGGCTTGTTCATCCGGGTTTTTAAGGAAAGCGAACCGACACCGGCCAAAAACAGCTCGAGATAGTCAAGCGGCTCATTTTCGGTTTTCAAGCCGATCAATTCAAATCGTTCTCCCTTTCCGCCAAGACGGTTAAGTGTCAAACCTGATTCGTCGATGCAAACACGCATGTGGGTTCGGCTGTAGATGAAATTACCCAGCCAGATAACAAAAAAGACCAACGACATCACGATCCAGGCGCCCGTATTGACCGTCGGTTCCAGCTGCCCCAGCAAATCGCCAAACCACCTGAATGGTCGAATTGTACCTTGAAGTTCCAGAACCACGGGAATCCCGACTAACGTACCCAACATGAAAAACATCAGCATGAATTTGCTTTTGGGCATGTTAAACCGGAACGCGACATACCAGACGAGCATGACCGACAATCCCATCCAAAACAACATATGAGCACTGAAAAAGGGTACCGTATCGTTGATCAGCAACTGGATATTGGAAAGCTGTTGTGCGGCAAGTGAGTCCGTTGGGGCTTTTTCCGCCAATTGAGTTGCGAGCGTCTGAAACTGTTCCATCGTTGCGTCGTCAAGCACGGTTCGACGGAAAACGGACAGCACCGCCAGAATCGCGAACAAAAAGGCCGGATAACCAGCCAGGATTCCCGGCAAATGATCGTATAAAACGATTGGCTTCATTGCTTTTGGTTTTTCAGACATGGGCTCCCATCCAATTTCTGTTGATCAAATCTTTTCCAACTTCGATTCGCCTCACCAGCGGATTTCTTGCAAAAAAACTGTCGAATCGACTTTGACCTGCGGAAATCAGCTTCCGCGGCTTGCATTGTAACGTTCGGGTCCGGCTTAGAAACGCCCCCGCGGATTTCTGTGGACCGATTGACGATCAATTGGGTTTGAATGCATCGGCAAGAGTCAAGCCTTGAATTTTTCGGAGCAGCAATAATACGGAACTCTGGAAAAATCAGACGCTTGCGAGCCCGGACTCAGCCCTACAACCCCATTTCCTTGATCAGCTGCTTCGCTCCATAAACCTTGTCCGTAATCCACAGGACATACCGAATGTCGACACCAATCGATCGGCTGTAGTTCGTGTTCCAGGCAAAATCGTTGATGGTCGCTTCAAACGCCCGGTCGAAATTGACGCCTACCAGTTGTCCTTTTGCGTTGAGGATCGGACTTCCGGAGTTTCCACCTGTCGTGTCGGTGTCGTACAGAATCGCAATCGGAATGTCGTTAAGTTCGGGATGGGCGTATTCGCCATAGTCCCTGGCGGCGTGCATTTGGACGACTTTTTCCGGCGTCACAAACGGCTCGACTCCGGTAGTTTTGGCAATCACTCCACTCAAGGTTGTTGCCGGAGCCATGTAGACCGCATCTTCGGGCGAGTAGCCGCGAACTGTCCCAAACGTCAATCGAAGGGTTGCGTTGGCATCGGGGACGAACTGGGTTGCCAGAAACTGCTGTTTGACGGAAATCAGTTCGCCGTACAACTGCCCCAGTTGGCCCTCCCGTTCTTTGTCCAATTCGCGAAGCTCCTGGTACTTCGGGTACAATCGAATGGCCCATTGCAGAAATGTATCGTCGATCGCCGCCAGTTCCGCGGGAGTCATTCCCAGGCACGATTTGAGAAATTCGGGATCCGACAGTCTGGTTCCCGAGTAGAGTTGAGCGATCGAAAGCCTGTCTAACTCAGGCTCTTGTTGTCCGGCATCCGCGATTTGCTTGAGCATGTTCTCCAACATGAGCTGATCGGTCGGGATATCGAGGTCTTTTTGTACAAGCAGCAAACGTTGTCTGGTTTGGTCAAAATTCCGATCCATGTATGCTGACTCGCGCTCCAGGTCTTCTTTTTGTCGTTCGACAGAGCTGTCATAGAGCGTATAGGCAAGTTGCAGGACCTGGCTGGCGGATCGAAGGTATTGGAAGTTTGCTTCCGCGTCGGCATGGGAGGCCATTTCGGAATAGACCGCGTCGATATCTTTGAGCAGGTTGCCATACCTGGATTTACGGTTTGGTTCCTGCTCAATAAACGATTGCAAACCGATTTCTTCGGCAGCGCGTTTAGCAGCAATGTCGGCCGTTTTCAGGCCTTTGAGTTGTCCTCGCGAGCGTTTCTCCGTATTGGCTAGACTTTGGATGCGTGAAAGAAGTTTTAGCGCGACCGACCGGTTGTTTTCGCCGGCGGCTTGCATCGTCGCGATTTGTCGTCCGTACAAGGACACAATATATGGCAATCGAGTATTTTCCTCGTATCTCAAAAAACTGGATGTTTTGTGCCGCGCGGTTCGGCCAGGGTATCCCAGTAGCATCACGAAATTGCCTTCGTTGGCTCCCTGGGGAGCAACTTGAATGAAACGTTTGGGCTGATAGGGGACATTTTCGGGAGAATAATCCGCCGTCGAACCGTCGGGAGCCACATAGGCACGCATGAAGGAGAAATCACCCGTATGACGTGGCCATTCCCAGTTGTCAACGTCGCCTCCAAAATTGCCGATCGATGATGGCGGCGCAAAAACCAGTCGAACATCTTTGATGTACGTATACAGAAAAAGCACATAGGTCTTGCCGGTGAACATTTCCGCGACTTCCGCCCGAGCCCCGGGATTGTCGATTTCGGCCTGTTTTTCCAGCTCTTTTTGCCTTCGTTCGATCGCCTTGGTCCGGTCGACAAAACTCATGTTCGGAACAATAACGCTGAGGACCTGGTCGGAAACGTCGGAGAAAGACTCTGTGACGCGCACGGTGTACCCGGACGCGGGAATCTCATCGCCTGGCGTTGGGGCCTGGAATCCGTCGTTCAAGTAATCATGATCCGTCGAACTGGCCGACTGGATCGCACGAAAGGCACAATGATGGTTGGTAATAATCAAACCACGGGGCGAGACAAATGAACCGGTACACCCGTTGACGCGGCAAATGCCATCGACCAGGCACGTTTTGTCGGGATTGAAAATATCGTTTGGGTCCATTTCAAGACCCTTGGCCGTCAAATCGAGACGTGTTATTTCGCTGATTGGAAACATGCCTTCGTCGGCCCGGGAAATCGGCATTATTCCGACCGCAATCATGGTGATCAAAGCTATCTGGCGGATTCGTTTCATAACATCGCTCATTCAACAGGAAGTTCAGTCTGCTCCATTGGGAACGCATATTATGAATCACCGCCGTCTCCGCCGAAAGTGCCGTAGGACCACGACGAAACGGATACCTGGCCTTATCAGCGATGGTGCGAGAATCGCCGGTCGGCAACTGAATCCACATCAATCCACTTAAAAACGTCCCAATGTTGAAATATAATCTGCAGCCGCCGAGTCGACTTTTGGTCGGCCGTTTTCGACGCTCAACCAACACTTGAGACTTCCCGATGAACCACCAATTGAATTTCCGTTCAGCCGCGATGGTTCGGCGATTGATGATTTCGGTTATTGCTGCGTTAACTCTGGTAGCTTTTACGGCCCATGCGCAAATCGATACGCAAGGGTCGGTGCGACGGGAGGAACCTGGGCAATCCGAACGGGCCGTTGTTCCTTCGCAGCGGCTCCATGTCGGCCTGGAACGAGCTTACTCGCGCTTGCGATTCAACCGGCCCGTCTATTTGACGGGCGCAGGAGATGGCAGCGGGCGTTTGTTTGTCGTCGAACAGGCTGGAGTTGTTCGCTGGTTTTCGCAAGCGGAGGAAAATCCATCAAGTCGCGTGTTCCTCGACATCAGCGATCGCGTCAGCCGACGGGGAAATGAGGAGGGCCTGATCGGGTTTGCTTTCCATCCGAACTTCAAGGAAAACGGGTTTGTGTATTGTCACTACTCTTCGGATCAACAGCGGACGGGAGACAAAAATGTGGCTTCCAACGTCATTTCCCGATTCCAGGTTTCAGATGATCCCAACGTTGTCGACGCGGCGACTGAAGAGATCCTCCTGACGATTCCCCAGCCGTTTGAGAACCACAACGGCGGGGCGATGTCATTTGGACCTGATGGTTTCCTCTACTTCTCGCTTGGAGATGGCGGTTACAAGGATGACCCACTGGGCAACGGACAAAAGCTTACGTCGATGTTGGGTGCAATCAATCGTATTAATGTGGACTCGGCAACCAGTGGGAAGCCTTACGGGATACCGGCCGATAATCCATTTGTGGCCGAAGTCGGTGCGGCCCCCGAGTTATTTGCGATCGGATTGCGGAATGTCTGGCGGTTCTCATTCGATCGGAAAACAGGAGAACTCTGGGCTGCCGATGTAGGACAAAATCTGATCGAGGAGGTCGATATCGTAAAACGGGGTGGGAATTACGGTTGGAATCGCTACGAAGCCAATGACGATTTTGCGAAAGAGACGAAACTGGCAATTGACCGCCATGACAAGCCCATTGCCTGGTATGGTCACCAATGGGGCGGCTCGATTACCGGGGGAAACGTCTATCGCGGAAGGAAATTTCCTGAACTCGACGGAGCTTACTTTTTTGGCGACTACATGACTGGAAATCTCTGGCGCACGAAGAGGGAGCCATCGGGAGAATATCAGACCGAACTGGTTCGACGAACGGGCCGTAGTATTGCGTCGTTTGGTGAGGACGACGACGGAGAAGTTTTCCTGTTGAGTTTTGATGGTGGGATCTATCGTCTCGTGCCAACGGACGACCCGGAGGATACGTTCAAAGACTGGCCGGTGAAACTGTCGGAAACAGGGTTGTTCACATCGATGACCCAGCAGACGCCTGCGGAGAATCTCGTGGCCTACGAAGTCAATGCGCCATTCTGGTCGGATAACGCGGAAAAGAGCCGATATTTTGTGTTGCCCGAAGGGGAATCAATTGGTTTCCAGGCAGATGGAAGCTGGGAAGTTCCCGTCGGATCAATCCTCGTGAAAAACTTCCGGATGCAGGCTGGTCGACGGATGCGGATTTTTGAAACCCGATTGATCAAACGGACAAATGACGGTTGGGAAGCGGCGACGTATGTCTGGGATAAACAGGGAACCGAAGCAGAACTACTGACCGATGGTAAGCAGTTTGAGTTTAACGACCGCGGGGTTCAATCCTGGCATGCTCCTTCTTCATCAGAATGTGCCAGTTGTCACGTTGATGCGGCGGGCTACGTCCTGGGACTCAATACGGCTCAACTGAATCGTGATGCGGCGGACGGGAAGTCGAACCAGATCCAGCGGTGGGCACAACAGGGGATCGTGAATTTACCGGAAACCTTTGATCCCAAAACGGCGAACCGGTATTGTTCGCCCTACGATCAGACGGCCGACCTCGAAACCCGCGCCCGTGTATGGCTGGATGTCAACTGTGCGATGTGCCATCAACCCAGTGGTCCCGGTAATGCAAATATTGACTTGCGATATGCGACGCCACTCCAGGGCACTCGTACCGTTAACGTTCGCCCCGCGCAAGGCGACCTGGGAGTCGTCGATGGAAAATTGATTGCTCCGGGACACGCGGAACAATCGTTAATGGTTCGTCGAATCGAAACGCTTAGCGAGGGAAGGATGCCCAGCATCGGTAGCAACCAGGTGGATGCTAAAGCGGTCCAGCTTCTTAATGAATGGATTGGTTCGATGCGTTGATTCGCCGCGAATTGACTGCGGTCTGTTGGATCAACCTGCTTCTGTCTTTGGAAACGCATGCGGGGCGATTGGAATTTGTACCAACGGCGGTATTCCAATGTCAGTCACATCTGTCCACGTCGAGGCGTTCGGACCGACAGCAATTTCAGCAGCATTTTTCTTTGCCTAAGGAAGACCATCGAAATTACCTTCACACTTGACCCACTGATGAAAGCCATGGTCTCGGGGCTTGCCGACCGTCGTGGCTGGCCTGGCGGTCAACGCCGTGATCATTGTTTTCCGATGGTCAGGTATTTCTCTTGCGGAAACTTCCGTGGAGTCATTTTCTGTTTTTGAGTACCCTGTCGATTCGTTATCGAGCCAATCCAGGTCGGCTGATCGCGAAGCCAGGGATGGCGTTGGCATGACCGCGCGTTTGACGATTCAAATGATACTCAACGACCTGCCCGGTGGTGAAGTGGTGGATCGTAACGCACTTTGCGAACATATCCGGTGGCTACGGGAAACGCGATCAATGATTGGAGAATCCGGTCATCAGCGGGGTCGCGAGCCTGTGTCGAAAACTGTCCGCATGATGCGAACAGCCTCCAAAACTGTACGGCATACGACCCAGGAGATCCGTCAGAACATGAAATTCAAACGGGACAAAGTGCGGCCGCGATGGAACGACACGGCTCAGGTAGAGATCGATCAAGCAAGTTCATTTGCGGTGGGCGGTCGGCCGGATAGAAAGCTTCTTTTGCAAGTGAATTACCATAATATGGCAGGTCAAACGAGAAAGCTATTTTCTCCGTCAATCTAGAGTTCGAGTTTAGCGATTTCAAGCAGCAACAGAATGGTGAACTCGGCATTGTCGAGTTCCGAAGTGGCCTGTGTTATAAGCGGATCGATCGCCAACGAGTTGCGATCAAAAAGGACATTGCGCATCGCTTCTTGAAGACAGTTGTCAGCAACCTCCAGTCGTGTCAACGCTTCTTCGTAGTCTGCAACGACCGTTTCCGTTGTTGTCGTGTAAACCCATGGCATGATCTTGTTTGCGTTGGTGTCCAAACTGGAATGCCGGACCAATTGATCGATCAAGGAATCAAGATTTGGAATCGACCTGGTTTGAAAATCCAGTGGAAACTTTTTTGGAGGTTCCTGTTTTTTGAAATCCGATGACCTGGTAACCGAGTGAATCGGTGACGCAGCGTCGCGTATCGAACGCCCAGAACCGACCGAATGGATCGCTCCGCGTCCTTGACCAGAAGAAAAAACAATGATCGCGAGTGAGGGTACGAGCGCGACAAGACGCAAGCTACGCATGTTCAAACCCGTTCTAAAATTGAAATGCGAACATCGGGAAGCGAGCGGTGCTTGAGACACCATGCCCCAACGAGCGAATTCAAATATACCCGATCAGGCGGCGAAAATCAAAACAATTTGTGCGAACGCAAATCGGGAAGACCATCCGGAGCGGTTCGCAATCGAACCGGGAGAGCAAGACCGAGAACTCCATATTCGTATTAGATAAACACGCGTCGATTGTAAATAAACCACTCGATTGACAAGATCACCAGTGCCAGCAAGACCAGCCAAGTCCAGTAGTTCTTGCGGGCTGGTTCGGAGGTGGTTTTTCCCTCTACCGCTTCATAACCGAGATTCAGTTCGTCACGGACACCCAGGTCACTTTCCAGACGATCGAGTAAATTGACTGCAAACAACTGATCCAGTTCTGAGGCACCTTTTTCCCGGACTTCATAAATACCCGATTCGTCGGTTTGTGAAAACAGGAAGGAAGTGTCAGGGCGGGGCTTGAGGGTCTCGGTCTGTCCTCCCGGATTCTTGACTTCGATTTCCGGAAATGGGAATATCGGTTTGATTTGTACCGGCTGTCCGGGTGAGTTGGTCCTCAGGGCATTAAAACGCGATCCACTTCCCAGCGTGACCACAACGTTTTGGACGAAGAACGGAAAACCTGGTTTTTTGTGCCAATCAGTGTTGAAGGACGTGTCTCCGTTTTCCTCGTATTGAATCATCGGAAAACCAATCACCAGGTCCTCGAATCCAGCGCGGGGGCCGATCATCATTACCGATCCCTGGATGGAATCGATCAGGCTGATACTTCCTTTGGGTCCTTCGATCACATTCCCGGCCAAAATGGAAACATTGCCCATTTGGACGTCAAACATCACCGGGTGGGATGTGTTGGTGTAGATGATCGGCGTCGTTTCCAGTTCCTGCGTCACTTTCCAATCGTCGGTGGGTGGAATCGCGCCGATGAACACGGTATTGCTGGCCGGCATTGATTCGGGAAAGCACTGATCGAAGATGATCAAGTCATAGACACCCAGCGTCGCGTTGTCCTGGTAGGTTTTTTCCTTGAGAAAGTCGCGATCCTGGAATTCAATCTCCGCCAATTTCTTCATGCGATCTGTGGATGTGGCAAGTTCCAGTGGGCGATTGAAATCTGTCACGATCAGTACGTTGGCAAGGCGAGCCGGGTTAAGCACACAATACGCTTCGTTGTCGAGCATGTAAACGTCGTCATCGTCGATCTTCAAACGAATCGGTGTCGCTTTTTCCAGTCCGGCCGCGATCGCCGTCAAATCGAAATTAAGCGGAACGGCACCGGGTGTGGATTGTTCGATATTGGCAAGTCGGTTGTCTTGACCCAGGTCGAGTGTTTCCTTGGGGATCGCTCGCCCCGGCACCGTCACCCTTCTGGCATCCCTCAATTCGTTATCAATGTACAGGGAAATTCCGACTGTCTTTTCTTCCATTCCGGAATTTTGTAATCGACTGAAAATCTGGACCTGCCCCCCCGCATCCAATTGATCATTAATCGAAAAAGCCGTTATGCCGACGTTATCCGGCGGCTCGAGAGCACCAACCGGTCGATACTCGGGCGTCAATGCACCCGGGAAGAATTGCGGGATCTCCTTAACGGCTCCGTCGCTGAAAATATACATCGTTGCGGCGAGGGCATCGGCAACCTGAACATCACTTCCACTGGATTTATCGCTGGTTCGGCCGGGATTGGCGAGTCCAGAAGCGGCAATCAACGCCCGGTTCATATCACTGCCGCGCTGGGTTTGTTTAATCGCTTTTACTTTACGTTTTAGCAGCCCCTTGTTTGTCGTATACGATTGGTCAACGCCTTCGGTGTCCGAGAAACTGATGACCATGGCCGCGTCCGAAGCCTTCATCCGATTGATCACTGTTTCGATCTGGTTTTTTGCTTCTTCAAGTCGAGAGACCCCTTTTTCCGTGTCGGTCGCTGACATGCTGGCAGATTTGTCGACCAAGAAAATAAACCGGTCGCCAGCCAGTTTTTGACCTTCACAACCAGGGCTCAGGCAGGACAGGATCAGCATCAATACGGTCAACATTTGCAGCAACAGCAGGAGGTTTTTTCGCAATCGTTGCCAGATGCTGTTGACGTGCATATCTTCGACGGTCTTAATCCAAAGATAGGTACTCGGGACTTCGACTGGCACACGCCTCAGTTTGAGAAAGTACAGCAGGAAAATCAGAGGCGGAGCAAACCCCAGAATGATCCATTGATACCAAGGCAACATGTTGATCCAATTCACCGTACCAGACCCCTCTGTCGAAGGTACCGTGACACGAGTCGGTCCACTGATCGTTCCGTGCTGGTCATCGTGTAAACAATTCCCCGGCGGGCGCAGAAGTCACGGGCGTCTTCGATAAAAGTCGCCAGTGTCTGCTTGTAGCGGTCGATCAATCGCTGGCTGACGCTGACTTCCGCGATATCCCGATCTTCGCAATCGACAAGTTTTAGATCACCCGTGATGTCCGGGTCAATTTCTTCCTGAGACAGAACGTGGATCAGGTAGATATCGAGATCACGGGCAACGAGGTACTTCAGGGCGTCTTCGTATCCGGATTTATCCATCAAGTCCGTGATCAAGACCAGGATCCCTTTTCCAGTATTTCGCAAACAAAAGGCTTTGACGGCCTCGGTCATCGAAACGGTGTTTTTTGATTCCAGGTTTTCGAGGTAGCTGACCATTTGCCATAAACTGGATCGGCCACGAAGCGTCGGTGCGTTGTTGTGTCTGGCGCCGTCGAGAGCTTCGATCTTGACTCGATCAGTTCGGCAAAGTCCGATATAGCCGAGTGCCCCAGCCAGCTGTTTTGCGTACCGGAACTTGGTTGGGTTGCCAAACTGCATTGAGGGGCTGACGTCGATCAGCGTGTAGAAATGCAGGTCTTCTTCTTCCATGAAAAGCTTCAAGAAAAGCTTGTCCAGTCGCGCATACATGTTCCAGTCAATGAACCGCAGATCATCTCCCGCGACATAGTTGCGAAAATCCGAAAACTCGACGCTTTGACCTTTTCGCTTGCTGCGACGTTCGCCTTTCATTCGACCGCGAAAAATCTTGCGGCTGACCAATTCCATTCGCTCAAGTTGAGCCAACAGGGCAGGGCTCAACAGCGGATCTTTGTCCGAATTCCTGGCAATTTGAGATACAGTATCTGACATAAAAATCCAGTCTTGACGTGAAATCTGTCACGATTGTTTGAGCGCGTGGTGGCTGCGACACTCAGCTGTCAACTTTTTCCGGAACCTGGTCCAGGATTTCGAGCAGGATCTGGTCCGAGGTCACGCCTTCGGCCTGGGCTTCAAAATTCGGAATGACGCGGTGTCGCATCGCGGGAAGGTATACGCGGCGAATATCTTCGAAACTGACGTTAAAGCGGCCTTCGAGCAGCGCGCGGACTTTGGCGGCCAACGCGACCGTTTGAGCTCCACGAGGGCTTGCACCCCAACGCAAGTATTGATTCGTAACCGGCAATGCAAATGGGCCGTCAGGATGCGTAGCCAGGTTCAAACGCACAATGTAGTCACGCAGGTGGTCAGCCAGAATCACGTGACGAACCAGACCCTGCCATTCCTGGATTTCGCGTCCGTCCATCACCGTGTCCGGCATGACGGACACGCCTTTGGTGGTTCGATCCAGGATTGTCGCCAATTCTTCACGATTCGAATATCCCACGACGAGTTTGAACAGAAACCGGTCGAGTTGAGCTTCGGGTAGCGGATAGGTTCCTTCCTGCTCAATCGGATTTTGAGTAGCGAGCACAAAAAATGGCTTGTCCAGAACGTACCGGTGTCCGGAAACCGTGACGGTTCCCTCCTGCATCGTCTCCAGCATCGCAGACTGTGTTTTGGGCGTTGCCCGGTTGATTTCGTCCGCCAGGCAAATCTGGGTGAAGATCGGCCCTTTCTGAAACTGGAATTCCCGAGCGCCGTTGGGCATTTCAACGACCATGTTGGTTCCCAGGATGTCGGCGGGCATCAAGTCAGGCGTGAACTGAATTCGACTGGATTGCAGATTCAGGGCTTTGGACAGCGTTGAAACCAGCAGGGTTTTCCCGAGTCCAGGAGCACCTTCGAGCAGACAGTGCCCACCAATCATCATGCACGTCAGGACGCCATGGACGATTTCATCGTGGCCGACAATTACCTTTGCGATTTCATCCTTGATGGAATGATAACGCTCACGAAACATTTCGGCTTTTTGCTGGAATTTCAAGTCGTCGTCCATAGGTTAAGAGTGTCCTGAGCGGTTATCTAAGGGTAGTTGTTTGTTATACGGGGTTGGGAACCGGAGGTGCGAATCGCATCAATTGCTGTCATCCGGTTTCCGATTTCGATTTCTTTCCTGCTGGATTTTTCGCTTCGCATCCAGCAATCTCGATGTGTACGAATTTTCCTGTTCCACGTCCAGCTTATCCCGTTTGATCTTGGGAGGTAAGGCAGGCGTTTTTTCAATCTCGTCGGCCAGTACCTCTTCCAGTTTCCTTCTTCCGCTGAGGTTTTCACCAGACACCGGTTCAAACTTGGTCGCTGCCCGACGTGACTCGATTTCGCGTTCGATTTCTGCTTTTCGGCTTTGCAGGCGTGACATGCTCACCTGGGGTGTCACGACCTGCTTGCGGAAGACCTTGATCCGGAACGCTGCAAATTTTTCCTGGAACCAGTCAGAGGTCACCAGAAAAGACAGATAGAACGCAACATAAACCGTCAACAACGACAGTGTGATGGTAATGGTCCACCAATCGACGGGAGGCAATTCACGTTGCAAAACGTAATGGTATGCGCCAAGTGCAACCAGCACGACCAGGAGGCAAGCGGTGATGACAAACAGAAACGATCCGATGATTGCCAGCGGCGAGGCAGAGACTCGGCGGACAAACACGTCGGAAAAAAATGCGGTACCGGCGATCACCAACAGCCACGGCCAGATATCTTGAATGCCGATCGCAGCCGACAATGTTGGGCGAAACGAGTTGGTCGTCAACGACCTGCTCAATGCCTCGATGCCTCGACGATTCAGATCGCCGGCGCTGAACCAGTCATCATCGGGTTGAGGAAGTGACGGCAGGACTTCGCCGGGCTTGCCACCCCGAGGCTTGAATTTGCTTAACGCTTCGAGTAACGGAAGATTGGATTCTCGCGTGGAGTACTCGGAAGAGTACGGCACGTTGATGCCGGCCGTGAGTCGTTCGTAGCCCTCGCCCGGAAAAATCGTATAGAGCATGTTTCCAGAGCCTTCGACTGGATGCTCAGCTACATAACGTCCGGGACCGACTTGATTGAACTCAAGCGAGATTCCGCGATCATTGTCGCCGGTTTGGGAACTGTTGATTCCATGTCCGGTGATTTCGAGAAAGTTCAGCAGCTGTTCCTTGTCGTCCAGTGCGGTAACGACAATTCGCGCGATGCCGTCTTTGGTCTCGGAGGCGACACTGAAGTTCGCACTCTCGGTGATTGGTCGCATTGAATGCCTGATCATCTGAACAAACAATTTGTCGTACTGTTCATTGTTAAACCATTGGCTGGTCCATTTGTGGCCGGCATCACTGGTAAACGCAATCGTCCTTCCATTCCCGTATCGCCAGGTTGCCAGCAGCGTCGAATTTTCGCCTCCGTCGTTGGCGGGGTCGCTGGCCAGCGCCAGTTGTTCCACAAGATTGCTTTTCTTCCGCGTCGTCATTACATATCCCAGAAACGGAGGGATGTTTTCCGTTTCAATTCCGCTCATGATTTCATGATCGCTGGAGCCGGGAGTCGGGATGACATTCATTCCGGTCTTTGATTCCTTGATGACCGGTTTTGCCACCCGTCGGGCCTCGCGTTGATAAATTTTGGGGAGAGCCTTGGGGTTTTTTGCCACGTAATAGCTACCGCCGGTATGATTCGCGATTTTCTGAAGCGGCGTGCTGCCAGCGGGGCCGTGGGTTCCCACCGCAACCGTTGAGATTTTGATTTTTTCGGCAACGAACGCGTCCAACAGCGACTTGACGGGCGGCGTCGGATCCCCATCACTGATGATGATCACATGTTTCATCGATGCATCGACCTGTTTTAATCCGTTAAGCATGACTTTCATCGGTGCGTTAAAATCCGGCATGTCTCCTGGTGTCATCCGGTTGACGAATCCAAGCATGCGATTCCGATTCTGGTAGACGCGGTCAATTCCGTTGGGCATTTTCCAGAGCCAATGGGGAGTCCCGCCCCAGTCGCTCCAGTCGATCACGCCACAGTAGTCCATGGGCCCGAGAACCTTGATCGCTTCTTCTCCGATTTTAATTTGCCAATAGTTGCCGTTGGCCATTTCCGAGGCATGCATCATCAAGGCGAGAGCGCCGACAGCGGAGATTTTGTCGTTCTTGATTTGGAAATCGACCGGCATGGCTTTTTCCAACAACGTGTTGGACCAACCGCCAGCGCCGAACGAGCGATCGCCACCAATCATCACGATTCCACATCCCATATGCTCGCAGTTGTCTACCAACATCTTGATTTGTGCGTCGCTAAACGACTGAATTTCATCAACTCCCGATTCATCGCCTGAGGCCCGGGGCAGGTTGCCGAGAATAACCGAGTCGTACTGAAGAAGTTCCGCGGGAGTCGTGAACAACTCCGACGTGGTTGTGGTGTCAACTTCAATCGAGTTGGCCTGCAATCGCTCGATCAGATGTAAGAACTCACCTGGATAGAATGCATCTTCGATTAATAACACTCGGCCTTTTCCGCGGACCTGCGTGAATGCGGAAGCCGTATTGTTCTGGCTGATTTTGTCCTGTTGGCCCGCGTCAGGTACAAACACGGCTTCGGTCGTGTAAACCGCCGACCGGTCCAGCTTGGAATCGAACCCGATGATCGTTTTTCCGGGAGGCAGGGTCACCGGTTGTTCGTCAACCAGTTCTTCTGACTGGGGAGTCTTGCGCGTGAGGCGAAGTTTTCCCGAAACCGATTCACCGCTGACCGAAT
>JAHEBQ010000076.1:0-5870 GCA_024642205.1 Planctomycetaceae bacterium | reverse complement strand
CGAATTCCTGACCCTTGCGGATGTCCGTTGGTATGACAACCTTGTCAACGGAAACTTCTGAAGTCGCCAGCAATTCAACAGGGACAACGTCAATTCCGATGCCGTCTTCTGCCATTGCCCTGGCAATTTCCGTCGCGTCGCCGAGATTCTCATTTCCATCGGAGATAATCACAACTCGGCGAGCCGTGTCCTCCGGGAACGAAGCCTTCGCCAGTTTCAAGGCGGCGGCCAGGTTTGTCGCTCCCGTTTTCAGGCCGACATTGGCTTCGATCCTGCCGATGCTCGGGATCAGTCCGTCATAGGGTGCTGATTCGATCTTGGCATTTCCACCGAACACAATGACGCCAGCTTTATCCTGCTTGTCATCGCGCCGAAAAGCCTTCACCGCGTGATAGGCGTAATCCAGCATTAGTTTTCGTTTTTCAACGGAAATGCTGTCGCTTTGGTCCAGCAGATACATCACCGTGAGCCGATCCGTTGAGCGTTGCCACTTTGCTTCGGCCAATGCCATCACCATTAGCAGGATGACCAAAGAGCGGAATAGCAGCGCGAACAGGCGACGACCTTTTCCAAGCCCCGCCAGGCTATGGAAGCTCAGTGCCCACATCACCGGTAGAATCAACAACAACAACAGAAACCAGGGTCGATCAAATCCAATTTCGAATCCGAGGTTCATGGTTGTTCAATTCGTGTTTGGTTAGGGGAGCAGGCGGATTTGTCGTTGGTGGTTGTTCGACGTCATTCGCGCGGGTCAATTTCTCTGACTGCCGATTCGAGAGCTGGACCAAGGTGACCACGTGTCACCTACAGAGGTCCGCCAAAATCACCTGCCAGCGATTCGCAGGGCAGATTGTGTCCACAACGTGGTCGCGTGGATGCTGAACTGCTCGTCAAAAGTCAAACGGCCAATATATCAAGTATCAGAAATGTCGACGTGTTCTTGAGCATTAGATCTTGACCGGTTTCTCCGAAAGTTTTTGATCAATTGGCATGAATTGTTGAAACTTGCACGAAATGTCCAGGTCAAAATTCTGGTTGCAAAGACGGATGAGCATTTTAGTGCATTCCGCGGAGAACCACTTTCCTCGCCACCGGCCGGGGTGCGAATTCGCATCATCGAAACTGAAAACGTTCAATTTTCTGAACGTGGCAGGATGCCCCGGATCGGAAGGGTCCACTCAAGGGCCTTTGTAACCCAACAATGTCGCCGGCTTTTTGCATATTATTAAGAAAAGTGCTCGAACCGGCGATTTGGAACGGGAATCCCATAGGGACCGTTCTGGGAAACCGCAAGTTGATTACAATGCCAGCTGAGTCCCTCAATTTAAGCCGCGTTCGTCGTTGAGAGAATTTCACACACTAGACCCAATTGATCAGGAGTTACCTTATGCAGCGCTTTCACCCGTGGAAACGTGCGTTTTGCGCGGTTTTGGTTGCGACCATCGCAACCACAGGGATCGCCACGGCCCAGGAACCAGCAGATAAACCAAAACCAGCCACACCGCCGGAGTATCCGACGCTGGAGAAAATTACTGAAGGTTATACAGAAGTCAAAGTGCAAGACGGGACGACCCCGTTTTTCCGGCTATGGCAAAACACCGAGACCGGAAACATGCTGGCTCAGCTTCCCAAGGATTTTGCCGGCGCGAAAACGCGACACTTTATTGCTCCTACGATTGCCGGCGGAGAGGTGTTTGCTGGATTGCAGTCGGACGCATTTTACGTTTACTGGAAGCAGTACGGAAAAAAAGTTGCGCTCGTACAGGAAAACCTGGACATCAAAGGATCCGATGAAGAATCCAAATCTTCAGTTCAGCGGTTGTTTACCGATCGAGTGCTTCTGAGCATGCCGATTCTGACCATGACCAAAGGGAGTGGGCCGGTGATCGACCTTGACCAACTTCTGGTCGGTAACGCGAAGACTTTTTTTGGTGCAGGCGTCAATCCGCAATCGACGCTGTTGACGATCAAGAAAGCCAAAGCGTTTCCGGATAACGTCGAAATCGCTTTCGAGGTTCCGATGTCTGATGGCAACCTGAAAACGCTCCATTACTCCATCAGCAAGATACAGGGGACTCCTGAATTCAAGCCCCGGATGGCCGATCAACGGATTGGCTACTTCACCACTTCCTACAGTGACTATGGGAAATATGAAGGAGACGAGACCAAGGTTCACTATGTCAACCGATGGCATCTTGAAAAGCGTGATCCCAAGTTGAAGCTGAGTCCGCCGAAGAAGCCGATTGTATTTTACATTGAACACACGACACCCGTTCGTTACCGTCGCTGGGTTCGCAAGGGTATCCTCAATTGGAACAAGGCTTTTGAGCAAATCGGGATCGCCGACGCCATCGAGGTTCGTCAGCAGGATCAGACGACCAAGCAACATATTGATCTCGATCCGGAAGACGTTCGCTACAACTTCGTACGCTGGTTGAACAACAACGTGAGCACGGCGATTGGTCCCAGTCGCGCAAATCCGCTGACTGGTGAAATTCTTGACGCCGATATCGTGTTGACCGACGGTTGGATTCGCGTTTTCGAAGATCAATTCTCTGAACTGATGCCAAAAATTGTGATGGACGGGATGACTCCGGAAACACTTGCCTGGTTCGCGAGGCACCCGGAATGGGATCCTCGTGTTCGGTTGGCGGATCCTTCGCAAAGAGACTTCATTCGCCAACAACTCGTTTACCAGGCCTCTCAAGTCGACTCGGGTAAAGCGGAGTGGGAATTGAAGACCCGGTTGATGGGCGATGAGCCGATGGATGGAATTGCCGACCGTCAGAGCCAGGTGAACGGTGCATGCATGGCTGCTGAGGGTCGCGGATTCGATGTCGGTTTGATGAGAATGTCAATTGCGATGATGAGGGCCAAGCTGGACGACGAAAAAGACGACAAAAAGGAGACCGATGCCGAGAAAGAAGAGAAGGAAGAAGACAAGGAGCAGATGCTTGACGGGATGCCAGAGTCATTCATCGGTCCCCTGCTGGCTGATTTGGTTTCTCACGAAGTCGGCCACACACTGGGCCTGCGTCACAATTTCAAAGCTTCAAGTGTCTACAATGTCGCTCAGATGAACAGTGAAGAATTCAAAGGCAAGAAACCATTTGCCGGAAGTGTGATGGATTACCTGCCGACTAACTTCCGAGTTGAAAACGGCGAGATTCAGGGCGATTATGCGATGATTGGCGTCGGGCCTTACGACATGTGGGCCATCGAATACGGATATTCCTTTGACGACAAGAAACTCAAGGACATCCTCTCACGCGTTGCCGAACCGGAACTGGTGTTCTGCACCGATGAGGATACCTACGGTCCAGATCCATTGGCCCGGCGATACGATTTTGCCAAGGAGCCACTGGAGTTTGCGAACGATCAGGTCGCATTGGCCAAACAGCACCGGGCCAAGATTTTGGAAGGATTTGTCAAAGACGGAGACGCATGGGAAAAGGCCCGTAAGGGATACATCATGACGCTCGGCCTCCAAACCAAGGCGACGTCGATGATGGCGAACTGGTTGGGCGGAACTTACGTTTACCGTGACAAGAAGGGAGATCCCAATGGTCGTAAACCGATCGTTGTGGTGGAAGCCAACAAGCAACGAGCGGCACTTGACTTCGTGATCGAGAATACGTTCTTTGATGAATGCTTTGGCTTGACGCCTGAGTTGTTGACGCACATGACAACGGATTACTTTGGTGATTTCATGTCGCGGTTGACGGATGAGCCAGCCTGGCCGGTACACGATCGTATCATGGGTATCCAGGCTTCGGCGCTGTCGCAGTTGATGAACCCCACCACGCTCCGTCGTGTGTATGATAATGAGTCTCGGGTTCCGTCCGATGAAGACGCCGTTACGTTGAATGAAATTCTCGACAAGGTGACATCTGCGATTTGGAAAGAGCTTGACGAATTGCCACAAGGCAAGTTCACCGAGCGCAAACCCGCGATCTCAAGTCTCCGTCGCAATCTTCAAACCGAGCATCTCCAGCGGTTGTTCGATCTGGCTTCTGAGCGTCGGGGCGGAAGTTCGGCGATGAAGCCGATCGCGAATTTGGCTGCAATGACACTGAAGAGTCTGCAAACCAAGCTCGCGAAGGCAGCTGAGAATGAAAATTACGACGTCTACACCCGGGCCCATTTGCAGGATGCCGGTGTTCGAGTCAGCAAGTGGATTGAGTCGCAATACGTGGTTCAAGCTCAGTAAATTGCAGACACGTTTCGTCACAAGTGATCCAGCCCGGTGCCGATATTTCGACACCGGGCTTTTTTCTGGCTTGAAGACAAACCGACCAATCCCAATGCTTTAACATCCCGGCAGCGTTGCCCGAACACTGCGTACCTGCGCTTTTTCCGGATGCCGTGATCTTTCGGTCTTGTTGAAAGAGGAGTTGATCCGCACAGCGATGATCGACGACGGCGAAGATTGTTGCCTCGTAAGCGGGAGCATTTGCGAAACGCGGACGCTTGTGAATGGCTTGGCATTTGTGGGGGGAGTGATCCCGGAGCCATGACGTCAGAACGTGCCACGTGCGTGACAAGCAAAACCAGTGGGTGACGATGAACTTGCGACTCCATCTGGATTTGGCGGACTGGGCCCGTGACAACAAACTCCCGGTTCCTGGCGAATCCTGAAATGAAAGGCAGTTAAGTCGATTTGCAGTTGGATTGAAAAAATAGTCGCGATTTGCGGCTCTTGAACGGCCGGATTTCCAGCGATCGATTTGCAGCGAAGTTACGGCTATCTTTATATCCCGATCGTTCCCTTTTCATCGTCTTCGTGAGTTTGCGGCGAACGCATGAATGTCCGTATTCCGGTCCATTGTCGTTCGATCCCGTTTTCTTTTTCCTGTGGGACCGTGATTGTCATCGCGTCCGGGAAGCCACTTCCAATCGAATCGAGTTTGGCTCGGAACAGCATCGGTCAACGAGCTGTGAAATTGAAACCGAATGTGATCGCTTGAAAAAACGGCGTGTTTCCGGTTTCGATCCCACTCATCGCTGAGGGAAGAAGTTGTGGTGGTGCCAGCGCAATTCCGTCAATCCACGTCGCTTCATATCCTACGTAGAGCGACATCGTATTGGGAACAATATCGGCGTAGACTCGCCCGCCGACTTCACCGAGAAATGAACCGGTCGATTTCGTGTCCTGGAAGGTCACGGTTTCGGCTGTAAAGGTGTCGGAAACCGTCGTTGTGACTTCCGTTGGGTTAGTATAACCACCGACTCGGATAAACCCGTTGCCGTAAAAATTACGAGAGATTGGGCAGTTGATTTCGAGACCGGCCTGTAATCCAATCAGGGCATTGGTCGCTTCGGTCGTTTGGGTCGAGGTGAAGTCGATCGGTGGGGAGCCATCCATTGGATCGACATTCAGTGTACCGGCAAACTTGATCTGGTCTTTGGCCGACACAAATCGTGGCCCACACATGAACGTGAAACCAGGAGAGATAGCCCGACGACCCATCAATTCGATACTGAAGTAATCTGACGTGTACTGGTAGTCGACGGTCGTCGGTTCTGCTCCCCGAACTGGAAAGAAGGGAGATCGTAGATTTGGCCCAGTGATTTCGAACGTCTGGTCCCAGTCGGCGATAATGGTCCGGATTTCGACTTCGCGTCCGCGTTGAGTTACAAAATCAAACTTGACTTCTGCACCGACCGTCGAGCCAAGTTCAGAAGCCTGACCCGAATCAAACAACGAGGCCATTGTGATCCCGTCCGTGATTAACGGTAGGCCAAGCTGGTCTCCCGGTCGATCGTAGGCTTTCCCTCCAAACTCAACGGTCCAGCGAGGATCTTTCACCGTATTTTGTTGCCATTGTGCATGTGACTGCGCGACGAACGCAGCATTGGCAAGTAATACG
>JAHEBQ010000022.1 GCA_024642205.1 Planctomycetaceae bacterium | reverse complement strand
GTTCCTCCCTGGAAAGCCGAACGATATACTTTTTATTCATCGATTCCTCCTTGAGTTACTCAAGGATCCTCGATAAATGAATTTTCACAAACCCCAACTTCGAGCTGTGACGCTGCACTAGGTGACGGTTTCTCGCAGTTTACGGCGCATGACTTTTCCGGATGCCGTTCGCGGCATCGAGGCAATGACCTTCACCTCGCTGACTTTGAAAAGCGGATTGAGCTGGGTTCTCAAAACGCCATTCATCGCTTTGAGAAGATCTGCTTCCTCGGCCCGGGAATCGGTGACCACAAATACGACCAATTGCTCGGGCCCGCCGTTTTTCGAACAGGCAACTGCTGCTGATTCCCGGATTGTGTCAAGCTGATTGAGTACCCGTTCAATCTCCGCCGAACTGATCTTGATCCCGCCCAGGTTCATCGTATCATCCGCCCGCCCGCCCGCGATGTAGACCGGACCAGATTTGGAATCCAGCTTGCGAAAATAATCTCCATGCCGGCGAAGTTGTCCAAGCCCGTCAAGTTGCGGCGTGCCGGCATAGTACGTTTCGAAATGGTCGCGATTGATCAGCCGGCTGCTCAGGCCGATCGACGGCGGTATCAGAAAGACCTCTCCTTCTTGGGCGATCGTTCCTTCTATCGGGTCTAGCAGGACAAAATCCAGTCCGACCGCAGGCGAGTTGAATCCAGCCGGATAATTGGGCAGCACGACAACGGAACAAACGTATCCGCCACCAATTTCCGTTCCACCGCAGTATTCAATCACCGGTTTAATCTGAGCCAATGAGGACAGATAAACCATCGTGTCGGCGTGGGAACTCTCTCCGGTGGAACTGAATACTTTGATTTTCGACCAGTCACACGATTCCATTTCGCCTGTCGTTTGCCAAGCCTTCACGATCGTTGGCACAACTCCCAGCATCGTCACACCCGCGTCTTGAACAAATTCACCAAACCCGGAACCCATCGGCGCGTCTTCATAAATAGCGATGGTGCCTTGATTGATCAGGCTCGCAAAAATCAACCACGGTCCCATCATCCAGCCGAGATTGGTCGGCCAGGCACAGACATCGCCTGGCTGGATGTTCTGGTGACAATAGCCATCGATCGCACATTTGATCGGGGTCAAATGGTTCCAGGGAATTGCTTTGGGGTCGCCGGTTGTACCGGACGAAAACAGGACGTTGATGGTCTCTTGAGCGCTGCACTCAATTGCCTCGAATTCCGCGCGGTCGACCAGAAACTCAGACCAATCCAGGTCCTGATCGCGGATGTCCGTGCTGAGGATGGAACCAGTGCTCAGCACGATCGCTGGAATTTCAGTTGCCTCGGCGACTCGCCGAAAAAGGGGAAGCTGTTTGCCGGCCCGAAGTTGATGATCGTAAGTGAACACCGCTTTGGCACCGGCGATATTCAATCGAGTCGCAATTTCCGGCGGCGCAAAACTGTCGGCGATGGAAACGACATTGCATCCGGCCAGGACAATGCCAAGATATATCGCGACGGACCAATCGGTCATTGGCATCACCACACCCAGCGCGTCTCCAACCTTGTATCCCGCGTCGACCAGGCTGTTGGCGACGCGATTGGCGCGTCTTCTCAGCTCGCCAACCGTCTGATACCGCACCGGTCCGCCCGGTTTTCTGGCGATGATCGCGATCGCGTTGTCGTCGGCTTGAAAACAGCTTTCGGCGATGTTCATTGTCGCACCGGGAAACCAGGCCGGTTTGGTTGCGCCCAGCGAGTCGTCGAGTGCCTGGTTGGTCGGTTTGCGAAATCTGATCCCCAGTCGCCTGACTGCCTGGAGCCAAAACTCGTTCCGGTTGCGAGTCGTCCAACGATGAAACTCGGGATAACTCTCCAGCTCCAGCTCTTTCATCCAGTTCGCGACGTTCGAATGCTTCCGTTCCTGGTCCGAAGGAAACCAGATCGGGACCGGACCGTCGGCCGATTCCCACGATGAAAAACAGTTGTTCCAAAGTCGCCGAAACGTATCTGGCCCTACCGGTCGATCGAAATGTCGTGCCTCTTCGACCAGCGCCATCCAGCGCAATTCCACCTGGGATGCTGAAACCTTCGATTCGACTTCAGCAACAATCAATTCGTTCTGAAGACTGTCGGTATTGGTGTCGGTCATTCGATCGCCTGAAAAGCATATTGTTTCAAGCGACATTCTAAAACGCCGGTACTCCATCGACTACACCGGTTGACTGGTTGTCAGAATCCAGACGATTCATGGCCGCCATCGAATAGAAACATCGACCGGATCGGCGGTTTCGACGTTTCGCTCGCGACAATCGGTCAGTTCAATTTCGGAATTTTCCGTCCCGGAGTCCAGGGAGCGTTGGCTTCATCGAGTTTTTGATTGAGTTTTGAAATTTCGACATTCACCAATTCCTCCAGTTCGGCGCGAGCCGAATCGTACAACTCCACGGCAATCTCGTATTGGCGGCGATGGGTGTCGGTCGGGCCTTCCGTGCTTCCCATGGCACCGAACATCATTGTGCGAATTCGGCTACTGATTCCCGGTAGGGCAGGTTCGTTACGTTTGGGCTTCGTCGGGTCGCCATTGAATTTTTCCATGACGTCCATCATTTTCAATTCCAGCTCGCGAACTTCCTTTTCCATCGCCGGGTCCAGTTCGGTGGACTCCAAGATCACGGATTTGATCGCTGTCAGGGTTTTTTGCGCTTCGCTGGCAACCTGGGTCGCGCCTTGCAGCGATTTTGACAGCTCTTGAGCCTGCTTGACAAACGCCATGATCGCCTCGCGGTCGGGTTGGCTCGTTTCACTGTACAACAATGGTTCAATTTCAAATGGGGTCGCTGCAATCAGTTCTGTTGTTTCGCCATCAACCGTCTTGGTGACGTCCACCGTATACGAACCCGGAATGGCAAGGGGTCCGCGTCGCCCACCAGCATGACGAAGGTCCCATTGGGTCCGGTGCATTCCGCTGGCGGTGCTGCCGTTGATCCGCCGGATCAGTTTTCCATCACGATCGCGGATATTCAGTTCCACGCGTGGAGCGACTTCGCGGTCTTCAGTTTTGAATTCTTCCCAGCTCGGGTAGGCCGTGTCTTTGCCTGTGGCGGCAAGTTTGCCGTCTTTCGACTCGCGTTCGGACTTTTTGGTTTTGAGAGAATCCTTGAGGTGATAGGTAATGGTAACGCCGTACTCGGGATTGGGCGCCGTGTAGAAATTCGCTCCCTGGAACGCCCGGTTGCCGATCGCCAGTGGTGCAGTCTCTTCGTAAATCAGTCCTTTCCGAACTGGCAGGATCGTGTTTTTTTCGATCAGTTCATTGTTGACCGACCGCAACGGGGAATAATCGTCGAGGATGAAAAATCCTCGGCCGAACGATGCCAGGACCAGGTCGTTTTCATCGCGTTGAATTTCAATGTCGCGGATTCCGATCAGTGGCAGTCCGGATCCAAGCTTGATCCATTTCTTACCGCCATCGACGGTCGTAAAACAGCCAAATTCCGTCCCGCAAAATAGCAGGTCGGCGTTGACGTGGTCCTGTTTGAGTGCATAGACACTACCACGTTCGGGTAAATCACCAGTGATGTTGTCCCAGGTCCTGCCGCGGTCCGTCGATTTGACCACGTATGGTTTGAAATCGCCGCGCTTGTGGTTGTTGACAGCCACGTAGACGGTGTTTTCGTCGTGCAAGTCGGCTTCGATGTCATTGATGTAACCATATTCGGGAATCTCCAGCGAACCAAACTCACTGACGCCACGCCAGTTTTTGCCACCGTCCTCGGTGATCTGGACCATTCCGTCATCCGTTCCGACATAGATTAATCCCTCGACGAGGGGTGACTCACTCACGCTGACGATGGTTCCGTATTGGGATGTCGAATCGTTTTTGGCGACGGCGTTGGGTCCCCAAACGCGACCCATGACTTTTAATTTATTACGATCAAGGTTTCGCGACAGGTCTGGACTGATCGCTTTCCAACTGCCTCCGCGGTCATCACTGGCAAACAGAATTTGTGAACCGTAGTAAATACGTTCATGCTGGTGCGGCGAGATCAACAAAGCCGAATCCCAGTTCCAGCGAAGCGGTGGGCTGTCAATTTCCGGTTGTGGCTTGATGTCGACTCTCTCGCCAGTCTCACGGTTAAATCGAACCAAGCCACCATATTGCGACTGCGAATAAATCGTGTCGGGATCTTCCGGATCAACGGCCGGATCAAATCCATCGCCAAATACGGTGATGAACCAGTCACTGTTTCGAATCCCGTGCGAGTTGTTGGTCCGGGACGGGCCGCCCTGAGTCGCGTTATCCTGCGTTCCGCCGTAGACATAGTAAAACGGTTTCTCATTGGAGACCGCGACTTTGTAAAACTGGGTGATCGGAAGGTTGGCTTTGAAATCGTAAGTCCTGCCCCGATCCCAGGTTTCATAGACTCCACCATCGCATCCGCAGATCAGGTGATCGGCATTGTTCGGATCGATCACCATCGCATGGTTGTCCACATGCTTGTCCGCTTCGCCGAGTTGGTTAAACGTTTTGCCGCCGTCCTCGGTAACCATGTTATAAGTGTCAAGCGAATAGACCCGGTCGAACTGATGTGGACAGGCCACGATTTCCTGGTAGTACTGTGGGCTGCTGGAAACATAACTGCTCATCTTTGACCATGATTCGCCACGATTGGCGCTGCGGTAGAACCCGCTTCCATCGGCAGCTTCCACGATCGCGTAAATGACCTCCGGGTTAATCGGCGAAATTGCCATTCCAATTCGGCCTTTGTCGCCTCCTGGCAAACCACGATTAATCGTCTTCCACGTCTTGCCGCCGTTGGTTGATTTATGAACTCCCGATTCGGGCCCGCCGTCGATCAAAACCCAGGTATGTCGCCGTCGTTGATACGACGATGCATACAGGAGTTCCGGGTTAACCGGATCCATGTGGACTTCGTTAATACCCGTGTTCTCGCTGATATCAAGGATTTTTTCCCATGACTTTCCGCCATCAATCGTTTTGTAAAGCCCTCGGTCCCCGCCTTCCTTCCACAACGGCCCCTGTGCCGCGACGTAGACGACATTCGAATCGTCTGGATGAATCAGGATCTTTCCGATGTGTTCGCTGTTTTCAAGCCCGGTTTTCCTGAAGCTCGCACCACCATCGGTTGACTTGTACAGTCCGTCACCAAAGCCCACACTGCGCTGCGAGTTGTTTTCGCCGGTGCCAACCCAGATGGTGAACCGGTCGTTGGGGTCAATTGCCAGGCAGCCAATGGAATAGCTCCCTTGACCGTCGAAAATCGGTTTCCAGGTCACTCCTGCATTCGACGTCTTCCATACACCACCGCTGCTCGCCGCGACGTACCAGGTACTTCGCTGGACCGGGTCAACAACGATGTCGCCGATTCGACCAGACATCAACGCCGGTCCGATGCCACGAAATTTGAGAGCCGAGACCAAACTCGAATTTACACGCGGCGTTTCATCCTTCGGTTCGTCCGAATCTTGCGCGGGAGTGATGGCAGGACCAGCAACCCCAAATAGTAAAGCGAAAACCAGGAACAAGACCGAGAATCGGCAAGGCATGGGAAACTCCGAAGCGAAACATGATGTCAAATGGATTGGCTTGGCCCTGCCGACCCCTGGGTCTGATTGAGCCGCCTGAATCCAGTCTAATCGCTGTGCTGAGCGAATTGAACCGAGTCAACTTGATTTACGGGTCCTTCTGTACGAATCTTCGCCATGAGGATCCCCCAGAAAAGATGTTGGCCCCTCCGTCAACCCGTCGGGGCAGGAACGCATCGCGGGAAACTAGCCGATTCATCAAAAAAAGCCTGCGAACTCTTTGTTTCGCAGGCTTTCAGAATCAAGGGTGAGTAAGGGGACTTGAACCCCCAACCCCTGGAATCACAATCCAGTGCTCTAACCAATTGAGCTATACCCACCATCGTTTTCCCGTTGGCCATCGGGCCGGCTGGGACGCGAAATTTTAAGCTGGCTGCCTGCGGTGGTCAACGTATCTTAACCCTTGATCGTCGATTTTGCCGTCAGTAAGGGAATTGGTCGGTGATTTTCTCGTTGGATAACTCAACCAGGAACTTCCCAAGCCGTTCGACCAATACATCCATCATCTTTTCCCCTTTTTCGGCGGAGGCAGCATGTGGATCGGCCGCGCCTGAATTCTTGGTCAGCAAGTGCCAGGGACGCGTAATCGAGACCCAGCTTCGGTTAATCGCTTCCAGTTTCGTTTGCCTCGTCGCGCCGTCATCGGCAAGTAACGTCCCGTCCTCCTGGCGGGCAACCAGGTCAGGAAAAAAAGCCAAGCCGAACGAGGTCTCCATTTCGCCCGCATGGTCCTCCTTTTTTTCAAAAATCTCAAAATAGACATCAGCGATCGCTTCGTACCAGTTGCAGAGAAAAAGATGCGCATCCGTTTTTCCTGACATCTCACGGAGCAACGGTTTGAACCCGTTCCCCCCATGGCTGTTGAGCAAGACAATCTTCTTGATCCCGTCCCCCAACAACGATTCCACAATATCCATGATGACTCGGTTGAGCGTGGACGGGTTCAGATTGATCGCCAACGGGAATTCGCGAAGGTTGGTTTCGGTCCCGAACGGAATGGTCGGCAACAAAATGACTTTCGCACCGGCGTTGTGCGCTGCTTCGCAAATCCTGTCGCCGACGATCGAGCCCTCGAATACGTCGGTTCCGTAAGGCAGATGCAGGTTGTGGGGTTCGGTGGCTCCCAACGGCAGGACCGCCACCTCGTACTGTTGACGTTTGATGTAAGCGTAGTTGTTTTCGGACAATATCCAGGGTTTCATCGTTTGTTCCAGGTATTGGGTTGGAAGCTGGTTCTTGGCCGGCAAGCTGTTGTCAGGTCAGAGCGATGAGATCCCGGATTCTACTTGACGCGCGTGACGCAAAACAGCCGCCGGAAATGCGTGCTGGAATCCGTGAAAGAACACTCTTTGGACGCGTGGGCATCTACTACCGGCTCGTTCCGAAATCGCCACCCGTTCATTTTGTCACCTCGAGGTTCGGCAATTGCATTAACAGAGCTGCAATTCCCTGATTCGTGATGTTGGTTCGAGATACGTCAAGAAACTGCAGCGTTTTCACGTTTTGCAGATACACCAATCCCTGGTCCGTAATGTCGGTCGCCGCGAGACTCAGCAACTTGAGATTGCGAAGATCCTTGAATGTCACCAGCTGATCGTCGCGGAGCGATGATCCACTGAGGTCCAGCTCCTCCAGGCCGGGAAACAGCTCCAGATTCCGAAGAGAATCATCTTCCAATCGGCACCCGTTCAGGAAAAGTTGGTTGATCTTCTGACAAGATTTCAGTGTTTGAATATTCTCGGAACTGATTCGATTTTCGGAGAGGTCCAGCCAATTCAGGTTCACACATTTTGCAATCGAATCGAACGCCGCCGGGGTCAGTTTGGCAGCTGGCAACGACAATTCGGTCCTGGATTCAGGGCACATCAAATGTTGTTCGACAAGCGCCGAATTCACCTGCAAATGGGCCAGGTAATGCTCGTCGAGGTCGTCGAATGAAAGTCCCAGGATTTTTTCGAATGTGCCGGGCTTGGCTCGACCCTTGTAGACGATTTTCAGAAACAAGGTCAGTGGTTTTTCGAAAATGCCGTTGTTGTCGTTCATCAACATGTCGATCATCGCGGCGGATTGGCTGTAGATTTGAACCCGATCCGATCGTTGCTGCAGGTTGATTCGGCCGATCGCGGAGAGTTTTTCCGATGGCAAAGGAGATCGTTCCAGCATGCGCCTGAATCTGGCAAACTGCAATCGCCTTGAATCAAATCCCCCGAGAACCACGTATTCGCCAAAATCTGACATCGATTCAAAGTAAGCCGCGATCCCTTCGTCCAGACAAATGAACTGCTCTTCAAAAGCACCCTGGTTTGCACCGCCCGATTCCCGAAACAGCTGGTGAGTCAATTCGTGTCGCCATGTGTCTTCCACTGACTGATCGCCGTCGTAAAAAAACGAAATTTCCTGGTCGCTGTTGTAATAGCCCGATGAGACGCCAATCCCGCGGACGAGGGGTTCGAGTTCATTGACGTACGCCGTCTTGTCTCGAAAAAAGACTACACGAAATCGTTTGTTGGACATCCTCGCCGAGCCACTTCCCTGAATCCAGCGCTTGACGGCCGCTGGACTACTCCAGTACTCGAAAAAGACCTGTCGCCAAACCAGATGTGCTTTTTCAAGCTGTTCTGCCAGGTATCGCGTTCTTTCTTGATTGGCGTTCGATTCAATTTCAAAATGAGGTGTCAACACACGTATGTAGCTGTTGGCAGGCCAACTGATCACATCGTGCGCCCGGGTCCCGGATTTGATTCGAACCGAATCAGGAGCAACATCCCAGCCATCTGCGGTTTTCTTGTGTCCCAGTATCCCGCGAACTTCAATCTGATCGAGGTTCTGGTGAATGACTTCATGAAGCAACTGAAACGCAATGGCCCCTGCGTCCTGCTCGCTCGCCCTTTTGGCGAGATCGAAAATACGGGCACCATGTGAGATTTTGGCTGCGTTAATTTTTTTCCGCCACTGGTCACGGAGATCATCGCTGCCAGGGGTCCTGTCGGGCTCTGTTACCAAGGACTCTCCGGATGGCAAGAAAATATATTGCCGACCAGGATCCCGGTCCAGGAACAGGCTCAGCGTTTGCGCGGCTTGTTCATCCATGCCGTTTTCGCGGCACCATTTGGCGATTGCCTGAAGTTCGTCGCCAAAAACTCTCTCGAGCTCCATTCTCGTGCCGCGCCAATTGGTGGCCGTTACCTCCTGTGCAAGCAAACTGGAATCCTGAAGCGGCAGGGACAGGCATCCGAACATCACCAAGATGGAAAACGAGTTAAACCGCATGCCGATTCCAATTTCAAACACAACCACTGTCCGATTCTCATTAGAGCAGGTTCCCGGCAAGCATAAAATCTTGATTCAGATGGATGGACCGCGGGTGGCAATGATGGTTGCTTCGGGGTAACCCAAATGAATTCACATGTTGATATCAGGCCTCGCCGGGGTTCCGGCGGAAACGCATGGAATGCGACACGACCGAGTTACAACAGGGCATCCAGTTCATCAACCAGCGATTCGAATCGCTTGAGTGCCGTATCAACAGGTGCCGGACTTTCCAGGTCCACACCTGCATCTCGCAGCAAATCAAGCGGATACTTCGAACAGCCTCCTTTCAGAAAGCTCAAATATTCTTCAAGTTCCTGTTCGCCGCCGCTGAGAACCCGTTGACTCAAAGCGATCGCGGCCGACAACCCCGTCGCATATTTGTAAACGTAAAACGCCCGGTAAAAGTGTGGGATCCGCATGCATTCCAGGGGTAATTCTTCATCGATCATGAACTCGGGGCCAAAGTAGTCGGCCAGTAGTTTTCCATAGCTTGTTTTGAGTGAATCGACGGTCAGGGGTTCGCCGGCTTCGGCCATTTCGTGGGTTAATTTTTCAAATTCAGCAAACATCGTTTGACGAATAATCGTGCCACGAATCCCATCGATCTCGTTATTGATCAGATAGGCCTTCAAACGATCATCCTCGGCATTTTCGAGCATGTGACGGGTCAACAGTTGCTCGTTAAATGTACTGGCAACCTCGGCAACGAAAATCGTGTAGTTGTAGTATTCATAGGGTTGATTCTGGATCGAATAGTACGAATGCATCGAGTGCCCGGCTTCATGAGTCAATGTGAACACGTCGTTGAGCACCCTGGGTTTGTAGTTCATCATGATGTAGGGGATGCCATCATATGTCCCGTAGCTGAACGCGCCCGATTGCTTGCCGGCATTCGGGTAACGGTCGCACCAGCGTCCCGAGAGTCCTTCCCGGAGAACTTCGCAATACTCTTTACCCAACGGGGCCAGCGATTGGCAAACGACGTCGACGGCTTCGTCCCAATCGTGTTTGACCTCGATGTCGCTCAAAATCGGAACATACGTATCATAGTGGTGGATTTCATCGAGTCCCATTTTGCGTTTGCGCAGATCGTAGTACTTGTAGAGTGCTGGCAGATTCGTGCGCACCGACTCAATCAAGCTGTCGTAAACGGTTGGTGGTACGTTGTCCGCAAACAGCGCTTGGTCCAAAGCGCTTTTGTATCCGCGTGCCCGCGCGTAGTAGATGTCTTTCTGAATGGATCCGGACAATGTTGCGGCAAGCGTATTTTCGTGAGCCGTGAACTGCTCGTAGAATTGATGGAATGCCGTCTTGCGAATTTCGCGGTCAGGCGAAATCAAGAACTGAGAAAACGTACTCGGTGTCAACTCGACGGATTCGCCGTTTTCGTCGATAACATTTCCGAACTTGAGATCAACATCGTGTAACTGCCGGAAGATTTTGGACGTTGCTCCCGCCATCTCGCCTTGCATCGCCAAGAGCTGTTCTTCCTTTTCACTTAGCGTAAATGGTTTGTACCGCGTTAATCGTTCAAGCGCCAGCGCGTGAAGCTTGAGAACAGGTTGACTGACGAATTCGGCAAGCTTCTCATCGGGGATCGCGAGAATTTCCGGACGGATATAGCTTGCCTCTTCGCCGGCTCGCGTGGCGATGTTCTGAAACCGTCCCATCATCCGTTGATAGACGCTATTCGCCTGGTTTTCAACCGTTTTGAGATAGGCATAGTTACCCATTCGTTCAGCAATTCGATCAACACTGCTGTCGAAATCAAGACACGCGGCCAATTCGGCAGCGCTCTTCCCGAGCGTCCCGCGGAACCTGGCATATCCGGAGATCTTCACCTCGAATTCCTTGAACGCCTGTTCCCAGGCATCGTCGTCTGGGAAAAGCTTCGTAAGGTCCCAGGTATCGGATTCGTTGACTTCGCTTCGTTCAGGCAGTTGGATCGCAGTCACGGACGTCATTGGTTTTCCAGGTTTCAGGGTTGGGTCAAATCTCGAACGGGGCGAGTTTGTTGCATTATAAGGCAAATTGCCCCGTTCCCGGGAGGTCAAGTTGGTGGCTCGCGGTTCGTGCCATTTGCGCGTTCCACAGTACGTGGGCCTGGGTCAAGGCCGGCGACTTTCTTTGGCGGAAACCGAAGTTCTGTTTGGGTCCGATGGAAATTCTGACTCGCATCCGGTTTGCCGAAAAAGTCCGACATTCCACCCGCGATCGCGTATGGATTCTCTGGACGTCGCATTTTTCGAAAACCGGTCAAAGTGTCAGAATACCAACCATTCTGTGGCGGGTTGGTACGGCGACAATTTAAGTGAGCTGAACGAGGGTGTTGAAACCCCCGGGGATATACAAACTACCTTGGGTCGTCGATTGAGGTGAGAGCCGTTGCAACGATAGCGCCACTTGCTCAACGGATTCAGCGGTCGACTCGGACATCAGGAACTCACCCCATAACGCTGTGATCGCTTTGACCTGCTCAGGAGTCTGGTGCACGAATTCGATGCGAAAGTTCGTAATCCCGCATTCGCGCCATTTGCCAATCGCGCCAGGGTCCGTTTGGGCCTCGGCTCCGAAAACCGTGTTGCGGCAACCGACGTCCGCCATCACCGGATGCGAACGACCTTGCTGGTCGCGGACGGCGACGCGGTGAGTTTCGCACGGATGTCCACAATTCGTATTGTCGGTGCCTTCAGACAGGAACCGGCAGAACACACAGTGCTCCATGTGAAACACCGGCAAATGTGAGTAGGCAATGACTTCAATCGCGGGGCAGGGGACCCGCTGAACCAACTCCGCGATCTGCTGGGCGTTGAGATCGTAGGCAGGCGTGATCCGTGAAACACCCATGTCGAGGTACGTCCACGAAGAAAACGCGTTGGTTGCATTCAGGCTAAAGTCACCGGTCAACATTGGTCGTTGAGGTTCGTCCAACGTGTTGACCAGGTCAAATAGCAAGCCGCCTGATCGGACCAGGAGATCACATTGAAGCGAGAGCAGGAACCGAATCACATTTTGCTCGGTCGGTTTCAGAATCCGAGGGCTGGCAACGCGAGGATTGATGCCGGCGGCCGCGATTTTTTCCACCGACGGCCGGAGTCCATAAAGCTCCAGATAGTCCAAGGTGATCGAACCGGCCAATCCTGCTGCCTTTTTCGACAGTTCCGTCAACGATTCAATTGCTGCGTCAAGCTGTTCCGGTGCGCGGACCAACAGGTGAAGCGAGGTTGCTGCTTTGGCTTCCTTGTCCGACGAGTACCCTTCGCATTTTGATTTCAACTTTAACAGTTCCAATTCAACCGCCGGTTGTGCGGGAATCGGCTTGATCTCGGAGCATGCGTCAAACAACAGATCGACCAATTGACGACGGGCTTGGTTCAACTGGCTGGTCGGAACAAATACCTGGTCGTGGGCCAGTAATTGGATGTCGTTCAAGTGAAATGGCGTTCCGCCCAGGCGCCCCAATTTCTCAGTCAAGATGTCAATGTCGAGAGCACGTTTCTGGGCGGGAACCAGTGGGTGCTCGCCAAAATAATGCGCGGTTTGCCCGTCTTCCAGGATCGCCACGATTTCAATGGGCGAGCCAGCATTGGCGGTAACGTGGAAGGAAATTGCGCGAGTAAAAACTGGCACTTCCGTCCTTGTCAACTGCTTGAGCCGTTTGGTCAACTGCGCGTCGTTGGTCCGCCAAACCAGATCACCGACTCGAACTCGCGAAAAATCAACGTCGTCGTGACCGAATTCCAATTCGGCCAGCGAATCCTGTCTTTCCCGTACCTCGTAAACACGCCCACCTTCTTCGGGTTCGTCCGGACTTCGCCAATCGGCAGCGTCAAACACAATCCCGTCGCCACGCTTGATCGAATGAAAAACCTGGACCTCAACACCTCTCCCCAAAACTTCGGTGACTTTTCCGACGTTCACGCCCCGATGGCGTGGTGCCCGACCGACGACCACGGTTTGATGGTTTGTACCTGAAATGAAATGCGGTCCCAGTCCTCGTGAGTAAATCTGTTCGAGCTCCATTCGCTCTTCGTCTTCAATCTTGTTTTCCAATCTGGCCGCGGCCAAATCGATGGCTTCACGGTATGCGCGAGTGGTCAGTGCGACGTAATCGGAATCTTTGTACCGACCTTCAATTTTGACACATGAAATCCCGATCTCGACCAGTTCCGGGATCTGATCGAGCGCACAAAGATCGCCGGGCGAGAGCAGGTAACGATATTCGCCCAAATCACGGGGATGTCCATCGACAATCAGGTCATAGGACAATCGGCATGCCTGGGCGCATTTTCCCCGGTTGGCGCTTCGGCCACCCCAGGCTTCGCTGCTGAAACATTGCCCTGAATAGGAAACGCACAGCGCCCCGTGAACAAATACCTCCAGCTCGACATCGGTTGATTCCGCGATTCTACGGATGTCGGTCAGGCTCAATTCGCGGCCAAGCACGACGCGGTTGCAGCCCAGCGAGCGCGCCAATTCAACGCCCTGGGCACTGGTGACTGACATCTGCGTGCTTCCATGAATTTCAAGATCCGGCGCGATTTGTTTGATCAACTGCGCGACGCCCACGTCCTGCACAATGACGGCGTCGGCACCCGAGGCGGCGATGGACATGATCGCCAGTTCGACTTGTTCGACTTCGTGATCAAAAACCAGCGTGTTGAACGTAACAAAACCTTTGACGCCCCGAGCGTGAAGAGTCTCGATCGCCTCGGGTAGTTCCTCCAGCGAAAACCCGACTTTGGCTCGGGCTGAAAAATGATTCAGGCCAAAATAAACCGCGTCAGCGCCAGCTTCAATTGCCGTCTGAAGCTGCGGCCAGTATCCCGCGGGGCTCATAAGTTCGGGTCGGTTGGCGCGTTGAGGCATCGTGATTCAATACGGTTGAAAATGGCATCAGGGTGGAAGACAGGAATGGCAAACTGTGGCGGCCAAGGGCCTGCGATAACCGGTACATTCCGATCCAGCCGTAAAGTTAGCTTATTTAGCGCAAATTTACACGGAGGGAGGCTTTTCAAAGCCGTGAATGCTTCGTTGATTTCTCCGTGACTTAAGTTTGGGTATCGACAAAAAACGGCCTAATTCCCGAAAACATGATGGAATTCAATACCACTCGCGGCTCATCCCTGGATCATTTGCGCGAGGTCATTGCGCACATTGACTCATGTATTTTGGACGTCAATCGTTACGACGGTGCGTTGGTCCTGAATCCGGACGGCCCTTCGGAACCGCGATGTCTTGACATTGAATTGGACGAGCTTCCTGTCGGTGAACTGGCGGTTGAACCAAGCACGCTGGCCGAGTCGGTTGTTCACAGTTCAGACGATGCGGTGATTATTCTCAGCGGACTCGGTTGTGTTTCAAGCAATCCAGCGGCAAGCAGGATATTCAATTGCCCATCGGCGCAGCTCCTCAGTCAAAACTTCCTGCATCTCGTGAAGCAAGTGTTTGCCGTGAAACAGGATTGGATCGACGAGATGAATCGTCGATTGGCCCAGGAAGATACTTTCTCTTTCGACCTGAAAAAAAAATCGTCCAGGCCGGGAGTATGGTATGAATTCAGAGTTCGCAAGATCGTGCTGGAAGGCGAGGAGCATCGGTTGGTCGAGATGCGCGATATTTCCACGCGAAAAAACTACGAGCTGGAGTTGATTCGAAATTGTGAATTTCTGCTCAACACAATCAACGCAGTCCCCGAGCCGATTTCGGTAAAATCGTCCAATCTCGATATCGTTCTGGTCAATGATTCATTTTGTGAAACACATAATGTTCGACGGGCAGACGCGATCGGCAAACCTGCCGGTGATTTTGTCAAATCCAAAACAGCAAGGGAAAGTGCCTACGTTGAACGCGAGGTCCTGGCGACGGGAAACAAACAAGCCACGATTGACGAGTTCGTCGATTCGAATACGGATCCGTATATTCTCTCGACCTACCTGTCGACTTTTCACGACCAGACGTCTGGCAAACCGTTCGTGGTTGCCGCATCGCGCGACGTGACCACTGAGCTGAAACGGGAGAACCGGCTTCGACTGCTGGCCAGCGTATTTGAGGCTGCCCAGGAGGGCGTGGCGATCCTCAATCCCGAGGGTGCGATCTGTGAGGCCAACCCGGAATTCATCGCGACCGTCGGCAAGTCCCACGCCGTCGTACTGGGATCCTGTTTGTCGACGGTCGTCAACTGCGAACCGCATGATTTCGCCGACATTATCGAGCTCGTCCAGACAGGTCGCCCCTGGTTTGGAAATGTCAGCATGGTCAATAAACGCGAGGAAGAGATCGCATGTTGGCTTTCGATCAGCCCCTCGAAAAACCTGCATGGTGAGACGACGAATCTGATTGCGATGTTCTCCGATATAACCCAAATCGAGGAAACGAAACGCGAGTTGCGTCGACAGGCTCTTCACGACAATCTGACTGACCTGCCGAACCGGCGCTACTATCGGAAACAGATCGCCGAGTTGATTGATTCGGATTGCGATGCTACCGTGCGGTTTGGAGTCAGTTTTCTTGACCTCGACGATTTCAAGATCGTTAACGATACGCTTGGCCACGACGCGGGAGATCAGCTGCTGGTTGAAGTCAGTAAACGCCTGAGGGAAACCCTGGGCGCCGATTGTTTCATGGCTCGATTTGGTGGCGACGAGTTTGCTTTGCTCATTCCTGAAAAGGTTGGCGAAAAACTGAAGGTCCAAACCTGTGCCAACGACGTGGTTGACGCGTTGAGTCAATCTTTCAATCTGGCGGGACATGAAGTCCATATTGGCGTCAGTATCGGCACGACGGTCTATCCGGATCACGCCTCGGATGTCGAATCGCTGATGCGCCACGCCGACGTGGCGATGTACAAAGCCAAAGAAGAAGGTAAGAACAAGGTCACATTCTTCTCGGCCGAGTTGGTTGAGATCGTGGAAAAAAGACAGATAATGCTCACCGAGTTGCGCCAAGCGGTTGAGAACAGGGAATTGACCGTCGTCTATCAGCCGAAACTGTGTTTGAAAGAGAATCGGATCAACAGCTGTGAGGCGCTGGTTCGCTGGACAAAACATGATGGGACGGTCGTTTCGCCTACCGAGTTTATTCCCCTGGCAGAAGACTTTGGGTTGATTTCAAAGTTGGGAGAACAAGTGCTTGAATCCGTTGCCCTTCAAGCAAAAAGCTGGCACGATGCCGGGTTGTTGGCGGGGCCAATTGCCGTCAACCTTTCGCCTCGACAACTGAAAGAGCCGAATTTCATCGAGCAACTGACCCATCTTATTGAAGTTACCCAGATTCGGCCGGAATGGATTGAACTGGAGATCACCGAGAACGCCGTGATGGAAGACAAGGATCGCGCGCTTAGCCTGATGCACAAGATCAACGCGATTGGCATTTCCATCGCGATGGACGATTTCGGTACCGGTTATTCGTCACTCGGTTACATCCGTGATTTCCCCATTCGAACCCTGAAAATCGACACGACGTTCGTCCAGGATCTTCCCTATTGTTCTCGTGCGGTCGCGATTGCCAAAACCGTTTTGTCGCTTGGACACGGACTTGACTTGAAAGTTGTGGCTGAGGGCGTGGAAACCGAAGAACAACTTGAGTTTCTACGAAAACAGGGTTGTGATATGGCTCAAGGCTACCTGATTAGTCGCCCCATGACGAACGAGCAGTATGTTCGTTTTGCTTACCGCAATCATTGAGGTTTCGAAAATCAGTCCGGGATGGAATTCTGCGATATTCGATCGGGTCCCGAGTCGGTCAATTTTGATGGCCCGGAATCGTATCGGCAGTTCCAGATGTTGATTCCATTCAGTCAGACTCGGTGATCACTGATTTCATCAACTGGTTTGACTGCACCGGCGAAAGATAGCTGGGAGCGACGACATTATCCATCGAATTTGAGCCCGGGCCGACGAAGCCATAGTCGTTCTCAAAAAGTGCGTCGTCAGCGTAAGTAGGACCGGAGACAAATTCCACACGAAAATCACCAAACAAGACATTTTGTCCACAGCCACGATGGTTGCCACTTACACGTCCCGGCAACAATGAAGGTTGATCGGCGAACAGAACAACATTGGAGCGACCCACCCGGGGTGGGTAATAGCGACCGTTTTCGCGGTAGCCCATCGCAAAACCAAAATGTCCACATGCGGTGTGGAAGTACCGATCCAACTCCTCGTCGCAGCTCGCGTTCCTGATTTGACTGCCGCTGGGAATTCGGACCGGGGGTCGACTCGCCGCAATGCCAGGACAAGCGAAAATCGAATCGTCGACGACAAGCCCAGCATCTTTGAGTGTCGGTCCGACCCAGCCAATGACCGCAAATCGACTGTCGGGCGGAATGACCAAGCATTGACCTTCATTAGCGGAGCTATAGTCCATTAACGCGAAACCGACCTGGCTGAGGTTGGATTGACAGGCCACGATGTGGCTGTTGTACCGCGTGTAGGAAATCGTCGGAAACAGGATTCCACATAAGATCGCAATCAAGGCCATTCCCACGAGCACATCAGGAATGGACCAGCTTCGTGGGTGCAGGATTCGCTCCGAGACTGCCGATTTCAACCGGGGCGCCGATTTGCCCGACGCTTGATCGTCCAACGCCGAGTGTGTGATCGAATCAATGGGCCATTCGTTTTGCCAAACAGCGACCGCCTCACATGTTCTTCGCGCCAGCCCGGGACGTGGTCCCGAGGTCTCCAGGCAGTCAAGTGGAAGCAGTGAACTCTTGATGCGAAGAAGCTGTTCTTCGATTTCAGGGTTGTCGTCAATTGATTGCTGAACGTTACGTTGTTCTTGAGCGTCCAATGCTCCCAACACGTAACCCAGCAAGTCTTCTTGCGAGGGGTTTTTCACGTTTATCAGGTCTCATCTGTTTCAGCCTCGCCGACATCCATCTAGTCGACATGGCTGGTGTTCCAAACGTCGGTAAGTTTGGTGATCGCAGAGTTCAATCGACTCTTGACTGTGCCAACGGGAATCTCCAAGACGTCTGCTGCCTCACGGTATTTCATGCCCTGGTAATACACCAGGTGAATGACCGAGGTCATCGATTCGGGAAGCTGTTCAAGAACTTCCCGAACGAGCCGAATTCGTTCGGCATTGAACGCCACGTTGGCAGGATCTGGATCACCACTCTCCAAAAGGTTAACTAATCGACCAACGTCCTCGTTGTCCTGCTCGCGCGGCGTGTCCAAACTGACCGTCCTGTGTCGTTTGTTACGTCGACGTGCATCGATGGCTGCGTTGGTCGCAATCGTATAAAGCCACGGTCGAAACCGTCGACCTTCTTCGAAGGTATGGCATTTCAAATGAACTGCCAGAAATGCTGCCTGAAAAACATCTTCTGCCAATTCCGCATTACCCAAATAGCGTCTCAGGTAACTGAACAACTCGCGCTCGTAACGGTATACCAACTGCGCATACAGTTCCCGATTGCCGGTCTCACGGTATTCGAGAAGCAGATGCTCGTCAGTCACAGGGTCGCTTTTCGCGTTGAATTGTCGTTCGGTGAAATAAAGATCGTTTGTCAAAGAAGCTTTCATAACGATTTACGCATCTTAATGGAAATTGGTTCATGGATTGCCGGAAAAGGGGGCCTTTCCATCCGTTTTTCCCTCGATGCTCTCCTTTTGATTGGTATCTGTGGATATTCCGAAAGCTTTCCGCCTTCGCTACGACGTCTATCGGGGAGTCGTTTGACACCTCAGGTCCCCTTTGACAGAGATTTTTGAGCGATTTACACTCGCGGTCCCTTCGCCACAATGTCGTAACAGCAATCCAGATGCACCGATTTGCTGTTCCGAAATACCGAATTTGCAAACCCCGTGCCGAAAGTCCTCAGATGACGCAGAATCGATACAAATGGGCTCATGCTGGCGACGTTAACGCCTTTTTTGGCTTGATGTTAGACAACATTGCTGGCTTGGTATTGATGGTCAGCTTGCTAGCTGGCGTCTTTGCCTTCCCTGTAGATTTTGCACTGAAGTACATGGTGCCAGGTACGGCGATCGGTGTGTTGGTCGGTGACCTGTTGTTTTTTTGGTTGGCAATTGCGTACGCCAAACGAACGGGTCGGAACAAGGTAACCGCCATGCCGTTGGGGCTCGATACGCCCAGCACGATCGGAATTGTGCTGCTTGTTCTCGGCCCGGCGTACAAAGACGGTTTGGCCGCGGGACTGGATCCCGATGCCGCGGCGATCCAAACCTGGCACATCGGCATTTGCGCGACGTTGGTGATGGGTTTGGTCAAAGTCGTTTTGTCATTCTGCTCGAACTGGATTCATCGCGTGTTTCCGAGGGCGGGTTTGCTCGGCTCGTTGACCGCGATTGCGCTGGTCCTAATCGCGTTCACGCAAATGCCTGAATTGGCTGCCAACCCGATCGTTGGTTTTGCCTCGCTGATTATCGTCTTGGCGACGCTAGTCGCACGACAAGGCTTGCCATTCAAAATCCCGGGTGCGCTTGGTGCGGTACTTGTCGGTACGGTGATCTGGTACCTGTTGATCGGAATTCAGGCTGCCGTCGGGACCGAAATTGTCGAGAAAACGGCTGGCCTTGGCACCGATCCGGTATGGTTTCCAACGGAATGGCTGACCGCTTTTCGATTTGAATGGCTGGGAGCGTTTGACGAAATGCTTCCCTACCTCGGCTATATTGTTCCATTTGCAATCGCCACCGTGATTGGGGGAATTGACTGCGCCGAAAGCGCCGCATCCGTGGGAGACGATTTCAAGACTAGCCAGGTCATCGGTATTGAGGCCATGGCAACGCTTGCGGCTGCATTCTGCGGCGGTGTGGTTCAAACAACCCCTTACATTGGGCACCCGGCCTACAAAGCGATGGGTGGGCGTGCTGCGTATACGCTGGCGACCGCCCTGTTTGTTGGCGGAGCCGGACTGATTGGCTATTTCAGTCTGCTCTTTCTGCTGATCCCCAAAGCTGCTGTCTTGCCAATCCTGGTTTTCATCGGTATCGAAATAACGGCACAAAGTTTTCACGCAACGCCACGAAGACATTACGCCGCGTTGGCCGTTGCCTGTCTGCCGGCGATTGCCAAGCTGGTTATGATTTATCTGGGGCAATTTGCCGCAGCGCTGAATTATGACTCGCTGCCACCACCCGCCGCAGCGAACCTGCAATCGCTCTGGCTTCACCTAAGTGTGCTGGCAGGCGGATTTATTCTCACGAGTTTGATCTGGGCGTCCGCCACGGCAAGTATTATCGATCGCAAGTTTTCCTTGGCTTCGATCTACCTTGCCGTCGGTGGTATCTTGACGCTGTTCGGGGTGATGCATTCACCTTTTTTTGGCGACAAAATGTTTTTGCCCTGGGAATTGTTCTCCGAAGGCGTTGCGGTGGCTGAAAGAAAAATCGTCATTGAATTTGCGATTGCCTACCTCGTGATGGCGCTGTTGATGTTCGGATTGGGCGCGGCGATGAAGGATAAACTCGATATTATCACAACCGACCAGGATTACGAAGAATTACTATGAAGCTGGAACGAATCCTCGAACCCGAAGTAATGGACTCTGTGCAAGAGGCCAATGAGTACAACGACATGGATCACGCTGACGTGAACCGGCGATTTGTCGAAGACCTGCTCGCCTTCGCCCAGTCGAGGTCGGACTTGATCGCCGGTAACGAACAGAAGTTGGGCGATGTGCTGGACCTGGGGACGGGAACCGCATTGATTCCGATTGAACTCTGCCGGCAGCATGCAAGCTGTCGCGTGATGGCCGTTGATATGGCCGTCAGCATGTTGGAACTGGCCCGGTACAATCTGGAAGCCAAGGGAATGACCGATCGAATTACTCTGGCGCAGGTCGACGCCAAGCGACTGGGTTACGACGATGGCGCGTTTGACGTGGTGATGTCCAACAGCATCGTCCACCACATACCTGAACCCATGTCGTGTTTGAGCCAGATGGTACGCGTGACTGCTGACGGTGGAATACTGTTTGTTCGCGACCTGATGAGACCCGAGAATCTCAAACAGCTTGAGGAACTTGTTCAAACGTATGCCGGCAATGAGACTGAGTATTCGCGAAGGCTGTTTCATGATTCTCTCCACGCCGCCTTGTCGATCGAAGAAATTCGGGAGTTGGTTAAATCGCTGGGTTTTGATCCCCTTTCGGTCCAGCCAACCTCGGATCGCCACTGGACATGGGCCGGCGTGAAGGACGAACTTGGATGAGTGACGGTTTTTACGGTATGACCCGAATATGAAGCAAATCGTCGCCATCGTGAAACCGTTTCTCGCCGAAAAAGTCGTCGAGTCGATAACCAACCAGGTAATACTCGAGCTAAGTGTTCGAGAAGTCAAAGGGTACGGACGGCAAAAAAACTATCTCGATCAATACGGCGAGAATGAATACTCACTCGCGTTTGTACCGAAGGTCGAAATCTCGATCTGGGCGGAAGACGAGCACGTTGACTCGATAATCGATCGAATTGTCTCTGTATCACGAACAGGGCGTTTAGGGGACGGGAAAATCATGATCTTGCCGGTCTTCAGCCCGATCAATGCTGACGATCAGCCCCGCAAGGCAGCCGATCCGAAGTAATCCCGGTCGGTGCGCAGTATTGCGCAACTGTGCGGACCGTGGCGCTCTCATCGCGAATCACCAGGTTGCCTAACTCAGCCAGAATAAACCAACCGGATGGTTGAGTCGTGCCAGTTGATCACGCTGCGAAAAGGAAGCTCCGTCCCGGCGATCGCAAGTGCATTCTGTCGGCGAATTGGCTATCATATCGATTGGAAATAGCATGGTAGGTTGACTGACTGACATCCTCCTTTCATCACTTTCGTTGGATAAAAAAATGATTCTGAAGAATTGTCTTTCCTCTTTCATTCACGTGTTCGGGCTCGTTTGGATTACCCTGAGTGCCACGGTTTCCTCCGCTCAGGAGGGCAAGCCCGAGTTTGTCAAAGACATCAAACCAATCTTTGAGTCGCACTGTCTGACTTGCCATGGTCCCATCGAAAAAGAAGACCAGGAAAACGATTTTCGAATCGATGATCGGGAAGACGCGTTGGATTTTATCGGCACCGATGGATCAGAAGACAGTGATCTTTTCCTGCTGCTGATTTCGGACGATGAAGACGAGATAATGCCGCCGCCCGAACACGGTAAACTCACCCCCAAGGAAATCTCGCTGGTCAAGGCATGGATCGACCAGGGCGCTGACTGGCCGGAGGGTGTCGAGTTGGTCGACGCCGGGAAACCCGCGGGCGTCGACGAAGGGAATCCCGACGAACCTGAAACTGCAGGCGATTCCCAGGACGTCGAAAAGGAAGACGTGACGAAAGACGATGCTGCGCCGGTCTTGACAGCTGACAAGAAGCTGCAACAGATTTTCAACGCGACTGGTTCGCTTCATCCAGCCGCTGTGCATTTGCCGATCGGATTGTTATTGGCGTCCGGTTTGTTTGCTCTGTTTAGTTTGCGTGGCAACTTCGTGATGAGTGACTGTGCTTATTATTGCTTGTGGTTGGGTACGATCGGGGCGATTGCCGCGTGCCTGAGTGGATGGTGGTACAGCCCAATGGAGCATCGAGGAACCGTCGTTGAATTTTGGGACGTGTTCGATCAGACGCATCCCGTTTTTTGGCATCGTACGGGTGGTTTAATCGTCACGGCCGTGGCATTATTGCTGGCCCTGTTTGCAACAGGAGCACGCAACAGGGATCCGGACGATGGGATGCTTTGGAAACTCGGGTTGATCCTGCTTGCTGGGGGAATCGGGTGGGTCGGTCATACCGGTGGAGAGATGGCGTATCCAGGCCAATACAAGGATCTGAATGCAATCTATGAGCGGATGATAGGTGGCGAATTGTTCGACACCAAAGCAAACGGAAAGAAGGATGACGCGGCGCAGGCCGAATCTGACAATGTTGGGAAATCGTCTGATGAATCCGGAACGAAACCAGACGCGGACTAGATGGACACGGTCGTCGCATGTTCTGCCACCGGTTGGGTTCCAAGAAATGACGAATCGAAGTCGAGATAAATGGCCCACTGTGTGATCAGTGGTTGATTCATCCGGTCGTGATTGTGCAGAAACTTCCAGGCGTCAGCCCGTCCTTTGAAATGCTTTGGGCCGACGTACTCCAGAATCCGATAATGTTCGGGAGTCTGTTGCCAGTTGGTCGGAGTGAATCCGGGTTGGGGCTCGACCAGGAAGGCGTGGAATTGGGTGCTGGGTCGTTTTCTGGGCTTGGTCATCGCGATCTATTCTGTTCCAGGCTGGGCCGGAAGGTTTGCCGGTTTGAAGGGACTAATTCCGATGTCCAAGTATTCGCCGGGCGAGTGACACGACTGGTCAATTCTGGAAAAAGTCAAGCAAATCCTCGGCCTTTTCGATGGATCGACTCGCCGTTCGCAATCAGCCAAGGCTCAGAACCAGGTTCGTTGACAATCAACTGCTGGAAGTCACGGCTGCCACTCACCCACCGTACCAGTATGACAACGTGGATTGTCAGGTTCGGCGACCTGGCGCTAAAGCGACTCTTATGGGAAAAGAAATTTAACTGGAATTGGCCCGACAGCACCGTGGAGCGTCACTGGTCGGTCCCGAGTTTCGTCGTTTGCTCAATACAGTAAAGATGCTTCTTGCCGCGAAGAAAAATCTGATCGCCAACGATTGCGGGCGATGCATCGATTTCTTCGCTAAGCTGGTTGGTCGAAATCACTTCGAATTGAGCGCTGTTGCGGATGACCAGCGTGACGCCTTCTCGGGAAGTCAAGTAAATCCGGTCGTTCACCGCCACGGGTGAAGCGTACATGCTGTTCAAGTTTGGCAATCGAATCGGCTCGGGATCGCCTTGCGAGTTCCGATAAAGCAGTTCCCCGGTGTTGACATCGAGGCAGTTGAGAATCGCTGTCAGTGATTTCGTAAAGTAGAGCCGGCCGTCAATGACCAGAGGTGAGGGGACGTATGGCGTGTGCTGCTGAACCCGCCATTTAATCGGCTGGCCCAAACCAATTTCTGTATCACTGATTCGGCCTGTCGAGCCCAAGTCGATGGCGAGCGCTGTGTTGCCCCGATAACCAGCCATGCAGATCACTTGATCCCCGCTGCGAACCGGACATGGGATGGCATTCAAAGTGGTCCCCGGAGACTCCCAAATGATTTCACCGGTTCCCAGGTCATAACTCCGAACGGAGTTTGTTCCGTTAGTAATCAGCTGGACCCGGCCGTTGACGTCGATCACCAGCGGCGTAGCCCAGGTTGTTGGTTCATCCCTGTTTTTTTTCCAGATCAATTCGCCACTGTTGGCGTTTAGCACAAAAATTTCAGACTGATCTTCCTGGTCCCAATTGACGACCAGCTTGCCGTCATGAATCACCGGGGAAACGGCTTCTCCCCAGCCAAGTCGAGTCCGCATGTTGCCGAGGTCTTTTTGCCAAACCAAGTCCCCGTCGAGCGTGAGGCAAAAAATACCGTACGACCCAAACGAAACATACAATCGCTGGCCATCGGTCGTGGGCGACGCAGCCGCGTAGGTCGTGGAAGGATGACGCCCCTCGTGTGGCGCCGCTTCGGTTACAACCTTTTTCCAGACCACATTGCCAGTATTTCGGTCAAGGCTCCAGACAACAAATTCGAGAACATGCTCCGGCGGCTGCGTCTTTGCTTCCGTGTTTGTCGAGGGAGCGATTGCCGGCATGCGGTCCGTTTCAATGGCAGACAGGATAAACACCTGGTTGCCCCAGACGATTGGGGTTGAACTTCCCTCGCCAACGATCGGAAACTTCCAGCGAATGTTGGTTTTGTCGTTCCATTGGGTCGGTGGGTTGGCCTGGGTTGCAACGCCGTTCGCATCCGGTCCGCGCCACTGATGCCAGTTCTGATATTTGGCGTTTCCATATTCCTGGCCCATTAACGCTTTGGCCATTAGCAGGACGGTACAACAGGCCAACAAGGAAGCCAGATGGCAGTACAGGCGAGATTTCATGTCGATGGGTTCATGCAGGAAAAAGGTCGAATATCAGTCGCGCGGTGTGGCCGCGGGATTTGCGAATACGTCGTCGATTGCTTCGCTGGCACGACGGGCGAGCTCGAAAGGAACCCCAATCCGGGTTCTCGGTTATTGAGCGTCAGCGTCACCGGAGAGTCGGACATCATGTCCCATTTCGGACATCAACGTCTCAATGCCGCGATCAATATCCTTGCCCAGCACCTCCTTGAATCGAATGATGCCGTCTTGATCGATCAAGTAAACGGTTGGCCAACCTTCGACATTCCATCGTTTTGAAATTGGGCCTCGGGTACCTTCAGGACCATTCCAAAAATGTCGCCAGCTGAGGCTTTCACTTTGCACGGCGTCGATTGCGGTGTCCTTGTCCCCGTCGCTGTTAACGCCCAGCAAAACGAACGGCTTGTCGGCGAGTTTTCGTGAAACCTCCTGCTCATGCGGGTACATCGCCCGACAGGGAGGGCACCAGTGACCCCAAAAATCAAGCATCACAACCTTGCCTCGATAATCGCTCAGCCGAAACGGAATATCGTCGAGATCAGTGCCTTCGATATCTGGAGCGACCATTCCCACCTGAAGCTTCGTCAACTCAAAAAGTTCACTGGTGGCAACCGAACCATAGGTCTCGCGGCCTTTGTAAGTGACGTCGCCGTAGTTTTCGATCAGCGACCTGAGGATCGTGGCCAGCCGTTCGTCCTGCGCTTTGGTCCTGGGAGTGTTGATGTATTCAAGTTGCGATTTGGAGAGACGCTCGGCAATTTGCGGGTTCAGCTCAATCGTTCGCCGAAAGGTTGGAAGCTGACCGACATACTGTGAATAGTTCAACATCACGTTGGCTTTGACCGGGCCTGGCTCCGCTTTTTCGATCATCAGTTTGAACCAGTCCTCCATTTCGGGAAGCGGAACTTCCTTTTTCAGTGATTCGGCGACTTTCGTCAGCTTCACTTTGTCGGGGTAGTTTTCAAGCAAGTACGTCATGGCCTCGTTTTTCAGTTCACCGCGGTTTTGGCCGACCACAAACAAGGTTGAATTGACAGAAGCCTTGGTGCCAGGATATTTCCTGGCCAAAGCCATGAATCGCGGACCGAATTTCAAAGATGGGTTCTGGGTAGCAAGAATCTGGACCTGTTCGTCTTTTGATTCGGTTTTTGCAATGACGTTGCGCAACTCGTTGACGGCGGACTTGAATTCGGCCTGGATCGCCTCGTATTCGGCCATGGCCTGTTGTTCCGATTCATCATCGAAACGCACGAACCCTGGGTCCAGATGGTAGCTCACCGGTGTGAACGAATCGAGGTTCGTGGAAGGAATCGAAGTTGCCGATTCGGACGAGCAACCAACCAATACCGCGACCGCAAAGAACGAAAACCAGCAACGAACCATTTCAATCTCCTCCTCAAGAATTCTGTCGGCGAACGGGCCGACCCCTGATGTTGCCGTGTGGTCGACGACCCAGGGGCTGCAGGCGTCAATGACTTCCCCAAACCCATCACGGTGTCCACATTATATCAGACTTACCGCGTCGTGTTGCCGGCGGACCATTCTTGCATAGATGCCGCCTCTTTGCATCAGCGATGAGTGGGTGCCGGATTCCTGGATCTCACCGTCTTCCATGACCACGATCTGGTGGGCGTGAGTGATCGTCGAAAGCCGGTGGGCAATCACAAATGTAGTGCGATCCTGCAAAAGCGTGGTCATTGATTGCTGAATTAGCTGCTCGCTTTCTGTATCGAGGTTACTTGTGGCTTCATCCAGGATCAGAATCTGTGGGTCTGCTAACAGTGCCCGGGCAATTGACAGGCGCTGTCGCTGCCCTCCGGAAAGCTTGACACCACGCTCGCCGATGATCGAGTCATAACCATTGGGCAAGTCAACAATAAACTCATCCGCATTCGCCCGTTTGGCCGCCTCAACAATTCGTTCGTGGGAAGCGTCGTGGTTTGCATAGGCGATATTTTCCAGCACGGTGCCGTCAAACAAAAAGACCTCCTGTTGAACAACGCCGATCAAGCTGCGATAGGATTTGAGTTGGTAGTCCCGGAGGTCGATTCCGTTAAGCGTGATTCTGCCCTGGCAAGGGTCGTAGAACCGGGCCACCAAATCGGTTACGGTCGTTTTGCCGGCTCCACTTCGTCCCACCAGGGCAACGACAGATCCACCGCGAACCGTCAAATTGAAGTTTCGAATGACGTCTCGTGGCAACTTTTCCACATCCTCGCCCGGATTCGCAAGAACCGACGGTGCCTTCTCCGGCTTGGATTTGGGAGAATGGTCCGGCCCCAGTTTGTCATCTTCGTCACGATAGGCGAACCAGACGTTTTCGAAAGCGATTTCCTGAACCTCGCCGCCCGCTTCGATTGCCTGTTCGCGATCCGGTTTATCAATTGGCATCTCCAGAACCTCGAAGACCCGTTCCATTGACGCCAATGACCGCTGAAGTTCGGTCATGGATTCGACGATCTGCCAGACGGGATTGAGCAGGAGCAAAGTATAAAACTGAAACGCAGAGATGTCTCCAATCGTAGTCCTTCGGTCCAGTGGCACATTGTTCGCAATATCGTTCAAGTACCAGTATCCACCAGCCCAGGTGATGACAACGCCGATCAGTGCCATCAGGAATCCCCAGGTACTCCACAGGATGATTTCACGGCGCGCAGCAAACATTCGCATCCGCATGATCAAATGTTGACCGATCGTATACTCGTGCGACTCGCGAGGCTCACCCCCGAAGGCCCGTACGGCGCGAATTCCCTGAAATGCTTCACCGACGCGGCCGTCGACGAACGCAACGTCTTTGCGAATAGCGCGATAAATCGGTCGGATCCGGCGAATCGCAATCATGCTGAGCAACATGATGGGGGGAACAATTCCCAGTGCCGTCAGGGCGAGTTTCCAGTTGAGCGAGAACAGGATCACCATTGCCAACAGCAAGCGAAAAACAGCCACGCCGGGGGAAATGACGGCCATTTGCAGCAGGCCGGTCGTTTTGTCGATATCGTCAGTGAGCCGCGAAATGATCCCGCCCACCTTCATGTCCGAGAGCTTGTTCAATGGCAACCGGATCAATCGGTCAAACAGTGACCGCCGCAACGTCAGGATCACGCGAACGTTCAGCAGTTGTTGGTACCAGGCCCGGGCAACACCGAGAACTCGCGTCAGCAGGACGACCGACAAAAAAATCCCGCCGACCTGGTTCAGCCGCAAAAAGCGATCGGCCGGCTCCTGCTCGGTAAGCAGTACTTTGTCAATAATATGTCGGGCGAAGAGCGGTTGAATAATCTCCAATACCGAAACGGAAACCGCCAACAACGTCAGCGCTACGACCATCTTCCAATGCGGCCAAAGCCGGTGAATATACAATCGAAGGTAGCTTCGGCGTTTTTGCCGGCGTTGGTGATCAGGGTTCCTGTCCGGTCCGTCGACCTCGTCCGCGAGCATTTTTTCGCCGCGAAATTCGCCACGCCTCAGTTTTTTCAGAAACTCGCCGTAACGACCCCTGGAAGACCGCAACGGCCACGAAACGGCCGGTGTCGGATCGGGTGAGTTGTAAGGCGTTTGATTCATAAAGTCGATGATTGGCGTTTTACGATACGAACCCAGATAGAAAAACGAGGATTTCGCACATCGACTCGGTGGCAAACACACGATCAGAAAGAAAATGGCGTCGCAGAAAAACCAGGGTACTACGGTGGTCGCGGCCGAGTGCTGTTCCCCACAAGCGCCTTCGAATTGCCCCAGCCATTAACAGCATGTCAGTGGAAGACGAGAAAAATCCCAAGTCTCGCCTTGGGCTTTTGCCCTCCGGTTTCGACTTGGGATGTATTGGGAGCCTATTGGATTTGTCGGAATCCAGATTCTATTTGCCAGAATCCCCAGCCTTGTCAACAGATTTTTCGGTTGACTTCTTTTCCTCCGTTGAGTCGGAAGCCTTGTCAGATGCTTCCGACTTTTCGTCGGCCGTTTCTGCGCCACCGTCATCGTCGCCTTTGGCGGCTTCGAGTGCGGCTTTATCTTCGGCTTCATGGTCGACGCCGACAAGATTGACTTCTTCACCGATCTCCGACATCAATTCTTCAAGGGCTTCGTCAAGTTTGTCACCGCGAACGTTCTTGTAACGAATCTTGCCGTTTCCATCGATCAAGTAAGTCGTTGGCCAACCTTTGATATTCCAGACGGTGGAGATTTTTTCTTCATTCCCCTCGTTTTGAAAACTTCTCCAAGTCAGGCTTTTTTCCTTGACGACCTGACGGAGTTTTCCGAGGTCTTTATCACTGTTGACGCCGATGATGGTGAAAGGTTTATCTGCCATTCTTCGTACGAGCGACCGCTCGTGTGGGTACATTGCCCGACACGGTGGTCACCAATCGCCCCAGAAGTCCAACAGTACCACCTTGCCGCGATAGTCCGTGAGCTTGAAGTCCTTGTCGTCCAGGTCAACGCCAATGATGTCGGGCGCCTCGCAGCCGATACTGAGGTACTTGAGTCCAAACAGCTCTCGTTCCACGATTTTGGCTTCCGCAGCGTAATCCTTGACGAAAGCTTCCATAAGTCCAACCAACTCTTCCCGCTCGTTCGCACTGCGTTCCGCGTTGACGAATTCGATAGTCTCCTTGTCCACAGTCGCGAGTTGTTGTTCGCTGGCGGAAGCAAAGAACCCTTTGTAAGTGGTGATGCCATCAAGCAATCCAGCCTTGGCAACCAGGGCGCTCCCTTTGGCTTTCGGGTTGGTTGTTTTCTCCAGAATCTGGTCGATCCATTTTTGATTCTGAGGAGTCGGCATTCCCCTGAACAGCGTCGAAACAAATTCCGTGATCTTGTCGTCATCGACATATTTGTCGATCATCCATTCGACTGCCTCCGTTTTTGTATCTCCCGAGCCGCGTATCGCCAGCATCGAAACGGCATCCAAAGCCTCTTGGGTTCCCGTATAATCGTGTGCGAAATCAAGAAACTTTGGCCCGAGTTTCAGCATCGGGTTTTCTGCCGCAAGTTTCAGACTCTCTTCCCGCGTTTTTACATTTCGACGCGCCGTTGCATACTCCTTCATCGCGGCGTTCAGTTCTTCATTGAGTGCATGGAACTTCTCCGTGGCCTCTGCCAGTCGCTTGGCATTGGCGTCTGATTCGGCTTTGATCCGAGCGTCCTCAGCCAATTCGGCTTCTTTTTCAGCCTTCTTTTTCGCTGCAGCAACTTCAGCGGGGGTCGGCCCCGTTTCCGCGACGACAGGACCGGTTTTCGAATCCGGTTTCTTGGCGATCTCGTCGTTCTTTGTGCAGGCTGTGGTCAGCAGCAATAGTAGGACCAAGAGAAATCGGGAACGCATTGTAGTCTCTCCTGATGAGGACATTGGTTTGCAGGTAACCAGCAATCGATGGAACGACGATTGATCCAGCGAAAATCTGTTTCCAAGGGAATAGAGTATAGCAAATCGGGGGTCTGGCGGTAATCGAACTGAAAGAAGTTGCGTGATTTTGACGAAACCATCGGCGGAGCTTGTCCAGCCATCCACGATACCGAACAGGTTAGCGATGGATTGGGAAATTTTCATGTGTCCCGGCACTTTTTCGGCACGCTCAATTCCGGTGGCGTTTTCCCGTTGCCAATTGGCAAAACTGCAGGCAATGGCGTTCGTTTCATCAATATGGTCGTCTCCGGCGTATTGTCCGGAATCGGGTTCGGATTTTGCGAATGCGGGTTGCCTGGCAGAGGCTCAGCGGCATCCAAGTTGTCTGCAAGCCAAGGTCGAGACATGCTAGAATCAGGTTTTGAGTCCGATTGACGAACACGCTGAAATTACGAAAAAAGCATGGATGAGTGGTATTCGATCGGTGGTTTCCATGACCCGATGAGCAGTCTGTCTCATCTGGTTGGCGCAGTGATTTTTCTTGCTCTCTCAGTTCCGCTCTTGATAAGTGCACGGCGGTCAATCGCGACATTTATTTTCACGTTGCAGTTTGTGCTGGCTTCGCTGTTTTTGCTTTCCATCAGTTCCGTTTATCACATGATGATTGTTGGTGGAACCGCTCGGGGAGTAATGTTGCGGTTGGACATCGCCGCGATTTTTGTATTAATCGCCAGTACGTTTACCGTGATTCACGGGATCCTTTTCACGGGATGGAGACGCTGGGCAATCATCTCGTTGCTCTGGACGATCACCGTTGTGGGTGTCACGTTGCGAATCGTTTTCTTTGACAGTATCCCGGGATATGTGGGTGACGGGATCTTTCTGGTCATGGGCTGGATCGGAGCCGTTTCCGCTTACCTGCTTTGGCAGGAGTATCATTGGCGTGTGATTGTCCCGCTCGTGATCGGAGGATTGTGCTATACCTTCGGCGCACTGATGAATACGTTTGATTGGCCGGTTCTTATTCGGGGGGTTTGGGGTCCCCACGAAACGTTTCACCTGTTCGTCCTGGCGGGCTTGGGCGTGCACTGGGCTTTTGTCTGGAGTATTGCGGATGGTTCATTTCAGCGTCGCGCGGAGCAGGGGAGGTTGGGTGCGACGCACCTCACGACGGTTGGATGAAAACGTCTTGGAGGTGTGAGGGAAATCCCCAAGCAGATAACCTGCCATTGAGTCAGTCGTTCCAGCGAAAGATCGCCAACGCGACGATGAATGGTACAACGCACCAAAATGAGATGACGAGCAACTCCGGGGCCAGCGTCGTGATCGATTTGCCATCCATCATCAATGACCGCAGTGCATCGATCACGGGTGTCAGTGGCAACAACTTGATGAACGGCTGAAATATTTCCGGGAACCGTTCGTACGAAAAAAAGATCCCACTTAACGTCCACATGGGGAGCATGACCAGGTTCATCAGACCGGATGCGGTCTCCAGCGTCTTGGCCCGCGAAGCCACCAGAAGTCCGATTACTGCAAATTCGATTGCGCCCAAAATGACGACCAGCAGAATCGAGAGCCAATTGCCATGGACCTTGACACCGAACAGGACATAAGAAAACACCAGCAAAATTACGATTTGGGGAATCATGAAAACCAGTCGGCTGATCATCATCGCGATCAGAAAGTGGCTTCGCCGCATCGGCGTCGACATGAACCGTTTCAACAGCTTCCGAATTCGCATGTCGACGATTGCAAATCCGACTCCCCACAGTCCTCCACCCATCAGACCCATTGCCAGCAGACCTGGCACCAGAAAATCGACATAGCTGTTTCCCGGTTCGTTGAATTCGACGTCGTTCGATATTATTACATCCTGACGACCCTTCGCTTCCTGCAAGCGTCTGTCGACCAGGTTCCTGGCTGCCAGGCTTCCCGGGCGTACGGGATCGTACCGGTATTCGATTGTATTCAGGGTGCTGCCACGGGCAGCGATCATCAGGTTCGTTTTGCTGGTTCGCAGACGGTCGATCGATTCTTCTTCGGAAACTACCTTCGGCTTGATCCTTGGATCCGATTTGAGGTTCTCCACGACCGATTCAGCCAGCGGGCCCTGGATCACATCGACATCGAATGACTCAACGGGTTTGTTGCGAAACGCAATTCCCAGGATCACGACCATCAAAACCGGGAAAAAGTAAACCCAGAATACCGCTTCGGGGCGGCGAATGAATTCGCGCAGGCGAGCGACGGATATGGCGAAGATTGGATGGGATTTTTGCATTGGGATTTTGGCAGTTTCCAGTGTTCGGTGTTCATGGTTCGGTTCTCGGAGCGATCGGAAATTCAACGCTCAGTCCTCGTGCCCCACCAGTCGACGTCCCGTCAAGTTGATGAACACGTCTTCCAGGCTTGCATGCCGTGTCGACAAATCGGCAAGCGAGATCCCCTGAGCGGCCAGTCCCGCGATCAATGCCGGCAGGACGACGTGAGGCTTCCCGGCTGTGATATGAAATTCTGTCTCGTGCTTGTCCACCCGGTCCACCGTCGGGATCGACTGGATCATGGAAATATCCAGAGTATCGTGATTCCGATCGATCGAAAATTCGATTACGTGTTCGGCTCCAAGGGAGTGAATCAGCTCGTCGGGAGATCCTTCGGCGATGATTTTTCCGTTGTCAAAAATTGCCACGCGATCACAGAGCCGCTCCGCTTCTTCCATGTAATGGGTCGTGAGCAAGACCGTTTTGCCTTCCTGTTTGAAAGTCTCGATGATGTCCCAAAGCTGTCGCCGGCTCGACGGGTCAAGTCCGGTCGTGGGTTCGTCGAGGAAGATCAACTCCGGGTCACCGACCAACGCCGTCGCGACGGCAAGTCGCTGTTTCTGTCCGCCGGAAAGGGTTTTGACCCAGGCCGATTGTTTTTCCCCCAGGGAAACGCGGGCCATCGCCTCAGCTGGCGAGATTCCCGTCGAGTAGAAGCTGCGAAACAGCTCGAGTGTTTCCTTGACGCTTAGCCGATCGCTGAGGTGAGTTTCCTGGAGTGAAACGCCGATCCGCTCGCGAATCGCAACCGCGTTATGGTCCCATCGCATGCCCAGAACTTCCGCCTCACCGGATGTCGCCTTGAGCAGACCTTCCAGAATCTCGATCGTCGTCGTTTTGCCCGCACCGTTGGGACCCAGCACACCATAGCATTCGCCCACAGCGATTTCAAAATCAATCCCGCGAACGGCTTCGACCGGCGGTTTGCCGGGATAGGTCTTTACGAGGTTGGTGCAGCGAATCGCAGGCGACATAGGTGTTCAACCGGTAAGAGCAGGCACAGCAGGGGCGGTCCAGAAACGAGCGGAAGTTCGCGATATCTGAGGCAGGTCCATAATACCTAATTAAGGAATGGGTGGTCGATCCGCCATCGGGATTTTACGGAGTGGGTTGGTTGCGTTCTTGTTGCCGCATTTACCTTTCCGGGCCTCATGGAGGGAGTTCAGGCTTCGCCGGCAGAGCTGAACTCCGCGGTCAAGACATTTCGAACATGGGTCAAAACCTGGTTCTGTACGAATTTCAAATCATTGCTGTCAATGAAAGCACCAGCCGCGGCTTTGTGTCCTCCACCCGCGAATTGCTGCGCGACGACGTTGGCGGGAGTTTGACAACGGCTGCGGAAGCTGATCTTGTAGCCACCATCGATTTGACCGACCAGGATGACGGCGAATACGGTCCCTTCGATTTCCAACGCCAGGTTAATCAGGTCCTCGGTGTCCGTCGGTTGGGAGCCGGTATTTCCATAGTCTTCGGGCAGGATATAGGTGTGAGCCAATCGGCCGTTCAGTTCGGTTTGGACGCGGGCCAGTACGGTTCCACGCAAACGCACCCGTCCGATGGTTTCACGCTCATACAGATCGCCGTAGATATTGGCCGGAACGGCGCCCCCCCGGACCAATTTGGCAGCGGACTCGTAGGTCACGTCGGTGACCGAGTTGAATCGGAACCAGCCCGTATCGGTGGCGATTGCTGCAAACAGGGGCGTCGCGATCTCAGGTGTCAGCTTGACTCCCAGCTGTTCCGCGGCATCGACACACATTCGCCCTACGGCTTCGGCGGTCGTGTTTTTGAACAGCTCGGCATCGATATCGTCTTCGCCCATATGATGATCAAAGATGATGGTTTTACAATTCGAATGGCGTATGACATTGGCCATGTCGCCCAACTGGACCCAGGCACTGGTGTCGAGGATGATATGGAGGTCTGCATCCGCAAATTCCTCAACTTGAATATCCTTGTGGATACACATGATCCGGTTGGAGGGGTCAATAAATGTCAAATTCGGTGGAACCGGCTGTCCGCAAACGATTCGGACTCGTTTGCCCAGCGCTTCCAGGATGCCAGCCATCCCAAGACAGCTTCCCAGTGCGTCGCAGTCAGGGCGAATGTGGCTGGTCAGGATAATGTTGTTTGCGGATTCAATGACTTCGCGGAACCGGGGCCAGTCAACATTCATGTTTCAGTGTCTCGAGATTGGATGGGTAAACGGGGTCACGCAAAGGTGCTACGACGAGAATTGTCTCGCGAGTTGACGCGTCGTATCGACGTCCAATTTTAGCTGGTTGATCAGCTGAAGCGCTGAATCAAACTGTCGAATATCCCGCAGCCGACTAATAAAATCAACCTCGACCACCTCTCCGTAAATGGAACCCTCGAAATCGAGGAGGTGTGATTCGACCTTTGGATGATCCTCACCGAACGTCGGATTGGGGCCAATGTGGATGGCAGACCAATGCGAGCGACCATCAACGTAGGTGCGACCCGCGTACACTCCGAGCCCGGGAATCAGCGTGTCGATCGCATCCAGATTGGCTGTCGGAAATCCGATCTTTGTTCCGCGCGCCGCTCCATGCGTGACCATTCCGCGAATGCGGTAGGGTCGAGTCAGCAACTGTCTGGCGTCGTCGACGTTGCCGGAACGGAGCAGATCGCGAATCCGGCTACTGGAAATAAAACAACCGGTCTCAATTTTTGGTTCAACAATTTGCAATTGAATGGATTGCCGCCGGCAAAGTTCGGACAATCGGTCAACCGTTCCTTCCCGATTGTGCCCGAAATAGAAATTGGGTCCTTCCACCATGGCCTTGGCACCCAACAGGTCAAGAACAATTTGCTGGAAAAACTCCTGGTAGCTCAACTGCAGCAATTCCCGATCCGTCGGATAGGCCACGACGGCATCTACACCCAGTTCGGCCAACAGGTCTGCTTTGCGATTGGTCCACGTCAGCGGTGGCGGAGTCTGCTGCGGGCGCAGGATGCGAACCGGATGTGGGTCGAACGTGAACACGATTGCCGCACCACCGTGTTCTGCAGCCAACGTCTTGAGTTGATCAACAATCACCTGGTGTCCCAGATGGACCCCATCAAAATTTCCAATCGACAGCGCACCTCCGCGCAGCGAGTCAGGGAAGTCAGAGAGTTTTCGGATGAGCTTCATGCGTGTTCGGAATCAGGAACGGGGAATGGTCTGTCATTTTCTGGTTTGAGCCCGGTGTCTGAAAATGAAACGCGGCGTCCTGTGGAATGTCCCGACATCGGCCGCTTCCACATTTCGCGTCAATCTAAATTCGCTTCGGTGTCGGGAATTCGATCGTAAACTGGGTCCCCTGACCGACTTCCGACTGGACATTAATCCGCGCGTCGTGGGCTTCGATGATCTTTTTTGCGGTTGGCAACCCAAGCCCCGTACCGCCGTCTTTGGACGTATAGAATTCTTTGAACATCTGGATCAACGCCGATGCTTCCATTCCGCAGCCGGTATCGATCAAGTCCAGTGCCACTCCTTTGCGTGTGATTCGGGTACGAGCGACCAATTGACCACCGTTGGGCATTGATTCCATCGCGTTCTTGACCAGGTTCACGAGGGCGGCCTGGAGCGTCTGAGAGTCAAGGTTGATACTGGGCAGCTCGGCATCGAGGTATCGGATGATCTCAACATCCTGCTTGGCTGCCTGGGTTGCAAAAAAATCGAGAACTTGGTCGACCTGGTTGTTCAAGCTGCCAGGTTTGAGTTCCAGGCTGCTGAGTTTGGTGAATCGGAGAAAGTCATTGAGGAGCGTTTCAAGCCGCGTGCACTGCTGAATCACGGTCTCGGTTCGCTTGAGTGCCCGCCGGGCCTCGGGATGATTCATGGTTTCGAAGTCTTCGTGAAGCAACTCCATATTCATCACGATGATCGAAAGCGGGTTTTTGACTTCATGAGCCAGCGAACCTGCCAAGGCGGCAAGTTCGTTGTACCGTTTCCTCAATTCGTCGATGGGTTCCATGTTTGGCCAGACGTCCAAGTTAGGTTTCAGTCTCAACCTGCGATTGTTCGCGATTTTCAATCCTGTTCCTGATTTCAATTTCCGGTCGTTGGGGCCGGATGAGTTGAAGCGGTGTCAGTGAGATGAATTGTATCGGTTGAATCCGCAGGTATCGTCGTGACTTCCAGAGCCGGCTGCCGCCGGTTGCTGCGCAACGAAAAATCGCTCGGTAAGGAAGAACATCCCGAGCGATTTTAATTGATATCAAGAATGGAAAACAGAGACGTTCTAGCGTCGGTCTCGACCGCCGCCACCTCCACCGCCGCTTCGGCCACCGCCACCACCGCTGCGACCCCCGCCACCACCTCGGCTTCGGCCACCGCCACCACCGCTGCGACCCCGTCCACCACCGCCACTGCGGCCGCGGTCGCCGCCGCGATCTTCACCTTCACTGCGTGGAGGTCGGTCTTCACCACCACCGGCAGGAGCGTCGGCTGTCGCGAGTGCGAATTCATCTTCCAGTCCAAGCTCTTCCAACGCCTGGCGCCGACTGAGCTTCACCCGGTCATTGTTGTCGACATCAATGACGAGAACCTTCATTTCGTCGCCGACATGGCAGATGTCCTCAACCTTGTCGATAAAGCCGCTGGATAGTTCGCTGATATGGCATAACCCGTCGCGACCGGGAAGAATCTCGACAAACGCACCGAAGTCCTTGACGCTACTGACCGTTCCGTCGTAGATCTTGCCGACCTGGACGGTTGCGGTGCAGGCTTCGACTTTCTTGAGAGCTGCTTCGGCGAGCGCCCCGTCGGTACCGGCAACTGTTACGCGGCCATCTTCGGCGACTTCGATCACGGTTTGTGTGGATTCCTGGATCGCGCGGATATTCTTTCCACCAGGGCCAATCAGCATCCCGATTTTTTCCGGGTCGATTTGGGTGACCAGCAATCGCGGTGCGTACATGGAAAGCTCTTCTTGCGGACGGGGAATTGCCTTGAGCATCGTTCGCAGGATTTCGATTCGCGCTTCGCGAGACTGAGCCATGGCTTCCTTCAGTATCTGGCTGCTGATCCCGCGGATTTTCAGGTCAAGCTGGATACCGGTAATCCCGTTTTGGGTTCCCGCCACTTTGAAGTCCATGTCACCAAAATGGTCTTCACTGCCGAGGATGTCGGTCAATAATGCGTAGCGGTCGCCTTCTTTGACCATGCCAACGGAAATTCCGGCGACCGGGTTCTTGATCGTGACCCCCGCAGCCATCAAGCCCAGCGTCGTCCCGCATATCGTTGCCATCGAAGACGAACCATTGGATTCGAGGATGTCCGAAACCACACGGATGGTGTAAGGAAACTCGTCGACGTCGGGCAAGATGGGATTGATGCTCCGCTCCGCCAACGCACCGTGACCAATCTCACGACGTCCCGGGCCTCGGATCGGACGACATTCCCCGACGCTGAAACTGGGAAAGTTGTAGTCCAGCATGAATTTCTTGGAATACTCATCGAGCAGTCCATCGACTCGCTGTTCATCCCTTCCGGTACCAAGTGTCACCGTGATCAGCGCCTGCGTTTCACCTCTTTGGAAAATGGCTGATCCGTGAACACGCGGAATCACATTGGTCAGACATTCGATCGGTCGCAGCGTCTTGTTATCGCGTCCATCGGACCGCAGGCCATCAAGGATCGAATCTCGAACGACCCTCTCTTCAAGGTCGTGAATGGCCGTCTTTACCGCGCCCACATCAAATGCATTGTCGGCTTCCGGGTCAGGAATCATCGCGGCGACGATTTTTTCCGCAAGTTCTTTCTTGGCTGCACCACGATCGTGTTTGCCGGCAACCAAAACCGCGGATTTGTAATCGTCGTAATACCGGGCCAACAGTTTTTCCAGCAAACCGTCACTTTCGGGTGTCTGGAAGTCGTCTTTCTCAGGGGCAACCTTGTCGAATAATTCACGCTGGAGATCGATCACCTGTCGACAGATTTCATGTCCAAATTCGACCGCGGCCAACATGTCGTCTTCGGGAACTTCGCGCGCGAAACCCTCGATCATCGTGACGGCAGAGTCTGTCGCTGAAATGATGATGTCCATGTCGCTTTCTTCCAGTTGATCCTGGGTCGGGAAAGCGATAAATTCTCCGTTGACACGCGCGACGCGGGTCGAGGCAACCGGATCTTCAAACGGCATTGGAGAAATGAAACAAGCGGCCGAGGTGCCATTCATCGCCAGCACATCGCCATCCGTTTGTTTGTCACTGGAAAGGACAAAATTCTGACACTGAACTTCGTCCTTGAAACCTGCCTTGAACATCGGCCGAATCGGTCGATCAATCAATCGAGAGGTCAGGGTTTCCTTGGTCGTTGGTCGTCCTTCACGCTTGATAAAACCGCCTGGGAATTTACCCGCGGCACACGTTCGCTCACGGTAATCACACATCAACGGGAAAAAGTCGATCCCGGGTCGTGGCGATCCCGTGGCCGCCGCCGAAAGGACAACCGTATCGTTGTATTGCACCAGGACGGCAGCCGCCGCCTGTTTCGCCAAATATCCTGTCTCGAACGAAAGGACACTTCCACCGATCTTTTTTTCTACTCTTACTTTCACAATTCATTCCTACAAAAAATTCATCAACTACGTCATTAATTTGAAATGCCATTCAATGGCGATTATTGCCGTGAATCGCATCGAGCTCGGGAGCAACATTGCTCGTCCAGAACCAACATGGCCGCGACGGTTGCGCCTGATCAAGCAGGAAATCAATCGGTCGAAAATCGACAGAGCAACGACTTGCTGATCGTCGCGAGGAAGCGACATTCAGAGAGCGAGTCCAGAAGTCCATCTCCGGTTGCGTTCCGGGGAAACACAAACGGATGTCTGTACACCATCCAAGGTGCGCCTCACCAGACAACCAGTGAGCAGAGATCAAAAAGAAACGTGGCACAAAATCGTTCGTGACACGTAAATGAAAATTACTTTCGAATGTTCAATCGTTCGATAATGTCAAGATAACGATCAGCATCATTCTTGCGAACGTAATCCAACAATCGACGACGGCGAGAAACCATGCCCAACAAACCACGACGCGTGGAATAATCCTTTTTGTTTGAGCGCATGTGCTCAGTCAGGTTGTTGATCCGTTTCGTCAAAATGGCGATCTGAACATCGGGAGAACCCGTATCGCCTTCTTGCGTCTGGAATTCTTTCACCAACTCAGCTTTATTCTCTTTCGTAATGGCCATAACCGTTTGATCCAGTGCCGCGGCATCAGGGAAGACTCCAAGAAGACTTCTATCGGCTCGCGTTCGATCCAACTCCTTCAATTACCTACATTTTCAAATTTCCAACAAATTATCCATGGCCTGACTTGCTCGGGGCATGGATTTCCGGTCCATCCGGACGTTTGAACTCACTTTTCAATCTGGCAAGTGTACCGATTACCTGAGTTTTTGCAATAACATGAGCCCCGTTATTTTCAAGGGAATCATGGAATTGACTCCAATCACGGACCCGTTATCGCGCTTTTTCGGCGATGGGGCCAGGTTGCCGTTCTCGAATTGACTGCGGCAGGGAGTTTTTGGAGATTCTGCGAGAGCTTTCCCCAGCTTCTCAGATTTGGTGGGTTGTGAGCTAGTGAACCAAACAGAATGAATTCTGCCAAAATCCGCGGACAGCAATGTCGGAGACCGTGCGTTAATGCCAACGAAAGAATACGATAGTGCCTGATCCTGACTGGTTGTTAGGCTAAAATCCACGAGGGCTGATTCCACCGCCCTGACACATTCAAGTTGTTACACTTTGGAGACTATTACAATGCGACTAATTTTGACAATCATGGCGATGGCTGCCCTCGTCATATCGATCGGCTGCGATAAGAAGCCGGCTGAGAAAAAAGAGACTCCGAAAGCAACCCCCGCTGCCGCCGATGGCGCAGCTGAAGGTGCGGCCGAGAAAACTGGCGATGGTGCTGCCACTGCGAAGACTTCCGGGTCCCAATCAGTTTCGCTTAAACTTCCTGGCATGACATGAGGTGGCTGCGCGGCTTCCGTGAGAAGTGCATTGAGTAGTGTCGATGGTATCGCAGACATTGAAACAAACATAAGTGATAATTCTTGTTCTTTTTCGGCACCCGCTGATTTGGACGTTGAAGCGGTGTTGAACAAATTCGCCGACGAAGGAAACAAGCACATCGCCGGATGGTCAAAGGTGGAATAACGACTTCCGCAAGTTCAGTAAATGTTTACACCCGCCGAAGGTTTGGCGGGTGTTTTTTTTTGGGGCCATCGTTGTTCTTTGGCATCATGGGTTGTTCGAGCCTGTGGTTTTTCTGAAACAGGTCGGTCAAACAGGGCCAGTTTCCTGTGTTTTTCAATTGGCATGCCCTGTGCATTGGTCTCTCCTTCAGACAACAACGGCAAGGGAAACAAATGCTTCCAAGAATAGCTTTCATCGTCAAAAACGAATCGGCCGCAACGGCAGTTGAATACGCCCTGCTACTGGCCATGATCGCAGCTTTGCTTCTTGCTTCGGTTGTTGCCGCTGGTGAAACAATGGGGAATGCATTCGGGTCCAACGTCAAGGAAATCCAGGGCGCGCTCCAGCAGTGAATATCCAAACCAAATGCCGATTCAAGTGACAACAACCTTCCGACGGTTACGAAGAGTCCTGTTTGAGATGAGCGAACAGGACTTTTTCGTGCGCTGACTGGCATTGGGAATTGTGTCAGCTCGATTTGCTGCCGGGACCGGATGGTTGGGCCGCGAGACGGATTGACGGATGACCGAAGCGTATCAAAGATTATTGCCGTTCTGGGAAGATCAGCCGGCGTTGGTTGCCGGTTGTTATCGACAGGTTGGCCCAAACACATTTCGACAATCGTTTGGATGACTTGCCACGGTGCAAGATTAAAATCCCGATTGCCAGACGTCCGGCTTGCCGATATCAAGCCTGCTATCCTGTTTCAAAGCAATCTTTTTTTGGCTGGTTGCCAGCAAACTCGCAACACGACGCTGTGCTGTGATCTGCTCGACAGTCGAGAGGGAAAAAACCTAGGTGAGCGACAATCCTTTCCAATCTCCTTCCGGGCAGCCTGGACGCGGCTACCCAACTCAGGGTCGACCCCATGATTTTGGTCGGGGCTATCTCAAACAGGTTCCTGTGATCGCATCGTTGATGATCGCTCAAGGATTATTACTGATCATGTTCGCATTGGCGATGATCGCATACACATTCTTGTTTAGCCGATTCGATTCGTGGATTCCCGATGACACCGATGCAAGAACAAGGGAAATCATCGGAATGCAAATGTCCATGATGCGAATTGTGTTTGGTGTGGAGTCGGCCTGCGCGGGCGTTTTGGGTGTGCTGCACCTCGCGGCTGCTTACTTTGGGTTTGACTACCGATATCGCGCTTTTGGTATTACAACCTTGATTCTCGGGCTCTGTTCATTGCTGACCCTGTATTGCGCGCCGACGGCGATTGGACTGGGGATTTACGGGTTGATCGTCTACTTCAATCCCGCCGTTGTCAGGGCCTTCGAGTTGCGAAAAGCGGGCCTGAGCAAACAGGAAATGCTGGCTGAATTTCCTTATTAGGATGGCAACGATCCGCTGCGCGAAATGGATCGACGGACTGTCTTCCTTACCCGTCCGACACATCAAAAAGTGCATTGACATACTGATCGACATCAAATGGCGCAAAGGCATCTGGCGTTTCCCCCAGCCCGATGAATTTTACGGGTAAGCCAAACTCTTCTCGGATCGGTATTGCCACGCCCCCTTTGGCGGTGCCGTCGAGTTTGGCCAGGATGATTCCTGTACAACCTGCGGCATCGGAAAAACCGCGTGCCTGGCTGATTGCATTCTGACCGGCGGTGGCATCGAGCACCAGCAGGACTTCGTGCGGCGCATCGGGGATGACTTTTCCGATCACTCGTCGAATCCTCGCCAACTCCTCCATCAGGTTGCTTTGCGTTTGTAAGCGACCTGCCGTATCGACGATGCAAACGTCTGCCGACTTGTTTTTGGCCGCCTCGACCGCTTTGTAGGCAACACTCGCAGGATCACTGCCTTGTCGCCCGGTAACGATTTCCGCACCCATCCGGCCAGCCCAGATCGTCAACTGCTCCACCGCAGCGGCCCGGAAAGTATCCCCCGCACCGAGTACGACGGATTTACCCTGTTCGTTGAAACGATAGGCCAGTTTCGCGATCGAGGTTGTTTTCCCGGCTCCGTTGACGCCAACCACCATGATGACCGTAGGGCCGGAGGTCGCCATTTGAACGTCGGCAAGATCCTGACGCATGATTTTGGTAATCGTGGATTTAGCGGAATGGACCAAATCATTCATGAAGAGCTTTCGGCCACGGAATTCCGATTGAATGCCGTCGCGGATTTTGCCGGCGGGTCCGACACCCATGTCTGTCTTGACCAAGTCGGCAAACAACTCGTCCAGAAACTGGTCATCGACCAAGCGCCCTTCCTTGACCAGGTCGCGGATATCGGTGTTCAACACCTCGACCGTTTTTTTCAGTGCGGACTTGAAACGGCCGAATAAGCCTGGCGATTTCCCGGATTCGATTCCAGGTGCTGCTGACCGCGCAGAAGTGGACTGAGCGGTTCTGGTTGGAGTGGAACCGGATTGAGTTGCCTGAGATTCTGGGGCGCGTGTTCCGGTTACCGGGGCAGGGGATCCGGGTGCCGGATCAACCCGTTCGGCCGGAAGGTCTGCTTGACCGGGAGTGTCCGATTCAGGAGGTAAACTCTCTTTTTTTCCAAAAGGTTTCCAACGTGCCATAAAACTCAACTTTTTTGGGTCAGGTCCAGTCGATGGATGGGAGTCTCCCATCGCGAGTCCCCATTCTATGGTTCTTCCAGAATATCTCCAGAACGATCGGAAGTTTTATTATTCATCAAACGATCGAGCACGCCATTTACGAATTGGGACGAATTGTTGGTGCCATATCTTTTGGCTAACTCAATCGCCTCATTGATCGCGACACGGTCCGGGGTCTCGGTAAACAAAATTTCATATGCCCCTAACCGCAGGACATTTCGATCGGTCGCTGCCATTCGCGATAATTTCCAGTTCCTGGCGATTTCGCCCAAATGCCGATCCACAGCCTCTCGGTGACGCCGGACTCCCGCCAGCAGTTTTTCCGCAAATTCAACCAGTTCTTTGTCCTGGTTCAGGCGCGCATTGACAAACCGCAAACGAATATCCTCGGGTTGATCCGCGTTCAGATCATCCTGATAGAGAACCTGTAATACGATCTCGCGGGCACGGCTGCGTCGGGACATGGAGGATTTCAGAAAGCAGAATTCGGGCTGGCGAATCAATCAGCGATTATCTTAGATGAAGCGACCGATTCAGAGAATCGGTGGTCGACGCTGACCCTTGGGTGATCGACCGCCTGGAACTCAACGCACGGACCAGGGATCAGCAATATCAACTCGCCTGTCCGATTTCTTTGAACAGGAGCAGCATGTGAATTGCTGCTTCCGCCGTTTCGTTTCCTTTGTTACCGACGTCACCACCGGAGCGCTGAATTGCCTGTTCCATGGTGTTGCAAGTCAAAACGCCGAATGCCACCGGAATCTTGTAGTCCAGGCTCAACCGTCCGAGTCCGTTGCTGACGGTTGTGTTGATATGCTGGTCATGTGTCGTTTCCCCGCGAATCACGCATCCCAATGTCAAAACTGCGTCAAACGTCCCTGTTTCCAGTGCCCTTTGAACGGCTCCCGGAATTTCCCAGGCTCCCGGAACCCAGAGCACTTCTATTTGGCTGGCAGGCACAAGATTACGAGTCAACGTCTGGATGGCACCATCCAGCATCTTGCTGGTGATACTGGCATGATATTTGGATACGACGATCACAAACCGGTTTTCCGAAACCGAACCCGTGGTGCCTTTTCGTTCCTGGAACAAAACCTACCTCAACCAATTGAAATGAGCAAAACGAATTCCAATCTTACCAGATTATGGTTCGCGCCAACCGGGGTAATGGAAAGACCGCTGATCGCCGTTGAAACCAGGGCCGGGTCGAATTCTCCAGCGTCGTAGTTCCAGTTTTCAGGGTGACGCCTGTCCAGGTGGCCGAACGCCGAGTGATGGACTACCTCAAAATCCACCGCCGGGTTTGATGCTCATCAGGAACTCGGCGTTGGTTTTGGTTTTCTTCAGTCGAGTGGTCAGCAGGTCCATGGCATCGGGTGGATTCATTTCGCTGAGCACTCGGCGGACTCTGCAGATTCGCTCGAATTCGTCTTCGTCAAACAGTTTTTCTTCGCGTCGCGTACCACTGGCGTTGATGTCGATCGCTGGCCAAATTCGTCGATCGACGAGCAAACGATCAAGCACGATTTCGAGGTTTCCGGTTCCCTTGAATTCTTCAAAAATCACCTCGTCCATTCTGCTTCCGGTATCGACCAGGGCGGTCGCGATGATTGTCAGTGAACCTCCTTCTTCGATCTTGCGAGCTGATCCGAAAAAAGCCTTGGGTTTCTGCATTGCATTGGCATCCAATCCACCCGACAGCGTCTTGCCGGATTGCGGACATTCGGAATTCCAGGCTCGACCCAGACGGGTGATGGAATCCAGAAAGATAACAACATCGACACCGCTTTCGACGAGGCGTTTGGCTTTTTCCAGGACCATTTCAGTGACTTGAATGTGTCGCGACGCCGGTTCATCAAACGTCGAGCTGATGACCTCGCAGCGGTCTCCTTTGACTTCACGTTCCATATCGGTGACTTCTTCGGGACGCTCATCGATCAACAACATGATCACGTAGGCTTCGGGATAATTGATGAGCGTCGCCTGTGCCATGCGCTGCATCAGGATCGTCTTTCCCGCTCGAGGCGGACTGACGATCAAACCTCGCTGGCCAAACCCGATCGGAGCGAACATGTCGACCACGCGAGTCGACATGTCCTTGGCGTCATGTTCCATGACGATTCGCGTATCCGGATGAAGCGGAGTGAGTTCGTCGAAATTTGTTCGGCGCGCACTTTCGATTGGGTCGAGCCCGTTGACGGTTTCGATTTTCAGCAGCGCGAAATATCGCTCGTTCTCTTTGGGTGGGCGAATCTGGCCCTTGACGACGGCGCCATTGCGCAGATTGAATTTGCGAATCTGACTGGGTGAAACGTAAATGTCGTCAGGGCAGTTCAGGTAGTGATATTCCGGGCTCCGCAAAAATCCAAACCCGTCAGGAAGAATCTGCAATGTGCCATGGCCGCACATGATGCCGCGCGATTTCACCCGCTCTTTAAGAATGCGAAAGATCAAGTCCCGCTTGCCGAGCCCGTCGATGTCCGGAACGCCTTCCGCGGCTGCCTGCTTTGCCAGTTTCGCAGTCGTCATTCGCTGCAATTCCGTCACATTGATGACATCCTCGTCCCGGATGGTTTGCCGGTCGACGCTGCTCAGTGACTGGATTTCTTCGCGCGAAATCGTCTCGGCGATGGACATGGGTTCGCCGTCGGATTCGATTTCCCTGAGCTTTTCCGAAACCTTGGCGTCCAGTTCGTAATGGGGACGTCGACCGTAGGAACTTCGGTTCGCTCCGATGGCGCGCCGCTGGTGGCCGCGCGGATTGGGTTTTCGGGTATCGGCCATGATGATTTGATCTCCCGTTGTCAGAAGCGAATTGGAGGAGTACCGGCTCTGACCATTGGTGGTGTGTTAGGTATTTGGAAAAAGTGTGATAGGCGAGTCAAGTTTTCTGGGAAGGGGCAGTTTCCAGGATCGCCACAAATCGCGAGCCTGAATATAGGTCTCCTCTTTTGATCCGGAATTGTCGATGACGTCGGTTGATCTGGATCGTTTTTCTGCAAGCGGCGTTTGCCAGGCCTCTCGCGCGGCGAGTTCGTCAATATCCCAACCTCGTTGGCTGGCCCGTTGTTGTCGGAGCAAAGTGCTTGATTCTACAAAAACGATTTTGTCGCATATCTGGTCCCAGCCAGCCTTGAACATCACGGGAGCATCCAAAACGACCGCCGTTGCGTCGGATTCGAGTTGGGCAATTTGCTCGCGAATCCTCTGGCCAATCCCGGGGTGTGTCATCTGCTCAAGCAGTTCAAGTTGGTTGGCGTTGTCTGGCGTCGAACCAAAAACCACTCGCGCCAAAGCACTTCGATCTACCTCGCCGTTCTTCATAACCGTCTGTCCCCACTGCGAGACAATCGCAGCAATCACAGCCGGTTCTCTTAGCACTTCATGTCCAATACGATCCGCATCGATAACCGTTGCTCCAAAATGTTCAAAGCAACTGGCAACCAGGCTTTTCCCGCTGGCAACTCCACCCGCCAATCCGATGATAAGCATGGTGTTTTCTTCCACGGATGGCACTTTTCCACTAACGCAAAAAAGACGAATTATTAAAAGTTCCGCGGTGACTCGAACAAAAACAATTCCAATCTGCCGTTCGTTGTTTCAGGTAGGCGAACCGGCGATCACGAAACGTGATTGAACGGGGTCAATCATCCTCTCTCTCCGCGCTGTCCTTCCAAATTGATTGGAACAAGCGCAGTTCTCAAGTCATCTTTGCTGGTTTATCTCGGATCGATGTCAAATAAGTTTTTGGGTCAATGCGATTGCATGACCGGCGGTGAATCAAAACCTGTTCCTGGTCTCAATAACCAATTTTGCTGAGGATTTGTAGTTTGCCCCTTCGGGCGTCGTCGTCTCAAGACATTTATAAAATAACCGTTGCCAGCCGAGGATTCTAGGATTGTTTTTTCCTTTTGTTCAGCAATCTCAATCATTCCGGGAGAACTTCCGTGTGATTTTGCCCTATTTTGAAATTGACACTTGAAGGAACCGAATGAGGTCAGTGATCAGCGTGGTGGGCAAGCGAATGTTTTTCGGTAAAAATCAGCCCGACGTCGGCAGCAAGCGGAAGGCGACATCCCGTGGATGCTCTCAGTGCATCTGCGAACCGGCGCGAGTATGCTTGCAAACTGAATCTTCAAAAAACTATTGTTTGGTCAAACCATGAATCCAATCCAGTTGAAATCGAATGTCCGTCTCGGTATTGTTCCGACCCACCTCAAGTTCGTGGGTGGCCTGGTTCCGGATGAAAATGGAAAAATACCGCGAGATGAAAACGGGAACCTCATCGTTGTCGCCAACCTGAAAAACCTGACCGAGCGTTCGAGAGTAAAAATCAGCTGCGTGCAAATCCCCTACTTCCCTGGACTTGACGATTCGGATGTTGCCGAGTTGGTCAAGCAATGCCAGCAGTTGAATGTGGAGGTCCAGTTCATCTTGATGGTCGGCGGGGCAGACCCCATGGAACCGGCAGACGAAGACAAGGTCGTCGAGATGTTGGTCGGTGGCTTGAAGGCTGCAAAAAAACACGGCATCGAGCAAGTGGCATCGACGTCAGTGGAAGCCTGGATGCAGTCGGGCGCCACCCCGAAGCTGGGGGCAGAGTTTGACGCGGCAGTCGCGCAGAATGTCAAGGTCCATACGCGCGCCACGCGAGAGTTTGGTATTTCGGGAAGTGGCGTCAGTGCCTGGCACATCGAGTTTCTACGGGGCGGTGAATTTCAGACGTTTACCGACGTCGGGAAAATCTGGACGTTTGTTCGCCGCGCCAACGAGGAACTTGGCCAGCCATTTTTCAAGGTCATGATTGACGCGGCCCACTGCGGTGATTCCGTTCTGACGATTCCGGAGAATGAGAAATTGATTGAGCAAATTGCGGCTGCCGGCGAGTTGGGTATTTTTCACGCCTCGGCCAAAACGACGCGTGGGTGCCTTTCTACGGATGACGGATGGATTGGGGCACTGTTGGCAGCATGTGCGAAAACGGGATCGTTGGAGATGGTGTTCGTTGAGTTGTTTCACCACGAGGATCCGGCCTTGGAAGCGCTGCGGGCGCTCGATCCGGGGCATGGGGTCGACACCACGGACGGGCGGTCGTATGACGAAACTGTCCTGGATGGATTGGTGGACGTAAGCCGGCGACTGAATAACCTGAAAACTCGCGGAATCCTTTGAAAAGGGTCGCTTGAGACGACCTGGGCGGTTCCCCACAAATTGACTGGAATGGTGGAAGCCGCGGCGGCAGAACCGTCGAATCAAATTGACCCGATAAATATCGCACCAAAGCTTACCATCGGCATAGATGGACGTGGCGGCGATCAATTCAAAAGTCTTAATCCTTAGAATTTGACACTATTTTTGGCCCCATCTAAGATTGGATGATAGTCTGGGGGGTTTGGGTTCGTTGTCGGGTTCGAATTGGGTGTCTGAGTCAGCCTGACGTGATGACTGTTGTAGCGTCTGCTTGATCCTGAATCATGATCTGAGTGACTCGATTCCGATGAATGAATTGATGCCGTGGATAATGTAGTCGTCCGGCACGACGCTAACCAATTGCCGTAACGTTGCGATCCACACGCGATCGATTTCGAAGTTGTAGAATTTGAAGTTGTAGAATTTGAAGTTGTAGAATTGAAGTTGTATTAACGAAACATTTTTGCCGCACGACGTACTGCGTCGACGGCGTGTAGGAGAACGAGAATGGCTGCCAGGGAAAATCAAGGATACTTGATTGCCGTCATCATCTTGGTGTTGTTGACACTTGTTTTGGCGCTTGCTGCTTTTCTTGGGTGGTCGAAAGCGGGCGAGAATTCGGATCTCAGGATGAAGGCTGACCACAAACTTGAGTTGTCGAAAACTCTCAGTGATGCCTATCAATCGAAAGCTCGGATTCTGGAGGCGCTGGTCGGCGATTTTGGTCCGAGTGTGGCAGAAGTCGAAACAGACCTGCAAACACTCAATGGACTTGGCGCCAACAGAAACCTCGACGATGTTGAACAAAGACAGGTGAGAGACATTCACGATCGCGTTGTGGAAATCTATGACGCCTATAAAAAGGACATGCTCGGATTTAATACCGCCGAGGAAGGCGCGCCGGTCCAGGAGCAGACCTGGCGATCAAGAATCAAAAGCCTGACCGCGAAGGTTGCCAAACAGGTCAACGATAACAAAATTGCCGCGAACCAGACCAAACTGGCGGAGGCAGAAGCGGAATCAAAAATCGAACAGGCGAGAAATCAGCTTGCCATTAATCAAAAAACTCTGAACGACCTCAATGACCAGTTGGCTGCGGAAAAAAAGCGGTCACTTGAAAAAGAGAGTGAACTTAAATCCAAGCTCGACGAAGCCGTGGCCGGTAACGAAGCTGTCAACAAAGCCTACAAGGACTTTCAGGACCAATCGAACGATGCCATGCGGGAGATCCAGACCAAGATCGCCAGTGTTGAAGCCGCCAACGAGGGTTTAAAAACAAAAATCAACCTCTATGAACGGGAAGTCTTCGATCGTCCCGATGGTCAAATCGTAAAAGTTGCCTCCCGGTTAAAATCCGTCTTTATCAATATTGGCAGTGAGGACGGATTGCCAGCCAACGAGACGTTTTCAATCTTCGACCAGGATGTGCTCGACTTCGCCAAAGGACAGCAGAAAGCGAAAATCGAAGTCACCCGGATTTACCCTTACCGTGCGGAAGCCCGGATCACCGAGGAGGATCCAACCAACCCAATTCTGGAGGGTGATCACATCCTCACGGCCACTTGGGATCCAGGGATCGCTGTGCCGTTCGCTGTCGTCGGAACATTTGATTTGGACGGTGATCGTTTTGATGATCGCGACAAACTGATTCAAATCATCGAGCGAAATGGTGGCAAGGTAGTTGCCACACATGATGATGAAGGAAATATCATCGGAAAGATTGATTACACCGTTCGATACATCGTGATTGGCGAGCCACCCTCTCTGGTTGAGGATGCAAAAGCCGGGGTCATACGCAACTCGTCCGCGATCCAGTCGGCAATGCGCGAAATGACGGAAACTGCCGAAAAAAATACAGTTGACAAACTCGACTTGCAGAAACTGTTGAATAAGATGGGCGTTCGCGCCAAACCAAAGACGCTGCAGATCGAGACCGGGATCCGTCGATTCCCGGAACGCCAACCCTCGGATGCCGCGAACGACAAAAAGACTGATTGACCTTTGCCGTTCGACCGTCAAGGCGACCAGCAGCAAGCGATCCATCAAACAGCCGTGAGAAAATATCTTGCGGCTGTTTTTTTTTGTAAGCCCTCGACGACTGGTACGGATTTGTACTGGCGGTGACGTTTGTGACGGACCTACCCAAGCGTGTTTCGAAGCTCAGTTCAAGAGTACCTGGTTCCCTCGTAGCTCAACGACCATCGCTCGCCGCCGCTGGTACTTGTGCCCGCCAACGCGAATTCGAGGCGTCGTTTTGAGGTTGTCAATTCATCCTCTTTCCGGAAGCCGACAATTCCGCCAACCCATCCTTGAATCCGCTGATGGTTAAAGGTCCCATCGAATGGTTCGCGTCATTTTTTCTTGTCTTTGTCTTTTGCCTCTTTGGCTTGCTCGTCGCCCGCGCCTTTGTCGCCTTCCTTTTTGTCACCCTTCGCTTTGTCGGATTCGCCTGGTTTTTCCTCGGCTTTCTCATTTGCCTTGTCGGGATCTTCTTTTTTCGGCTCTTCGATGACAACCGGTTCGAGTTTCAATTCACCCACAATCTGCAGATCTGGTAATGATTCGTTGAGTTTCTTGATGCCTGCTTCGGTGACACCCGATTTCCAGACGAACAGCTTCCTGAGTTGCTTGAGTTCCTTCAAGTGCTCCAGACCCGCGTCGGTTACTTTTGTGTCATACAAGTTGAGGTAAGTCAGATCTTTGAACGATTTCAAATGGGCTAACCCCTCGTCACCAATCCTGGTTCTTTCAAGGTGCAGTTTCTGGATCGGCAGACCAGTCAAATGTTTGAGTCCATCGTTGGTAATGTCTGTTCCGGCGAGGTTTACCCAAATGACCTCACTGATTGCGTTGATGCCTGCCAGCTGTTCGTCTCCGACCGGTTTGCTGGACAGATAAAAACTGATCTCGCGCGTCGTGTCTGCCGCCGAAATCCGATAAACGCGTCCGCCGCTGGATTCAACCCGCTTGATTGCCTCATCGTCGTTTTGTGAACGTGCTGTTTCTTCCTGCCCCACCGCGAAGCCCATTGTGCCAAATGCCAGTAATGAAAATGCGGTAATCGTTGAGATTAGGCTGGCCCAGGTTTGCCTGGTGTGTGCGTTCAAGTTAATCTTGTTCATGTTGAGCTCCCGTTGTTGGATTGTCGTTTTATCCAGTATTGTAGCGAAAGGATCTTCGTTGGCGATCATTTGGCAACGAAGGTTTTTGGACTCAATTCAATCATTCCCCGACCAACCGGGCATTGAAATGAAACAAAACTTCGTGACAAGAATTCAAAAGATGGTCTTTCTGTTGTTGGGGGCACTCCTGATGTTCGGCTTCTCCGGCAATTTCGCGGATGATCCGGACCAGATACCGGAAATCGGCTTGGTTAAATGGTCGTTCGATCTGGAGTCCGCCAAACAGCAGTCAGCAAACAGCGGGCGCCCCGTTTTTCTGTTGTTCCAGGAAATTCCCGGTTGACAGACGTGCAAAAACTACGGCCGTGAGCCGTTGTCCAACCCGTTGGCCGTGGAAGCAATCGAAGATCTTTTTCACCCGGTACTCGTCTACAACAATCGCCAGGGACCAGATGCAGAGTTGCTCCTGCGATTCAACGAGCCGTCCTGGAATAACCCGGTTGTTCGATATCTCAATGCAAATGAAAAAGATCTGATTCAGCGAAAAGAGGGTGTCTGGACGACCTCCACGACAGCCCTGCGGATGATTGCTGCGCTCAACGCCGCGGATCAGGATGTTCCAGAATATCTGTTGGCGCTGGCGACCAGTGAACCCGTTAGTCCGCTGGCCACGGCCACGTTTGCGATGCACTGTTACTGGGAAGGGGAAGCCAGACTCGGTTCGATCCATGGCGTCGTTTCCACCCGTTCGGGCTGGATCGATTCCCTGGAGGTCGTCACCCTCAAATACGATCCCGGGCTGGTTGACTATGCGAAACTGGTCGACACGGCACTTTCATTTGAATGTGCCACCAGAATTTTCACGCATTCTCCATCCCAGTTGGAATTGGCCAGGAAAGTGGTTGGAAAGAACGCAATCGCGCTGGAAGACGAATCCTCGATCAAGGATGCCCAGGCCTCGGATCAAAAATACTATTTGATCCAAACTCCGCTTCGGCATTTGCCGTTATCGGAAACCCAGGCGACAAAAATCAACTCCGCATTGAATTCGGGGCAATCGGTAGATCCTTGGCTCAGTCCTCGGCAGTCCAGACTTTTGCGCCGAATTTTGGCCGTCAACGAGCAAAATCAAGACGCGTTGAAAGCACTGCAATATCCAGACAAGCTGTCCGGGCTGGCCGAGTATTCTTCGAAGCTGTTAGCGGTACTCAACGAACTTGAGACCGCTTCGTCACGCTGAAAGTGATTTCTGGAAGGATCCGGATTGGCAGGAAAATGGCGGAGCAATCATGCCGCTGAACGTTGGGTCGAGTTCCGTTCATTGCGCAACGTCCGACAGCGCATTTTGATGTGCCAATCGAACAGCGCATCCCGTGTAACGCCTTCATCTCCGGAACTCGGTCACGACGACGCAGTCCCCGTCGCTCCTTCGCCAAACGGGTTTTCGTGGCGCGGCATCCAACGACACATCGCAACGCCAAGGAAGTACAGGAAGGTCAACGGAATCGCCAACAAAAGCATGCTGATCGGGTCGGCGGGCGTCAGGAACATCGACAGGACGAAGATCACCATGATCGCGATCCGCCATTTGCTCAAATAGTCTTGGATGGAGAATAGCCCGATGCGGTTCATGAACAACATGACCAGCGGAAGCTGAAACGCCAGACCAAAACCGAGGGGCAGGAACATCACAAAACTCAGCCAGTCGTTGATCCGCATCTGAGGAGCAATTCCCATCGAACGGTTGAACGAAAACAGGAAGCCAAGCACCGGCTGAAACACAAAATAGAACGCGAGCAATACACCCGCGACAAACAGGAAAATACTGATTGGCAAAAATACATGAATGTACTTTTTCTCGTGAGGATACAATCCGGTGGCGACAAACGACCACAGCTGAAAGAAAATCCACGGACCGGCCAGCACCAGCGATGTGAACATGCCTGCTTTGAGCCAAACCGTAAACCCCTCGGCAACCCCCAGGGACTGGGGCTCAAACTCACCGCTTTCCCAAATTTCAAGGGAATAGAGGTCTGCTTTCATGGGAGGCATCTGATCCATGAAGACTGAAGTGAGCAATGCTCGATTGAGTTGTTGGCTCAACGTTGGATTGTTTTCCTCGGCCAGCTTCTTCTTCATTTTCGCCAACGGTTTTGGCTTTACGGGGTTGAGCATGATCCAGATGCTTTCCTTCGGGTCGACTAATTCGTCCGAGAATGCGTCCGAATCATTCAGTGATTCGAGTTTGGAAAGTTGATCAAAAATTGCCACGACTTCGACAAGATCGCTGGTCGTGGCTTTGCTTTTTGAGGCAATCCGGGAAATCGTGGTTTGATCTGTGGGAGGAATGGCCTGCCAGATCGCCTGGATTTTTTGTTTGGTTTGTCCGTTTTCACGATCGGGCTTGGACAATCGTCTGCATAATGTGGGAAGCTGGGTTTCATCAAAATCGCTCACGCGAAAACCGTATGGATCCAGGTTGACTTTCTCGGCAAAATCAGGAATGACCCTTTGCAGCGCCTTGGCAAGCTCTGCCGGGCTGATTTGCACTTGCCTGGGAATTCTCTTTTCTTGAGTCATCCAGGGGCGGTATTGGGGAGGAACATATCCATATCGCTCCTCAAGTTTTCTGGAGGCTTCATCCAGATCGTAGTCGCCGATCGCTTCGATCAGCGGCTGGGTGAGAATTTCAACGACGCTTTCAGCAAAATAAAACCCGGCGATGCTGGCAATCGCCACCCCAAACAGCGCCCGCACAAGGACTTTGCGAAGTTCCTCAAGATGTTCTCCGAACGACATTCGACTGGATTCGAACAGATCTTCGTTAGGTTGGCGAAAATTCATATTCGGAAGATCCGGTAGCCGAAAACGCAGAATTGGAGTGCAAAGGCTGGATGTACGATTTCAATCGAACGACCATTTACGACAGGACTATCAATTGGATAGTAACATGGCGTCCTGAACCCAACAACGATCCTTGACGACGAAACCGAACCGATTGCGGGTCCAGGGCCGTCCAAAAGGGATTTCACGTCTTGTATCGATCCTGACGTTGCCAAATCGGGTTGCCGCAGGCAAACTGGACTCACGATTCGAGAATTGCTTTCTGGATTTCACCGTTGGAGACCCGATTTGTACCCGCTTCGATTTGAACCCCTTTTTCGCCGCTATATCTGGGGTGGCAGGCGACTCAACGATCTGCTGGGCAAGGAGATTGGCACCGAACCGGCGGCAGAAAGCTGGGAAGTGGTTGACCATGAGGACGACCAGAGCATTGTTCGCTACGGCGAACTGGCAGGCGCCTCCCTGCGACAGTTGATCGCTGACTCAGGGGTTGACTTGATCGGCGAAAAGTTGATGTCTCGGATCTCCTCACCCGACTTGCCCGTTCATTTGCAGCAACGGTTTCCCCTGTTGCTCAAGTTTCTCGACGCCAATCGAAATTTGTCGGTTCAGGTTCACCCGGATGACGAGTTTGGTGCGACACTGGATCCGCCGGATCTGGGCAAGACAGAAGCCTGGTATGTCCTCCACGCTGATCCGGGTGCAAAAATCTTTGCCGGTCTCAAACCGGGCGTCACCGAACAATCGTTCCGGGAGGCAGTTGAAAACGATAAAACGGAATCAACACTGCATCAATTTGAACCAAAACAGGGCGACTGCGTTTTTATTCCAGCTGGCACGATGCACGCGATTGGCTCAGGGTTGTTGATCGCGGAAATCCAGCAGGCCAGCGATACCACATTTCGGGTTTATGATTGGCGACGACTCGACCAGGATGGCCAACCCCGACCCCTACATATCGAACAAGCGATCCGGGCAACCGACTTTGAACGAGGGCCAATCAACCCGTTTTCGCCACGGCCAACCGAAGACCCCAATTGGGTGACAGTCGTTGATTGTGACAAGTTTGTCATGAATCGCGGGGAGCTCAACGAGCCGTTTCAGATCATTGGCGATGGGCGATTTCGAATCCTCGCGATCGCCAAGGGCTCGATTGACATCGGGGGCGATCCCAGCGGACTGCCGTTGAAAACCGGGGAAACCTCGCTGATACCTGCTTGCCTTGGCCCGGTTGAGTTGCGACCGGGACCGGAAGGCGTTGAGATCCTGGAGATCTATGTTCCGGGCTAGGTCGCTGGTGCTATCATTCCGAAATCTATTGTCTGAATTGAACCGCCCCGCTATCGTCTCAGCCCTTTCATGGGTGAAGGGCCGAGGAAACTTGTTGAGGCGGTAACTATGTCAAATCAATCCAGTCAAGCGTTAACCTGGGTCGCCTTGGTTGTCTGCCTCTTTTCAGTTGGTTGCCATGCGCGACCCAATTGGGGGCCACAGGGAACGATCGGAATGCAGCGAACCAAGGCGGTTTTGCATGATCCATTCCCAAGCAACGATCTTGCGCCACCCATTCAGGGTGGTCGCCCTCTCGGTTTCGAACAGCCAAAATCGGAACCCGTGTCATTGCAAACCAGTCCCTTTGCACGCCGCGGCATGCAAGGCGGTCAGTACAACCCGTCTTTCGGATTTTGATGAACACGAGAGGCGGATCGACTTGATTCAGTTCAAGCGGAGGCAACCTTTCCCCTGGCGATTCTGCAAAGCGTTTCAATCCCACGCTCGACAACCGCATCGTCCACTGCGTACGAGATTCGGAAGTGGGTGTCCGAATCGCTGAAGATGTTCCCCGGGATGACCATCAGGTTATTTGCAATGGCTTCTTCGATAAACTCCTGCCCGGTACCCCAGGGCAGCTTCGGGAACAGGTAGAAAGCCCCTCCAGGTTTTACGATTTCGTAGTCGTCCTTAAGCCCTTCCAGCATCCGATCGCGTTTTGCTTTGTAACTGGCGACATATCCGGACATATCCGTATCCAATGCAACCGCGCCTGCCCACTGGGCCGGCTGCGGTGCACAGACAAACGTGTATTGCTGAATTTTAAGCATCGTCTGCATCAGCTTCGAAGGCCCGTGTACGTAACCTACGCGCCAGCCGGTCATGGCGTAGGTTTTTGAAAACCCGTCAATTACGATGGTATCCGGATTGTAGGTGGCCGCAGACACATGGGGCTGGTCATACGTGAACTTGCTGTAAATCTCGTCTGATACCAGACAAATCCCTCGCTGGTAGGCCAGTTCCGCGACGGCTTTGATCTCGTTGGCAGTCGGACAGATTCCGGTCGGGTTCGACGGGCTGTTCAGAATGATCATCTTGGTTTTTTCGGTGATCGCCGCTTCGACTTTTTCGATGTCGATTTTGAATTCAGGATAGCTGCTGATCTTGACGCTTTTTCCGCCAGCCATTTCGATCATGGCCGGGTACATGACGAAGAAGGGATCAAAGTAAATGACTTCATCACCCGGGTTGACCAATGCCAGGACCGAGAGAAAAAGCCCGCCGCTGGTTCCGGAACAAACGAACGTCTCCCGGTCATCGTGGCCAAACTGCTGGTCGATTTCCGCTTGAAGTTTGTCGCGCAGCACCGGCATCCCCTGCGTCGCAGCGTAACCGTTTTTGCCATTTTCGACGGCCCGGATCAATTCAGCTTTCACCGCCGGCGGGACGTCAAAATCGGGCTGCCCAATCGAAAGGTTGATGGGATCTTTGAGTTTTGCCGCGAGGTCGAACATGCGTCGAATTCCACTTGAGTCAAACCCCTTGGTTCGTTCGGCAATCCAATTGTCGAATACGGGCATCAGATTCTCCGATAAAAATTGTGCTGGTTCCGGATCGAAACAGGCCATTCTAACGTCGTTCAAGTGTCGTGTCACAGGCTCTGCTGAATCGGTTGGAAATCGGCGGTTGTGAGAACGTCGATGCGTAACTAGAATTCGAACTAATCCTGATTCAGGCCTTTGGAAACCTCGATGAGCGAACTCCATCACGAGTGCGGTGTTGCCGCGATTTACCATCTTCCCAATCTGCCGACCAGTGAGCTGGCACCGGGAAGCGCCGATCAGGCTTCATCATTGATCCCCCGCATGCTGCTGGACATGCAGAATCGTGGTCAGCTTTCGGCGGGAATCTCCCGGTTCCACCCGACCCCGGAAAACGGTCAGCTGATCGACACTTATCGTGAACTTGGCAGCGTTCAGGAGGTGTTTCGGCTTTCTCATGAAGCCAAGGCCACCAACCTGATGAAGGAATACAGTGGACCGGCTGCAATCGGCCACGTCCGCTATGCGACGTGTGGGAGAGATGATCGGAGCTATGCCCAGCCATTTGAGATCCACCATTTTAACCGGCGACAGTGGTTCACGTTTGCCTTCAATGGTCAGCTGGCCAATTATCCTGAACTCGCGTCGGATATTCTCAGCGAGCCCGATAACCATCTGGTTCGCCAGACAGATACTGAAGTTCTGATGCATGAAATCAGCAAACAGCTTGAAAAACAGGAATCCGACTGCCTCGTGGAAATGATGCGAACCGTCGCCAAACGACTGGACGGGGCCTATTCGCTGGCGATGTTGAATGCGAAAGGCGAAATGCTGATTGCACGCGATCCGCTGGGGATGAAACCCATGTGTTACGCGGTTCAAGGTGCAATGTTTGCCGCGGCCAGTGAAAGTGTGGCGTTGCTGAATCTTGGATTCAAACGAAGTGAAATCGAGTCACTCAAGCCGGGGCATGCGATCACCATTGTCGATGGAAAAATCTCGATCGATCAGTTCGCAGAAAAAACAGGCCGCGCCCATTGTTTCTTTGAATGGATTTATTTCGCCAATGTTGCCAGTACGCTCGACGACCGCGGCGTCTACACAACACGCACCGAACTGGGCAAGGAGTTAGCCGCGCAGGAGCGCAGGAGCAACTTGATTGATATCGACGACGATACCATCGTTGTTCCGGTACCCGACACGAGCAAGGCTGCCGCCGACTCGATGGCGTTTCATCTCAAGGTGCCATCGCGCGAAGGATTGATCCGAAATCGCTATAGCGGTCGAACGTTCATCGAATCATCCCAAAAAACACGTTCCCATCGGGCAAAAATCAAATATACGCCGCTTCGGGAAGTTCTTGAAGGAAAGCGCGTGATTCTGGTAGAGGATTCGATCGTTCGATCCACAACGATGAAAGCCCTGTTAAAACGCATCCGGGAAGAGGGCGGCGCCAAGGAAATTCACGTCCGAGTGGCGTGTCCCCCGATTGTGGCTCCGTGCTATTACGGAATCGACATGTCGACGATCAAGCAGTTGTTTGCTCCTAATTTTTATCCGCCCGGCGAAATACTGACCGATGAAATTCAGGACGAGATGGCGCTGGCACTGGGGTGCGACTCGCTCCGATATCTTCCGATTGAGTCAGTCTCCCGCGCCATTGGCATTCCACAGGACGGACTTTGCCAGGCCTGTATTACCTGCAAATACCCCACGCCAACCGGCCAGAAGCTCTACCAGCTCGACCATGCATCCTATGTCTTGGGTGATGTTGACGTGTTGGCCGATGATGAGGATGCGCGTGCGGTGGATCTTGGCAAACCCCATGTGGGACAGGCTTGAATGAAATCTGCCGAACGGCATTCAGTCGGTCATGGCCGTATTGAGGGGTCGCCCCAGCCTGGAGCTGCCAAGCCGTTAGTTGTTGCATGTTCGTGGCGCCCATTTGTATTTCCAGTCGGGGATAAACTCGGCAGAATTGAACCACCAACGACAATGCAGGATTGTTCCGGACAGTCCGTCTCAAAATGGCACCATTGATTTGCCGCAAGTGCGATGGCAAAACCGCAACCCAAACTTCCCACCGAAACTGATCGTCAGTTGTTCCGACGGAATTTCCCGGCGTTTGGGTATTTCGGTTTCTGCTTGATGATCAACGTGATGTTGAGCTGGTTCTTTTCTTTCAGCTCTCCAGGGAATCCCAGCGGATTGCCGGTTTATGTGTCAATTGGCGTGGTGGCCTCGGAGTTCGTTCTGCTCGCACTGCTGCTTATCCTTTTTCCAGCAAGCCTGCTGTTTCGAATCGTGATCGTGCTAACCGGTTCGGTTGCCGTCATCATGTCGTTGCTTTTGGGGGCGGTCGTGTTTCATTGTTCGAAGGTGATTGAACTATTTCCATCAGATGCCTTGACCGTCGATTTGCTGGGTTGTGCAGTCCCATTCTTTTTTGCACGGCATTTTCTCGGATGGCGATTGCAGTTTGACTCGATGGAGACGCCCGAACACCCGAACCTGAGCGTAGCAGGACTGATGGTCGCGACGGCATTGGTTGGCGTGTCGATTTCGCTTTTGAGCTTCAGTGATCAGCATGTACTGATCACAAAACTCATGGTCGCGGTGGGCTGTATGGGCGCGGGCTTCGCCGTTTTTATGCCGCTTACGTATTGGGTGCTTAAAACCCGCCGGAAATGGGCTTGGCTGGTGTTGTTTTCGGCTTCACCGTTGCTCGTCGGTATGGCGGTAACCATGGCGTTTGGAATCAACCTGACGATCCCGCATTGGGGAGTCATTGGACTCGCCAGTTCGATCAGTTCATTGATCCTGGGGATCGGCATTGGACTCGTTGCCCTGCATCATTGCGGCGGCCGGCTGCTTACGGTTTGAGTCCCGGCGCTGCGTGGCTCAGTGGGCCCGCAACTTCTTGAAGGCCACATTCCTGGAGGTTCGCGATTCCGATCTTGATTGCCATGCCAAAGGTGAAGCTAGGTCCCTGGTCTAACAAGACTGATTGATAAACCAAATCAACAAAGAACGCTGGGTAACCTGCCAGCTAAAATCACGTCCTGGTGAACTGTGAACGATATACGACGTGATCGTGTTTACGCATCCTTCGTTCGAAATGCGTTCGAAAATCCATGTCGTGTTCGGCAGTCCGTTCTTCCACATGAAACGGGCCAGCCAGTTCGGATTGGTCCTTGATAAGTGCAACGGTTTCCTCGAAGTACTCTTCTACATCAGTCCAGAAATGAAACACGCCCGCAGGCAGGAGAACCCGTTGTAAGTCTGCAAGGAAGCCGGGTTGCATGACACGTCGACGGCGGTGACGTTCTTTCCACCAGGGATCAGGAAAGTAAACATGGACGGCAACAGCGCACTGATCGGGAAGCAGCTCTCGAAAAAGCTTCAGGCCATCCCCACGCAGCATATGCGCATTGGATCGTTCGTTTTTTGCCAACCGGTAGGCCCCGAAACGGCAGTACTTGTGGGCGATTTCGTTGCCAAGGAAATTCCGCTCGGGATGCTTGCCCGATTCGTTGAGCACAAACAGCCCTTTGCCGCTGCCAATTTCAATTTCGAGTTCGGCGGTTCGGGAAAACAGGCTTTGCGGACAAAACGGAGCCTTCAAGTCATCGACTTCGGAAATGTGCCGACTGTAATCGATCGTCGGGTCGAGTTTGGGAAGTGCTCGGCGGCCCATAGCTGGTTTGAAAGTTGTTAGTCGATGGTAGTTAAAAACGCCAATTCACCGTCTGGTCCCGATTCGACTCCCCGAAAACAACAAAAAAAACGGCATGGATGCCGTTTTAATCGAATCAGATTTATCCATTGAATGCCGATGCAGGCAGCCAAAGAACGCAGCAGACTAGGGAGTCTTGATTTTCTTATTCTTGGCTTTGCGACCGCGGTTATTGGCAGGTCGTTTGCCGTGATTTGCTTTTTTGACTTTGTGACTTGGCTTGGCCATGATTTCCACCTCAAATTCAATGTTAAAACGAACCACAAGATTACCAGTCCCTCCATCGGCTCGAAAGGTCTAACTGGCTTATTTTTCTCAACTTCCCGCGAAAATGCTTCAGCCCTGATTCGTCAAATCTACGAGTTCTTTCAGCATTTCTTTCGCTTGCCCGTTGTCGATGGCTTGGGAAGCTCGTTCGGCACCGGATTCGAGTCCGTCACAAAGCCCCGAAACCCAAAGTGCAGCCGCCGCGTTGGCGACCACAATGTCGCGGGTCGGTCCGGTGTGACCGACCAGCACGCGTTGGATTTTTTCGGCACTATCGGCTGGATCTACCGCGTTCAACATCGCCAGGTTCCCGCTCGTGATTCCGAAATCCTCGGGTCCCAGGGTTCCTTCAGTAATGTACTTGCCTTGAACCTCCGAAACATCGGTGACATCGGAAATCGAGATCTCGCCCAGTCCGTCACGAGAATGCACGACGATGGAACGCTTCGTGCCAAGCATTGAGAGAGCTTCGGCGAGCCTGATTCTGGTTTCGCCGCGACCGGCTCCGAGCACCTGAAACGGCGCGTTGGCGGGATTACAAAGCGGACCGATCAGGTTGAAGATCGTCGGGTGAGAGAGCTTTCGCCGCACGTTGGTTACATGCCTGACCGACGGATGAAACAGTGGCGCAAAACAAAAACACAATCCCAGTTGGTCCAGGCATTTTTGCACCGTTTCAATGGAGCATTCGATATTGACTCCCAGTTCTGTCAGCACATCCGCGGAACCGGATTTGCTGGTTGATTTTCTGTTTCCATGTTTCGCGACCGAGCCGCCGGCAGCAGCGGCCACGATGGCTGCCGCGGTACTGATGTTGAACGTGCCCGACTTACCGCCTCCGGTCCCACAGGTATCGACAACGTTTTCCCGCCGTGTCTCGATCGGGTGCATGTGCATGCGAATCGCACTGGCGGCTCCGGCAAGCTCTTCGACCGTTTCTCCCTTTTTGTGGAGGGCCACCAGCAGAGCCTCGACCTGTTTGTCAGAGCAATCTCCGCGCATGATCGCGTCTACGACCTGGGTCATCTGTTCCCGATCGAGCGATTGACCACTTTTGACGATCCTGGTGGACTCGACAATCAATGAAAATTCCTTCCCGTCAGGAGTTCGCGACGAGCCACAATCGAGCGCACCGCATTTTAATCGAGCGTACTGCATTTTAATATTGTCAGATTTTAACAAGGCGAACTGAAAGAAGCAGGCCGAGTCGGTGTTTTTCCCTTGTTTGAGGTCTCTCGGCCACCTAAAATCCGGCGATAACCAAAAACTTGTTTTTTTTCACCGGCCACCGAGCCGAACCAGGGGGACGGATGCCTCGAAAAGTCATCATTGACTGCGATATGGGAATCGACGATGCCGTTGCGCTCTGCATGACCTTGTTTGATTCGCGATTGGAAGTAATTGCCGTAACCGCGACTGAGGGGTGCGTCACGGCCGATCAAGCCAACAACAATCTTCAAGCGATCGTTTCGGAGCTGGATCCTGATCGTTATCCTCGATTGGGGATGGCCAGCCGGACCGATGATGCGCCGCCGGTAGATACCCGGTTTCTGTATGGCGAGGATGGCCTGGGGAACGCCGGATTCGAATCCTCCAACCGGCAGCGCCCCATTCCGGCCGACAAACTGATCATCGATTTAGTCCGAGCCAATCCTGAGGAAGTCACGATCTTGTGCCTGGGCCCGCTGACAAATCTTGCGCGGGCTTTTCGTCGGGATCCCACGCTGGCCGCGCAGATCGACCGAGTGATCATGACCGGAGGAAGCCTGACAGCCCGGGGAAATATTACGCCTTGTGCCGAATTCAATTTTTATTTTGACCCGACCAGCGCGCAGGAAATCATCAAATCACGGACGACCAAAATCCTGATTCCCCTCGACGTCACTCGCGAAGTAACGTTTGGAATGGAAGTCATGGACGACCTGCCGAAGATGGAATCGCGGATCGGCTATTTCTTGCGTCAGATTCTGCCACACACGTTTCGGTCGCACCGGCAGCAGCTGGGGCAGGAGGCCATTACGCTCAACGATGCCGTCGGCGCGTTGGCGCTGCTGGAACCGGACTTGTTCAAATACGAACCGCTCGCGTGTGACGTGGAGACCGATGGAGAGTTGACGCGTGGCGTGCTGGTCGTGGATCAACGCGTCACACCAGAGTGGCGCCCGAATTTGACCGTCGCGTCGTCGGCACCGAAAGAACAACTGCGCCAGTACATTGTCGATCAACTGGTGACCGCGGGAAATGCATCGGGTTAGTTCAATTCCGGGTGTCGAATTCACTGCGGTCGCGAACGACGACATCGATCGACTTGATGTCGCCACGGCGGAAGATTTTCACCGGTACGATTGTGTTGATTCGGATCAAGCTGACCTTGGTGACGAGCTGAGAATCGTTGTTGACGCGTTCGCCGTTGAATTCCAGTATCACATCGCCGACCTGCAGATCTGATTCTGCGGCCGGTGAGTTTGGCGTGACCGCCGTGACAAGAGCGCCGTATGCGAAATCGAGGCCCAGACTTGCGGCCTTTTCGTAAGAATAGTGGGCATCCAGTGACACCCCCAGAAAGCCGCGTTGAACGTTGCCATGGTCGATCAGATCGGTCGCAATTCGCATGACCATGTTGATCGGAATCGAAAATCCAATGCCGTCGTTCCCGCCACTATTGCTGGCGATTGCCGTATTGATGCCAATGATCTCGCCCCGCAAATTGATCAACGGGCCGCCGCTGTTGCCAGGATTGATCGCGGCATCGGTTTGCATGAAGTTCTGGTATCGAACGCCTTGCGGGCCCAGGTCCAGATCATGGCGATTCAAAGCGCTGATGATCCCATAGCTGACCGAATGACTGAGGCCAAACGGGCTTCCGACGGCGACAACAAAATCTCCAATTTCAACCTGCTTGCTGTTTCCGATCCGGGAGGGATTCAAATCTGTTTTGTTTAGTTCAATTACCGACAGATCGGTTTCACGATCATGAACCAGTCGACTGGGATAATAGATTTTACCGTCGACTTCGATTCGAATATCGCTCGGACCAGCTCCTTCAACGACATGGAAGTTCGTAATCACATAGTAACGGTTTCGGTATTCAATCACGACACCCGAACCGGCTTCTTCGATCATCACTGGTCGACGGGCGTTTGAGGACCCATTGCTGGTGGCGTTTGCTTTCTGCTGTTTCTTGGCCTCGATGTGGGCGACGCTCGGAGCTACGGTCTTGACCAGTTTCTTCAACAACGAATACTGCCGGTTCAACGCTGATTCTTCTTCCGCCAGCAACGCGTACATTGCGTCCCGGGAAATTCCGGAATTGACTTTGCCATTTGAATTGGCGCTCAGTGCCGACACCGATGTCGGTGTGACTTGAGCCGAAATTTCGGCTGGCAAGACAGACCACGTCCCGGCGATCGCGAAAAACAGGGCGGTCCTGGCGGGAGTCATTGTAAACCAATGTCTTCTTGTAAAGGTCGTCAGTGGAGGATGAGTTTGGGTCAAACGAGGTTTCATATTTTGGCTGTCGGCAAAAGGTATCCGATTCGAGGGTATCCAATGTCGCGGTCGAATTCGAGCAAATCCGGTAACTGGCGCGGCAGATTGCCCGATTCGTGTCCGGTTATAGGGATTAGAAAAGTTTGAAGTCCACGTTTTCGGAGGAGAAGTCCTGATCCAGAATCGCGGACCAATCGACGACTGATCCGGGTTCCACTCCCGCGTTTTCTGCAGCACGTTTGCATTTGATGCAGTACGCGGCATACGGCAATGCCTGAAGTCGAGCCAACGGAATATTCCCGTTGCAGGCGTCGCACTTTCCGTACGTCCCTTCCTTCATTTTCTGAAGCGCAGCTTCGACTTGCTGCAACTCGCGATTCTCGACTTCCGCAAGTTGAGAACTCAATTCGCCCATTGCGCTTTCACTGGCAAAGTCAACGACATCGCCCCCCGACTGTTGGCTGAATTTCTTCAGAAGATTTTCGTCACCCGACATCGCGTGAACGATCGCGTCGTGTCGTTGGATCAGAATCTTGCGCATTTCTTCCAGTGAGGTTTTGCGTGTCATGTTTGGAGTCCGCACTAATTGGTTTTGACAGTTTCACTCTGGTCCAGGTTTGATCGAACCATCGCGATTGGGGCCTTCTCGGCACCCAGAACTATAGTACGCGTTTGGTTTGATTCGGGATTTTTCGAAATAATATTGACGCTCCGATGATGCAAAAAATAAACGCAAACCGGGTTTCCATTCGGTTTTCGTTCGACCGCGATTCGGTACAGGGGAATCCTTGGTTCTCGACACTTGGATTCTCTCTTGACATTGTTTGGCCAGGCCGATGTTTGCGACGGACCAATCATGACGTGAAGGCTGCTGGTGCTCCGGTTGGTCGGATTGTCCCTGTTAGACCATTCCCGTGGACTTTTTTTGACTAATTGGTAGCGCCGTGTTTGACCATCGCGAGTCGGAAAGCTACATGCTTGTACGAAAAAATCGAACGAATCAAGCCATCGTCACATCCGCTGTGAAACGGCTATCTTCGGCAAGTAAAAGCTATCCAAAGAATTTCCCATGACTGCTCTATCCCATTTTCCAGTGAATGATCTTGTGCTTCGCCTGACCGGTGGGCAGCGCGACGGAGAACTGATTCCTGTGAAGACGCACAAGTGTTTTCTGGGTATCGAAGAAAGTTATGACGGAGATGTTGTTGAACAACCTCAATACGCAATTTTTCGGGGACCTGACGGCGCCGCCGTTCGAAGCTACGGCGACAACGTGTCAGTCAATGGAATTGCCAGCACGGTTCACTGGTTGAAAGAAGGGGATCGGATTGAGTTTCCAAACTCCGTGACGGTTGAAGTCGCCCAGTTGGGTTGGGTCGAATCAGCCTGCCAGAAAAAAGACGAGGCTCAGGACGACCAATCTGATCCTGAATCAGAATGCTACCATCATCGCGATCCACTGGCCGACCAAACGCAAGGCGTCCAGGAAATCGGTTGGGAAGCCGACGACCATCAACAAGACCCGCAAGACCAACAGGAACCGGAAGCAGAACTACCGGAATCAAATCCGGAGACGTTGGCAAGCGAGCGTCAAGCGTTCGCCGAACATCCCTCGCTCCCGTACGACGAGCGTCGTGTTGAATTGATCGAATCGCAAGTCAAGGGAATTGAAACTCAGAACTGCCTGATTCAAAGGCGGTTTGACCAGCTTGAGGATCGGCTGGGAACTCTGTCCGAGCAGATCTTCCAGCTCGTATCGCTCTCCCAGGTCAATGTCGATCACGCCCGCGGCCAGGAAGAGTCATTTGCTGCACCCAATACGTGGGAGCAGCAGCTCGCAGTTGACCAGAGCGAAAGTGAATCCCGGCACGAGGAAGCATCCCGGTACCAGGAAGAATCCCAGCGCCAGGAAGAATCCCAGTGCCAGGAAGAATCCCTGTGCGAAGAAGAATTTGTTCACGATCCAATGAACGATTCAACCGATCCCGGCGGAGCCGATCAAGAAACGATATTGCAGCCGCTGAGTGACTTGTATTCGCATCTCGATGATGACGAAGAAAAGATCCTGACCTTTGATCAGGAACCGGAAATCGACGCGGTTGACGCGTTGAATTCCGACGCAGAATTTAGAGACGCTCAGCCGGAAATGAACGTCGACACACTGAACCAGATTGACTCACGACTTTCCGAAATGGAACGTGTCTTTGGCGGTAGCTTTGCCGAAACGGATGCGGACAGGATTGAGTCCTCGATAGAACATACTGCGAACGAGCAGCCACTCGAATCATTCGACACTCCGACCCACGGCCTGAATGAAGGTTTTGATTCGTTCGCAGATTATACAATGCCTGGTATGAGTGAGACGCCTGAACCCGGCTCACTCGCCAGTCAATTACTTGGCGACATCGCTTTCGATGACCAACCCTTGGATGAGCAACAGGTTGAAGAAAATTCCGAGGAAACGGCCGCTGCTGTAGAACCAGCCAGCAATTCGACATCCAGCGTTGCTGATTTGTTGGCACGGATGAAGGCCGAAGGGCAGTGGAGCGGCATTCCCGCAGATGATGAATTCGACGAATCCCCGTCCGAACCTGTCGTGGCAGCATCGGCGGAACCGCTCGAACCCGTCGAGTCTGTCGAATCAGCCGACGATGTCGATGATTACATGTCTCAGCTACTCAACCGCATGCGGGCAGGAGAGCCGATATCGCAAGTCAAGCGAGTTGTTGCGCAAGCACCTCCCAAGCCCAAAGCGGAAACAGCGGAAGGGGAGATTGAGTTTGTCCCTCCCAAAAATCCCTTGAAGCCTGACGAGTTCAAACCGGCTCGCAAGGCACAGAAATTCGAACTCAGCGCAATGCGTGAGCTCGCCAACTCGACGTCTCGAAACGCCGTTCATGCAAGTGAGAAAATCCGGCGCAAGGAGTTGGGCTATGTTCAGATTGGGATCGCGGTGTGCAGCTTCTTTATGGCGATCTACTATTTCCTTGTGAATTCCAAAGCGTTTATGGATACCGGTTTCCTGGTGGGCCTGATCTGCACAGGAACCGCAGGGTTTCTTGGTTTCCGGTTTTACCTGACTATGAGATTCAATGAAATGATGGAATCGATAACCGGGAATGAAAAAAAGACCAGCCAGACAGCTAAAACCAGAAAGTCGATGAAACCCGTTGCCGAGACAAACGTTTGACCTGGTAACATCTTCAGCAACTCGACATTTTGCCAACCGACAACGCGTCCGCGATCAAGCGAGACGCGTTTCTTGTTGGGGCTTTTGGAAGAGGAGTCGGCCAGTCGCAGGCTTCTCAGTCTGAAACCTTGAACGGGACACGTCAATTCTGGATTGCCAAGCCAGATCTAGAACCCGCGATCCTTTTGAATGTCCGAAAAGTCGCGCAATCGGTACCCAATCCCTGCCTGATCGCAAACTCGACAGAGGGCCCGCAAGGCCACCCCGAAGCCGTCTGGGCCACTGAAGCCACCAAACTGTCCGCCACCTTTGACGTGGGGTTCCAGGTCCAGGAAAACGCCCGGCACACCGCGCGCAACCATCCGAGATTCCAGGTGCGGAAGAAAACCTGCCAGGTCGGCAAGGATTTTCTGATGACCCGAATCGCCGATGTCTGCAGGCACGAAGTGTTTGAGCGCTTCCTCATCCACGTGATCGACTTTCCCGGTTTGCGGGTTAAGGAAATCCTTGATGTGCAGCCAACCCAAACCTGGCTTCATTAGCTCGTATTGCTCAAAAACCTCATCGGCGGAATAACCCATGGTGACAAGGTTACCGCCATCAAAAATCAACACCAGCGCATCGCTGTTGATCTGTTGATGCATTTTCGCAAGCAACTCGCCATTCTGGCCAACCAGGTTTGCTTCCACTTCCAGACCGTAAGTCAAACCGTGGGAGTCGCAGACTTCCGCAATTTTGCCAACTTGGTCCGTCGCCTGACCAAAGTGCTCGTCAAGCGATGATGCCTTGGGGTGGTAAAATGAAAACCCTCGAATCAATTTGCTGCCAAACGAGTTCGCTAACTCGCAAGCCCGCGGAACCTCCTCGACAATGTACTGATCGAACGGGCGATAAGCGGTCGTCGTTCCATCGTCGATATCACAGAGTTTGACTTTGCCGATCGGTGAACCCAAAGAAGAAACGCTCAAGCCATACTCGTCGATTTTTTGCTTGACCGCCTCCAATTCGTCCGGCGCAAGTCCCATGACGTTTTTGACGCCATTGCCCGCATCGACAAATCGAATGGAGAAATATCGCAACCCCAACGCCGCAAAAGCGGAAAACTGTTGATCCAGTGTTTTTTGATTGGCTGCTTCGTCGGAAAAACCTGAAAGCAGGACGGCAGGTTGTTTCATGAGTCAATCCATGGGCACCTGAGACGCCAGCCTCAGGCAAGTGAATTAGTGAACCGCAGGCATTTGCCCCGGCGAATAAAAACGTGAGCCGCTGGCGTTTGCCCTCGGACAACGGACATGTTGACCAGAGGCGTTCGTCGCCGACTCAGTTCCCTACGCCTGCTCAATCGCATATTGGACCTTGATGATGGAAGAAATACCACCGCGTGGAGTAAACTCAGCGGTCAACATCGCCTGCCTTGGTTGAGTAGCCGCCACGAAATCATCGAGGATCATGTTGGAGACTTTTTCGTAAAAAATGCCTTTATTGCGGTACAACTGCAGATACAGCTTTAGACTCTTCAACTCCACACACAGTTTGTCGGGAATGTACTCAAACGTCAGCATGCCAAAATCGGGCTGACCGGTTTTGGGGCAAACCGAAGTAAATTCGGGGCAAATGATCTCAATCGTGTAGTTTCGATCGGGATAGGAGTTCTCAAACGTCTCCAGCGTGTCGCGAAAGCTAGGGGTCATCGGTACAATTTTGCTCTTGGTACAGTCGTCGCCAACGTAATGATTGCTTGGCGATAACCGAGCCGGAAGCTGGTTCACCAACACTGCCAACATACTCAATCACAGCCAACAGACCAGCGGGCAATGCTGATTTCCGAAATTTATCGCTCACGACAAGGAGAAGGGCTGCTGACCGGTACACCCAGCGTGTTTGTTCGCACCAGTGGTTGCAATTTGCGGTGCAGTTTTTGCGATACACCCTACGCCTCGTGGGAGCCCACAGGAAACCAGCGATCGGTCCAGCAAATCGTACAACGGATTCTCGGTATCGCCGAAGGGGCTCAGCATGTTGTCATTACCGGCGGCGAACCAATGCTGCCCCGTGAGATTGACGAACTTTGTCTGCAAATCCACAGCTCCCAGTTTCATATTACGATCGAAACAGCAGGCACAATCTTCCGTGAGTTGCCTTGCGATCTGATGTCCGTCAGTCCGAAGTTCTCCAACTCCGATCCTGAGACAAGCAGGGCAGGGGAGTGGAGAGAAAGACACCAGTCCGCACGTTATCGCCCCAATGTCGTCAAACAGCTGGTTCAGAAATACGATTTCCAGTTGAAGTTTGTCATGGATCAGCCAGCGGACATCGATGAGGTCTTGGCCTACCTTGAGCAGCTTGGGGCTATTGATCCATCTCGGGTTTTGCTGATGCCGCAGGGAGTCGATCTGGTCGAGTTGGAAAAGCGGGCGCAGTGGCTCGAACCGTTTTGCAACGTGAATGGCTTCACGTTCTGCCCCCGGATGCATATCCAGTGGTTCGGAAATCGACGCGGAACCTGATGTCGTCGATTTGTTCCTGGGATGGGTTTTCGAGGCGGCGGCAAAATTCTCGGTCTGGCGTTTTTTCCAATGTCTAACCTTGTTCCAACCCAAGGAGTGGATTACAAAATTAGCGTGCCTGAATCGATTATCCGGAGTCGCAAAATGAAGTGGTTTGCCGTTTTTTGTGCTTTATGCGTTGCCATTTGTTGGGGCTTGTACGGTCCGACATTAACAAACGCACGGGCTCCCAATCGTGAGTGGGGACCATTCAAGCCCTATCTGTTTATCGGCGTTGCCTATCTGGTGATCGCGATTGCGGGAGGTGCCTTGATGATGAAGTTCGTCTTCCACGACAATTTCAATTATGGAGGGGAGTACTTTCCTTCGATGAAGTGGGGCTTCCTGGCAGGTTGTCTTGGTGCCCTCGGTGCGTTGGGTTTGACATTTGCGCTCACGAAAGCCGGCGGCAAACCTGCTTATGTGATGCCCATCGTTTTCGGAGGCGCGGTGACCGTCAATGCGATCGCCGCGTATTTCAGCTTGCACGCAGGAGAATCGGTTAACCCCTTGATGTGGGTCGGGATGGTACTCGTGGTCATCGGGATTTGCTTGACCGCTGGGTTCACGCCCCATGGCCACGCGCCCGCAAAGCCCGCGACCGGCGATTCGCATGCCGCGGTAACGACGGATTCAGGTGATGATTCCCATTCCGAATCGGGCCTCCATCCTGGGAATAAATCCTGACTGCCGGAAGATTGCGGTAATCGGGACTTGTATACAATTCGTCGGATCTACGGAAGCGTTTTCGATTGGACATGAACCGCTCAATGCTCATCGAATATGAACTCAACTCCTCAAACCGATGCACAATTTGTCGAACAGATCGACGCCCTGCTCAGCCATGTGTGGATGGTCCGGGCTTTTCTGAAACATTGTGAAGAAGCCGAAGAGGACGATGAGCTACAGGACGTTCAACGCGCGTTGTACGACTACATGTTGGCCCTGGGTGGTCCCCTCCGCGATGGCGATCACGAGAAATATCTCAGGCAAGCCAAAAAAAAACTCAAGAAACTTCGTACCGCCAACGAACTTTTTCAGGAAATCCAACCGGAGATTTCATCGCATACGAATTTTCAAATGGCGGCCATTTCGCTTAACATCGCGGTGACAAGGATCGGTGATTTGATTGATACTCGCGTTCAACCGGAATAGAATCGCCGTTCCAGTTTCGTAATTTGAGGTCACATTCGCGTTCGGGAGACAGGGTGGTCGTAGACCATGAGTCAAGAAAATTCTCAGTAGGTAATATCCAGATTCGGTGTCGGCCTGCCCAATCAAGCACGATACTGGGAGATCTTTTTGAATTGAATCTGGACTTCCGTATAATACGATCCCGTCACTCAAGTTCAAAGCAGTTCGCATGGAGCCAGAAATGAGTCGAGTCAAATCCCTGTTGCCGATAATGTTGGTACTACTGGTCGGACTTGTCGCAGTTGCCCAGGAACAGCCAGCCAAGCAAAAACGGAAAGCTTCAGCCAAGGCAACCCAACGCCAACCAAAGCAATACCCTCCCGAGATTGCCGAGGCCCAGGTTGAAGTTTACAAAACGGTCGGCGACGTTGAACTTAACGTTTGGATTTTCGAACCGAAAACCAGCGACAAAACCAGCAAGCGGCCCGCGGCCGTGTTCTTTTTTGGTGGAGGATGGCGAAGTGGCTCGCCTACCCAATTCGTCCCTCATTGCCAGCACCTGGTTCAACGGGGTGTCGTCGGGATCGTCGTCGACTATCGTGTTTCATCCCGCCACAACGTCAAAATGACCGCTTGCATTGCGGACGCAAAGTCTGCAATTCGGTGGGTTCGTGAAAACGCAGATCGACTGGGAGTCGATCCCGACCGGATCGTGGCAGGTGGCGGTTCGGCAGGCGGGCATTTGGCGGCCGCAACCGCGTTGTTACCGGAGTTTGACGAATCCACGGACAACATGAAAATAAGTTGCCGACCCAATGCGATGCTTCTGTTCAACCCGGCGCTGGTGTTGGCTCCGGTCGATGGCCAGCAGTTTTTTGACGAAGAGAGGGCGGAAAGGTTCAAGGACGCTTCCGGCGTTGACCCGGTTAAAGTTTCGCCCTACCACAACGTCTCTGCCAACGCCCCGCCAGCCATTATTTTCCATGGCAAGTCTGACACCACCGTGCCCTATGCAACTGCCGAATTATTCGCCAGGAAGATGGTCGACAATGGCAATCGTTGTGAGCTGGTCGGATACGAAGGGCAACGCCATGGGTTTTTCAATGCAAACAAAGCCGGCGATGAGTACTATCAGAAAACGGTGGCTGAAATGGACAGATTTCTGACTTCACTCGGTTACCTGGATGCAACCCGGACGGAAAGGTCGTTGCCAACCTCCTCGCGATCCAAGTAGAAGTAGCCTGTGTCCCGCTGGTCAGGGTGACCAGCCAGCTGAAGACAAGTCAAACCTTTCTCACCGAAGACCCGGAAATCTCGCTGTCGTCGAAAGTGTGGCATTCCGGCAAACGGGCCTTTGCGAGCAAACGTCGGTCGTGCTGCCTCGTCAAACAGGAATTCCAGCAAAGCTTGTCTCCAGCGTGAGCGCACGCAAATTTCAGCAGGTACCACTATGCATCCGATCAAACGATACTCGCTGTTTTTTCTGGAGTCCCTGTTGTATGGACCAAGCTATGGGTACGCAAACCAGCTGATTCGTATTCCCGAGCCCCTCGAGCCGGTCCGATGTTGGGAATTGATTCAATATCAATGGAACCCGGTTGCCGATTGGTTGCGACTCAACTATCCACCCGAATTCGTTCGTCGGTTGCTCTTGTCACGAAGGTTGATCGAATCGCACCAATCGGGAATTGCCGAGCATTACGATGTCTCAAACGATTTTTATGCCGCGATGCTCGACAAGAAATTCATGTTTTACAGTTGCGCCGATTTCCTGAGTGCGACCGAAACGCTTGAACAGGCCCAGGAAAACAAAGCCAAGGCTATCCTGGATTTGATCGAACCGAGGGCCGGCGACGAGATTCTCGAACTTGGTTCCGGTTGGTGCTCGATGCTGAGAGTTATCGCCGAGAGGACCGGTGAAAAGCATCGATTGCATGGCTGCACGCTTTCCCGGGATCAATTTGATTTCAACCAGCGACAGTTCGGATTTGATGTTGAATTTGCGGACTTTATCACCAGGGAGTATCCCCGCGAAGCATATGACAAAATCTATTCGATTGGGGCGTGGGAACACGTCCGCCCGACGGAAATTCCGGGATTACTGAGCAAGCTTCATTTGGCCCTGCGCCCCGGCGGACGACTGGTCAAACATTTCTTCTGTCTTCTTCAGGACGGAGTTCCCGTTTCCGCGATAGCGGGACAACTCTGTTTTCCAGGTTCTCAACTTGCTTCTTATCACTTCCATGTCAAGGCGTTTGAAGACGCCGGGTTCCGAATCGTCCGGCAGACGATCCAGGATTATCGACCCACACTCCGTTGTTGGTACGACAACCTGGTCGAAAACAAAGAGGTCGCCATCAAATCCGGCGGCGTGCGAAATTACAACCGGCATCTCGTATTCATCGCCGCGACATGGCGATTCTTCAACGAAGGAGAATCCATGGTGGTCCGGTTTCAGCTGGAAAAGAAGTGACGTTGAATCGTCGCAGTGGATCGTCCATGAACTCTGTCCTCAAACAGAGCAAACCGAACGTGTTCCAACAAACCCTACGTCAATCTGTTTTCTCAACAAACAGCGTCGATAACAATTGGCCAAAACCATTTAACGCTTGGATTGCCAGGGTATTCGCCTGGGCAAAATCGAGAATGCCGCGGCGGCCAACGCGGGAGTTGAGGGGAACAAAGGGATGCCGCGAAGCCAATCGTTATTCGACTCGAATCGGCCCCTGGAACTTCTGGTTGTCGGTGCGAGCACGACACTGCGTTCCATAAACGAGATCGAGTTTCGGATCCAGCTCTTCGTGGTAGTTATCTAAATACCCCAGTGAATCGGATCCTGCTACCGAGGAATGGGTGTTTACTCCAGGCTTGATCACACGAAAACTACCAACATCGTCGACGGTCATCGGGAGCGTTCCGCAAAAGGCGAGTTTGTCGTCCTTTCCATAGGGATACGCGAGAATGCGAAAGGTCGCAGGATTGGCTCGTTGCACGATCACGCCCTGGAAATAGACATGCTGCTGGTCGCGAGCGTACTCATCGTCATCAACATGAAATGTCGCCGAATGAGCACCTTCGATCGCCCGGCCTTGATAGAAAACGCGATGCCTGTCTTTGGCGTATCCAACCGGTGAAAAAACCTGAAACGTCTCGTTGTCGGCGTGTAACGGTTCATGGATCGGTGCGTCGCCAATCCCTCGCAGCAGCACATAGCACCAATCGCCATCGATGTTGGTGTAGCCCGAACTGGGGCCGCAACCACAGGTCGCCACCACGCAGGCCAGCAAAACACCTGACAAGCAAGCCGAATTTGCATTTCCAAGCATCATGTCAATTCCAATCCCTTTGTGGAAAATCCTCTTCAAGACTAGGTTTTCAAGACTCGGACAGGGAACAACACCGGCACTGGTCCGGTTCATTTTGGTTTGGTTTGGTCGGGTTATCCGGATTGTCGGTCATCTCCGGTCGTTGAACCAAATCAACGTTCTGTCTGTTTTGCGGGTTGATTGGAATCGCATTCTAATCCTCTGGAGGCCTCGGGATTCCAAGGAGATCTCTAACGTAATTGGCGGCCAGCGCAGAACTGTGTCCGCTGAACGGATCATGGAACTTTGAGGCCGGAATTGTATTGATGTTGCCCTGAGTTGGCGCGGCACCAGGTGCAGTGTTCACAATCGTTGTCAAGAATTCTCCGTGTAATCGAACTCCATTTACCAGTTCATTCGCACGAGAGAAATCAGCGCCGTGACGACCTATCGTTTTCGGGTGAACGCCAGCCGGATCGATAACATAGGCAGGCAGGTTGTGCACCAATGCTGCCGCCGTCGCCAAACCACCACCCAGGGAATGTCCCGACAAAATGAGTTCATCGCCGTACCGTTTTTTGATTCTCTCAGCTAGTTTGATCGCCAGTTCATATTGCTCAGTTTTTCTTCCAAATCCCTGCTTCAGGTCCTGACAAATGTCGCGAATTCCGTCTCGACTGGAGAGTGCGGGATTGGTTCCCTCAAAAGCCAGAACGTATTTGCCTGTTTGCGAGTTGTGATATAAACCGGCTTGGAAACCTGAATTGTGCCAGACTTCATCTTCATATCGCTTCATCAACTCGAATTCTTGCACCGTAGAGCCTTGGGCCCCTGAGTAAACGTGGGCTGCAAGATCCGCATAGACCAATGCCTCTTCCAACATCGTTCGCGCTTTGACCGCTCCATGATTGGCGATATATCTTTCCAGTGCCCGGGTTTGGCTGAATCGCGAATTCCTGTGGATTTTTTCCGCAAGCCCCGCGTTGCCCATAAGTCTTGTACCTTGAATGGCGGCCAACTCTCCCATTGCTGGGCCGATGTCGTTCAACAGGTAGGGCAGGGCATCCACATAGAAGGCTTTCCCGAGTGTCCCCCCAACATCCAATGTTGTTTCCCCGACGTCCAAACCGAAGCGTCCCATTTCTGTTTTCTCGAGCGATCTTTTTACCGGATCGACAAAAACCCGTGCTGACTCAAGTGGCTGATGGTAGATTCGAAACAAGCCTCTGCCCAGCCTTGAATTCCAGAAATCGACCAGTCCTTCCGGGTCGGTGAGGTTGGTTGAGTTATTGCCGACGTAGCGATAAAGGTTGGTATCACCAGCCTGGAAGGCAACCGGGTCTTCGTTAAGCCAGCGCCCGGCTGTCGGGTCTAGCCATCGGTGGAGATTGTTCTGCAGGCCAGTCGCTTCATCCCACGGGCGCCCGGTAAAGCCAACCAGGACATCAACCGCCTGAACCGTTTCACTGACAATGTTTCCGAAGGCATCGTAAATGATGTGATTAGCCACGTTGCCGTTTGAATCAATGACGTCGCGAACTGACCCCAGGTGATCGGATGCGGTCCAGTAGACTTGATTGCCGACTTGCTCGTCCGCTAATAACACGTCGACTCCCGGCACCCAGAGATAACGATTGGTTACGGAGCCGAATTCATCGATCGCCAAGACGACCTGGTTGCCGTTGTACTCGTAGCGAGTTGCTGCCGAAACACCTGTTCCGTCACCATCGGCATCGACTGTCTTCGATATCCAGCGATTGAATACGTCGTAACGATGTTCAACCCGGTGCGTAACCGCACCGCCGTCACTTGGTTGTTCTGTGACGGAAACCAGGCGATTGCGATAGTCCCAAAAGTATCTGGTGACTGCGCCGGTTGCGATATTGGTTCGCTTGGTGCGATTTCCTTCCGCGTCGTAGTCATAGAGATAGGTCTCATCAGTCGTGAGACGGTTGTGAAGCCCGGTTGAATAACCGGCATTGATTCGGTTTCCATCTTCGTCATGGTCATAAGCTTCATCGGATCGGGCGGCATGCGTTGCGCCGGTCAATTGGTTGGTATTGTCGTAACGGAAGCTGCTCAAGCCGTCGACGGAATTGGCGAGCTGGGTGATTCGACTGGCTGCATCGTAGGTCCAATCGTAATCACTGATCGTGTCTGCCGGACTTGAGTGAATCAAATTGTTCAGTCGGCCGATCCCGTCGTAACTGTACGCTGATTGCAGCACCACGTTGCTGACACCTCCGTCTCCATGCTTGTACCGTGAAATCAGGCTCAGCTGGTCGTCGGCAAAATAGCCAAAATCGACTCGCTTGTCGGCAACCTCGCTTCCACCAGCTTGCGAGTCTTGGTCCAAACGGATCAGCCGGTTTACTCCGTCATAGGTGAAAATATTGCGAAAGTCATTAACGCCGCCAAGGGCAACCATGCTCGCAACCGGTCGGCTTTGCGAGTCGTAAGCGTTGGTAAACTCTACCTCCGGTCCACCATTGTTGACCACCGACTGGGTTACGCGACCGAGGTCATCATACGCATAGGTGTGGCGTGAGCCGATCGTCAAGTCTTCGGCCCGCAGCATCTGATTTGCTTCGTCAAATTCGAACTGAATCTTGTTGACCAGGTCGTTTGCCGCATCCAACCACCTCTCTTCAATCCTCCGATAGATGACGTCGTATTCATATTCAATCACGCGGTTGTTGCGATCCGTGCGACGAATCAAGTTGTCTTCCGCGTCGTATTCAAATTGACGGGCAGCGATTGTTCCGGACTCCAGCTCCACCATTTCCTCAAATACACGGTCCAGGTCGTCGTAAGCGTATTGCGTCTGATTTCCGCTGGAGTCCTGCAGCGAAAGCAAATTGTCGACCAGGTCATAAGCATAGTCGGTGGTCGGATGGGTCAAGGGACCCGTTCCATCGAGATCTTCTCCGATCACCCGGACGACGCGATAGAGATTGTCGTATTCTGACCAGGTGACGTGACCCAACGGGTCGGTCATCGACAACAGGTTATTCATCGCGTCATAAACGTAGCTCGTTTGGGGCGCTGCCAGCGGCCCGTTACCATCAGGATCAGGTTGTGTGACTCGAATCACACGGCCGAGGTTGTCGTATTCACTTGAACTTGTGCGGTTGAGTGGATCGGCCGTCGATAATAACTGACTGGCGATGTCATACGAATACCGAGTCACTGGATTCGCGATTGGCCCGTCACCATCAGGATCTGAATCGATCATGCGGGTTAAACGGTAGAGATTGTCGTACTCATATCGCGTGAGATTTCCAACTGCATCGGTCATCGACAGACGGTTGTTCATCCGATCAAACTCATAAGTCATTTCAGGTGCCACGAGGGGCCCAACTCCGTCGGGATCGGGGTAGATTTCACGCACCACGCGGCCCAATTGGTCGTAGTCGTAAGAGGTCACCCTCCCCAATGGATCTGTTTTCGACGTCATTTGACCGGCAATGTCAAATTCAAACAACGAGATCGGGTTGGTTTGCGGCCCGGATCCATCAGGATCAGCTTGAATCGTGCTTGTCATTCGATAGAGATTGTCGTACTCAAACTGCGTCAGGTTGCCCAGCGCATCGGTTACCGACAGTTCGTTGTTCATCAGGTCATAGACGTGGGTCGTGACCGGCGACCGATCGGGACCAGCCCCGTCCGGATCGGGAAAGCCGACAGAAATCAAACGGCCAAGATTGTCGTATTCGTATACCGTTGTGCGGTTGAGTGGATCACTTGTCGAAAGCAACTGGCTCGCGATGTCGTAGAAGTAATTTGTTTCCGGGCTTGATTGCGGGCCCGCCCCATCCGGGTCTGATTCCGTCGTCTTGACCAATCGGTAAAGATTATCGTAAGCATATGCCGTCGCGTTACCAAGTGCGTCGGTCGCCGATAGCTGGTTGTTCATCAGGTCGTACGCATACGTCAACTCGGGCGACATGTCCGGGCCAATCCCGTCGGGGTCGGGAAAAGTCTTGCGGACCACACGCCCCAGCCCGTCGTACTGGTATGTGGTCGTTCGATTCAGGGGATCCGAGGTCGACACCAGCTGATGGGCGGCGTCGTACTTCATCGTCCTTGTTGGACTCAATTCGGGTTCGGCCACGCCGTCGGGGTCCGGTTCGATGATCCGGACCAACCGGTAAAGATCGTCGTACACGAATCGGGTGGCATTGCCCAAAGCATCAGTCGCCACGACCTGGTTGCCGATTCCGTCATATTCGTGCGTTAACACCGGTGAAGACTCCGGACCGGGCCCATCGGAATCAGGCAGAGTCTCAGTGACTAACCGGCCCAGTTGGTCGTAGGCATGGATCGTAGTCCGACCGAGCGGGTCGATCAATTTCTCGATTTGTCCCTCCGCATCGAGTACAAAGGTGGTGGTTGGGTTGAGGAGCGGTCCTGAATCGTCTGGATCGGGCTGGACGATGGACACAATCCGATAGAGACGGTCGTAATCGATGACCGTGGTGTTACCCAAGGCGTCCGTCTCGGTTCGGCGGTTGTCAACGGCATCGTACGTGTAGGTCGTCTGCGGAGAAAATTCAGGACCAACTCCGTCCGGGTCCGGCAGCGTCTCGATCAACAGTCGATTCAATGCGTCGTAGACAAAACTTGATTCGCGTCCCAGCGGATCCGTTGTTCGAACCAGGCGATTTGAATCATCATATTCGTTGATCCAGACTGGACGGGCCAATGGTCCCGCGTCATCGGGATCCGGTTCAGTCACCAGGATCAACCGATCGCGATCGTCGTAGCCCCTGGTCGTGGTGTTTCCAAGCGCGTCTGTCGTCGAAATGACATTACCAGCGTTGTCATACGCAAACGTCGTGACGGGAGCGAGTTCCGAATCCAGTGGGTCTGGGTTGGGAAGGGTCGTACTGGTTATTCGATTCAGGTCATCGAATGTCATCTCGGTGCTGCGGCCAATCTCGTCGATCATCGCAACCAGGTTGTCGACCCGGTCGTATTCGTATCGCACCCTGCCACCCAGGGCATCGGTGGTTCGAACAAGGCGGTTGCGCGCATCAAAAACGTATCGTGTGATAACTCCATTTGCGTCAACCATTGCGACAACATTGTTGTCCTGATCGTAATACTTGCTGGACCTTCCGCCAGCTGCATCGATGGTCTCAATCAACCGGTTTCGCTGGTCATAAACGAACTCCGATCGGCGGCCCAGTCGATCAATCGTGGCAATCAAATTGCCTGCCGCGTCGTGTTGGTGCGTAATCGAATTCAGATTGGCATCGATCGTTTCAATCAATCGATATTGCTCGTCATAGAAAAACTGCGTCGTGTTGTTAAGTGCATCGGTTGCCTTGACGAGATTTCCCTGGCCGTCGTAAGTATTGGTTGTCACCGGCGAGGTAAGAGGTCCCGCGCCGTCAGGATCGGCTCCGATTATCTGCGTCATGCGATTCAGGGCATCGTAAACGGTTTCAGTCCGATGCCCCAACTCATCGATTATCGCTGTCTGATTTCCGGCTGCGTCATATTCGTAGCTGATGGATGCTTCGTCGTTCGTGCCAACCGCAAACGTCACTTTTGCCAGCAAGCCTGCGGCGTTGTAATCCATGTCGGTCACGCGGCCGAGCGGATCGGTCACCGTATCGATCAATCCATGAGACGTGTACGTGAAGGAAGTCACAATATCGTCACCGCCGCCGGGTATTCCAATCACTTGCGTCATCGAAAGCGTGTTTCCGTTGGCAGAATCGATGTCGTAAATCACCATGCGTCCTTCTTCATCGATTGAAGTTGTGACTTGACTGAAGACTGGATCGTAGGCAAAAACCTGAGCCGCCTGATTGGCAATGTCGGTCGAGTTAATCCGGATCGAAATAGCATCGGCACGCGAGTCGGCAGTTACAAAATCCAGCGATCCGTCTTCGTCCAGGTCAACCAACTTGATTCCAGAAGGTCCATTCCCGACGACGAAATCCTGGCGTGAAGTCAGCGTTCCATTGCCTCGTCCCAGGAAAATTGAAACGCGATTGCTGGCGAAGTTGGTCGCAATCACGTCCTGAATGCCGTCACCGTTAACGTCGCCGGTTTCCAGCCTGCCGGGGCCCGAGTCCATCGCATAGGAAACCACGGTCTCAAACGCGCCGTTTCCGGTCCCCTGGAGAACCTTGAGGCTGTTTTCCCCTTCATCGAGCCCAATGATTTCGAGATCGCCATCGTCATCCAGATCGACCAGTTTCAGTTGTTTCGGTGGACCTGCAAAAACTCCGCCGCCGAACGGCAATTGGCCTTGGTCAACAAATGTTCCGTCGCCGTTACCGAAATAAGGCCGCGCAGCATTTCCTGAACCGAAATAAGAAACACCAACCACCACGTCAAGATTGCCGTCCTCGTTGATATCTCCAACATCGATTGTCGCAGCCTCGAACGCTGCTCCGATCAATGGGCCGGCAGCAAAAGTACCGTCGCCGTTACTAAACGCGATCGAGAATCCAGGATCGGAAGATTCGCGGTATCCGACGATTGCGATATCCAGGTTGGAGTCGTTGTTGAATTCACCAAACTTGATTTCGAGAGGTCCCTGGCCTGGGAAAACGACGGAAACCGGCGTTGAAAACCCCCCGGATCCATCGCCATATCGCACTTCAATTCTATCCAAATCGTAGTGCGCAGTTACCAGATCGGCATTGCCATCATTATTCAGGTCAGTCGCGGCGACAGAAACCACAAGTCCGGCCGAAGCAATCGGAGTAAGTGAAGTCAGTGTACCATCACCCGCTCCGAGCATCACGGTGATCCGGTTGTCCAACCGACTGCCGACGACGATGTCCTGATGTCCATCATTGTTGAAGTCAGCAACGGCAAGGCTGGTTGGTTCATCACCAACAGGTGTTCCTTCGGTCGACGGAACGGGGGGGGCAACAAATGACCCCTCTCCCGTTCCGATAACGGAAACAATCCCTGTCGCTAACGTGATAATGTCCTCAACCCCATCGAAATTTACATCGGCGGCCATCATCGAATTTCCACCTGTGGCAATGGTCTGGCCCTGTCTGAAGTTTCCCGCGCCGTCGTTTTCAAAAACCCGCATGGCTGCGATGGAAGAGTCTGCGAAAATCAGATCCTGGTCGCCATCCAATTCGACGTCGATCAGAATGGCACGGACTGATTTCAGTGAGCCAGTCGTGCTGCCCGTGTTTGTTATCTCGGCTGCTCCAAATGTTCCATCTCCCCACCCGCGTAGCATCACGAGGTTTGAATCGCCCGTAATGACATCGAGATCGTTATCGCCGGTAAAGTCGGCCAGAACGACAAACTCTGTTTCCGCGTCCGTTGGGACAAACGTGCTCGGAGCAAAACTCCCATCGCCGTTGCCAAGGAGAATCGAGAGGCCACTAGCTGTTCCGTGATTACCCACGACGATGTCGAGCAGACCGTCGTTGTTGATATCGCCGATCGCCAATGCGCGAGGCGAATCCGCGACGGCCATGCTGCTCCGTGAATTGAACTGGCCAGTCCCGTCACCCAGCAGTATGGAAACGGTATCGCCCCCGCTGTCCGTCGTTGCCAGGTCGACAAAGCCATCACCGTTGAAATCAGCGGTCTGAATTTCATTTGGACTCGAACCTGCCGGATAGGATTCCGGGATTTGCAATGTTCCGTCGCCGTTACCCAGCAATACGGAAACCTGGTTGCCGATGTTGGTAGTGACAACATCAAGTTTTGAATCATTGTTGACATCGGCAACCTGCAATGACACCGGATCGACGACACGGTAAGTTGCGCCAATACTGAAACCGCCAGCGCCGTTTCCAAGTTGAACAGAAACGCTGTCACCCAAGGTTCCGCTTTCGGAAATGACATCCACAAACCCGTCGCCATTGATATCCGCCGCAACTATTTCGTTGGTGAATTGAACGACGGGGTAAATCGGATCGATAAAGAGTGGATCCGTCGTGGAGCCACGGGAAATCACATCTGACACAGCGACAACATTTCCGCGATCGTCGTAGTTGAAAATGGTCAAATTTCCACGAGCGTCGACCACTCGCTCAACAAGGTTGTTCTGGTTTCTCGCTAATTCGGGCAAGTCGCCTTCGGCATCGTTTGAGCCAAGCAACTGCCCCTGCTTGTCCAGCATATGTTCAGTCACATTGCCGTTGGCATCCGTTTTGGCGGCAAGAGCCAGCGAGCCGAAATCAGAAGCGGGAATTTGCGATGCCAGGTGGTTTGTTTGCTCCGGGCGACGGAGTCCCTGAGGCTGAATCGGCGAGTAACTGACCGTGGATCGGTCTTTACGAGTTACGGACCCGATTCGACCAGAGAATCCGTATTGTAATGATTCCACCTCACCAAGCTTGTCAACTTCTCTGGTCAATCGATTCATTGAATCATAAGAGAATGTCCGAGACGTGTTGTCAGGATCCCGAATATTGACAAGATTTCCGTTCTGGTAGCGAAACGCCGTGATCCGTCCGGTGGGATCTTCGATTTCGGCAACCCGGCCACCGTCGTAACGAAAAATGGTGGTCAACCCGACCGGATCGATGATAAATTCAATGTTGTCGTTGACGTCGTATTGGAACCGGGTCAGGTTCCCGTTGCGATCGATAATGCTGGCCAGCTTGTTCGTCAATCCATAGAATTCAACGGTTTGATCAACATGAGTCCGTTGAAAACTTCCATCACCGAGCTGAACCAGGGCGGAGAAGTCTCCGGCCGGGGATTCATAGGCTTCGCCCTCGATTGCGGGAGCTTCAAACAAGTACTCGCCACCGTTACCGTCGATCAACAGTGCGGAACCATCCGGGTTTTCAACGATTTCGAGTAACCCACTGAGTCCCCATCCAGCCCCAAACGGGCTGGCCAATGTATTGACATGAACCAAGCGGTCGGTTGCCATCGAAGCTGTACCGATGAACGAACCTGATGCGTTTCCGATAAAACGATTCGTCGATTCATATTCATATACACCGGTCGGCAAGCTTCGCATGTCCGCCTGAATCGCAACGTCCATTGACTGGGCACCCAGTGGGATGCGGAAGAAGTGCTCTCCACCCGTTAATCCCGGTTGAATACCCGTAAAGCCCGGGACCTCTACCCTGAGATTACCACGGCTGAGCGTGAGTTTTGTCGCTAATACTGGATCGGGTAGATTGTTCTGAATGTTATTGAAACCAGTGCTGACGATCGGTCGAGCATCCGCACGCTCCGAGTCATAATTCAGCTTCATTCCATGCCACGAACCAAGTGACTGATACGGCGTGAGGTCATGGCTTCGGTAAACCGCACCTGAATGAAGTGCGACTTCCGTGTCGTTGGCGTTTCGATTATTTCCAGCGAGAATCGGATTACTCGATGGCGTGACGTTGGGTTGTGAACCGTGAGCGGAAAAAGAAACCGAGGCGCCATTGCGACTGCCCCAGGACCCATACGGGCCAAAGTCGCCCGAACTGGGAAGAACGCTGGATCCACCCGTACCCCAACCACCGTCAAGTCCGCCTGGTCGATAGTTGCTTCCACCAGCTGCAGGTGACGGGTTGTTGTGTTTCGCTCCCAACACGGCTTCGACTTGCTTTTGGATGAATCCGGTATCGAGCTCTTGTCCGCCCTGAACCGCTTCGCCAACTTCCTGCCACTGATTGTCAGCATTCGGCGTGTCAGTCATTTCGCATAGATTGCACGCTTTGTCTTGGTTGCGAGGATTCACTTTCGGGTCTTTAATCACCGGTCCGACGGGCGCAAAGAAATGCCAACTGCTGTTGTTGATCCCGCCCGAAACCGTTTCAACGGTCGTTCCGTCGGCGCCGACAAGACCCACGCCGACGTCATCAAAAAGTCCCGTATGGGGATTGATTGACCAGAGTGTCATTTCGGTGCCAGGCAGATAGCCTGCAAGGTTGGGAAGATTGAGCGGGGCAGGGGTGGTGAAAACCATTTCGCCTGGTTGAATCGTGACAACCATGTCCGGAAACAGGTCCGCAGGTAACGCCGCGGGCGTAAAGTCGGCTGGAACCTCCGTGATACTGAGAACCCCCTCAAATGCACCGCCTTCTTGGGTATCAAGTGTCCCGGCGGCCACAAATACCGACGCGTTTGGTATCGCGGAAGTCGTGACGGTTATATCAGCCGCCGGATCAATCGTTGCTCCATTGGCAATGTCCAATGCTGGTAAGTAAATCGGCCGTTCAATGAAGTTGTTGACGTTTTCGTAGACGTCGTGACCGTAAAGCAGCGAGAGTTTTTCTGCAATCAACGGATAGATTTCGGGACCTGCATAGGTCTCACCGTGTACCTTCAGGGTGTTGTCCGGCAGCGCTCCGGCAAACACTAGTTCAAACGAACCATCGGCTGCCGTGAGGACGGAAGTCTCACCCAGCCCAACCAGGATCCCAGCCAGGGGAACCGAATGGGTATCCATGATCAAACCGCTTATACGTGTGGTTGTCACCGCGTCCGGAACGACATTGAGCGTAACAGGTTGTGAGCTGGACAGGGCTCCATCGGTGGCGACGACAGCAAACGTATAATTACCGATCTGATCCGGACCAGGTGCGATGACCAACTGTCCGGTTGCGGTCAATGTCGTGTTTGGCAAATCGCCAGTGTGAAGGATCGAGTAGTAGAAGTTCTCGCTGTCGGCGTCGGTCGCGGACAGGTCAATCCGAAGGACATGTCCAGGAGTCACATTGAGTATGCCGATTGGTTCAAGATCGGGAGCGGCATTCGGCCCGCCGTCGGACACGATCGGTGAAAAGGCAAACGGTGAAACCGTCAGAGCCGAAAACTCGACGTGCACTGCGTCAGAAACCTGTCCGGACAACAAGCCATGGTCGGCAATCGCTTCCCGCATACTGACGTACGGATTGCCGCTGCCATCGATTCCCGATGCATTCAACAACGACACGTCGCCTGCCAGGCTTTCGAATGTGATCACGATTGAGCGCCCAAGATCAGCACCATCGTTTCTGACACGAAGATCGGCGTCGTAGCGTTTGATGTTCGAATCGTAGCGAATGTTTTCATGCAGCAAGGTGAGTTCCATGTTTGCCGCCAGACCGGAAACGTCAAACGGAGCGCCAGGTGCAACGATTGGCGGCGCGGCAATGACAGGACCGGCCGATCCGTCTTCATCAACGATGGAACCAATATTGCTGATCGAGATCGTCGTCGATGTGTTGCCATCGTTGTTGATCAACTGGAATAGCAGCAGGCCCTCGGAAGATTCAGCGATTGAGGAGACATCGATTTCCACCAACGAGCCATCAAACCGGACATCGCCGGGCAGGTAATCGGGCCGATCACCAATCAACGAGAACAAAGACGTTCCTCGCAAACCCCGGTCAAGTAATGTTGACGAATGGTCGGCAGGATCGACCAGGTAAACCGCGAAGGAATCTTCAAGTCCCGAAGGAGAGGGGCCAAAATCAGTGTCAATTCGAAATGACACGGTACGGATTCCGTAGTCCTGTCCAAGTTCAATCAACTGTGTCGCGCTGGTAACAAATCCGGATTCGGAAAGCGTAATGGGTTGATCGTAGGTGATGCTTTTTCGAGAAACGCTTTTATTTCCGGCCGTGTCCACTGTCACGATTTCGTAGGTTTTTCGTCCAAGTGCCAGTTCCACATTCGCCATGCTGAACATGCCTTCGGCATCCGCGATCGTCGTTCGTCCGGTGCCTTGCAATCGGACCTCGGTGTCGGGCTGTGTGATTCCGGTGAGTGTTACGGTTCCTGTCGTTGTGTAAGAGTCGCCCACGACTCCCGTATCAAACGCAGGATTCAGGTCAAAATTCGCGCGTCGTGGAGATTCGGTATCAACCGTCACGATGAAGACATTGGAAGGATCACTTTGCTCGCCAGACGCATTCGCAAGGGCAGTGAATGCGTAAACGCCATCCGCCAGACCCGGCCCGGAAAGCGGAAAAATCCAATCACCATGGCTATCGGAAGGCACGGTCCCGAAGCTTCCCAGAGTGAATTCTGTCAATTCGATCTCGGTCATGGGGCTGGCCGTTCCAGAAAACGATAGCGTTTTGTCGCTTGTAACTCCATCGCCTCGATTGACACCGGTATCCGAAACGACCGAGATTATGACGGGAGGACTTACCGGAGAAATGTAATCAAAATGGAGACTGTCGCTGCCGACGTTGACCTGATCGGTTGCTTCGACAGTGACGAAATACGTCTCGTCCTCCAGGGGCCGGCCCAGAATCAGTTCCAGCCGGTCTTGCTCAATCACAAATGTTCCATTGGGTTGAAGCAGGTCCGTAATGTCACCTTGCCGCTCGATGCCTGATTCGATTTCGTTGGCGTCGGCAATGAACACGGTCAGCTGGACCGGGCTTTGGTCGTCTACCATTCCCGTCAGTGATCCATCGCTCGTCTTTCCGTCCGTGGGACTTGCGCCGGTGTCGTACAACAGGTCGACCGTGACGTCCGGTGGAGTGACATCGCCTATATCCGCCTCCAGATACAGGAATTCACCGTCAACGAAATCACCATTACCAAACACGTCTTCGGCGTCGACGCAAAATAAATATTGCCCGTATGGCAACGACCCACCCACGAGGTTTTCCAGAAACGCCTGGTCGAGTTCGAATTCGCCGTCTACCAGCTCGGCCGTGATCTCAACATCGTATTCCGCGTCGAGCGCAAAACTGTAGAGAAAGAAGACAACATGGTTGAGAGGGCTGGCATCCGAGATGTATCCAACGATCGTCGGATCCGTAGTTGCCATGTCTTCGGTATCCAGTCCAGTGTCATTCAGTAAGCCCGCAACAATGACGGGCGGATCGATATCCGATGTTGATTTGGTGATCGTTTGTGCAAAAACCGATTCATTGTCCGCAAGATCCGTGGCGAACACGTGGAATTGATTCGCACCGGAGTCGAGTAGAACGCCGGGGAATGAGAATTCACCACTCGCAGAGGCGACGGTGTTGGCGACAGGTCCTTCCATGGGGCCCAAACCACGTTGCAAAACGACCGATACGCCGGGTTCCGTTGTGCCGTTCAAAGTGACAACGGACAGGTCGGTTGTCTTATCGCCGGCCGGTGCCGAATCAAATAGTGGATCCAAATCAAGCGTCGGTATTTCCGGGGCAATGGTGTCAACAACAATGAGGAAAGTACTTGACGCGTCCGAAATATTCCCGGCCCGGTCTTCCGCAGTCGCGGTGAACCCATGACTTCCGTCCGGAAGCTTCGGTAGATTGAAGACCCAGACGCCATTTGCATCGGCAACTGTTGATCCGGCGAGACCCATGATTGTGTCAACAACTCTAACGCTCGCATAGGATTCAGATAGTCCCGTGATCGAGAGAGTCGAGTCGTTGGTAATGCCGTCCGATGAGCTAATCCCGCTATCGTCATTGATGGCGGCAATCCTGGGGATTTCGGGAGCCGCCGAATCGATCAGGACTTCCAGGGTATTCGACTGGCTTGTGTTTCCTGCTTCGTCTGCCGAAGAAATGAAAAAATGGTATGTCCCGTCAACCAAAGGAAACCCGCCGGCATCGATCTGCCAAAAGCCCGAGATGTCCGCAGTTGCAGTGCCGACTGGTCCCAGGCCTGTCTCCATGAGCGAAAGGATGGAGCCGGGGTCGGCCGTGCCGTTGAATCCCAATGTTGAATCACTTGTAACTCCATCGTCCGGCATTGATCCGGTATCAGAATCGATATTCACGATCGTCGCTGGTTCAGGCGCGATGGTGTCGATGATGATTTCAAGGGTAAACGAGGATGGTGACCGATTTCCGACCGCGTCCTCCGCGACAGCGAACAAAAGGTGGTTTCCGTCCGGCAACGTGATCGATGTCGCATCGACAATCCAGTTACCGGAGTTGTCAGCAGTCGCAGAACCCAATTCGCCGTAGCTCGCTTCGGTGAGGGTGACCGTATTTCCCGGATCGGCCGTGCCGGAAATCAACAACGTTGAGTCGTTCGTCAGTCCGTCAGTATTACTGACTCCATTATCCTCAAAGATGGAATTGATGATCGGTATGCTCGGAGGATCGACCGTGACGTCTGCGGGGTTGATCGCAATCCCTTCTGCTCTCTGATGGTTCGAATCAAGCAGGAAAGAGCTGGAGGTCACTTGGTCGCCCGATCTGTGGTTGCGGCCTTGTGAATAGAAATAGACTCGTTCGTCCGACTTATCAAGAACCCAGATTCCCTCGCCTCCCGAGGGATCAATGGCGATGCCCGACGGGTTGCGATTTGCCGAATCCAGTCGCCAAGATCCCAGCGAATTTCCCAGGGTGTCATAGACGAATACGATGTCTTGTTCGTCCACGACCCAAATTGTTTCGCCATCAGTGGTAATGCCGGTTGGCTTTCTGTTGCCGCTGGCAAGATGGAAGTCTCCGGTCGCAGATTGTGGTTCCCAACGGTTGTCTGCCGCGTATTCAAAGAAGAACACGCGATCACGGCCTTTGTCGACAATCCAAATGTGGGTTCCGTCGGTCGCGATCCCTTCGACCGATCCGGGACCATTGGCCCGCCAGGTCCCCAGATGTGAATTGCTTTCTGGATCCAGGACCAAGACGTTCTTGTTCGAATTTACGATAAAGAGCGACCGGCCGTCGGGCGACGTTGTCGCGCCTTGAGCCTGGCTGGAATCCTGCAACGAGAAGGTGTCAATCAAGTTGCCGTCGAGGTCATATTGAAATGACAAATCTTCACCTCGATCCACCACGTGGATCAAGGCATTTCCGGCGAGCATTTGACGCGGTTCAAGGAGCTCATAGAAATCGAACCGACGGTTTTTTCCTCTCTTCCGACTGGATACGTGTGGCTGGTGGCGATCAGCGCCAGATTTACCTGCGACGCGGTAACCGAGCATCCTAAGCGTCTGCTTCCAACTCGAGATCGGGAGTTTCATCGCTCCGTCCTTTCCAATGGGAATCCAATGAACAAGGAGAAACGGCGCGAGTCGGGATCCTAAATGGCCCGCGTTTGAAAAGCTTGTTGAAAAGTAAGAATAGAACCGCGCCGAATAGTCTCGGACGCCCAAACTATGGAACGAAAAACCGCTTGTAAAGAATGGGGGAAGATTTTTTTCGACGATTTCCAGGATTTAATTCGGGACGCGGATTGCTGGAGACGTCCCCGGATCACCGTGAATCGGTAATGATTCCGGTTGGAAATCGCCTGATTTTCGGCGATTTGTTTCGGCTTTGCCGCCCGCAATCGCGGGTGGTAACGGAGCTACCGCACGCGGCATTGGAAGCGAACGAGACCGCCCGAATGCGGTTCGAGAGGTTCGGTGATTTCCCAGCGAAGCATTAATGAGCCGCCATCGTTGTCTTCGTGGATGAAATCCGCCTTAAGCGATGACTCGGCGGATTCCGGAATGTATTCCAGCCGGCGCGTCAAGTTGTCGATGATCGTCACATTGCCAATTGGTTTTCCGCTCAGGTTGTCAAAGCGGATCGTAAAGTCAACAACCTCGCCGGTTCGCGCGGCGATCTTCGAAGCGATCTTGGTCACCCGCAGGATTGCCGAACCGTCTTCGGACTCGACTCGAACCAGTTCCTGAACCGTCTTGACATCGCGCACGATGACCGGCGAAGCCTTTTTGACAACGACCTGCAGGCCGAGGTTGTCTTCCCAGACAAGCGCGGACTGAAGACCCAGATTCAGCCTCGCTGATTCCGCGTTCGAGAACTTGCCGATTCGGATCAGGGACAGGTTTTCGAACGGACGGAACGAGTTGCGGACGCCAAACAGGTGCACGACGGAGTCGGCGAGAACTCCGCGTGTTCGATCAACAAAACCGCTTGCCCGTTTTGAACTGTCGAAACGGTTGAGCGCAAAGTTCTGTTTGGTTGTCGATGACTGATCCTTACCGGCGGCTTGCGCGATTGGAGTTTGCTCCTCCAGGGAACCAACTGGCGTTTCCAACCGGGCGTTAAATACGCCATCGAGTTTGCGAACCGCACCAAACCGGGGCGCATAGATCGCGACCCGGTTACTTGGCGTGACCAGTCTTCGGCCATCGAGCGTATCAAAGTGCCCAATAGTATCTTCGGTTTGCAGTCCACCGACATTCCAGTCCTCATCCACGTAAACCTTTTCGCCACGATCATGACCATCAAAAACGTATTCGTCGCGGCCCGCCCTGGGATTCCACTTGTTGTATCCCGGGGTAGTCATTTTCAGATCGGCTTTTTGATTCGCAACGCCATATTGTTTTCCCGTCGCCAGTGGTATCGGGTAGGCAATGATGCGATTTGGACCGGTTTGATCACGCGAGCCAAACCCGCTTCGTTCGCGATCGTTGGTTTCTTCCTGGGGATGATATGCCACCGGGTGTGTACCTTCCGCCGACTCGATCGTATTCGGGGTCATGCAGGTCACGTCGGAACACGTTGAGGATGCGATCCCCGCACCAGTGGCGGTGGGGGTGCTGGTGCCAGGCGGTTGCTGAACCACCGAATTTGTCTGATTGTCGCTCGTCACACTCCTGAGGAGGCGTTCCAATCCCTCATCGGCATTGGCCGGTATCGAACCAAACAGCAAACAGCCGACCGCGGCAAAACAGGCGGTTAACTTCGGAAAGTTGGCGTGTTGGCGTTTCATGGTTCGTTCCGAAAAAAAAAGTCGATTCGAAGAATGCCACCGGTCATTAGCGGTTGTCGGCCGCTGGAAGCTGCTGACCCTGGATCCGTGGCAAAGCCTGACCAGAGCTATTCAGTTTTGCATCGGCAGGTTGCGATTGGAGATCCGGCAACAGATTTGCCTGTGGCGCGTTGAAGTTGAATTGTTCCAGCCGATCGGAGGGCAGGGGGACTCGCGAACCGATTCGCAGGATTGCCATCGGACGGCCGAGTTTCTCCGCCGATCGAAGCGGATCTGCACTCCCACCGACATCGAAGTAGGGTTGTTTGTCAGCCATGTGACGATGGGGCAGGGTGGTTTCCGGATTCTCAAGGTAAATCACTTTCGTGACCAGGCGACCGCCGATAGCCTGTTTCAGGTCGTCCTCTGATATGACGACTTCGATGGGAAATTCATTTTCCAAACCTTCCGGTGGATAAAGCCGATTCAGGATTTCGATCGATGGATAGAGCTCTTTATCCGCGTGCTGGGGGATGTGGGTTACCTTGAAACGATACACCGGCCCGACCATCATGCCAAGCGAAACCCGCGATGCGTTCGTCTGGGCGAATCCGTCTTGAACCGCAACATCGACCTGCGAACCCGCCGGACCGATCACACGAACCGGTTGTACGTGGTTGGCAATCGACGGGTTACTCAATCGATAATAGTCCGCAGCCAAACCAGGTGGCATGTCGCCTCGAATCAACTCATGCCGAACCGGTTGTTGTGCATTGGCCAACGATGCAGCCACCCACAACGTTGACGCGATCGACAAGCAGATGATTCTTGATGCAATGAATTGCTTCATCATGGTAACTCGAATGGAATCGTAGAGTTGGCCGGCGACGGTTCGCGAAAATCAACTGCCGCATTTGGTAGTGATCGCGAAAAGGAAAAAAACGAGCCGCGAAAGCTTGCGCCATTCGCGGCTCGTGACTTTTCAATCCATCATCAGCGACGGAATCGGTGAGCCGCTTCGGACGGAGGACAGTCAGGCGGTAGAATTCCGCGAACCATGTCCGCTGGCGGTTGGGTGTTGTAACGCGGCGGTCGGATCGTGTTTTCCTCAATCAGAACTTTGTCCACTGGTTGCGGATAACTCAAGCCTGGTTTCTGTCGAAGATGTACGTCAACTTGTGGCGTTGGTCCTGGAATCTGCATCGCAGTGTGATTGTACATGTCATAACGACGAAGTCCGGCAGGTCCACCAAGTGGAACGTGAGGTGGACCGGGCAGACCGATGTTGGTTCCAGTGTAAGGCATGCCATAATTCGGCCCTGTTACCCCCGAGATGTAATCCGCTGTTCCGGCGGCGTTGCCAGGCAATCCGCCGGCCGCAATCGCCGGATCAACTCCGGGAACTTCCAGGTCCTTGTTGCCGATTCGCAAGATTGCCAGAATCGAACCGCGACGATCAGCTTCCGTGATCGGATCGACGCCGGGATCCAGACGTGTGCTGACAAGGGTGTCAACGCCTGCCAAGGCCAACTCTTGGTACTCGGGATCGGGAACATAGATGACTTTGGTGACAAAGTTTGCCGCGGCAACCTGGTCGAAGTCTTCTTGACTGAATTGAATCGGAACCGCAGCGTGGGACAGATATGCCGCGGTGCGAGTTGTCGCTTTTCCAATCTCAAGGGTTGGGTAAAGCTCCATTCCGGGACGACCTTCGATGTTGGTCACTTTCAAGCGGAAGATTCCGCCCTGGGCGAAATTCTGTCGGCCAGGAACCACCAATGGAGTCGAATCATAACGGCCGATCGCCGACACGTCCCAGGAGATGTTCATCAACTTTGGCTGATCAAACAGAACCTGGACGCTTTGCATGGTGACCGCACCAAACGGTCCACAGGCTGCTCCGCCGTCCATGGGTCCGCCCCGTGATGAGCGATTCAGAACACCAGGGCCTGGACCGCCAACTCCAGGTCCGGGTTCCATGAGCATTTGCGCCGGTGGCAAGTTGTGGCCAACCGGAATTCCAACGCGGGCTCCGGGCACTTGATATGCGAGCGCCGTGGTAGTCAATGTGGCTAATGCCAGCATTGTGATGCCCGTTACATAACGTGCGTACATCAGATTCCCCCTAAAAGGTTTTTGCAAAGCAAATGTGCTTCAGCGTGCCGACTCTGCCCGGGCCTCATGGCACGTGCAATCAAGAGTCTGTGTCATAAATGTGTCTGGTTTTTCGCTGCGTTTAAAAAACAAACTGACGTAGACCAGCAAACTCGCCACTTCTAAGATGTGCCGCTCCCAAACAGAGCACCAAATCCTGCGCGGGTTGGTTACGTTATTCTTAGTTCGGCCCGTCACAACGCATTTCTTTGGAAAAATCCTCATATCCGTTTCATGAAGCAGGAATTACCCTTTGCCGTCGCCCTGCTAGCAGCCGGATGCCTTCTATGCTTTTCCCAGTTCTCGGGACCGGCAGAGTCATCCGCGCGATCTGAGTCCGATTCCGTTCAATCCACAGAATCCAGTCAGACTCCTCCAAACGAACTGACCTCCGGGGTTGAAAACTCTCCACCACTGGATGCTGGAAACCTTGATAATCATGGCCCGTTGGAAGTCGGCGTCGCCGGCGAATTCAATGCTGTCGTTCCGGCAAGCTATCAGGCAGGCGTTTCAGATCAAATGCCACGCAGTTTGCCATCGGAGGGAAACTCGCTGAACAGGCTGCCGTTGAATCCGGATTTGTATTTTCATCAAGATTCCAATCCACATGCCATCAGCTTTCTTGCCGAGCTGTCCAAAAAAGTATCCCAATCTCAGCCAATCGGTGCGTCGATTGAATTGACGGGCAACTTGTTCGGACAAGTCGTATCGGCGTCCGGTGACTACTACCAAATGGGGCAGGGGAGTCACAAGTCACGCATTGAACTCAGCTTCGCGACTCTCGCCAATTCACCCTCGGTCATTCAGCTTTGCGATGGTCGGTTTGTCTACAAATTCCAATCTTCAGGCGATCAGCGTGAATTGGAATTTGTGGATTTGCTGCGAGTAAGAGAAAAGGCAGGTGAACGTGGCAGCGGAATCACGCCGACCGGCTGGGTTGCCTCGGGAGGGATTGCCAGTTTGTTTCAGCATTTGGCTTCGGCATTCAATTTTGGCGAAATCGAATATGGTGATGATTCCAGCGTCACGCTGCGAGGGAGTTGGGATGACGCCGCGCTGCGACAAATTGTTGGCGTGGAAAACGATCCAGACAACCCGGTCGAAGGCCGGACCAGCCGATGGAGCCAGGTGCCCGGCCAATTGCCGCACGCAGTAGAATTGGTCTTTCGCCATGACAAGGACCTGGACTATTTTCCAAGACGAATCAAGTTCCTGCGAGTTGAGGCATCGAGCCAGGACACGAAACTCAGTCCAATGGTCGTCCTGGAGTTTTCAGTGCCTCGACCGCTCCCAGGTTCTTCCAGTCGGTACTTTGTGGTCGAAGCGACGGATCTTGATTCGGTCGACATGACCCAGCAGTATATTGCCCGGATTGAAGATTTCCGACGCCTGGAACAGACCGCGGAATCCAATGCCACGATCGATCGCTGAACCCGTCGTTCCGACTCCGCCGAAGACGTATAAACTCAATTGTCA